>NZ_NSFU01000001.1:0-705816 GCF_002294875.1 Mesorhizobium sp. WSM4312 | reverse complement strand
CGCCGAATTTCACGACGCCGGCGACTACCGCGTCGCGAACCTGATCGGTAACGGACACGTCGACCGTTTGCACCAGCGCATCCGCTCCGGCCTTGGCAAGGCTTTCCTGCATGGCGGCATTGGCGGCTCTGTCGATGCCGCAGGCGACGATCGCCGCACCGCCCTGCGCCAGCCGCCTTGCGGTGGCGAGCGCGATGCCGGTCGTCCCCGTCACCAATGCCACCTTGCCGTCGAAATCGTTCATCGCAGGAGCTCCTTCATGCGCAACAAAAACCCGGTTCTGAGTTTGACACTCATCGTAGTCAAACAATAGGTTGCCGGTCTCTCGCAAAAAGGACAGTTGCAATGGAACAGTGCTGGCGCTGGTATGGTCCGGATGATCCGGTGACACTCGATCATGTCAGGCAGGCCGGTGCCACCGGAGTGGTTTCGGCGCTTCACCACATCTACGATGGCAGGGCCTGGCCCGAAGCCGATGTGCTCGAGCGCAAACGGATCATCGAGGCCGCCGGCCTCACATGGTCGGTGGTCGAGAGCATCCCGGTCCACAATTCCTTCAAGATCGGCGCGCCGGAACGCGAGCGCTACGCCGGCTACTATCGCGACAGCATCCGCACGCTCGCCAAGGCAGGCATCAAAACGATCTGCTACAATTTCATGCCGGTGGTGGACTGGACGCGCACCGACCTCATGTATCGCCTGCCGACTACCGGCTATGCCTTGCGTTTCGACGCCATCGATTTTGCCGCCTATGACCTTTTCGTGCTGCAGCGCAAGAACGGCGTCGCCAGCTATACGCCGGCGCGGATCGCCGAAGCCGAGAAGCGGCTGAAGGCGTTGACGCCAGAGCAGGTCGATCAGATCGAGCGCAACCTCATCGCCGGCCTGCCGGCAACCGAGCGCAAGTATGACCGCGACAGTTTCCGCGAGGCTTTGACGGAGTATGATGGGATTGGGCCTAAGGAGCTGCGCGACAACCTCGCCTGGTTCCTGCGCGAGATCATTCCGGTCGCCGAAGAGGAAGGGGTACGCATGTGCATCCATCCCGACGACCCGCCCTTTTCGCTCTATGGCCTGCCGCGCGTCGTTTCGACCGCGCAGGATGCTCGCTTCATCCTCAGCGCCGTCGACAGCCCGGCCAATGGGCTGACCTTCTGCACCGGCTCCTACGGCACGCGCGCCGACAACGACATCGTCGCCATGGTCAAGGAATTCGCCGACCGCATCCATTTCGTCCATCTGCGCAACATCACGATCGAGGAGGACGGCTCGTTCTACGAAGCCGAGCATCTCGAGGGCGGCACCGACATGGCGCATGTCATCCTGGCTCTGATGCAGGAGGAGGCACGCCGTCGCAAGGAGGGCCGTGCCGACTGGCGCATCCCGATGCGGCCGGACCATGGTCACCTGCTCGCCCACGACATCGGCAAGAAGAAGATCAATCCCGGCTACTCGCTGATCGGCCGGCTGAAAGGCCTCGCCGAGTTGCGTGGCATCATGCGTGCCGTCGAGCAGTTCGGGCTGGCCTGACCAGCCAGGCACCTCAATGCAGGTGCCTGAGCTTGTCGGGATTGCGCACGACGTAGATCGCCGCGATCTTCCCATCCTCGATGTCGAGTGCGGTGGTCTGGAGTTCGCCATCGGCTTCCAGGGTAACGAACCCCGGCAATCCGTTGATGAAACCGACGCGGACAAGCTTCGAGCCATGCGTGCGCAACCAGGCGGCGACCTGTTCATACTGTCTCATGACGGCATCCAAGCCCAGGGCCGGCTGCGTGGCCGCCGGGCGCTTGCCGCCACCGTCGGCATGGGCGATGACATCGGTCGCCAGCATGGCGCCAAGCGCCTTCATGTCGCCGCTGCGCGAGGCCGTGAAGAAGGCCTCGGCCAGCGCCAGGCCGCGTTGCCTTTCCACCGTGAAACGGGGCCGCGCCTCGCGGACATGGCCACGCGCCCGGGCCGCGAGCTGGCGGCAGGCCGCCGGGTCGCGCTCGATGGCGGCCGCGACCTCGTCGAACCCGAGCCCGAACACATCGTGCAGCAGGAAGGCGGCACGCTCGAGCGGAGACAGGCGCTCCAGCACCAGCATCAGCGGCAAGGTTACGTCCTCCACCTCGTCCTCTTCCACAACGGGGTCGGGAAGCCAGGGGCCGACATAGGTCTCGCGTTTGTGCCGCGCGGATTTGAGCTGGTCGAGACACAGCCGCGTCACCGTGCGGCGCAGGAATGCCTCGGGTTCGCGGACGGCACTGCGGTCGGCCTTCATCCAGCGGATGAAGGCCTCCTGCACGGCATCCTCGGCGTCCGACACCGAGCCCAGCATGCGGTAGGCGACACGCATGAGCTTTGGACGCAGCGGGCCGAAGCCCGCCGCGGCGTCATCGGGCGCTGAGCTAGTCATCAGACCGCGGCCACCCGGGCGGCCTTCACGGCAGCCGGGTCGGCATACAGGCCGAAACCGACGGCGATGCGGTTCCAGGCGTTGATGATGTTGATCGTCAAGGTAAGCTTGATCTGCTCCTCCTCCGTGAAATGCGCCTTCAACGCATCATAGGCGCTTGCATGGCTGGTACCTTCCGAGAGCCGGGTCAAGGCCTCGGTCCAGCCGAGTGCGGCGCGTTCGCGGTCGCTGTAGCAGGGCGCTTCACGCCAGGCGGGCAAAAGGTAGATGCGCTGCTCGGTTTCCCCGTTCTCGCGCGCTTCTGTGGCGTGAAGATTGATGCAGTTGGCGCAGCCATTGATCTGCGAGGCACGCAGCTTCACCAGTTCGGTGAGGCCGTGCTCGAGACTGGCGGCGGCGGAGAGCTCAATCGAGGATCGCTGCCAGTTCTTCATCAGCGAAGGGGCGGCGGCGAAGAGGTCGATTTTTGCGGTCATGGTGGGCTTCCTTCTGTTGGTGCCGACCGCATGACGAGGCAGCATCTGCAGTGTGACATGTCTGCCAGGATTTTTTGTCCGCCATGCATCGTTCCCCTCAGTTGCTCCAGAATGCTTCGCGGCGTCGGCCAAGCGACCTTCGACTGGTCACCGCCCTTGATGCGCGCCAAGCGGCGGCTCACCGTCTGGCGTAACTTGCGCGATGTCTAACATAAGAGCAGAATTGAAGGCGTTTGAAGGAGATCGGCTCATAAGCAAATCGGGAGGAAACCATGAACACCATGAGCCTCACCACGCTTGATCGCGGCAAGACGACAATCGACGCCGCAACCATCGAAACGCTTTCGGCACAATTGCGCGGCACACTGCTTCAGCAGGGGGACGCAGCCTACGACGAGGCCCGCACCATCTGGAATGCCATGGTCGACCGGCGCCCCGGGGTGATCGTGTGTTGCGTCGGCGCCTCCGACGTCATCCGTGCCGTGAATTTCGCCAGGGAAAACAGGCTTCTCGTCTCCGTGCGCGGCGGCGGCCACAACATTGCCGGCAGCGCCGTCTGCGATGGCGGCCTGATGATCGATCTGTCGCCGATGAAGTCGGTGCGGGTCGATCCCGCCGCACGGCGGGCATGGGTTGGACCCGGCGCCACGCTCGCCGATGTCGACCGCGAAACGCAGGCCTTTGGGCTGGCGGTGCCGACCGGCATCAATTCGACCACCGGCATATCAGGCCTGACCCTGGGCGGTGGCTTTGGCTGGATCACCCGCAAATTCGGCCTGACAATCGACAATCTTGTCTCTGCCGATGTGGTCACCGCCGACGGCATGTTGCTGCGCGCCAGCCAGACGGAAAATCCGGACCTGTTCTGGGCACTGCGTGGCGGCGGCGGCAATTTCGGCATTGTCACGGCATTCGAGTTTCAGCTCCACCAGATGGGTCCGCAGGTTCTGTCGGGGCTTGTCGTGCATCCCTTCGCCGATGCCGAGAAGGTGCTGGAGGAGTATCGCAACGCGCTCGAAACAGCGCCCGACGAACTGACCTGCTGGGTGGTCATGCGCCAAGCGCCGCCGCTGCCCTTCCTGCCGGCCGAGTGGCATGGCAAGGATGTTCTGGTGCTGGCCATGTGCTATTGCGGTGATCTCCAGGCGGGAGAAAAGGCGACGAAGAAGCTTCGCGCCATCGGCTCGCCGATTGCCGATGTCGTCGGCGCCAACCCGTTCGCCGGCTGGCAGCAGGCATTCGACCCATTGCTCGTCCCCGGCGCCCGCAACTACTGGAAGAGCCATGACTTCACCGAACTCTCCGACAGGGCAGTTGAGGTCGTCACCGAAGCGATACGTGAGCTTCCTGGCCCGGAATGCGAGATATTCATCGGCCATGTCGGCGGTGCGGCGGGCCGTGTGGCGCAGAACGCGACGGCGTTTCCGCAACGCAGCTCGCACTTCGTCATGAATGTTCATGCCCGCTGGCGCGAACCGGCAATGGACAGGGCCTGCATCGGCTGGGCGCGCGGCCTCTACGAGGCGGCCAAGCCCTATGCCGCCGGCACAGCCTATGTGAACTTCATGCCTGAGGACGAGGTCGACCGGGTGGAAGCGGCCTATGGCGGCAATTACCAGCGGCTTCTGGAGATCAAGCAGCTCTATGACCCGCTGAACCTGTTCCGCATGAACCAGAATTTGTGGCCGAAACAAAGCCGGCGGGCCGCCTGAGCCGCCCGCATGGCAGTGACGAAAGCCCGCGCCTCCGCTACAGGCGCGGGCTTTCGCATGGCCATGGGTCTGGCTCCTCCGCGGCTCAGTTCACGTCGGCTGCCACCGCGTCAGGCGCTGGTCCTCACGAAACCGTCTCCGTCTCATGTGCGGGCAGCGCCGCCGCCAGCCGGTTCGCCCACTCCTCGATGCCGGCCCGGTTCGCCAGCAAATCCTGCCGGATCTCGACGAGGACGGCGGGGATGCCCCGATCGTCGCCATCGACAGGCACGGCGTAGTCGGCGTCGCGGCTGACCACATAGGGCACGTTGGCCGGCCCGAGCCGCATCTCGCGATCTCCTCTTGAGCGATCGGCCCCTCAGGGAACGGGACCAAAGCGATTAACGCCGGTCTGGACAATCGCCCTCGAGACAATAGCTCTCAATTCGACAGGAACGGGTAGCTGAAAGGTGGTTGCCAATAGTGTTTGATATTACGGCGGACTGTTGCCGTGATGTGGCCCAATCAAATCGCCGAATGACAGGCACGATTTCGCCCTTCTGCCTTGTACTTGCGGGCTGAAAGGACGGTGCTATCGAAGCAGCCGCCGAGCGAGGCGGAGCGGCCCCGCTTCGCCTGAATTCCTTCGGACCGCGCTCATCATCCGCTTGTCCCTGCGAATGGAAAAATTGTTCGTCACGGCCGCGCCTAAGGGCCGATCGTTCCTTTCCCGCCCATCCGAAGTCGATAAGACTAGCGCGCAATGATAGCGGTTAGGGTGGCGCAAAAAGTGCCTGCATGTTTAATCGGCTGGGTTTTTCGGACGGAATTTTCAAACAACATCCGGAAAGCACTGGGAAAGGAGCTTGATATGCCCAGAATAGTGCCTGTGCTCGATCTGAGCCGTCTTGAACAAGGCGCGTCGGAACGCCGGACATTTCTGGCGGATCTTCGTTCCGCGTCGCGCGACATCGGCTTTTTCTATCTGGCCGGGCATGGCATCTCCTGGGCGGAGATCAGCGAGGTGCTCACCGCGTCGCGCCAGTTCTTTGCCTTGCCGAAGGCCGACAAGCTGGCGATCGAGATGGTCAAGTCCTCGCAGTTTCGCGGCTACACCCGAGCCGGCGGCGAACTGACCAAGGGCAGGGAGGACTGGCGCGAGCAACTCGACATCGGCGTCGAACGCCAGGCAATCGCGCAAGGGCCGGGAATTCCCGCCTGGACGCGGCTGCAGGGACCGAACCAGTGGCCCGCGGCGCTGCCGGATCTCAAACCGGCTCTGCTTGCCTGGCAGAGCAAGGTGACGGCCGTGGCGATCCGGCTGCTGAAAGCCTTCGCGCAATCGCTCGATCAGCCCGAGGATGCCTTCGATCCGATCTACAGCAGCGAGCCCAACCATCGCATGAAGATCGTGCGCTACCCCGGCCGTGATGCAACCGATGGCGACCAGGGTGTCGGCGCGCACAAGGATGGTGGCTTCCTGACACTGCTGCTCCAGGATGACAATAAGGGGCTGCAGGTCGATTATGACAGCAGCTGGGTGGATGTGGACCCCATCCCCGGCACGCTCGTCGTCAACATCGGCGAATTGCTCGAACTGGCCTCCAACGGCTATTTGCGCGCGACCGTGCATCGCGTGGTGACGCCGCCCGCCGGCGTCGAGCGCATTTCGGTGCCGTTCTTCTTCAGTGCCAGGCTCGATGCGACGATCCCGCTGCTTGGCCTTTCCGAGGAACTGGCGGCACAGGCACGCGGGCCGGCCAGCGATCCGGACAATCCGCTGTTTCGCGATGTCGGAACCAATGTGCTGAAAAGCCGGCTACGCTCGCATCCCGACGTCGCTCGGCGCCATTATGCGGATCTGCTCGAAGGGGAAAGCCGGGTTGGCTGACCTTCCTCCGTAAGAAAGGACAGGATTTTCGCCATTCTGCCCGATCTTTGGAAAACAATTCGTCGTATCTGTCCGCGAATCGGTTCAAAAGAGCAAAATCCGTTCGGTGTTTTCCTCCCATTTCGCCGAGCGGTGTTCCCCTCTGAAGGTTATGACCTTCTTTTTGGCCGGGCCGGTTTCGCGCCCGGCCTTTTTCTAGCCACGTTGCGCGTTGCCGTCGCCGCGCTGATCCGGCAAGTTCACCGCAGCTCATTCGCCAGCCATCGACCGCGGTCCCGTGGAAAGAAGGAGAGGTTTCATGACATCCAATGTCGCAATTATCGCCGGTGCGGGTTCCGGCTTGAGCGCCTCGCTGGCGCGCCTCCTCGCGAAGGAAGGGTTCAGCGTCGTTCTGGCCGCCCGCAACATTGAGAAGCTTGGTGCCTTGCAGGCCGAGACCGGCGCGCAGGCCGTGGCAACGGATGTTTCCGATGCCGCGTCGGTGGAGCACCTGTTCGATGTCGCCGACAAGGCCGGTCCGCTCTCGCTGGTGATTTTCAACGCCAGCGGACGCGCCCGCGGACCAATAGCCGAACTCGATCCCGAGGCCGTCCGTCAGGCTTTGCTGGTTGGCGCCTATGGCGGGTTCCTGGTTGGCCAGCAGGCGGCTCGCCGGCTTGTCGCGCGAGGATCGGGCTCGATCCTTTTCACCGGCGCGACGGCCAGCGTGAAGGGGTTCGCCGGCTCCGCCGGTTTTGCCATGCCAAAATTCGGCTTGCGCGGGCTGGCCCAGTCCATGGCCCGTGAACTGGCGCCGAAGAACGTCCACGTCGCGCATTTCATCATCGATGGCGCCATTGCTTCAGCCGCGTCCGGACAGGAGTCCGGGCCGCAGGATCGCCGGCTGTCCCCGGACGCGATCGCCGAGGCCTATCTCTCCATTCATCGCCAGCAGCGCAGCGCCTGGACCTGGGAGATGGAGCTCAGGCCCTGGGTTGAGACCTTCTGATGGGGCTGGCGAGGTGCGACGTTCCGGGAGTCGACATTGCATGGGGATATCACTATATAGCGGCGGCTTCGACCGGCGCGCCAAGCGCAGCCCTCCGGAGCGACTGTGAAAATGTGTTACGCATTGCGCCATCATTTGTGACGAAAAATCGGCTGGAAAACCGGAAAAGCAAATAGAAACAGTGGCGCGAAGCTGGATTGATCCAGCTCACGGAAGCAACCCTCCAGAATCAGAAATGTGCTTGAATCCTCGATTTCCTTCGGCTCTGTGGACCCTGCACGGCATTGACTTGCCGGCTGGCCGCGACTCGGCTGGAATGGGAGGATGCATCCTTTGCAGGATGCCGACGTTTATGATTACCAACGGCTTTGCCGCCAGGGAACAGTAGTATGAGTGAACACGCGATCGAGTTCTTGCGGGGATGGATCGGCGAAAAGGTCCATTGCCAGTCCCAGGCCAGGATCGACAAGCAGGCTGAGACCTTGGCCAGGGAATGTGCCGCCAAGGCTGCGGAAGTCGGTATTCCCCTGGAAGATATCCAGGAAGAAGTCGGCGACATCCAGGAACTCATTGCCTCCCGGCTCGAGGAGGCCGCCGAGGCCGACGAGGACCAGCATGCGGTCAGCAAGGCCGCGGAATAGATTTTACCCGGAACTCTCTGTTATCTGAATGCGCGGGCCCTTCGGCCCGCGTTGTCGTCTCAGCCGAACGTTTCTTTCAGCCCGAATTTCTCTTTGACCCACGCCTTCGGCAGCGCCGGCACGAAATTGCCGTCGCGCCCGGTCATGTCGTCATTGGCGGCCAGGGCGTTAAGGATCGATTCCTCCACCGTCTGGATCACCGCATCGAAGAATGGATCGATGTCTGTATCGGGAATGAAATCGGCCTTGGCGATCCGGCCCGACGGCGCAAGTGCGGCGGCAGGATTGGCTGTCGAGAAGGCGAGAAAGATGTCGCCCGAACTGTGATAGCCAAAGCCGCCGGTCATCGCGACGCCCAGCGGCACCCGGCGTGCCAGCCGCTTCATCTGGTGCGGCAGGAACGGCGCATCGGTGGCGACAACGGCGATGATCGAACCCTTTTCGGCGCGCGGCGTGCCTTCGCGGATCGCGGGCTCCGCGAGTTCGGATCCGGCGCGCAGGCCACGAACGGTGAAATTGCGCCGCTTGCCGAAATTCGACTGCACGAAGGCGCCGACCGTGTAGGAATTTCCCTGCCACCCTATGATGCGCGACGCCGTGCCCGAGCCGGCCTTGAAGCCGAAAGTGATCATGCCGGTGCCGCCGCCGACGCTGCCTTCCTCGACCGGGCCGCCGGTTGCGCCATCGAGTGCCTGGGCAACGTGCTCTGATGTCAAATGGTGGCCATTGATGTCGTTGAGAAACCCGTCATAGGTCTCCGCCGCCACCGGCAGGCCCCAGGCGCTGTCGACCGCGATAGGCAGTACGCGTTGCATCCAGCGCAGCGTGCCATCACGCGAAACACCGCAGGAATGCGTGTTGGTGATGGTGATAGGGAAGTTGAAAGCGCCGGTTTCCTCGATGATGTGCGAGCCGGTCAGCTCACCATTGCCGTTCTGGCTGAAGATGCCGGCGAAGACCGGTGTAGCCAGGTCGGCGCGCGGTCTGGGCAGGATCGCCGTGACACCGGTGCGCACCGGCCCCTTGCCGACGACGAGCGGCCCGTCGCCTGAAATCAGCGTCGCATAGCCGACCGCGACACCGGGCACGTCGGTGATTGCGTTGAACGGCCCGGGCGTTCCGTCGAAACCGATGCCGAAGCTGCGTGCGCGCGGCTTGCCGCTCGGCGTGGCCAGATGGTGCGGATTGTCGGTCATGGTCAGAACAGCGACCCCTGATTGCCGGGTTCTTTCGCCTTGGCCGCCGGCCTGGCTGCCGGCTTTGGCCGCGCTGCGCCGCTGGTTGCCACCGCGTCCGCCGTCCCGTCGGCGAACTCCAGCGAAAGCGCCATCCCCGATGCCACGTCAGCCGCCTGCTTGATGACGGCGCCGTCGGCATCCTTCACCAGCGCGAAGCCGCGCGCGAGCACGGCCTTGTGCGAAAGCGTGGTCAAGAGGCGTTCGGCCTGGCTCAACTGGCCGCGCAGGCGCTCAAGGCGCAGCGAGATGACCCGATCCTGCCGCCTGGCGAGCGCCGCCAGCGTGTCGGCCTGCAGTTTTTGCCGGCGCGCGATCGGCGCCGGCGACAGCCGCGTCGCGGTGCGCGCGAAGCGCGCGCGACGTTCGCGCACAATGGCAAAGAACGCCGCCTGCGCGCGGGCGAGGTCACGCCCGGTCAGCGTGCGCGCCTCGTTGACGCGTCGCGACAGCGTGGCCGGCGTCAACCTCTGGGCCTGGAGACGCGCCCGCTTGCGATCGACGCTGACGGACAGGCCGCGGCCGAGCCTTGATGTCGCCTCGTCGAGGCGCCGGCGCGGCAGCGCCAGCAATTGATCGGGCGAGGGCAGTGCGCGTGCCGCCGCGCGCGCGGCCTGCCGCTTGCGTTCGAAATTGCGCAGCACCGCCGCCTTGAGCCGCGCGCCAAGGCTGGCCAGCGTCGCTTCGAGGTCGGCCTTCACCGGCACGGCGATTTCGGCCGCGCCCGTCGGTGTCGGCGCCCGCACATCGGCGACGAGGTCGATCAATGTCCAGTCGGTTTCGTGGCCGACAGCGGAAATCACCGGAATGCCTGAGGCCGCAACGGCGCGGGCCAGCGCCTCGTCGTTGAAGCCCCAGAGGTCCTCGAGGCTGCCGCCGCCGCGCGCCACGATCAAGAGATTGGGGCGCTGGATCGAACCGTCCCAGGTCAGCGCGTTGAAGCCGGTGACGGCATTGGTCACTTCCGCACTCGCGGTATCGCCCTGCACGCGCACCGGCCAGACCAGGACATGCAGCGGAAAGCGGTCCTTGATGCGGTGGATGATGTCGCGGATGACGGAGCCGGTCGGCGAGGTGACGACGCCGATGACGCGCGGCATGAAGGGCAGCCGGCGTTTGCGGCCGGCATCGAAAAGCCCCTCCGCCTGCAGCCGGCGCTTGCGCTCCTCCAGCAGCGCCATCAGCGCGCCCGCGCCGGCAGGCTCAAGATTGTCGATGACGATCTGGTAGTTGGACTTGCCGGGATAGGTGGTGAGCTTGCCGGTGGCGATCACTTCCATCCCTTCCTCGGGGCGGAATTTCAGCCGGCTCATCGTGCCTTTCCACACCACGGCGTCGAGCCGGGCACGGTCGTCCTTCAGCGCGAAATAGGCATGGCCGGAGGAATGCGGGCCGCGATAGCCCGAGATTTCGCCGCGCACCCGCACATTGCCGAAGACGTCCTCGACCGTGCGCTTCAGCGCGCCGGAGATCTCGCTCACCGTGTATTCAGTGGCGTTGGTGCGTGATTCGGATGCTGCTTCGCTCATCGGCTGATTGGGGGCTGGTTGGCGCCCCGCGTCAAGGCGCCACGATCCTTCCTACCAGCCCGGCAGGATCTGGTTCGCCTTGGTACGCCTGATCTTGGCGTAGGCAAGTGCTGCGAAATCGAATGTCCCGGCCTCTTCGACGAGCGGCACCGAGATGTTGTCCAGGCTCTCCGAGATGTGGCGGGCGAGCGCATCGACGATCTCCGGCCGCGAGGTCTGGCCGCGCATGATGCCGATGCGGCAGTCGGGCAGGGTTCCGAAGCCGTCGGCTTCGCCCAGCACCCGCATGCCGGGCCTGAGTGCGCATTCCGGCAGCACCGAGATCGCCAGGCCCGACAGAACGGCGGCGGTGATGACGGTCGCCGAGAAGCTGGTGAACAGGATGCGATAGTCGCGGTTCTGCTGGTCCAGCACATCGACGGCGGCGCGCCGCCAGATGCAATTCGGCCGGCCAAAGGCCATCGGCAGCGTCTCCTGTTCATGCGTCGCATGATTGGCCGAGGTGACCCACAGCAGCGGTTCGCGCCGCACCACTTCCGACTGGCCGCGCACGTCATTGTGCGTCACCAGCGCGAGGTCGAGATTGCCGCGCTTGATATGCTCGACCAGCCCCGGTGTCGGCTCGCAGATGACCGTCAGCTCGACGCGTGGGTTGGAGCGGGTGAAGCGCGCCATGATCTCGGGCAGGAAGCGGTCGGCATAGTCGTCCGGCGTGCCGATGCGGATCGTGCCTTCGAGCCGCTGGTCGTCGAAGGCGGCGAGCGTTTCGCGGTTGAGGTAGAGCAGCCGTCTTGCATAGGAGAGAAGCTTGTCGCCTTCCTCCGTCAGCCTGTTGGAGCGCCCCTCCTTCTCGAACAGCGGCTTGCCGATCCGCTCCTCCAGCCGGCGCATCTGCATCGACACCGCCGACTGGGTCCGGTGCACCTCTTCTGCCGCCCGCGTGAAGCTGCCGGTCTCGGCGATCGAAATGAAGGTTTGCAACTGATCGAGATCGAGCGGCGCTTTCATTGGCGTGATCCATCACTGGTGTTGATGGTAAAGATTAAAAACATTCGTTGGATTAATCAATCGGCCGATGGCAAATTGCTGACATCCACATGAAGGCATGTGAATCGAAGCCGGAACGGCCGCTGTCGCCAGCGCCGACTGCTTGGCTTTGTGTGTTCGAGACTGAAGGAGACCGACATGACCACGATCGATTTCGCCACCGAGACCTCGCGCATCACCTCGCGTCCGGCCGTTGCGACGCGCGTGGCCAATACCGTCTTCAATATCTACCGCGCCTGGAAAAACCGTCGCGCCTTCTACCGCCTTGGCGAGATGTCGGACGCCGAACTCGCCGATATCGGCCTGACGCGCGCCGACCTGCATGTCGCCATCGACGTGCCGTTCGGTCGTGACCCGACGGCGATCCTGCGCGAAATCGCCAGTGATCGCGTCGAAACGATCGAGGACATCGACCGCAAGGTGGCCTGATCGGCTGATTTCGGTCCTGCTGAACCTTTTCAGGGCTCAGCGCGACCAAGGATTATGCAGGCTCCCCCACTCCCTGCCGGTTCCCCGCCGGCCTGCCTGCACGTTGCCCGGTCCTCCCAAGGACCGGGCTTTTCTTTTCTGGCTTGCTCGGAAAGGGCTCTTGGTTTGGCGCCTAGCGCCGGTCCATGTCCCGCTTGAACTGGTCGAAGATCGTTTCCACGCCCTTCTGGTAGTCGTCACGCTGCTGGGCGCCGGTCTCGAACATCTTGCCGAACAGATCGTCGAACGGGTTTCGTGGCCGGCCGCTCGGATTGGTCTGCGGCGGCGGCGCCTGGCGCTGCTGCGGTGCCTGCGGCTGCGGCGCCGGCTGTCCGCCGCCAAATCCGCCCCCGCCACCTTGCCGCAGCATCTCCTCGAAGATCTTTCCCAGCGGATTGTCGCCGTAGGGGCTTTGCGTCTGCTGCGGCTGCGCCCGGCCCTGCGGCTGCGGCGTGCCGCCACCAAACATATCCTGCAGCACCTTCCCCAACGGATTGTCGCCATAGGGATTGGGTGCCGGCTGCGGCTGGCTTTGCCCGCCGAACATGTCCTGCAAGACCTTGCCGAGCGGGTTGTCCATCGGGTTCTGGGGCTGCGGTGCCTGGCGTTGTTGTGGCGCCGGAGCCTGCATGCCGCCCTGCCGCATCATCTGCTCGATGATCTCGCCGAGAGGGTTGCTGCCGCCGCCAAAACCGCCGGCGGCCTGCATCTGGTTTGTCGTCTGCTTGAACAGTCCACCCATCACCATCGAGGCGATCGCCGGCAGCATCTGCTGCAGGATCTGCTGGCTGACGCCGCTCGCTTGCGCCGCCTGGCTGGCGACGGCGCGCGACAGGTCCTTCGAGCCGAACAGGTGTCCAAGAATGCCGTTGCCTTCGTCGACGCCCTGCGGCGAGAAGGCGCGGGTCGCGTCCTCGAAATATTTGGCGTGCTGGCCGCTTGCCATCGCCGTCATGAAGGCGCCAAGCCCGTAAGGATCGGCGGTGTTGCGTTGCAGCCCCTGCGAAAAGGCCGGCAGCAGGGCGGCGACCGCAGCCTGTGTCTGCTGCATCGAAAGCCCATATTGCTGGGCAAGTGCCTGCATGCCGTTGCCGTTCTGGGCCTGCGCCAGCATGTCGAACAAGGTGGGCATCGGCGTCTCCTCCTGAATTCCTCGGAAGAGAGCCTAATTCGTTTCAACGGTCGATTGAAGCGGCTTTTGCCGCTGGCTTAATAGGCGTATTCCATGAACACCGGCTCGATCGAGCCACCCCAGCGCGTGTGGTAGGCCGAAAGCATCTCCTCGGCGCTGGTCGTGCCGCGCGCGACCACCTCGTCCAAAGTGTTGAGGAACGAGGTTTCGTCGTAGCCGTCGCGGTTTTTCTTGCCGCGGTTCTTCAGCCCGGTGCGCGAAATGGCCAGCACGTCCCGTGCGATCTCGCGCAGCGTGGCGTTGCGGAAGGGCGCAGCAATGCCGAATTCTGGCACGGCGTCGCGCATCGCCAGCACTTCCTTGTACGTCCAGCTCGAGGTCAACGCCTCGGCCGCATCGAGTGCCGCCTCGTCATAGAGCAGCCCGACCCAGAAGGCCGGCAGCGCGCAGATGCGCCGCCACGGGCCGCCATCGGCGCCGCGCATTTCGAGGAAACGCTTCAGCCGCACGTCCGGAAACAGCGTCGACAAATGGTTCGCCCAGTCGCCCATGGTCGGCAGCCCGTCCGGCACTTCGTTGCGCGCGGCCCCGGCCATGAACTGGCGGAAGGTGATGTGTGTCATGTCGTGATAGTGGCCGTCGCGGATGACGAAATACATCGGCACGTCGAGCGCCCATTCGACATAGTCGGCGAAACCGAAATCGGGCGAGAAGCAGAATTCGAGCAGGCCCGAGCGCTGGTTGTCGGTGTCGCGCCAGATGTCGCCGCGCCAGCTTTGCAGGCCATTTGGCCGGCTTTCGGTGAAGGGCGAGTTGGCGAACAGCGCCGTCGACAGCGGCTGCAGCTTCAGCGACACCTGCATCTTGCGGCGCATGTCGGCTTCGCTCTCGAAGTCGAGGTTCACCTGGATCGTGCAGGTGCGGTACATCATGTCGAGGCCCTTGGTGCCGACCTTGGGCATGTAACGCGTCATGATCTCATAGCGCGACTTCGGCATTTTCGGCGTCTCGGCCAGCGACCATTTCGGGCTGCCGCCGAGGCCAAGAAAGCGGATGCCCATCGGCTCGGCGATCTCGCGCACTTGCGCCAGATGCGCATTGCCCTCGCGGCAGGTCTGGTGGATGGTCTCCAGCGGCGCACCGGAAAGCTCGAACTGGCCGCCGGGCTCGAGCGAGATCGCGCCCTGGCCGGTCGGTTCTACCAGGCCGATGATGCGGCCGTCGTCGATGATCGGATCCCAGCCAAGCTTTGACTGCATGCCTTCGAGGATGGCGCGGATGCCACGCTCGCCGCCATAGGGCACAGGCGCGTTGCCGTCGACATAGAAGGGGAATTTCTCGTGCTCGGTGCCGATGCGCCACTTGTCGCGCGGCTTGTTGCCCTCGGCCAGGTGGTCGACGAGTTCGTCGACGCCTTCGATCGGCCGGAAATCGGTTGTGTCGCGCGCCATCGCTGTGCCCTCAGAGACGGTCGGGTGACCGCCGGCGGTAAATGGACGAAATGTCAGTAGCCGATCAAGCGAAAAATCCTGAGCCACAGGTCAAGAGGAATTGAAGGCCACGAACCGGGCGGCCTCTTGCAAGACATCGCGTCCTACCAGTCTCCGACGGTTGCCTGCATCACCGCAAGGGCGGCCACGGCCGCCGTATCGGCGCGCAGGATGCGCGGGCCGAGCGGAATGGCGGTCACGAAGGGCAGGGCGCGCAGCATCTTGCGCTCGTCATCGGAAAAGCCGCCCTCCGGTCCGACCAGCAGCGCGAGCTTCTTCTCCTTTACGGCCTGCAGGGCAGGCAGCGGATTGTTGGTCGAGGCGTCCTCGTCGCAGAAGACCAGCCGCCTTTCCTTGTCCCAGCCGGTCAGCAGGCGTTCGAATTTTTCCGCCTCTCGCACTTCTGGAACCGCCAGGATGCCGCATTGCTCGGCGGCCTCGACGACATTGGCCCGCAGCCGATCGATGGACGGCTTGGCCACTTGCGTGTGCTGCGTGATGACAGGCTGCAGGACGCCGGCGCCCATCTCGACCGCTTTCTGCACGAGATAGTCGAGCCGGCCCTGCTTCAGCGGCGCGAAACAATAGATGAGATCGGGGAGGGGTGGCTGTGGCCGTTGCAGCGCCAAGACCTTGAGTTTGACTGCCTTCTTCGACTTCGCCGCGATGGCTGCCGACCATTCGCCGTCGCGGCCATTGAACAGCAGGATTTCGGCACCTTCGCCAAGCCGCAGCACATGCATGAGATAATGGCTCTGCTGTTGGTCGGCATCGAACTCGGCATCCGGCCCGAGGTCGTCAGGCACGAACAGACGTTGCATCTTGTAATTGGCGCGCATCGCCGAGGAATGAGCGAGCCGGTGGCTGGCGTCAACCCTTGGCCGACGGATGCCACACCGGACGAAAGCCATGCCTCAGGACGGCAAGCGTTGTCCCGGGGGTCAGCAGCACAAGCGCCTTGTCTTCCAGCTGGCCAAGACCGGCGGGTGGGCCATATCCGGCGAAGGACCAACGCAACGCCTTGCCGTGACGCACGGCATAGGCGTTGCCGCCGGTGCCCACCACCGCGCCGTCGGGCAGGCTGGACAGCTCATGCATCGCCACAGCAGGGCGTTTGCCACCCGACGCCAGCCGCTCCTTGTGCAGCCTTTTGTCGACCTGTGGCGCGCGGGGCTCGGCAATGCCGAAGGCTTCGCCGAAGCGGCCGACAAAATCCCTGGCCCGTTCGCGCTGGCAAAAGAAGCAGGGCCGATGACCGGCGGCCAGCGCCGTCACCTCGTCGAGGAAGAACAACTCGGTCCAGCCGGCCTTGCCACCAGGACGGTTTTTGCCCATCGGCTCGCGCCGGACATTGCGGAATTGGCATACGCAGATGATCCAGGCCTGAAGCGCCCAGCGCTTCCTCAGCAGCGTCTTGGTCGCGGGATCGTGGATGATGCCGCGATTGCCGGTGAACAGCCCGCGCTCGGGCACGGCGTGGATGGCGCCGAACGGATCGACCCGGTTCTGCAGTGGCATAGTTGTCTCCCAGAATACGATCTTGGCTGCAATGCGGGCGGCATGATATCGCTCGTGACATCTTTTTCATGTCAGCAGGGTTTTGCGATGCGGGTGCTGGTGGTCCAGAACTACGACAATACCGGCCTCGGCCAGGTCGGTGCCGCCCTTGCGGAAGCCGGCGCCGATCTCGACGTGCGCCTTCCTTACAAGGGTGATCCCCTTCCCGAAGATGCGAACGGGCACGATGCGATGGTGGTGCTCGGCGGCGGCCAGAATGCGCTGGCCGATGATGAGTATCCCTATTTCCCCGCACTGCTCGAACTCACCCGCGATTTCGCCGGCAAGGACCGCGCCGTGCTCGGCATATGCCTTGGCAGCCAATTGGTCGCCCGCGCCTTCGGCGGCGAGAACCGCATCGGCGGCGCCAACGAGTTCGGCTGGCGCGGCGTGTCGCTGACGCCGGACGCCAAGACCGATCCGGTGCTGGGCGCCCTGCCGGAAAAGTTCCCGATCTTCCAGTGGCACGACGACACGTTCGAACTGCCGCAAGACGCCGTGCGGCTGGCCGGCAACGAAGTCGCCGAAAACCAGGCGTTCCGTGTCGGCCGCGCCATCTATGGTTTCCAATTCCATTTCGAGGCCGACCGGCCGATGGTGAAGGACTGGAGCACCTCCTTCGCGTCGACCATCGCTTCGCGGCATCCCGATTGGGCCGACAAGCTCGATGGCGAAATGGCCCTTAACGGACCCGACGCCGATGCCGCCGGCATGGCAATCGCCCGCGCCTGGGTAGCCACGATCTACACGATCTAAGAGCCTGCCCCTGGCGCTCCGCGTGACATAATTGGCACGCAGCCGTCAAACCGGCTGGGGAAAACCCCTTTCATCCTTGGCTTGTGTCCGACCGCCATCCTAGAAGGCGCGCGCTCTGCATCGGCTGTGCAACCGGGATGAACCTTTTGTGTGACCCGTGCGACACACCTCCGATACAGAACGCGCTTAGAAGCGCGAAATCGTCGAAACTTTGAAGCGAATTCTCCGTTTCAACGCATTGGTAACCGCCTGGTGCACAGATGCAGCAAGCTCAACAAGAGATGACGTCCGTGAAAGCAGCGCTTCTGTCCTTTGCCATGTTGTCCGCCATCGTGCTGTGCGGTCTCGGCATCTATTCCGCCGATGCCGCCAACAACCACAACGCCGTCGACGGCTACGGCGTCACCGCCTCGCTTCGCTAAAAAAGCCGGCCCTCTCGCGACGCATCCCTGCGACGTAGCTGGGCTCAAGCTCCCTTTATAGCCATTTCCAGGATGCGTTTGTCCGCCCCGTCGACGACGAGGGCGGTCAGCATGCCTGATTGCCAGGCAAGCGTGTCGACATTGACGCGGTTGGCCATCACTTCGGCCTCGCGGACGGGTGTGTGGCCGTGCACCACGATTTTTGGGAACAGGCCGGTGTGATCGTGGAAAACGTCGCGGATCCAGATCAGGTCCTGCGGGTTCTGCTTGTCCAGGGGTATGCCCGGCCGGATGCCGGCATGGCAGAAGTAGAAGTCGCCGAACGTTAACGAAAACGGCAGCGAGCGCAGGAAATCGACATGGCCCGGCGGCATGGACTCGAGCAGGGCCTGATGTCCGCGTCTCATTGTCTCCATCTTGCCGAACCAACTGGCGTCGTTGGTGAGCGATACACCATAGGACAACGCCGTCTGGACGCCGCCATAGCGCATGAAAAGCCCTTCCGGGTCGGGGGTCCTGAGGAAATCGAGAAAGCCGATGTCGTGGTTGCCCGCCAGCATCAGATGGCGCGGATCGCGTTCCCGCGCCGCGATCAGGAAATCGATGACGCCCTTGGAATCCGGTCCGCGGTCGACATAGTCGCCGAGATGGATCACCCGCCAGTCGCGAACCGGTTTCCACTCCAGCTCGCTCTCGATGCGCTGGTGCATGGCTGCCAGCAGGTCGAGCCGGCCATGCACGTCGCCGATCGCGTAAAGTCGCACACCCTCCGGCCCATGGGCGTCGAGAAAATGGATGCCGGGTTCCGCCAACGCGTCGTGGTCTCCGTGGTCAGGCTGTCACCCGACCCTAGCGCCGGAGCTGGTCCTTGCCTATGTCGGTGACCAGACGTTTTCCGCACAGAGCCAGCGTGATGTCCATCTCCTTGCGGATGATTTCCAACGCTTTGGTAACCCCTTCCTTGCCGAGCGCGCCCAGGCCGTAAAGGAATGGGCGGCCGATATAGGTGCCCTTGGCGCCGAGACAGAGCGCTTTCAGCACATCCTGGCCGGAGCGGATGCCGCCGTCCATATGCACTTCTATTCTGTCGCCGACCGCGTCCGCGATTTCTTCCAGCGCCATGATCGAGGACGATGCGCCGTCGAGCTGGCGCCCGCCATGGTTGGAGACCACGATCGCGTCGGCGCCGGTCTTGGCCGCCATCAGCGCGTCCTCCTTGTCGAGGAGACCTTTGAGGATCAGCTTGCCGCCCCAGCGTTCCTTGATCCAGGCGACATCCTTCCACGACAGCTGCGGGTCGAACTGCTCGTTTGTCCAGGACGACAGCGAAGAGACGTCGCCGACACCCTTGGCATGGCCGACGATGTTGCGGAACGTGCGGCGCTTGGTGCCGGCGATACCCAGGCACCAGCGCGGCTTGCTGGCCAGGTCGATGATGTTGGCCAGTGTCATCTTGGGCGGCGCCGAAAGCCCGTTGCGCACGTCCTTGTGGCGTTGGCCGAGGATCTGCAGGTCGAGCGTCAGCACCAGTGCCGAGCATTTCGCCGCCTTGGCGCGGTCGATCAAATCGAGCACGAAATCCTTGTCGCGCAGCACATAGAGCTGGAACCAGAACGGTTTCGTCGTCGCCGAGGCGACATCCTCGATCGAGCAGATGCTCATCGTCGACAGGGTGAAAGGCACGCCGAATTCCTCGGCCGCCTGCGCCGCCAGCATCTCGCCATCGGCGTGCTGCATGCCGGTCAGGCCGGTGGGCGCCAGCGCCACCGGCATCGACACTTTCTGGCCGATCATGGTCGATTCCAGCGAGCGGTTGCTCATGTCGACCATCACGCGCTGGCGGAACTTGATCTTCTGGAAGTCTTCCTCGTTGGCCCGATAGGTGCTCTCGGTCCAGGCACCGGAATCGGCGTAGTCGAAGAACATCTTGGGCACGCGCCGGCGGGCGAGATCCTTGAGGTCCGCGATGGTGAGAATGTCGCTCATGATGGTCCCCGCTTGATTTTATTCACTAGGAGCGTCTGCGCGCCGGTTCGGTATCGCTGGCTTCCGAACGCTGCCGCAGCCGCAGCCGTGACACGCGTTGCCAGTCGCCGCTGCGCTCGGCTTCTGCCATCGACCGCTCGACATAGGTCATGTGGTCCATCGCCGCGCGCCGGGCAGCGTTGGGATCGCCGGCCTTGACCGCGGCGTGGATTGCCTTGTGCTGCGCCAGCAGCGCCTCGCGCGCGCCAGGCACGGTGAAGACCAGCAGCCGGTTCTGGAAGACGCCTTCCGACAAAAGCCGGTAGCAGGAGCGCAGCGTGTGCAGAAGCAGGATGTTGTGCGCGCATTCGCAGATCGCTTGGTGGAACTCGACGTCGATCTCGGCCTCGTCGTCGAAATCGCCGGTGCGATGCGCCTCGTCCATGCGCGCCATGATGCGGTCGAGCAGCGCCAGGTCTTCCGGGGTGGCGCGCCGCGCCGCGTATTCGGCGGCTATGCCTTCGATCTCGCGGCGGTATTCCAGATAATCGGTCACCGCCTTGCGATGCATCGAGATCAGGTCGGCCACCGGCTTTGTGAACAGCTGGCCGATGATGTCGGCGACATGCGTGCCGCCGCCTGCCTTGGTCGTCAGCAGCCTGCGCCCTTCCAGCGCCTTCAGCGCGTCGCGCAGGATCGGCCGCGATACGTCGAACTGGCGTGCCAGTTCGCGCTCGCCCGGCAGCCGGTCGCCGGTGCGCAGCACGCCTTCGAGGATGAGGCTTTCGATCTGCTGCACCACCTCGTCGGCGGTGCGCGAATGCTCGATCCTGGAAAAAATATCGCTCAACAGCTGTGCCTGGGAATTGAACCGGTGTCGCGCAGGATAAAGCCTGCGTCGCCAACTGGTCAAATTATTTATCCAATTGGTCGAAACGTGTCGGTTTCGCCGTCCGGCGCAATATCATCTCCGGCTAAACTTGTTGTTTGCGTCGTCAGCCTATTGGCTCTAGAGGACGCGACTGCAAGAGGGTCTAGAGAACCCCGGGGGACAAGCCGTGTCAGACGACCCGTCCAATCTCGAATTCCAGCCGCGCGCCAAGGGCAGCGTCATGGGTTTCCCCGCGCATGAGGGCCGGCCCGGCGCGCTGGGAGAGGTCCATGCCAGGCCGCATCCGCTCATCGAAAAGCCGCGCGTCCTGATGCAACTCGCCTTCATGACCGAGGGTGGCTCCGGCGTCGACCATGCCGTGCTTTCCGAACTGTCGCGGCGTCTTGGCATCGCCGCGCCCGACCGTCAGGCCCGCCATCACGCCATGAAATGGGGCAAGGGCTCGCTGCGCTGGGAACGGCATACGGAGTTCTCGACCTATCTGTGGGAAGGTCCGCTTTCCGAAAGCGGCAGGGCGCAGGAGGACACACCCTTCGGTAACGGCTTTTCGCCGCCGGGCACCGTCATTTCGGGTATCCGGCTCGAGATCCGCAAATGGACGCAGGCGAGCGAGCGGCTGATCGCCGCTTTCGATCCGACCAGCCTGTGCTACTCGCTGGTCGAGCGCGGCAATGCGGCCATCGTCACGGATTTCCGCCAGGATGGCGACGGCATGACCCGCATATTGGTGCTTGACCGCGGCCTGACGCCGGCGCGCACCGGGGCGCTGTCGCAGCGGCTGATCGACATCGAAACCTACCGGACGCTCGCCATGCTCGGCCTGCCGCTGGCGCTGACCTTGTCCGGCCGCGCCCGCCGCATCGAGGACAGGCTCGCCCAGACCACGCTGGAAATGAAGGTTGCCGAGACCCGTGACAGCCAGACTTTGCTCGCCGACCTGACCGAACTTGCCGCCGAACTGGAGGCCGACGCTGCCTCCAGCCTCTACCGCTTCGGCGCCAGCCGCGCCTATGACGGCATCGTCGTCGAGCGGCTGGAAGCGCTCGAGGAAGAGGCCGTGCCAGGCTACGACACCTGGGGCGGGTTCCTGCAGCGCCGGGTCGCACCTGCCATGCGCACCTGCCGGTCGGTCGAGGAGCGGCAGGCCAATTTGTCGCGCAAATTGACCCGCGCCACGACGCTGCTGCGCACCTGGGTCGATGTCGAGGTCGAGAAGCAGAACCGCGATTTGCTCGCCTCGATGAACAACCGCGCGCGGCTGCAGCTGCGCCTGCAGCAGACCGTCGAAGGACTCTCGGTGGCCGCCGTCTCCTATTACGTGGTCGGCCTCATCGGTTATGTCGCCAAGGGCGCCTCGATCTTCGGCCATGCTTTCGCGCCGGAAGTCGTCACCGCTGCCTCGGTGCCGGTCGCCATCCTGCTGGTCTGGTGGGGCGTGCGTCGCGTGCGCCGCATGCATTCCGAGCCGGCCAAGCACCCCGGCGAATAGCGGCAGCCCTACCCTCCAACTTGTGGGGAGGGTCGGCTCATGATCGTAGCGAAGCAAAGATCGTGAGCCGGGGTGGGGGTCTTCATAAGCGCCGCGCTGCCCCCACCCCGCTCACTTCGTTCACGACCCTCCCCACAAGAGGGAGGGTAAGACAGCGGCAGATTGCCGCTGCGGAAGGTTCTCTCGTCTCGTGAACGTGGGCTCCGCCACCACGGCATTTGCAACCAGCGCGCTTCACTGGTAAAAGATTTTGACCAGTCAAGCAAAATGAGGCTGCTGATGTCCGGCCTGGCCATGCCGAAACCTGACGACGCCACGATGCGCCGGCGCGACGAGATCGTCGCCGACATGCGCATCATCGTGCCGGGCGAGGGTGTGGTCGACGCGGCCAATGCCATGCGCGCCTTCGAGAGCGATGGCCTGACCGCCTATCGGCAATTGCCGCTGGTCGTCGTTCTGCCCGAGACGGTGGCGCAGGTCTCCCGCCTGCTGAAATACTGCAACGACCGCAACATCCGCGTCGTGCCGCGCGGTTCCGGCACCTCGCTGTCGGGTGGCGCGCTGCCGCTGGAAGACGCGGTGCTTCTGGCGATGAGCCGCTTCAACCGCATCCTTGCGATCGATTTTCCAAATCGCATCGTCGTCGCCCAGCCGGGCGTCACCAATCTCGGCATCACCACCGCCGTCGAGCAGGAGGGCTTTTACTACGCCCCCGATCCATCCTCCCAGATCGCCTGCTCGATCGGCGGCAATGTCGCGGAGAATTCAGGCGGCGTGCACTGCCTGAAATACGGCCTCACCGCCAACAATGTGCTCGGCATCGAGATGGTGCTGATGAATGGCGAGGTGGTGCGGCTCGGCGGCAGCCATCTCGATGCCGAATGCTACGATCTGCTTGGCGTGATGACCGGTTCCGAAGGCCTGCTCGGCGTCGTCACCGAAGTCACGGTCCGCATATTGAAGAAGCCGGAGACGGCGCGCGCGCTGCTGATCGGCTTTCCGACCAGCGAGCAGGGCGGCCAGTGCGTCGCCGACATTATCGGCGCCGGCATCATTCCCGGCGGCATGGAAATGATGGACCGGCCGGCGATCCACGCGGCGGAGGATTTCGTCCACGCTGGCTATCCCCTCGATGTCGAGGCGTTGCTGATCGTCGAGCTCGACGGGCCGGGCGTCGAGGTCGATCACCTCATCACCGCTGTCGAGGCGATCGCCATAAGCAACGGCTCGACCACCTGCCGCATCTCGCAATCCGAGCAGGAGCGGCTGAGCTTCTGGGCCGGCCGCAAGGCGGCCTTCCCGGCGGTCGGTCGCATCTCACCCGACTATTACTGCATGGACGGCACAATCCCCCGCAAGGAACTGCCGCGTGTGCTCGCCGGCATGCGCGAGCTGTCGGAAAAATACGGTCTCGGCGTCGCCAATGTCTTTCACGCCGGCGACGGCAATCTGCATCCGCTGATCCTCTACGATGCCAATGTTCCCGGCGAACTCGACAAGGCCGAAAGTTTTGGCGCCGACATCTTGCGCCTCTGCGTCAAGGTCGGGGGCGTGCTGACGGGGGAACATGGGGTCGGGGTCGAGAAGCGCGACCTGATGCCGGAAATGTTCAACCAGGTCGATCTCGACCAGCAGATGCGCGTCAAATGCGCCTTCGACCCCAATCACCTGCTCAACCCGGGAAAGGTGTTCCCGCAACTGCGCCGGTGTGCGGAGCTGGGAAGGATGCATGTGCATCGCGGGCAAGTGGCGTTTCCGGATATTCCGAGGTTTTGAGAGGATGCTGTTCCGGGACCAGACCCTTGCGGCCATTGCGTCGGGCGAAGCGACGCTCGCCTTTCGTCGCTGGCGGCGGCCGACGGTCAGGGCTGGCGGGCGGGTGAGAACGGCGTCGGGTGTCGTGCTGATCGGCGATATCACGGTCGTGGAGATGTCCGCACTGACGGAAAAGGACGCCAGCGCGGCTGGCTTTCCGACACTCGCGGCCCTGCGGGAGATGCTTGGGCCTGATGACGGCACCCCGGTCTATCGCATCGAACTCACCGGTCTTGAGCCCGACGAGCGGGTTGCCTTGCGCGGCGAGGCCTCGCTGTCAGATGCGGATTGGCACTTCCTGACCCTGCGCTTTGCCCGCTGGGACAATGCGGCGCCTGGCTATTTCCCGTCGATCCTGCGGGCAATCGGCGCCCATCCGGAAGTGCGGGCGGCGGACCTGGCGGCCAAGGCCGGCGTCGAGACGCCGAAATTCAAGCAGGATGTCCGCAAGCTCAAGGAACTCGGGCTCACCGAGAGCCTCGAGATCGGTTACCGGCTGTCGCCAAGGGGCGAAGCCGTGCTCGAGAAGCTCAGGGAGCACAGGCTTTGACGACTTTCACCCCGAAAACGTCAGGCGAAGTCCTGTCCACCATTGCCTGGGCGGTGGCGGAAGGGACGCCGCTCGAAATTATCGGCCATGGCTCCAAGCGCGGCATCGGCCGTCCGTTGCAGACCGAGCACACGCTCGACCTGTCGAAACTCACCGGCGTCACCCTTTATGAACCCGCCGAACTGGTGCTGTCGGCCAAGGCCGGCACGCCTTTGGCCGAGATCGAAAAGCTGCTGGCGGACAACGGCCAGCAGCTCGCCTTCGAGCCGATGGACTACGGCCCGCTGCTCGCCGGCGAACCGGGCAAGGGCACGATCGGCGGCGTGCTTGCCGCCAACCTCTCCGGTCCGCGCAGGCTAAAGGCGGGCGGGGCGCGCGATCATATCCTCGGCATCAACGTCGTGTCCGGCCGGGGCGAAGCTTTCAAGTCCGGCGGACGCGTGGTCAAGAATGTCACCGGCTATGACATGTCGAAGCTGATGGCCAACAGCTGGGGCACGCTGGCCGTTTTCACCGACGTCACGTTCAAGGTGCTTCCTGCCGCCGAGACCGAGGTGACGCTCGCGGTCCGTGGCCTGCTTGACGACGCCGCGGCGAGCGCCATGGCGCTGGCACTCGGCTCCAGCGCGGAAGTGTCGAGTGCCGCCCATCTGCCGGAGCGGATCGCCGCGCGCGTAGCCGGCGGCGCGCTCGGCAGCGACGCTGCCACGCTGCTGCGCGTCGAAGGTTTTGGCCCGTCCGTCGCCTATCGCATCGCCGCGCTGAAGATGCTGCTCGGCAAGGCCGGACCGCTGGAGGAGATTGCCGGCGAGGCTTCGCGGCTGATCTGGCGCGACGTGCGCGATATCAGGCCTTTCGCCGACAGCAGCGAAAAACCGGTCTGGCGCGTGTCGATGACACCTTCCCAGGGCCACCAGATGGTGCTGACCTTGCGCATGCAGGCGGCCGTCAGCGCCTTCTATGACTGGCAGGGCGGGCTGGTGTGGTTGCGTATGGAGGAGGGCGATCCGGAAGCCGCTCTGCTGCGCGGGCTGTTGCGAAAACATGGCGGCGGCCATGCGACGCTGGTGCGCGCCGTCCCCGCCCATCGCGCCGCGCTGCCGGTGTTCGAGCCGCAGCCGCCGGCGCTGGCAGCGCTCAGCCAGCGGCTGAAGCAGGAATTCGACCCGAAGAACATCCTCAATCCCGGCCGCATGGCCTAGGACATCAGCGATGCAGACGAATTTCTCATCCGATCAGCTCGCCGACCCGCATGTCGCGGAATCGGAAAAGATCCTGCGCAAATGCGTGCATTGCGGCTTCTGCACCGCCACTTGCCCGACTTATGTGACGCTCGGCAACGAGCTTGATTCGCCGCGCGGGCGCATCTACCTGATCAAGGACATGCTGGAGAACGGCCGTCCGGCCGACAAGGAGATCGTCACCCATATCGACCGCTGCCTGTCGTGCCTTGCCTGCATGACCACGTGCCCCTCGGGCGTCAACTACATGCACCTGGTCGATCACGCTCGCGCCCACATCCAGGAGACCTATAGCAGGCCGCTGCTCGACCGCCTGACTCGCGCCATGCTGGCCTTCGTGCTGCCCTATCCCCAGCGTTTTCGCGCCGCGCTCAAGCTGGCGAAACTCGGCAAGCCCTTCATCGGCCTGTTCGAGAAGATCCCGGCGCTAAAGCCGCTCGCCGCCATGCTCAAGCTCGCGCCGGCCTCAATCCCGGCAGCCTCGCCGATGGACTCGCCGGGCGTCCATGCCGGGCAGGGGGCCAAAAAGGGTCGCGTCGCCATTCTTACCGGCTGCGCGCAGTCGGTACTCGATCCCGCCATCAACGACACGACGATTTCGCTGCTGACGCGCCTCGGCGTCGAGGTCGTGGTGCCGCCGGGCGAAGGCTGCTGCGGCGCATTGGTCCATCATATGGGGCGCGAAGAGGCCGCGCTTGCCTCGGCAAGACAGAATGTCGATGCCTGGACGCGCGCCATGGACCAGGGCGGGCTCGACGCCATCATCATCACCGCGTCCGGTTGCGGCACGACGATCAAGGATTATGGCTTCATGCTGCGGCTCGATCCGGCCTATGCCGGCAAGGCCGCGCGCGTCTCGGCGCTGGCCAAGGACATCACTGAATATCTGGCCGCTTTCGACTTGCCCGAGTCCGTGCGCAAACCGGGCACGGTCGTCGCCTATCACTCCGCCTGTTCGATGCAGCACGGCCAGAAGATCATCCGCCAGCCGAAGGAGTTGCTGGCCAAGGCCGGCTTCATCGTGCGCGAGCCGCGCGAGGGTCATCTGTGCTGCGGCTCGGCCGGCACCTACAACATCCTGCAGCCCGAGATTTCGGCAAAACTGCGCGACCGCAAGGTGAAAAACATCGAGGCGACAGGCGCCTCGATTGTCGCCACCGGCAATATCGGCTGCATCACCCAGATCGCGTCGGCCGCCAGGATGCCGGTGGTGCACACCATCAAACTGCTCGACTGGGCTTATGGCGGCGAGCCGCCCAAAATGAGTTGACGGCGAAGCATCCGCTAAGGACGATGCGGCAATGTGCAAGTCGCAACAGCAAGATATCGAAACCGTGGTTCGCCTTCTGTCGGAGGAGTCAGGTTCCACATTTCAGGCTCGCTATGCCGATTGCGAAGCTATTATCGCCCGATATTTGAAAGACGGATCGGCGTTCCTGATTCATCTCATCGAGGCGGCCGTCGAAGCCGGCGTCCACCGGATCACTCTGATCGACGACGCGGTCTCGTTCCTCGACGATTCGGATATGGCTCGCCTTGCAACTTTCCTGCAAGATGCGGCGGAAAGCGACGCCGACGTTGAGGAACTGTTGGCCCAGGCCGCTCTGCAGGCGCCCGAATTGTTCCCGGACGAAGTGCTGGCCGACATTCCCGACTTTGAGGATTGGCAGACCCACGACGACCCTCGCTCGCCGCTGGCCTGCCACCATCTCGTCTTTGAAGGCGGCACACCGGACGACTCGCCGTTTCCGACGCACCGCAATCATCCCACCTGGCATCTGCCGACGGCAGGGCCGTCCTTCGCGATCGGCGGCGAGGGAACGGGCCTGTGTCGAGCCTGCGGCAGGCGGCTGGTCCATCTCATCACGCTGGACGACTTCGGGGCGGGAACAACGTCAGCTTTTCCACGGCTGCGCATCGAGACCTGCGACGGCTCGCTGGAACCGACCTATTACGCGCACGATGCCGCTGGTATACCGACGCCGATCGCGCCGTTTCATTCCAATTATGGCTCCGCAATCGAGCTTCGAAGAAAAGCAGCGTCCGTCTTGCGCCGACGCCGTCGCGGTGGCTCAGGCAGTCGTGGGGGATCAGCAATTCACGTCAAAATCTGTTTCGGCTGGGCGGTTTGCCATCCTGGGTCCAGGGACCGCAGTGTCCGCTGGTTCCCGGAACGGATCGGGAAATGAAATTTCTGCTGCAGCTCGATTCGATGGCCGGCTTCTTCTGGGGCAGCGGCGGCATACTTTACGTCTTCTGGGACGAAGAAAGCCGTATCACCTGCCACTTACCGCAATTCACGTAACGAACGAAGCTACTCCGCCGCGAGCCTATCCGCCGTGCCATAGGTCGCCTCATAAAGCGCGCGCTGGCGGCTGAGCGCCACCATCGTGTTGCGCAGCAGGATCGCCACCGTGATCGGGCCGACGCCGCCCGGCACCGGCGTGATCCAGGAGGCCACGTCTTTCACACTGTCGGTGTCGACGTCGCCGACGATGCGGCTCGTCCCATCGGGTCCGATCTCGGAATTGATACCGATATCGATGACGGCAGCTCCTGGCTTCACCATGTCGGCCTTGATCAGCCGCGGCCTGCCCACGGCGACGAACAGCGCGTCAGCGCGGCGCGCATGCGCTGCGACCGATCGCGTCATGTGATGGCAGACCGTGACCGTCGCGCCTTCGCTCATCAAGAGGAAGGCGATCGGCTTGCCGACGATTTCCGAATGGCCGACGATGACGACTTCGAGCCCCTTGAGGTCGAGGCCGGTCTCCTTGAGCAGTTCGACAGAGGCAGCCGCCGTGCAGGGCGCCAGATCAAGCTGGTTGTAGACGATGTTGCCGATCGAGGCCGGGTGCATGCCTTCGACATCCTTGAGCGGATGCACCGCCGCCTGCAGCGTCTTGACCGGAATATGTGCGGGCACCGGCCGCTGGATGATGATGCCGGTGACGCGTGGATCGGCGTTCAGCCCGTGGATGGCCGCTTCCAGTTCGCCCGAGGTGATGGTGGCGGGAAAACGCCGTTCCTCGAAATCGATGCCGGCAAGCTGCGCCTTGGCGCGTTGGTTGCGCACATAGACATCCACGGCATCGGTATCGCCGACGGTGATCGAGATCAGCTTGGGCGCAAAACCCTCGGCCTTGGCAATCGCCGCATCCTCGCGCACGGCGGCGATGATGCGCTGGGCAACCGGGCCGCCCTTGAGATAGCGGCTGTCGTCGGGCAGGGACATGGCTGGCACTCTTTTCTTGCGTTGGCGCCGACATAGCAAAAGACCATCGAAAATGGCAGCATGAAAGCGAAGCGCCATGCCTTCTGCGCGACGCAAGGACGCGGGCTTTGTCGCAGGTGCGGGACGCCGATCAAAGAAGAAGGGCAGCGCGGTTTCCCGTGCTGCCCTTCTTGACTGACCGCATCCCCATACGGCCCGTCCCCCATTATTCCTTCCGACTTCAGGAAACGATGTGCTTCCCGACCAGGTGATTCGCTGCGGCTATCATATCACCTCGACCGTGGTTCCGACATTGACCCGTTCATAAAGGTCGACCACGTCCTCGTTGCGCATGCGGATGCAGCCTGACGACACCGCGCCGCCGATCGTCCATGGCTGGTTGGTGCCGTGGATGCGGTATTCGGTCGTGCCGAGATAGAGCGCGCGGGCACCGAGCGGGTTCTCGATGCCGCCGGCCAGATAGGTCGGCAGATAGCGGCCCTTGGCGGCTTCGCGCTTGATCATCTGCGCCGGCGGGCGCCAGTCCGGCCACTCGCGCTTGTTGGTGATCTTGTGCGTGCCCGACCATTCGAAGCCTGGCTTGCCGGTGCCGACGCCGTAGCGCCGCGCCTTGCCGTTCTTCTCGACCAGATAGAGGAAGTTCTGCGTGGTATCGATGACGATCGTGCCCGGCTTCTGCGGGCCGTCATAGGCGACTTCCTGCGGCAGGTAGATTGGGTTGATCTGCGGGCGCACGACCATGCGTTTCGCCGGCGCCTGCACGGCCGCCGTCTGCACGCGGTCTGGCTGTGCCGGTTGCGCGGTGCGCAGGCGCGGCTGCTGGCGGTTCCGCCGCACAATGCCGGGCGCATTGCCGAGCTGCAGCACCCAGGGGGCGGAAAGGTCGGGGCTCACCATCACCGGCGGCCTGTCGGCATAGCGGTCGCCAGCGGCCGAGGGTGTGACGCCGGCAAACACAGCCACGGCGCCGAGCACGGAAAACACAACTCTCTTCATCGGGAACGCACCTTGGATCGTCTGATACACCGGGTGGAAACGCTCCCCGGTCCAGCGATCATTGGCGCGCAAGCAGCAACCGAAACATGAATCGGAATGCGTAAAATGCGGTTCTGTCAGTAAACCTTTTGGTGTGGTTACCGCCGGGTTCAGGAATCTGGTAAAGCCACGGTAAAGCAGCGCCAGAGCGCGTTAACGGATGGACTTTTCGCAATGAGCAATGAAAACACCGGCCTGCTTGCCGGCCCCGACGGGGTCGCGCGCTGCTTCTGGCACGGCAACCTGCCCGACTATCTGCACTATCATGATCATGAATGGGGCCGGCCGGTGGCCGACGACCGCAGACTGTTCGAAAAGATCTGCCTCGAAGGGTTTCAGTCCGGCCTGTCGTGGCTGACCATCCTGCGCAAACGCGAGAATTTTCGCGAGGCCTTCGCCGGCTTCGATTTCGACAAGGTCGCCGCCTTCACCGACAAGGATGTCGAACGCTTGCTCGGCAATGCCGGCATCATCCGCCATCGCGGCAAGATCGTCTCGACCATCAACAACGCCAAGCGGGCCCGCGAAATGGTCGACGAGTTCGGCTCGTTGGCTGCCTGGTTCTGGAAGTTCGAACCCGGCAAGGCGGAACGGCCCGAAATCGTCGACCTCGCCCATCTGCGCGCCAACCCGACGACGGCGGTCTCGGTGCGGATTTCGAAGGAACTGAAGAAGCGCGGCTGGAGTTTTGTCGGCCCGACCACGGTCTATGCCTTCATGCAAGCCATGGGCTTGGTCAACGACCATCTAGAGGGCTGTGTCTGCCGCAAGCAGGTGGAGAAGGAACGCAAGGCGTTCAAACGGCCGACGTAGCTCCCTTCTCCCGTTCACGGGGAGAAGCCCAGCCGCATTACCAATCCTGCGATCAAGAAAATATGGAACCAACGAAGCGGGCGGTTTCAGGTGCCGTTGACGCTGGCCAGGAGCAGTCCGGCGACGATCGCCACCACCGTGGCCACCGTCGGATAGATCACCAGCAGACCGGTCACCAGGGCGTCGCGCAGGGAAGGGCCCTTGCCGGTGTCGGCGAGCGCATCGAACGGCCCGACAGCCTGGCCAACTGGTTTCGGCGCATGGGTGCTGGCCGGGCGCAGCCGCGCTGGCAATTCGCCGGCATCGCCGTTGGCATGGAATTTCACTGCGCTGGTCATGTCCCGAACCCCTTCGTGTCGATGCGTCATATCGGCTCCGATTGTGTCGGCACGATGCCGCGCCCATGGCGGGATTGTTTCATTCTCGGTGCGTTTCTATTTCACCGTAGTTCGCTTCTGTCTTCTTTTGACCCGAGCAGGTCTGAAGCACCCGCCCTTGCCGCTCTGCGCTTCATCGTTTAGGACACGCGCGTTACGAAAATCGCAACATTGTTGACCTGCAAGCATCACGAAACACCGGGCAAAACATCTCATGGCCGACAAATCGGAAAAGACGAAAGCGCGGCTGCCGCGCGGTTTTGCCGACCGCAGCGCCGAGGACATCCGCGCCGTCGAAAAGATGATGGCGACGATCCGCTCGGTCTTTGAGCTCTACGGTTTCGAACCGGCCGACCAGCCGCTGATCGAATACACCGATGCGCTCGGAAAATTCCTGCCCGACCAGGACCGGCCGAACGAAGGCGTGTTCTCTTTCCAGGACGATGACGAGCAGTGGCTGTCGTTGCGCTACGATCTGACGGCGCCGACGGCGCGTTTCGTCGCCGAGAATTACGAGCGCCTGCCAAAGCCCTACCGCAGCTATCGCTCCGGCTGGGTGTTCCGCAACGAGAAGCCCGGCCCCGGCCGCTTCCGCCAGTTCATGCAGTTTGACGCTGACACGATCGGCACACCGGGCGTCGCTGCCGACGCCGAGATGGCGATGATGATGGCCGACGTCATGGAAGCGCTCGGCGTCAAGCGCGGCGACTACGTCATCCGCGTCAACAACCGCAAGGTACTCGACGGCGTGCTGGAGGCGATCGGCCTTGGCGGTGACGAGAACGCCGGACGCCGACTGACCGTGCTGCGCGCCATCGACAAGCTGGACAAGCTCGGGCCGGAAGGGGTGAAGCTCCTGCTTGGCCCGGGGCGCTGGGATGGCGGCAAGGAAGGCGAAGGCGATTTCGCCAAGGGGGCGGGCTTGAACAACGGGCAAGCCGAGGCGGTTCTTCAGGCAACGGCAAGGAATGCGCAGGCCGGCCAGGATTCCATGGTCAATTCGAATGCGACCTATCAGGAAGGCGTCGGCGAACTTGCGATCATCGAAGCCCTGGTCAGGGCGGCGGGATATGGCGAAGACCGCATCGCCATGGACCGCTCGGTGGTGCGCGGCCTCGAATATTACACCGGCCCCGTCCTGGAGGCTGAACTGCTGGCCGAAATCCCCAACGAGGACGGCCAGATCGTGCGCTTCGGCTCGGTCGGTGGTGGCGGGCGCTATGACGGCCTGGTCTCGCGCTTCCGCGGCGAGCCGGTGCCGGCGACCGGTTTTTCCATCGGCGTCAGCAGGCTGATGACGGCGCTGAAGAACCTCGGCAAGCTCGACAGCGCCGACGTGATCGCGCCGGTCGTCGTCCTGGTCATGGACAAGGACACCGAAAGCCTCGGCCGCTACCAGAAGATGGTGAGCGAATTGCGCGCCGCCGGCATCCGTTCCGAAATGTATCTCGGCGGCGCAGGCATGAAGGCGCAGCTGAAATATGCCGACCGGCGCGGCTGCCCGGTCGCCATCATCCAGGGGGGCGACGAGCGCGCCAAGGGCGAGCTGCAGATCAAGGATCTGATCGAAGGCGCGCGCATGTCGGCCGAAATCACCGACAACGCCGAATGGCGCGCCGCACGCCCGGCGCAGGTGACGGTGGCGGAAGGTGAATTGGTCGCGGAAGTGAAGAAGATCCTGGCGGCGCAGGTCGAGGAGAGGGCGCGTGGCAAGTAGAGGCCGCCCCGCTGGTCCCAAATCAGCTGATCGTGCGATACGGAGGCCAAATTGACCTCCCGCTTCCCCGCCATCGCAGCCGACATCACCAGTCTCTTCGCCACCCGCAACACGCATGCGGTAGAGGTCGCCATATTGCAGCCGGCGGACCCGTTCCTCGACATGGCCGGCGAGGATCTGCGCCGCCGCATCTTCCTTACCGAGAGCGAGACCGGGCAGACACTGTGCCTGCGGCCGGAATTCACCATTCCGGTCTGCCTTGACCATATAGGCTCGCAGGCCGGCACGCCGCGCCGCTATTCCTATCTCGGCGAAGTCTTTCGCCAGCGCCGCGAAGGCGGCAACGAGTTCTTCCAGGCCGGCATCGAGGATCTCGGCGACCGTGATACGGCGGAAGCCGATGCCCGTTCGGTGGCCGACGCGCATGCGCTGCTTTCGCTGGTGCTGCCTGGCCGGTCGCTTGAGGTCACGCTGGGCGATCAGGGCATCTTCGAAGCGGTGCTGGCGGCGCTCGGGCTGCCGCGCGGCTGGCGCATGCGGCTGGCCCGTGCCTTCGGCTCGGCGCCGATGCTGCAGGCGGCATTGGCCGACCTTGCCAACCCGCCGCGCAACGGCCAGCTTTCCGGCGACGTCGCTGCCCTTGTCCTTGACGGGGATCTTGAAGGTCTTTCGGCGCACATCGCCGACGGCATGGAAGAGGCCGGCCTGTCGGCATCGGCCGGCCGCGCGCCCTCCGACATTGCGCGGCGGCTGATCGAGAAGGGCGAATTGCGCAGCGTGCGGCTGTCGAACGAGGCCTTCGCGGCGCTGAAGAACTTTCTGGCGATCGACGTGCCGCTCGATGGCGCGGCGCAGGCGCTGGAAGGCTTTGCCGCCGGCGCCGGGCTGTCGCTTGGCGCCGCGCTGGAGAAATTCGCTGCCCGTGCCAAGGCGATCGAGGCGCATGGCTTGCCGGCGGCAAAAATCCGCTACGATGCCGCCTTCGGCCGTCCGCTCGATTACTACACCGGTGTGGTCTTCGAAATCGCGGCGCAAGGCGGCGAGCGTCCCCTGGCCGGTGGCGGCCGCTACGACCGGTTGCTGACCCTGCTTGGCGCCAAGACGGCCATCCCCGGCGTCGGCTTTTCCGTCTGGCTCGACCGCATCGAGGCGTTGCGGGAGACGACACCATGATCACTCTGGCGATCCCTTCGAAAGGCCGGCTCAAGGAACAGGCGCTGGAGGTGCTGGCCAAGGCCGGCCTCGCCATCAGCCTGCCCGGCGACGAGCGCAAATATCATGCCCGTGTCGAGGGCCTGGACAATGTCGAGGTCGCCTTCCTGTCGGCTTCCGAGATTGCAGGCGAGATCGGCCAGGGCGCGGTCGATCTCGGCATTACGGGCGAAGATCTGGTGCGGGAAAACCTCGCCGATTGGGAAGCCCGCGCCGAAATCGTCGCCCGCCTCGGCTTCGGCCATGCCGATGTCGTGGTGGCGGTGCCCGAAATCTGGCTCGATGTCGACACCATGGCCGATCTCGACGACGTTGCCGCCGATTTCCGCCAGCGCCACGGCCGGCGGCTGCGCATCGCCACCAAATACTGGCGGCTGACGCAGCAGTTCTTTTCGCAGAAACACGGCATCCAGGTCTATCGCATCGTCGAAAGCCTCGGTGCCACCGAAGGCGCGCCGGCGGCTGGACTGGCCGATGTCATCGTCGACATCACCACCACCGGCTCGACGCTGCGCGCCAACCATCTCAAGGTGCTGGGCGACGGCGTGGTCTTGAAGTCGCAGGCCTGTCTGGTCGCGTCGAAAAAGGCGCGTACCGCAGGCGATGAAGCCACCTTGCGCGACATCGCGGCGAAGATGGCGGTGGCGGTCGGATAGCCAAACCACCGCTCCGAGGGACCGGAACTCCTCGACCATCGACAGGATTTCCACTGCCACGCCGGGCTGATAGACTCGGCGCGGCCTGGGGAGGAAACAGCGATGCCGGTCAATCTCGACGAGCTGAAGAACGCCACCAATCTGCGCGGCCGCGCTGGGCGCGCCGGCAGCGTCTTTATCGCACCCATCGACGGCAGGGCGCACGTCTCGGGCGAGCGCAAGGTGCCGCTGCTCGATAAGACCATTCCCGCCCTTTTCTCCGACACGGCCAGCAAATACGCCACGCAAGATGCCGCCGTCTTCGTCGGCCAAGACAAGCGCTTCACCTGGAGCGAACTATCCGACACGGTGGATGCGCTGGCTGCCGGCTTCCTGGCACTGGGTCTCGAAAAGGGCGAACGCGTCGGCATCTGGTCGCCCAACCGCTGGGAATGGCTGGTGACGCAGTTCGCCACCGCCCGCATCGGCCTGGTCCTGGTCAACATCAACCCGGCCTACCGGCTGACCGAGCTGGAATATGCGCTGAACAAGGTCGGCTGCAAGGCTTTGGTCACGGCCGCCAGTTTCAAGACCTCGGACTATCTCGGCATGATCGAGACGCTGGCGCCGGAGATCGCGAAGGCCACGCCGGGCAAGCTGAAGGCGCAAAAATTGCCTGATCTGAAGATCGTCATCCGCATGGGCGAGGACAATTCGCCGGGCATGTTCAATTTCGCCGACGTGCTGGCCATGGCCGGCCGCGACGAGCATGACAGCCTCGACCGCATTTCCGAGGGGCTGAAGCCGAACGACGCCATCAATATCCAGTTCACCTCGGGCACGACGGGCGCGCCCAAGGGCGCGACGCTGACGCACCACAACATTGTCAACAACGGCAATTTCGTCACCGCCGCGATCAAGCTCACCGTCGACGACCGGCTCTGCATCCCGGTGCCGCTCTATCATTGCTTCGGCATGTCGATGGGCACGATGGGCTGCGTCACCAAGGGCGCGACCATGGTGTTTCCGGGCGAGGGCTTCGACCCGGGCGCCACGCTGAAGGCGGTGGCGCAGGAACGCTGCACCGGCCTCTATGGCGTGCCGACCATGTTCGTCGGCATGCTCGACCATGCGGATTTCGCGACCTTCGATCTCTCCAGCCTGCGCACAGGCATCATGGCCGGTTCGCCATGCCCGATCGAGGTGATGAAGAAGGTGGTGTCGCTGATGCATATGTCCGAGGTGACCATCGCCTACGGCATGACCGAGACCAGCCCGGTCTCGTTCCAGAGCGGCGTCGACGACCCTCTGGAAAAGCGCGTTTCCACCGTCGGGCGCATCCACCCTCATGTCGAGGTCAAGGCCATCGACGCCGACGGCGCCACCGTCGCGGTCGGCGCGCCGGGCGAGCTCTGCACACGTGGCTATTCCGTGATGAAGGGCTATTGGGACGACGCCGAAAAGACCCACGAGGCGATCGACGCCGATGGCTGGATGCACACCGGCGACCTCGCCACCATCGACGCGGAGGGCTATTGCAATATTGTCGGCCGGGTCAAGGACATGGTCATCCGCGGCGGCGAGAACGTCTATCCCAGAGAGGTCGAGGAATTCCTCTACCGCCATCCCATGGTCAGGGAGGTGCAGGTCTTCGGCATTCCCGACCAGAAATATGGCGAAGAGCTGTGCGCATGGATCGTGCTCAAGCCCGGCCAGATCGCCACCGAGCAGGAGATCAAAACCTTCTGTGCCGGCCAGATCGCGCACTACAAGATCCCGCGCCACATCCGCTTCCGCACCGAATTGCCAATGACGGTGACCGGCAAGCCGCAGAAGTTCCTGATGCGTGAGGCGATGGTCGAGGAACTGGGACTGGTGGCGCAGAAGACGGCGTGAACGGGTGAATGCTTCGATCTGTCGGTGCGCGAATGCAGCCACGGTTCGCAGAAGCACGCAGGGGCTTGGATGAGCGGTTTCGGACGATCGATGACTTCCTATGCGATGCCGCTGGCCGCCTTGGTGATGGCTGTCGCGGTCAGAGCGAGCGGGCTGTCGGTGGACCAAGGTTCGCTGAACGCCAGGATCCTTGTCGGTGCGCTGTCGAGTGCGATCATGTTCGTCACCATTTTCGTGGTGCTCGACCACGCCGAGGCGGTGGCTCGGCGGGTAGGGGAACCGTACGGCACGCTGGTGCTGACCTTTGCCGTCACGGCAATCGAAGTATCGATCATCGTTTCCATGATGCTGCATGGTGAGAACAACCCGACGCTGGCACGGGAGTCCGTCTTCTCGACGGTGATGATCACATCCACCGGCGTTGTCGGTATGTGTCTCGCGCTTGGCGGCTGGCGTCATCGCAAGCAGGCCATCTTGCGGCAAGGGACCAGTGCCTATCTGGCGGTTCTGATCGCGCTGACCGTCATGACGCTTATTCTGCCGACCTACACCCGGGCCACGGATCCCGGCACGTTTTCGGCAGCCCAACTTGGTTTCGTCAGCGTCCTTTCAGTGCTGCTCTATGCAAGCTTCGTGTTCGCGCAGACCGTCCGGCACCGGGAAGACTTTATCCAGGGACAACCACACGACGTTTCGGTGCGCGCTGCCCCTCACGAGAACATCTCTGCCAGCGCTCTGCTGCTGATGGCCGGGCTGATCGGAATTGTCATGCTCGCCGAGCAGGTCGCGGCAAGCGTCGAAGATACGCTCGTTGCCTATCAGGTGAGTCAGGCTGACAGCATTGTGGGGGCAATGATCGCGGGGCTGGTGCTGATGCCGGAGGCCATTTCGGCGGTGCGCGCTTCACTCAACAACGAGCTGCAGCGCGGTTTGAATGTCGCGATGGGTTCGGCTTGCGCCACGATCGGCCTGACCATACCGGGAGTCGCAGCCGCCAGCCTGCTGACGGGGAGAGGACTGACCCTGGGGCTGCCGGCTGCTGATGCGGTCCTTTTGGTCTTGGCGCTTTTCATATGCAATGTAAGTTTCAGCACTGAAAGAACGACGTTCTTGACCGGTATGGTCCATCTTGTAGTATTTTTTACTTATGTATTTTTGATATTTGTACCATGAAATATTTTGTGCAGGTGAACGGGATGAGGCATTCGCTGATCAGGAAACCGTTGCCGACCGGGTTATCGAGAGAGCAGTCATCCGCTTCAACACCAAATTGCCGATGACGCCAGGGGGCGGCACTCTTGATTGCCTCAGATCGCGGATTTGAGGTGATCGATGAAGGCGCGCAGCTTCGGCAGGATCTGGCGCTTGCCGGGGTGATAGAGGAAGACGCCAGGCGTCATCGCCGCGACGGTGTCCAGCACGGGCTCGAGTTTTCCCTGGGCAATCGGACCTTCGGCGACGGGTCGCGGCGTCTGCGCCAGACCGATCCCTCGCATGGCGGCCCCGAGCAATGTCGGATAGTCGTGGGCGATCAGCGGACCTGAGACCATCGCCTCGATCGCTTCGTTGCCGTCGGCGAACGTCCACGGCGCGATGGCGCCGTTGGAACGGCGCAGGCGCAGGCAGGCATGCCGGCGCAAATCGTCGATACGCTCAGGGCGGCCATGGCGATCGAGATAGTCGGGACTGCCGACGACCACGAACGAGAAGGACGGCGTCAGCCGCACCGCCACCATATCGGTGGCAATGAACTGCCCGAGGCGGATGCCGGCATCGAACCCGCCTGTCGCCAGATCGACCATCTCGTCGCTCGCGGCGATCTCCAGTTCGACTTCGGGATAGGCCTGGCAGAACGACGCGATCACCGGCTCCAGGATCAACGGCACGACGGCGCGCGGCACCGACAGGCGCAGCAGGCCGGTCGGCCGCTGGCCGACGTCACGCGCGGCCTCGCCCGCGGCGACGATCTCCTCGAAGCCGGGGCCGGCACGGTCGAGGAAGCGCTGACCGGCCTCGGTCAGGCCGACGCTGCGTGTCGTGCGGACAAACAGCGCCGCGCCGATGCGGGCTTCCAGCGCGCGCACCGCCTGGCTTACGGCCGACGGCGTCACGCTGAGCTCGGCGGCGGCGCGGCGGAAGTTGCGGTGTCTGGCGACAGCCAGGAACACCTCGACGCCCTCCAGCGCCCCGGCTCGGATTGTGTAGCTCTGCTTCATGGGTTGTAGTGATTACAGCGGATAGTCGAACGATGGAAGCGGGTTTAGGTAAGAGCTTGAGACAGGAGCATCTTGCCATGACCGATGAACTTGATGGAGTGCGCGACCATTATCGCGCGACCGGCCTGACTGAACGGTTGAGGACGGTACTGGCTGACTTCGGCCCGGAGCATCAGCTTCTCACGCCGCAGCAACTGGGCACCCTCGACCAATTTCACACCCGTGGGCTTGCGGCCACCGCCGAGCTCGCCCAATTGGCTGACATCACCGCCGGCATGTCGGTTCTGGACGTCGGCTCGGGCGTCGGCGGGCCGGCGCGCTTCCTGGCTGCGACTTATGGCTGCCAGGTTACCGGCGTGGACCTCAGCGAGCCTTTCGTGGATGCCGCGCGCTACCTGACCGAGCGCACCGGGCAGGGCGAGCGTCTGTCGTTCCAGACCGCCAACGCCCTGGAGCTTCCGTTCGATGATGGCCGTTTCGACATCGTGCTGCTGCAGCATGTGGCGATGAACATCTTCGACCGGGGGCGGCTCTATCGCGAGATTCGCCGCGTGCTGAAATCAGGCGGCAGGTTTGCCACCTTCGACGTCGTGTTGGGCGGCGGCCAGCCGCACTATCCGCTTCCCTGGGCGCGAACACCGGCGACGAGTTTCCTCATGACAATCGATACGACGCGTGAGGCGATCGAGCCGGCCGGCTTCCGCATGCTGGCATGGCAAGACGACACCGAGGCCGCCAAGGCCTGGTTCGCACAGTTGCGGGCGTCGGGTCCGCCGCCTTCGCCAAATCTCGGCGTGGTGATGGGGCCGGACTTCGCCGAGCTTGCAGCCAATTTGGGACGAAATCTCATGCAAGGCCGGCTCGGCATCCTGACCGCGGTGTTCGAGGCCGCGCCGGCCAACAGCTGACGGGAGACCACAATGTCGACGGAAATCCTTTTCCAGATCCAGCTCGTTCTCGGCTATGTCGCATGGCTGCTGTGCTTCGGTGCCTACATCTGGCCCCGGTTGAGCTCGATGGACGGGGTCGCGGCGCAACGCGCCATTGCCACCCTGCACAGTTTCCGTTTCTTCGGGCTCGTCTTCATCCTTCCGGGCGTCGTCAGCCCCGACCTGCCCGCCAGCTTCGCCACCGTTGCCGCCTATGGCGACTTCGCAACCGGGGTGTCGGCCATGCTGGCATTGTTTGCCGTAAGGATACGCCCGCTTTTCTGGCTATTCGTCGTTGCCTTCAATGGCGTCGGGACCATCGACCTCATCGTCGATTATTATCAAGCCATCCAGGCCGATCTTCCTGCCCATGCGGGATTGCTGGGTGCGACCTATGTGATCCCGGTCATCTACGTGCCGCTGCTGATGATCACGCACGTCGCCGCGTTCTATTTTCTGCTACGTCCCCATCAGAACGCGACTCGCGCCATTACCAACGAGGCGGCTGCTTCGTAGATATTCGGAGGTCCGCTGGACGCGCCGCAGCCCATTATCGCTGGCACGCCCTTTAGCGCCGTCCGCTCTGGATCACCGACGGCCGCGGCGCCGAGCCTGGCTCCTGCACCAGCGGTCCGAGCAGCACCTCTCCGAACAGCGGCTGGTAGCTCCTGCGCACCGCCGGGTCCTCCTTGAAGGACAGCGCGTACTGGCCGATCTGGTGGAAGTAGGTGATGCGCGCCCGGACCAGGCTTTCGTCCTCGGGATAGCCCATGGCGCGGAAGGAGCGGATCAACAGCGCGATGCGCAGATCGTCCATGTCCTTGACCTCCCGCGCCAGCTTCTTCGACGTTCGCGACCAGTCGCGGACCGCCAGGTCAAGCAGCGGGCTGAACGGCGCTTCATCGACCCAGACATGCACGATGTCGGTGAAGAACTGCAGGCCGTCTATGTCGTGCATGTCGCGCATGGCCCGGAACGGCGCGCAATTGGTGTTTCGCCATTCCTGCAGCAGGCCGTCGCGAAGATCGGCAAGGCTGGCGAAGTGGAAGTAGAAACTGCCGCGCGTCACCTTGAACTGGCGCGCCAGGCGATCGATCTTGACCTCGCCGATGCCGCGCTTTTCCAGCACCTTGCGCGCGGCCGTGATCCAGGCCTCGCGGCTGAGCGTCTGCCGCGCCGCTTTCGCAGGCGAGGCGGCCTTGGACGGTCTCTTGCTTCTGGCCGGGGCGCTTTCGGCTTTCATCTGATCAAGACCTTCATCGCCATGCGCGACGCCTGCAAACCGTTCGTCGGCTTCGATGCGCTTCGCGACTCATCAAGTGTCCATCTATCGCGGACGGCGCAACTCAGGGCAATGCGCTGATTCGCTCCAGCATCAACTCGAAGAACGGCGCCGGGTCGATGCGTCGCAGGACATTGCAGTTCTTGCGCCGGCCGGTGACATGCCACCAGTCGACCACGGTCATGCCGATCGTCTCCGGCGAGACGATGTCGACCGTCACCGCGCATTGGCGCTGCTCATAGATTTGCGGCGCCAGCAGATAGCCGGTGACGCAGGCATCATGGATGGGGCGCGCCGGCGTTTCGAATTTGTGCGTGCCGTACTGGCGGTAGAAGTCGGCCAGATTGGCGGCCTCGACCGCCGCGCGGCTGCCGGTTGCCCGCAGTCGGTCGAGCCATTCCGGCGTCATCAGCGCGGTGTAGGTGCAGTCTATGCCAGCCATGGTCACCGGCACGCCGCTGTCGAATACCTTATGCGCGGCATGCGGATCGACGAAGATGTTGAATTCCGCCGCCGGCGTGGCGTTGCCGCCCTGGAAGAAGCCGCCGCCCATCAGCACGACTTCGCGCAGCCGGGGCACGATCCTCGGCTCCATGGTCATGGCCATTGCGAGATTGGTCATTGGCCCCAGCGTGCAGACGGTCAACTCACCCTCCGGCGCGTCCATGATGGTGCGCACGAGATAATTCACCGCGTGTTCGCTCTGCAGAGGCGTCACCGGTTCGGGAAGATCGGCGCCGTCGAGGCCGGTTTCGCCGTGAACATATTCGGCAGTGATCAGCTTGCGCACCATCGGCGCCGGGCATCCGGCATGCACCGGCACATCGGCCCGCCCGGCAAGCTCCACCACCTTGAGCGCATTCTTCGACGTCAGGGCAAGCGGCACGTTGCCGCCGACCGTGGTGATGCCGACCACGTCGAGTTCGGCCGGCGACCCCAGCGCGAAGAGGATGGCGAAGGCGTCGTCCTGGCCCGGATCGGTGTCGATGATGATCTTGCGTGGTGCCATGTTTGAGCGCTCTTCCTTTTGCGATCGAAAGCCTATTGATGAGGCCGTTCGGATGTGTAGAAATACAGTACTGTATCTTATGTTCAAGACAGGGTGTTCGAAAATGGATGCACAAGAGCGCGGCGATTTTTCCGAAATTCCGATCCTCGACGTCTCGGCGCTCTATGGCGACGATGAGGGCGCCATCCGGGCAACGGCGGCGACGCTGCGCCGCTATCTCGAGACGATCGGCTTCCTCTATGTCACCGGGCATCCCATTCCGCGCGCCGATGTCGAAGCCGTGCGCGAAGCCAGCAAAAGCTTCTTTGCCTTGCCCGAAGAGGAAAAGGCGAAGCTGAAAATCGACAGGAATTTCCGCGGCTATCTGCCCTTTGCCGGCTCGACCATCGTGACCTCGTCGGTGGCAACTGTCAGCAAGCCCAACCAGAGCGAATCGATCTTCTTCATGCACGAGGTCGGCGCCGACGATCCAAGGGCCCTGGCCGAAAAGCCGCTCCAGGGCCCCAACCAATGGCCCGACGAAACGGCACTTGCCGGTTTCAGGGGGACGATAGAGCGTTATGTCGACGAGATGGGGACGCTCGCGCGCAAGATGGTTCGCGCCATCGCGCTCTCGCTCGGACTGCCCTCCGACAGCCTCGACCGCTATTTCGAGCAGCCGACGACCTTCCTGCGGCTGCTGCACTATCCGACGCAGCCCCACGAAGAAGGCCTCTTCGGCTCGGCGCCGCACACCGACTACGGCTTCATCACCTTGCTGGCGCAGGACAATGTCGGGGGCCTCGAGGTCAAGAACAAGGCCGGCGACTGGGTTCCGGCACCTCCCGTTCCAGATTCCTTCGTGATGAATGTCGGCGACATACTGGCGCGCTGGTCGAACGACCAGTTCGTCTCGACGCCGCACCGGGTCATCAACCGGTCGGGGCGCGAGCGCTATTCGCAGCCCTTTTTCTTCGATCCGTCCATGGACGAGACGATCGAGGCGCTGTCGGTCTGCGTGCCGGCCGGTACGCAGCCGAAATACGGCCCGGTGCTCTACGGCGACTATCTGATGGAGCGCATCGACAAGAACTACCACTATCGCAAGAAGAAGGCGGCGGAAGCCGCCGGCGCATAACGGCAAACAAGCAAAAGAAAGGGGAACAGCAATGAATGCATATCTGCGAATGACCGGCCTTGCGCTGGCGATATCCACCATGGCCTGGGGCGAGGTTTCCCAGGCCGCCGAGGTTGCGAAATCCACCGACGTCAAGCAGAGCGGAACGCTCGCCGTCGCCAACACGCTGGACTATGCGCCGTTCGAATATCTCGATGCCGACGGCAAGCAGACCGGCATCATCATCGAACTGGCCGGCGAGGTGGCCAAGCTCGTCGACGCCAAGCTCGACGTGCAGCGCACGCCCTTTCCCTCGATGATCCCTGGCCTTGCGGCCGGCCGCTTCAAGATCGCCTGGGAGACGTTCTCGGCGACGCCCGAGCGGCTGAAGCAGGTCGATTTCGTCATGTTCCTCAAGGCCGGGCTCGCGGTCTCGACATCGCCCGACAAGAAGGCGAGCTTCAGCGGCGACACCCCGCTCTGCGGCAAGCGCATCGGCGTCTCGGCCGGCAGCGCCTCGGACTTCCTTGTCGACAAGCTGAGCAAGGAGTGTACCGACAAGGGCCAGGCGGCCATCGCGAAGTCGGTCTTCAACTCCTCGACCGATATCGTCCAGGCCGTGCTGTCGGATCGCGTCGACGCCCGCATGGACGATGCCACCGCTTCGAGCTATTTCGAGGTGACGAGCAAGGGCCAGCTGCTGGTGCTGCCGACGCTTTACGAGGTCGCGCCGCTCGGCATGGCGATTGCCAAGGACGACAAGGAGACCGCCGACATGATGGTGGGCGCGCTTGCCGAACTGTTCAAGAACGGCACCTACAAGGCTATCCTCGACAGATACGGCATGGGCGCCTACGCGATCAAGGAACCCTATTTCGTCGGCACCATGGACGCGCTTCGCGCCGAATAGGAATTGCCCGGCGCCTGATCCTAAGTCAGGCGCCGGCCAGCAACCAGGAGACCATTGATGGGCGTGGCCCACCCGACCGAGATTGGCGTCGAGCCCGGCATTGCCGCCGCCGTGTCACGATTGACCGTCGTGCCGCAGCGCCGCTACGGCATCTGGATCGGCACCGTGTTCGCCTTGCTGCTAGCCTTCCTGATCGTCCGCGCTTTTGCCAGCAACCCAGCCTTCGCCTGGGGCACGGCCGCCGGCTACCTGTTCCATCCCTCGATCATGCGCGGCCTTGGCAACACGCTGGTGCTCACCGTCATCATCATGGCGCTGGCGATCGTGGTCGGCACCGTCATCGCCATCATGCGGGTGTCGCCAAGTCCGGTGCTGCGCGCCTTCGCGGGGGTCTATGTCTGGTTCTTCCGGGGTGTCCCGGCGCTGATCCAGCTGATCTTCTGGTTCAACCTGTCGCTGCTGGTGCGCGAAATCTCGCTCACTCTGCCCTTTCTGGGCACGCCGTTTTCCGTGCGCACCAATGATTTCATGACCCCGTTCTTCTCCGCGGTCGTCGCGCTTTCGCTGTGCGAGGCCGGCTACATGGCCGAAATCATCCGCGCCGGCATAAAGTCCGTGCCGTCGGGCCAGGCGGAAGCGGCGAGTGCGCTCGGCATGCCCTACCGCATGATCCTGAAGCGCATCACCCTGCCGCAAGCCATGCGCTTCGTGCTGCCGCCGACCGGCAACGAGGCGATCAACCTCCTGAAGATGACGTCGCTGGTGACCTTCATTGCGGTCGACGACCTGTTCTACACCGCGCAAAGCATCTATGCCCGCACCTTCGAGACCATCCCGCTCTTGATCGTGGTCGCCTTCTGGTACCTCGCCGTGGTCAGCATCCTGTCGGTTGGGCAGCATTTCCTGGAGCGCCATTTCGGCCGTAGCGACACGCGCCGTGAACCTCTGACGATGCGCGCCTTGCGCAACGTGATCAGCCTGCGCGGCATTGCCCGATGAGCGATGTGAAGTCCGATAATCGCGCCCGCTTCGGCGTGCCGGCCGATTCCATGGTGTTCGCGCGCGGCGTGCGCAAAACCTATGGCTCGCTCGAGGTCCTCAAGGGTGTCGACTTCGACGTGCCCGAGGGCTCGGTGGCCTGCATCATCGGCCCGTCGGGATCCGGGAAGAGCACGTTCCTGCGTTGCATCAACCATCTGGAAAAACTGAGCGGCGGCATCCTGTTGGTGGACAGCCAGTTCGTCGGCTACGACCTCCAGGGCGACAGGCTCTACGAGGTCAAGGACGATCTCCTGTGCCAACGCCGGGCTGAGATCGGCATGCTGTTCCAGTCGTTCAATCTGTTCTCGCACATGACGGTGATGGAGAACCTGATCGAAGCGCCGACGCAGGTGCGGCGCGTCCCGGTCGACCAGGCCAAGGCCGAAGCGGAAGTCCTGCTAAGGCGCGTCGGCGTTGCCGACAAGGTCGACCGCTATCCGCGCGAACTGTCCGGCGGCCAGCAGCAGCGTGTGGCGATCGCGCGCGCCATGGCGATGAAGCCGAAGGTGCTGCTGTTCGACGAGCCGACATCGGCACTCGACCCGGAACTGGTCGGCGAGGTGCTGCAGGTGATGCGCGATCTGGCCGAGAGCGGCATGACGATGGTCGTCGTCACTCACGAGATCGGCTTTGCCCGCGAGATCGGCGATCAGCTCGTCTTCATGGATGGCGGTGTGATCGTCGAACGCGGTGCGCCGCGCGAGATGATCGCCGACCCGAAATCGCCGCGCACCCGCGAGTTTCTGTCCCGCGTTCTCTGACGTCCGGTTGATCATTTCTCACGCGGCCAACACCGCCGCGCCGAGGCTGCGGATGATCTTGGCCAGTTCGACGCATTCGCCATGCCTTGCATTGTTCCGCCGCCAGGCAAGGCAAATCATGCGCTGCGGCATCGGTTCCTGGAACGGCACGATCTTGAGGTCGGGGATGGTGCCGGCTGGGCCGGTCGCCATTTCGGGGATCAGCGTGACGCCGAGCCCGTGCGCCACCATCTGCAACAGCGTGGTCAGGCTGGTGGCGCCGTAGCTGGCCATCGCCACCGGCCGCACATTGCCGCAGACCGCCAGCGCCTGTTCGCGCAGGCAATGGCCCTCTTCCAGCAGCATCAGCCTTTCCAGCGCCGGGCTTTCGGGCGGAACCGGCGGCGAGGCGAAGGCCGGGTCGCCCGCCGGGACGGCAAGGAAGAACCGGTCGGAAAACAGCGCCTCGGTGATCAGGCCCGGATGATCGAGTGGAAGCGCCGCGATGAAGGCGTCGAGCTTGCGCGATGCGATGTCGTCGACCAGCGTGGCGGTGACCGCCTCGCGCAATTCGAGCAGCAGGGCCGGAAAATGCTTTTTCAGTTCGGGCAAAGCGCGCGGAAGGAGATAGGGCGCGACCGTCGGGATGATGCCCAGCCGGAAGCGTCCCTCCATGGCGGTGCGGCCGCGCCTTGCCGTCGTCTCGACGTCGCGTATGTCGGCCAGGATGCGTTCGATGCGCGGCAAAAGCGCGATCGCTTCGTCGGTCATGCGCACCGACTTGCCGCCGCGTTCGAACAGCCGGCAGTTCAGCCTCTGTTCCATCTCCGCGATCTGCGAGGACAGCGCCGGCTGGCTGACGCCGGCCAGTTTTGCCGCGCGTCCGAAATGTAGCGTCTGCGCCAGCGCGTCGAAATAATGCATCTGGCGAACTGTCAATCCGATCATAAGAAAATCCTATCGAAAGGAACAGGAAAGGCAATTTGTTTTTATCGCCAATGCGGCCTAGTCTGGAATCATTCCAAGATGGTGCGGCCGACGAGCCGCCCCCAAAATCCTGGCAAAGATCAAAACTCGGCAAAAATCGGAGACTGAAGATGGACGCGAACACCGATGACAAAAGCGCGGGCAAATGCCCGGTTGCGCACGGAGCCGTTGGCAGGACCAACCGTGACTGGTGGCCGAACCAGCTGAACGTCCAGATCCTGCATCAGCAGTCGTCGCTGTCCGACCCGATGGGTGAGGCGTTCGACTACGCCGAGGAATTCAAAAGCCTCGACCTCGACGCCGTCATCAAGGATCTGCATGCACTGATGACGGATTCGCAGGAATGGTGGCCGGCCGATTTCGGCCACTATGGGCCGCTGTTCATCCGCATGGCGTGGCACAGCGCCGGCACCTACCGCATCGCCGATGGCCGCGGCGGCGCCGGGGCCGGACAGCAGCGTTTCGCGCCGCTCAACAGCTGGCCTGACAACGTCAACCTCGACAAGGCCCGCCGGCTCTTGTGGCCGATCAAGCAGAAATATGGCCGCAAGATTTCCTGGGCCGATCTGCTGATCCTCACCGGCAACGTCGCGCTGGAATCGATGGGTTTCAAGACATTCGGTTTCGCCGGTGGCCGCGCCGATGTCTGGGAGCCAGAGCAGGACGTCTACTGGGGCCCCGAAGGCAAGTGGCTGGCCGACGAGCGCTACAGCGGCGACCGCGATCTGCAGAACCCGCTCGGCGCCGTGCAGATGGGGCTGATCTACGTGAATCCGGAAGGGCCGAACGGCAATCCGGATCCGCTGGCCGCGGCACGCGACATCAGGGACACCTTTGCGCGCATGGCGATGAACGATGAGGAAACCGTGGCCCTCATCGCCGGCGGCCATACGTTCGGCAAGACCCACGGTGCGGGCGATGCGAGCCTGGTGGGTGTCGAGCCGGAAGGTGCTGATATCGAGCAGCAGGGCCTCGGCTGGGCGAGCAAATTCGGCACCGGCAAGGGCGGTGACTCCATCGGCAGTGGTCTGGAAGTCATCTGGACGACGACGCCGACCAAATGGAGCAGCAACTTCTTCGACAATCTGTTCGGCTTCGACTGGGAGCTGACCAAAAGCCCGGCGGGCGCGCATCAGTGGACGCCGAAGGGCGGTGCCGGCGCCGGCACGGTGCCGGACGCGCACAATTCGGCCAAGCGCCACGCACCCTCCATGCTGACCACCGACCTCGCGTTGCGTTTCGATCCCTCCTACGCAACGATCTCGAAGCGCTTCCACGAGAATCCGGATCAGTTCGCCGACGCCTTCGCCCGCGCCTGGTACAAGCTCACCCACCGCGATATGGGCCCGGTCGCCCGTTATCTCGGCCCGTTGGTTCCGAAGGAAGAGCTGCCCTGGCAGGACATCATCCCGGCGGTCGATCATGTGCTGATCGACGAGCAGGATGCCGAAGCGCTCAAGGCGAAGATCCTGGCTTCGGGCCTGTCGGTGTCGCAGCTGGTCTCGACGGCGTGGGCGTCGGCCTCGACCTTCCGTGGTTCCGACAAGCGCGGCGGCGCCAATGGCGCGCGCATTCGGCTCAGCCCCCAGAAGGACTGGGCCGTCAACCAGCCAGCCGAACTCGCCAAGGTGCTCGACAAGCTCCAGACGATCGCCAAGGACTTCAACGCCGCGCAGACCGGCAGCAAGAAAGTCTCGCTTGCCGACCTGATCGTTCTCGGCGGCAACGCAGCGATCGAGAAGGCCGCGAAGGCCGCCGGCCACAGCGTCGACGTTCCCTTCTGGCCCAGCCGCATGGACGCCTCGCAGGAGCAGACCGACATCCACTCCTTCGCGCCGCTGGAGCCGATTGTCGACGGCTTCCGCAACTATGTAAGCGGCAAGCAGCGGCTGACCGTCGAGGAAGCGCTGGTCGACCGGGCGCAACTGCTGACGCTGACCGCGCCAGAAATGACGGTCCTCGTCGGCGGCCTGCGTGTTCTCGGCGCCAATGCCGGGCAGTCGAAGCACGGCGTGTTCACCAAACAGCCGGAAACGCTGAGCAACGACTTCTTCGTCAACCTGCTCGACATGGGCACGGAGTGGAAGGCGACATCGGATGCCAAGGACGTGTTCGAAGGCCGCGACCGCAAAACCGGTGAAGTGAAGTGGACTGGCACTCGTGCCGACCTGATCTTCGGCTCGCACTCGCAGCTGCGCGCGCTCGCCGAAGTCTATGCGACGGCGGACGCCAAGGCGAAGTTCGCGAAGGACTTCGTCGTGGCCTGGACCAAGGTGATGAACGCCGACCGCTTCGACATCGCCGGCTGATCCAGACAAGCTCTATCCAACAAAAAAGGCGCGGGCCGTGGCCCGCGCCTTTTGCATCCGGCTTTCGGGATCAATCCTTCTCGAAGATGCGTGCCTTGGCGACGACACCGGCGATGGCGCCGCCGATCAGCGGGGCGACGATGAACAGCCAGAGCTGGCTGAGCGCCGCACCGCCGGTGAACAGCGCCGGGCCGATGGAGCGGGCCGGATTGACCGAGGTGCCGGTGACCGGGATCATGGCGAAGTGAATGCCCGCCAGCGTCAGGCCGATGACCAGACCGGCAAAAGCCGTCGAGTGCTTTTCAGCGGTAACGCCGAGGATCACCGTGACGAAGGTGAAGGTGCCGATCAGCTCCCACAGGAACGCCGAGCTCATGCCCCATTTCGTCTCGTCCCAGCCATTGGCGCCGAAGCCGCCTGTGTGGCCGCCGGCCTGGCCGGAAACGATGATCCACAGTGCCAGCGAAGCCAGGATGGCGCCGATGATCTGCGCGATCCAGTAGGGGATGACGTCCTTGGCCGGCAGCCGGCCGGCGAGGAAGACGCCGAGCGTCACTGCCGGATTGAGATGCGCGCCCGAAATCGGGCCGATCGCATAGGCCGCGGCGATGAGACCGATGCCGAATGCCAGACCGATGCCTTCCTGGCCGAGCGGCAGCGCGCCGCCGAAGCCGCCCGTCACCACCGACGCCGTGCCGATGAACACCAACAGAAATGTGCCTAGAACTTCCGCCAGATAAGTTTTCATTGCCCTCTCCTCGTAGCGATCCGCCGGTTCGCGTTTTCCGCGCCGCGAATCATGGTGTGAAGAGTATTCCCAACGGAAAAACTTGGAAAGCAGAGCAGTTGCGCCACCTGCCGTGCTTGCAGTCGCCAGTTGCGAACATTAGAGATCTTGCATCTATTGATCGATCTGCTGTTGCCGGCCCGCAATATTTATCGATCGGACAGATTTCAGGCGGCCTCTTCGTCGCGTGGCGGAGCGGGGTTCAATCCGAACGCGAAAGGCTCTAAGAGCAGGCGATAAATCTCGATTTGATGGAATGATCAATGCGACTGGGCGGACGGCTGGCTGCGGCCATCGAAGTGCTGGAGGACATTGGCCGGCGTCACCGGCCGGTGGCTGATGCGCTGAAGGATTGGGGCCTGTCACACCGCTTCGCCGGTGGCGGTGATCGCGCGGCGATCGGCAACATCGTCTACGACGCGCTACGCCACAAACGTTCCGCCGGCTGGCTGCTCGGCGAAGACACGCCGCGCGCAGTCGGCTTCGGCGCGTTGCTGCTCGAATGGGGCCAGACGGCGCAGTCGCTCAACGACGCGCTCGACGGCGACAAGTTCGCGCCGCCGCTGCTCAGTGCCACCGAGCTGCAGACGATTGCCGGTCGCCGGCTTGCCGACGCGCCGCCCGCGGTGCGTGCCGACATACCAGATTGGTGTGAACCGCTTTTCGAACGGGCTTTTGGCGAGGCATGGGTCGGGGAGGGCGCGGCGCTGGCGACCCGCCCGCCGCTCGACATAAGGGTCAACACGCTGCAGGCCGATCGCGCCAGGGTGCTCAAGGAACTGGCCGATACAGGGGCGCAGGCCGCGCGGATCGCACCGCTCGGCATCCGCATTCCGCCCATCGACGGCGACGGCAGGCACCCGAACGTGCAGGCCGAGCCCGCCTTCCAGAAAGGCTGGTTCGAGGTCCAGGACGAGGGCTCGCAAATAGCGGCAACACTTGCCGGCGCCGAGGCCGGCATGCAGGTGCTCGACTTCTGTGCCGGCGCCGGCGGCAAGACATTGGCGCTGTCGGCTGCGATGGACAATCGCGGCCAGATCTTTGCCCATGATGCCGAAAAAGCGCGCCTTGCGCCAATCTTCGACCGCATCCGCCGCTCGGAAAACCGCAACGTGCAGGTCGTCACCAAGCCGGCCGAACTCGCTCCGCTCTCCAACCACATGGACATCGTGCTGGTCGACGCGCCTTGCACCGGCAGCGGCACCTGGCGGCGCCGTCCCGATGCCAAATGGCGCCTGACGCAAAGGCAGCTCGATGCCCGCAAGGGCGAGCAGTCGGCGATCCTCGATGCCGCACGAGCCTATGTCAAACCCGGCGGCCTGCTGGTCTACATCACCTGCTCGGTATTCTCCGAGGAGAATGGCGAGCAGATCGCCGCGTTCCGCGAGCGCAACAGCCGTTTTGTTCCGATTGACCACCGCGCACTTTGGGAGAGCCATTTCCCCGGCCACGAGGCGGCCGCGCGGATCGGTTCCGCCGGCGAGATCTCACTGTCGCCGTTGCTGAGCGGCACGGACGGGTTTTATTTCTGCGCGCTGCGCCGGACCAACTGAGCCAGCCGGATCCCCGGCCACTCAACCCATGACGGCCGACGGGACGAATTGTTGCAGTGCAGCAATTGAGATTGCCTGCTGCCCATCCCTCTGCAATAAGCTTTGCCAGACAAACGAAGGCAATTGCGATGGCAGCAAAGATCGTACCGGCCCCGGACTATGAGGATCGCGTCAGGGCGTCCTTCGCGCGCCAGCAGGCGATGGCGACGATCGGCGCCGAACTGACGCTGGTGACGCCCGGCATCATCGAGATCGAGATGCCCTATTCGGCGGCGCTCACCCAGCAGCATGGTTTCCTGCATGCCGGGGTGATTTCGACGGCGCTGGACTCGGCCTGCGGCTATGCTGCCTTCTCGCTGATGCCGGAAAACTCCGGCGTGCTGACCATAGAGTTCAAGGTCAATCTTCTGGCGCCGGGCAGGGGCGAACGCTTCCTGTTCCGCGGCTCGGTAACCAAACCCGGCCGCACCATCATCGTCGCCGACGGCCAGGCCTATGCTTTCGCCGCCGACGGCGAGGCCAAGCTGATCGCCACCATGACCGGAACGATGATGACGGTGGTTGGGCGTGATGGGATAGCGGGGTGATGGTCAACGCTACGCGAATTGGCGGCAAGGACGTTCTCTTCGTCATGGCGGCGCAAGCCGAATATGGTCCGCATCTGCAAAAACTGTTCACACCGCTGATGACGGGCGTCGGTCCGGTCGAGGCAGCCGTCAGGCTGGGCGCGGAACTGTCCTGGCTGAAGTCGCAGAAGGCTTTGCCGGACCTTGTCGTCTCGCTCGGCTCAGCCGGCAGCCGGACGCTGGAGCAGACGGAAATCTATCAGGCCGTCTCCGTCAGCTATCGCGACATCGACGCCTCGCCCTTGGGCTTCGAAAAGGGCGCGACCCCTTTTCTCGATCTGCCGGTCACCGTGCCGCTGCCGTTTCGTATTCCTGAAATCAGGCAAGCCACACTGTCGACCGGCGGCGCCATCATCACCGGCGCTGCCTATGATGCAATCGCGGCCGACATGGTCGACATGGAGACCTTCGCCTGCCTGCGCGCCTGCCAGCTCTTCGATGTGCCCCTGATCGGCCTGCGCGGTATTTCCGACGGCGCTGCCGATCTCAGGCATGTCGGCGACTGGACCGAATATCTCCACGTCATCGACGAAAGGCTGGCCGACGCCGTCATGCGCCTCGAACAGGCGATCGGCTCGGGTCTGCTGCGAACCGCTCCATCCAACGACCAGGCCAGACCTGTCTGAAAGTCAGGCTACGCAACCCATTGCGTCGACTCATTTCTTTCTCTAAACGCTCGCCATGAAAACAGCCAATCATCCCGACACCGTCCTGATTGTCGATTTCGGCAGCCAGTTTACGCAGCTCATTGCCCGCCGCATCCGTGAGGCCGGCGTGTTTTCCGAGATCGTGCCGTTCCAATCGGCCGAAGCCGCGTTCAAGCGCATCAATCCCAAAGCCGTCATCCTGTCGGGCGGCCCGGCTTCGACGTCGGATATCGGCAGCCCGCGCGCGCCGCAGATCGTCTTCGATGCCGGGGTGCCGGTGCTCGGCATCTGCTACGGCCAGATGGCCATGTGCGTGCAGATGGGCGGTGTCGCCGAAAGCTCCAACCATCGCGAGTTCGGACGCGCTTTCGTCGAGATCGAGAAGGACAGCCCGCTGTTCGAGGGGCTGTGGGCGACCGGCCAGCGCCACCAGGTGTGGATGAGCCATGGCGATCGCGTGATCGCCTTGCCGCCGGGTTTTCAGGTGTTCGGCAAGTCGGAAAGCTCGCCTTTCGCCATTTTCGGCAATGTCGAGCGCAAGATGTACGGCATCATGTTCCACCCCGAGGTGGTGCACACGCCCGATGGCGCCAGGCTGCTCCGTAATTTCGTCCACAACATCGCCGGCATCGAGGGCGACTGGACGATGCGCGCCTACCGCGAACACGCGGTCGAGGCGATCCGCAAGCAGGTCGGCAAGGGCAAGGTCATCTGCGCGCTGTCGGGCGGTGTGGATTCCTCCGTCGCGGCGCTGCTGATCCACGAGGCGGTCGGCGACCAGCTCACCTGCATCCTCGTCGACCATGGCCTGATGCGCAAGGATGAGGCGGCGGGCGTGGTGGCGATGTTCCGTCAGCATTACAATCTGCCGCTGATCCTGGTCGATGCCTCGGAAAAATTCATCTCGGCGCTGGAAGGCGAGGTTGACCCCGAGAAGAAGCGCAAGACCATCGGCCGGCTGTTCATCGAGGTGTTCGAGGAAGAGGCCAAAAAGCTCGGCGGCGCCGACTTCCTGGCACAGGGCACACTTTATCCCGACGTCATCGAAAGCGTCTCCTTCACCGGCGGCCCGTCGGTGACCATCAAGTCGCACCACAATGTCGGCGGCCTGCCCGAGCGCATGAACATGCAACTGGTCGAGCCGCTGCGCGAACTGTTCAAGGACGAGGTGCGGGCGCTGGGCAAGGAGCTCGGCCTGCCCGAAAGCTTCATCGGCCGCCACCCGTTCCCCGGTCCTGGCCTTGCCATCCGCTGCCCGGGCGGCATCACCCGCGAGAAACTGGAAATCCTGCGCGAGGCCGACGCCATCTATCTCGACGAGATCCGAAAGGCCGGGCTCTACGACGCCATCTGGCAGGCCTTCGCCGTGCTCTTGCCGGTGCAGACCGTCGGTGTGATGGGCGATGGCCGCACCTACGAGTTCGTCTGCGCGCTGCGCGCCGTCACCTCGGTCGACGGAATGACGGCGGATTTCTACCACTACGACATGGCCTTCCTGGGCGCCGCCGCCACGCGCATCATCAACGAGGTCCGCGGCATCAACCGCGTTGTCTACGACGTGACGTCGAAGCCGCCTGGCACGATCGAGTGGGAATAGGAAAAGACCTGCGAAATTCGGCGAAACGGCGTGAAAAAGGATAGTGTTATCTGCGGTCTTGTTGACTATCGGTCCTGCATCATCAACTGAAGCCATCGCTCTCTTAAGTCACTGATTTTTATGCCTCTGTGCCAACCATGGCTGTGTTGTCAGTCAGCGCTGCGGTTGGAATCCGACGGTACTATTGACGGTACTTTTCGCGCTGAGACACGCCCATAAGAAAGTACCGTCACTCGCACTACAGTTGCCGCGGTACTTATTTGATATCTAACGCTTTGAAATAGAAATAGAAAACGGCCCCAAAGTATCGTGTCGATGACCGTACTTTTAGTCCTCGGCTGGCATCGCCGGATTGGACGGCTGGGACGGTCAGGGCAGCGCCTCATTTATGAACCTGGCCTCCTCGGCGAGACCGCTGTTTGAAACCTGATGGCTCGAGGCTCAACCTTGGCCAGGACACCGGCTGCCTTTAGCTGCTCTGCCGCTCGCACATTCTCGCCTGAAGGCATATCGGATCGGCGTCATCGTGTGAATCAGGTGCAAACGGGGTGCCGGTTGCGGGAGCTAACGGTAAAGCCGATGCCAGGCGTCCCGAGAAAGCGACCATTGCCCCAACAACGTCCTGAATTTCGAGAAAGGCATGGGCTGGCGAGGGAGGCGTAGAGCGACCCCGAGAAGGCCGGACCGGCGCGCATGCCGTTGGGGCGCTTCATCGAGACCGAGGAGGTCGCGGAGGTTGTGCTCTTCCTGCTCTCCGAGCGTACCGCCATGGTGAACGGCATCTCGATACCGGTCGATACGGGCTTCGGGATCAATTAGGTGCCGGCGTAATCCTAAGGGATGAGAGATTCATGCTAAGGTTCCAGCGTTTCAGATAGGACGAGATTTCATGGCGAGAGAGTTGGAAGGCAAGATTGCCGCGGTCCCGGGGGGCTGCCTCGGGTATCGGGCTGGCGAGCACCGAAGCAATGTTGGGTGAGGGCGCGCGCGTCGTGATGATCGATCGCAATAAGGTAGCCCTCGAGGCTTACCAGGCCAAACACGGGGAGGCGGTCATCCCGCTTGTCATCGACCTCCTCGACCCGAAGGACTGTGCGACGCTGATGCCACGCGTTCTGGAAACCGCAGGTCAACTCGACATCTTTCATGCCAATGCGGGGACCTATGTGGGTGGTGACCTGGTCGACTCCGACACAGGTGCCATCGATCGTACGCTGAACCTGAACGTTAATGTCGTGATGAAGAACGTGCACGACGTGCTGCCTCACATGATCCACCGTAGAACGGGCGACGTCATCGTTACGAGTTCTTTGGCAGCCCACTTCCCGACGCCATGGGAGCCGGTCTATGCATCGTCCAAGTGGGCGATCAACTGCTTTGTGCAGACGGTTCGACGTCAGGTGTTCAAGCACGGTATTCGGGTCGGCTCGATCTCTCCTGGACCTGTGATCAGCGCACTGCTAGCGGACTGGCCACCAGAGAAGCTGAAGGAAGCCAGGGAGTCGGGCAGCCTGCTGGTAGCAGGCGAAGTGGCGAATGTGATCACCTTCATGCTGACGCGACCGCGCGGCATGACGATCCGCGACGTGGTGATGATGCCGACCAACTTCGATCTCTGAAGGCCTGGGTATTCGCCGACAGCTCATCTTCCCGTGGCCAAACTTCCGTGGTGCAATGTATGATCCGCAATGCAATTCCGGCAAGCAGCATGTATTCAAACAGGACTTTTCGCCAATCCGCCATGCAACTTTATTCGGGCGGCCGCATTTGCAATGGCGCTGACAATCGCCGTGCGCGCGGCGGCGCTGTCGCCATTGGCCAGCGCCGCAAGAAGCATTTCGATGCTGTCAAGCTGAGACGCCGCACCCGTCGAGGACGATAGTCGTGATGGCGGCGGCCGCTGCGTCGTAGTCGGCCTTGGCCAGTTTGCTCTTTTCGAGCGCATTGGCTGCCAACGGTTCGAAATCGCCGTAGAACTGCGTCGCCGCCCACAGCATGATGAAAAAATGCCGGGCATCGACGGGCGCCATCTTGCCGTCGCGCACCCAGCCCTCGACGACGGCAGACCGCTCGCGCGTGACCCGCTGCATGTGCAGCTTTTGCTGCTTGCTCAGGAAGTGGGCACCTCGCAGCATTTCGTTGGCGAAGAAACGCGACTCGGCTGCATGCTTGCGTGAATAGTCGAGCTTGGCGCGGACATAGACGGCAATCGCCTCGCGCGGGTCGCGATCAGGCGTGATGTGCTCGAAGGCCTTGTCCCACCCCGTCAGCAGATGCTCGATCACGTGGGTGTAGATTTCCTGCTTGGTCGAAAAGTAGTAGTAGACATTGGCCTTGGGCAGCCCGCAATGGTCAGCTATTTCCTGGATGCGCGTCCCGTCGAGGCCCTTTCGCGCGAACACGTCGACCGCCGCGCGCAGAATCTTCTCCCGGTTCCTGGCGCCAACCCTGTCTTCGGGGTTCTTGCCGCCCGGGCGTGCCGCTTTCTGTCCCGCCATATTCGCTACGCCCCCCTGCCTGTACTTGTCCGGGCTCTATAGCACCCTTCGAAAATCGGCCCAAGCCATAGTGGCATGGTTTCAAAAAAACTGACGATATGGTCAGGTTTTGTAATTTTGGAAGTTGACATTTTGGTCAGGTTCTTCGTAACGTCCCGATCGTCGGGAAGTTAAAGGGGAGGGCGTCGCCGCGATGCCGGTTCAACTCAGGTCTGCGATGATTGAAACCTTGGCGGGTTGGCACGACGACATCGCACCGGCCTGGCGGGCCGCCCTTGGTGCCGTGTCGCTGGATTTCGATGCCATCGACCCGATGCTTGAGCTTGAGCCTTGGGAGCCGATCTTCCCGTCGCGGCGCGATAAGACTTTTCCTGGCGCGCCCAAGGGCGCGCACATGCTACGCGCCTTCGACGGCATTGCGCCGGAGGATGTGCGTTGCGTCATTCTTGGCCAAGACCCTTATCCGGAGCCCGGTTTTTCCACCGGCCGTGCCTTCGAGGCCGGCAATGTCGCTGCCTGGCGCGAGCTCGACAAGATGTTCTCCAAGAGCATTCGCGCCTTCACCCAGCAGATCGTCGCGGCGCGCACCGGCAATCTCGCCTATGCCCGGTCCTTCGCCGATTGGCCGGCGACGCTGGCCGCCATCGAGGACGGCCAGGTCGATCTCGAGAGCGCCGACGTGCTGGCGCAGCGATGGGTCGACGACGGCGTTTTGCTTCTCAACGCGTCGCTGACGCTGTCTCGCTTCAAAGTCGAGATCGACCCGCACCAGTCGAGCGGTCATCTGCCCTTGTGGCGTCCGCTGATACTCGCGGTGCTGCACCAGCTCGCTGGCCGTGGCGCTCCCGTCATCTTCATCGGCTTTGGCGACGCTGCCGCGCAGACGCTTGCTTTGGCGGGCATCATCGAAGGCCAGGGCCCACTGACCGGCTGCATTCTGCGCGACCATCCGGCGCGCGCCGATGCGGTTCTGACGCTCGAAAACCCATTCCTGCTTTGCAACCGGTATCTGGAGGCGATGGGCGCCAAGCCCGTCGCATGGTGACATATGTCTGCAACAGAGACCTACGATTTCATCATCGTCGGCGCCGGCTCGGCCGGTTGTGTTCTGGCCAACCGGCTGTCCGCCAACCCCGATCACAAGGTGCTGTTGCTGGAAGCGGGCGGTCGGGATTCCAATCCACTGTTCCGACTGCCCATGCTGATGGGCAAGCTGTTCCAGTCCGGCATCTACAACTGGCATTATCACACCGAGCCGGAACCCTTTCTCAACAACCGCTCGCTCTATTGGCCGCGCGGCAAGGCATTGGGCGGCTCGTCCACCATCAACGGCATGATCTATGTGCGCGGCAACCGCCACGACTACGACCGCTGGGCGCAAATGGGGCTGCCCGGTTGGTCCTACGAAGATGTGCTGCCGGCCTTCCGCAGGTCGGAAGGACACATTCAGCGCAAGGATGCCCCGCATGGCACCGGGGGTGAGCTGACCGTCTGCCGGGCGCGCGGCTGGAACCCGCTGCTCGACGTGTTCTCGGCAGCGGGCGCGCAAGCCGGCTATCCGATGAACGACGACTTCAACGGCGACGAACAGGAAGGCTTCGGCAAATTCGACTTCACCATCAAGGACGGCAAGCGCTGGTCGACCTCGTATGCGTTCCTGCGCCCGATCGCCGGACGCAAGAACCTGACCGTCCTGACCAAAGCGCTGACCCAGCGGATCGTCCTCGCCAACGGCAGAGCCGCCGGTGTCGAATTCTCCCATAACGGTACGCTACGTACCGCTCATGCCGAACGCGAAGTCGTGGTTAGCGCCGGCGCGGTGAACTCACCGCAAATCCTTTTGCTGTCGGGTATCGGGCCTGCCGACGAGCTCGCAGAGCATGGCATCAAGGCCATTCACAATCTGCCCGGCGTCGGCAAGAACCTGCAGGATCATGTCGATTGCGTGTTGTCCTACGAATGCACCCAGCCAATCACGCTGTTCAGCGACCTGCGTGTCGACAGGCTGACCTGGTCGCTGGTCGAAGGCATCTTGTTCGGCCGCGGCATCACCACGACATTCCCCTATGAGGCAGGCGCGTTCATCAAATCGCGGTCGGATCTGGTTGCGCCCGACATCCAGCTGCATTTCATGCCAGCTCTGGAAAAGACCGCCAACCTGCACTTTCCCAGTCCGTTCAAGCGCGCGGCTGTCGAAGCCAATCACGGCTTCACGCTGCGGGTAGGGCCTGTCAACCCGGAGAGCCGGGGCGCCATCACGCTGGCATCCGCCGATCCCAAGGTGCCGCCCAGAATCCAGGCCAATTATCTCGAAACCGAGTTTGATCGTCAGACCATGATCGCCGGCATTCGGCTGACGCGAGAGATCATCAACCAGCCCGCCTTCGACGCCTATCGCGGACGCGAGCTCGCGCCCGGTCCTCAGGTCGAGACCGACGCCGATCTTGTCGAATGGCTGAAGGCGACCGCCATGACGACATTCCATCCGGTCGGCACATGTAAGATGGGCAACGATGAGCGCGCCGTCGTCGACGCGCGTCTCAAGGTCCATGGCATCGACGGCCTGCGCGTCGCCGACGCTTCGATCATGCCGGTCATTTCCAGCGGCAACACCAATGCGCCAGCGATCATGATCGGTGAAAAATGTGCCGAGTTCATCCTGAACGCTGCCTGACGGGACAAGGAACGCCATGATTGTCGAACACCGCACCTACACATTCCGGCCCGGCACGGTCGATTCGTGGATGCAGAAATACGAGGCCGAAGGCCTCCCTGTGCAAAAGAAGCACCTCAACCGTTTCCTCGGGCTCTACGTTTCCGAGATCGGGCATCTTCATACGACGGTTCTGATGTGGGGCTACGACAGCCTCGCCGATCGCGAGGCGCGCCGCGCCGCCATGTATGCAGATCCCGACTGGCAGAAATTCATCGGCGAAGTCTGGGCGCTGAACGCCATCCAGTCCCAGGACGTGATGATCATGAATCCGGCACCGTTTTCCCCCGGTGTCTGATGGCGAACACGAGCGTGACCGGGGACGGATGAGGCATCGGATGCCGCCTCAAGAAGGTGGCACCAGAACTTTCAAGGGAACGGCGAGCCGGAAACGCGGACGCCAAAAAAGGGAAGACTGTCATGACGAGCAATTTTGACGACCGGGCGATCCTCGCCGCGGGATTGAACCGCCGCAGCTTCATCAAGGCCGGCGCCAGCGCGGCAGCGCTTGCCGCCGTAAGCGGTGCGCTATCCAAGGTGGCATATGCGGCTGACGGATTCATCGCGCTGGTGCACACCCAGGCAGCGGGCGACCAGAGCGCGGTCGATTCCATGATCGCCAAGATCAACCAGCTGGCGCAGGAAAAGGGAGTTCAGGCGCGCGTCGTCTACGCCCAGGATCCGGCGACCTACGAAACCATCTTTCGCACGCTGGCCGATGCCGGCGCATCGGTCATCGTCTCGACCTTCAACGAGGTTGGCGAGCCGTTCAAGGCGCTGGCGCCGTCCTATCCCAAAACCAAATGGATCCAGCTGTTCGGCGACGCTATCGAGCCGCCGCTGCCCAATGTTGTGACCGTATCCTATGACTATTATCTCGGGTGCTATCTGTCGGGTGTGTTCGCCGCGCGCATGACCAAGAGCGGCAAGATCGGCTATATCGGCGGCATCTCCATTCCCCCGCTCAACGCCGATTTCAATGCGCTGAAGGCCGGCGCTCTTTCGGTCAATCCGGACCTAACCGTGACTGCCGCCTTTGCCGGTTCGTTCCAGGACCCCGCCAAGGGCCAGGAAATCGCCACCCAGATGTTCAACGACGGCATCGACTACATCCAGACCGACTCTGCGGCCACCGATGGCGGCATCATTGCCGCCGCCAATGAGGGCGCGGGGCGCATGCTCTCCACCCTTGCGCGGGCGCAGTATCCACTCGGTCCGAAGTCGATCGTCGGCATCGTCAGCCTCGACTTCGGCCAGTCGCTCTACATCGAGGTCGGCAAGGCGCTTGGCGCGGAATGGGCTGGCGGCAAGCATGTCGCCACCGGTCTGGGCACCGGCGTGGTCGAATTCGAGCTGTCGCCGCTCTATGCCGAGCAGGGCCCGGCGGATCGGGTTGCCAAATCCAAGGAAATCTGGGCTGAGATCGAGAAGACCAAGGCCGGCATTCTCGACGGTTCCATCGTCGTGCCCTTCAACACCACGCTTTGAGCCTGTTGGCTGACAGGGCGAACCTGGATCGATGACCCCGATGGACAATCCCGCACTCGAATGCCGTGACGTTACCGTGGCCTATGGCAGCGTCATGGCCCTTTCGGGTGTGGGCATTGCTTTCGAACAGGGCAAGATTCACGCCGTGGTCGGTCAGAATGGCGCTGGAAAAACCACCTTTGCCCGCGTCGCGGCCGGACTTGTCCGGCCGGCCGCGGGCGAACTCAGGATCAACGGCCAGCAAGTCAAGACAGGCAAGGTCAAGGACGCGCGCGCCGCCGGCGTCGAACTCGTGCACCAGAGCTTTGCCTTGCCGCCGTCCTTCACGGTGGCCGAAGCCATGGAGTTCGGGTCGGACAGAGGCGCCGCTATCTTCACCCGCTCGGCATTGCAGAAGCGCTGGGCGCCGCATCTCAAGAGCCTCGATGTCAATGTCGATCCGAAGCGCCGGGTGCGCGACCTGCCGGTCGAGACGCAGCAAGGCATCGAGATCGCCCGCGCGTTGGTCGCCGACGCTAGGGTTCTGATCCTCGACGAGCCGACGGCGGTGCTTTCGCCTTCCGGAATCGAGATGCTGTTCGAGCGGGTGCGCAAGCTCAGGGATCGCGGCGTCACCGTGATCCTCATCCTGCACAAGATACGCGAGGTGCTGGCGATTGCCGATACGGTCAGCGTGCTGCGCGGCGGCAGGCTTGTCGACGGGCCGGCGGCCTGCGCCGAGATCGGCGCCAAGCGTCTTGCCGAGATGATCGTCGGCCCGGCCGTCGCCAGGACCCTGGCGCCGGGTGATGCCGACGCGGCGACCGGCCGAGGCGCACCAGCCGCGCACACGGCGAACCACCACACTCCGGCCGATGCTGGGCTGGTCCTCGACATGCGCGGCGTCTCCACGCAGAGCGACGCCGAAGGGCCTGCCCTGCGCGATCTTTCGCTCACAATCAAGGCCGGCGAGATCGTCGGCATTGCAGGCGTCGAGGGCAACGGCCAGCGAACGCTGGTGCGCGCCATCGCTGATCTTGTCGACGCGATGCACGGCACGCTCGCAGTGGGCGGGGTCGATGTCACGGCCGCACCGCTGGCGCGCCGCCGCGCCGCCGGCCTGCGCATCATTCCATTCGAGCGCAACACTGAGGGCTTGAGCCTTTCGAGCAGCCTGTGGGAGAACTGGTCGGCGCGCGAATTGCTGCAATCGCGCTTGCTGAGCGCCATCAATCCGGCGCGGCTGAAAAAGCGCTGTGACGAGGCGCTTCAAGCATGGAGCGTGCACTATGCGACCACCGGCCAGCAAGCGGGTTCACTGTCGGGCGGCAACGCCCAGAAGGTGATCCTGGCGCGCGAGGTCGATGCCGACGCCAAGCTGATCATCGCCGCGCAGCCGACGAGAGGTCTCGACATCGGCGCGACAGCCTTTGTCTGGCAATCGCTGCGAGAGGCACGCGACCGCGGCTGCGGCGTGCTCTTGATCTCCTCGGACCTCGACGAGCTCTTCGACATCAGCGACCGGGTCGTCGTCATGCTGTCGGGAGAGGTCGCCGGCACATTTTCGGCGCCCTACCGGATCGGCGCCGTCGGCGCGGCCATGACAGGGGTTTCCCAATGACGGGCAAATTCGTTTCGGTCTTGCGTGGGCTGATCTTCATCGTTATCGCCCTGGCGCTGTGCGGCGTCATTTTCCAGTTCGCCGGCTATTCGGCGCTCGGCATGTTCCACAGTGTCGCCGAAGGCGCGTTCTTCCGCCCGGGCGCATGGCAGCAGAGCCTGCGTTGGGCGCTGCCGCTGTTCATCACCGCCGCCGGTGTCGGCATTTCTTTCCGCGCCGGCTATTTCAACATTGGCGCGCAGGGCCAGTTCTACCTCGGCGCCATCTGTGCCGCTTTCATGGCCGAGTGGCTCAACGGCGCGCCCGCCTTCGTTGTCATTCCGGCCTGCTTTGCAGCCGGCATGACAGGTGGGGCGCTCTGGGCCCTGTGGCCGGGACTGCTGCGCCTGCAGTCCGGCACCGACGAAGTGATCACCACTCTGATGGGCAATTTCCTCGCTGGGCTGTTGCTGGTCTATGTCACCGCCGGCCCGCTGAAGGACCCGTCAGGTTCGGGTCAGCAGGCCTCCAGCCGGCCGCTCGCGGCTGCCTATCGCATTTCGGATTCGCTGGGTCTGTCGCCGACCATTATCGTGATCGCCGCGCTGGTCGCGGTGGCGATGTGGCTGCTGGTCAATCGCACCGCCTTCGGCGTTCTGGCCAGCCTTGCCGGGCGTAACCCGACCATGGTGCAGTGGCAGGGCGCAACGGTCTGGCGTTTGGGGCTTTCGAGCTTTCTGATCTCCGGTGCCCTGGCGGGCCTCGCCGGCACCATCGAGTTCATGGGCCCCAACGGCCGTCTGGCCGGCGGGTTCCTGCCGACCCACGGCTTCACCGCTATCCTGATCGCGCTGGTGGCCAATCTGTCGGTGGTGGGTACGGCCTTCGTCTCGGTGTTCTTCGGCGGGCTTGCCTCGGCCGCGCTTTATCTGCCGATCATGGCAGGGCTGCCCTCGGCGGCCATCGAGATCATCAACGCCGCAATTGCGCTTTTCATTACTGCCAAATCCGGCTTCGTCGACCGCCTCCTGGCGATCGGGAGGAGATCGGCATGAACGACATCATAGTCGCCATCCTGCGTTCCGGCACGCCGCTCATCTATGTCACCATGGCGGGCGTCGTGGCCCAGCGCGCCGGCATATGGAATCTCGGCCTCGAGGGATTGATGATCATCGGCGCATGTGCGGCGATTGTCGGCATCGTGCTGACCGGCTCGTTCGCGTTGGCGATGCTGATTGCCATCATCCTGTGCGTGCTCGCCTCGGTGCTGCTGTGGTTCGTCATCGAAAAGCTCAAGGCCAATCCGATCATCGCAGGCCTTGGATTGACCGGCTTCGGCCTCGGCGGCACGTCGCTTGCCGTCCAGGCCATCTTCGGCAGCCAGGCCGCCGTCACGGCCCCCTTCGGCGTGCCCAAGCTTGGCCCGGCTTTTGGACCTTTCGGGGTGCTGTCGATCTTCGTGCTGGCGATGCCCTTCGCGGTTTTCGCCATGTGGGTTCTGTTGCGGCGCACGCGCTTCGGTTTGCGGCTGGCGGCTTCGGGCGAGCACCCCTTTGCAGCCCGCAGCGTCGGCGCCAATCCCTCGCGCATGCGACTTGCAGCGTTGATCATTGGCGGGGTGCTTTGCGCCATTGGTGGCGCCGAACTGGCGGCTGGCAGTTTGCAGATCTACGCCCAGAACATGACGGCGGGACGCGGCTTCATGGCTTTCGCCGCGGTTATTTTCGGGGCAGCGCATCCGATCGGTTCCGCATTTGCCGCGCTGTTCTTCTCCGTGGTCGGCGCCCTCGGCATTCGCGCCCAGTTGCTGTTCGGTGATGCTGTTCCGCATGACCTGCTTTTGGCCTTGCCTTATATCGCGACGGTGTTCGGCGTCTGGCTCAGCGGCAAGCTGCGCGGAGGGCGCAAGGCCGCCACGGGCTTCGCTGAACTGCGCGATTACTAGGACACGCATATGCAAACGCTGATCCGCAACGCCACGCTTCTGACCATGGACGGGCCCGACGGGGCCCTTCCATTTGCCGGCGACATCCTCATCGACGGCGCCACCATCACCGCCATCGGCAAGAACCTGGCTGCTGCCCCCGACGCACGGATCATCGAGGGGCAGGGCAAGCTGGTGATGCCGGGGCTCATCAACGCCCACACCCATTCCAGCGAGACCTTCCTGCGCGGCCGCTACCAGAACATGCCGCTCGAAGTCTGGCTGCTCTATGCCTATCCACTGCTGATGGGCCCGGCGATCGCGCCGCGTCTGCTCTACCTGCGCACACTACTGCTGGCCATGGAGTCGCTGCGCAACGGCGTGACGACCCTGTGCGACGATTTCTTCGATCCGCCAGCGCATGATCTCGAGCGTCTCGGCACCGTGTTCAGGGCCTACAGGGACGCCGGCATTCGCGCCAATGTATCGAGCGCGGTGATGAACGTGCACACGCTCGATGCGCTGCCCTATGCGCGCGAAGTCCTGCCGCAGGCGTTACAGGACAAGCTCGATTTCGGGCCGCCCGTCAGCGCCCAAACCTATGTCGACTATTGTCGCTCGGCCTTTTCGTCGCTGCATGGCATGGCCGGCCGTCTCAACTTCATGATCGCGCCGTCTGCGCCGCAACGCTGCACGCCCGACCTGCTGGTCGCCTGTCACGATCTGGCGCTGAAAATGCGGGTGCCGCTACACACCCACGTGCTTGAAACCAAGACCCAGGCGATCACCGGGCACCTGATGTTCGGCAAGACCCTTGTCGCTTGCATGCACGAACTCGGCGTGCTCGGCCGCAACACCACCATCGCCCATTCGGTCTGGGTTACCGACGAAGATATGGAACTGATGGGTGAGGCAGGATGCTCGATCGCTCACAATGCCGTTTCCAATCAGAAGCTCGGCGCCGGCATCGCGCCTATCCGCCGCCTGATGGATGCCGGCGTCACGGTGGCGCTCGGCACCGACGGCGTGTCGTCCAACGATACCGCCCGCATCTTCGACGTGATGCGGGTTGCCGGTCTCATCCACAGTGCCTCGGGGCCCGACTATGCAACATGGATTCCAGCCGCCGACATTCTTCGCATGGCGACAATCAATGGCGCCCGCAGTGCCATGTTGGAGGACGCTACCGGCTCGCTCGCCGTAGGCAAGGCGGCGGACCTGATCGTGCTCGATCTCGACACCTATGCGTTTATGCCGCTCAACGACATAGACAAGCATCTGGTGTTTTCGGAGAACGGATCGTCGATCGAGATGGTCATGGTGGCCGGCGAAATCGTCATGCGCGACGGCCGCCTGACCACCGTCGACGAGACCACGATCTTCGCCGAAATCCGAGAGACGGTGCCCGCTTTTTTAGCCGAGCACGCTGAGCTCGAACGGCTCAACAGTGTGTTCGATCCCTACTTTGCCGAAATCCACCGCCGCGCGTCGCAGGAGAATCTGGGGTTCAACCGCTATGCTGGCGACGAGGCGCCCTGGAACTTCTCGAACTGGCGCTAACAGCTGGGGTGTGGGCGACGGGGCAGTGATCGCTTTGGTCTGCTATGTTCTTGCTGGGGCTGACGAAGCGGCGCCAGCCGCCGAAGGACGAGATGTCGGACGCACCGCTGAGGCCAGCGGTTTCGACCAGGAAGCCCTTGGCCGAACTGCCGTCCTCGAGCTCGATGGTCCCGATGCCGAGCGGTGGCGGGATAGCCGCGACGAAGCGGCCGAAGGCGTCCGCCGAGAGTCGCCAGACTTCGACCTCGACGGTTGCGCCGCCCTCGGCGACACGGAGCAGCCCCGGCTTGGGCACGGACTGGCCAGCCAGCGCATAGAGCCTGTAGGCGGCGGATGTCTTTGCCGAGCGCGAAAACCGTGCGCCGAGCTGGCTCAGTTGGCCGTTGAGCGGCATCCCCGAAAGATGCGCGCCAACAACCACGAGATCGATCATGCCATCATCTGCTGATGAAGCTGTAGGCAGAAAACCCGGCTGCTGCCAGCCGGTTGCGCCGAGCGAAAGGCCGCTCGCCGCATGCAGGTCGCGGGCGAGCGCCGCTGTCAGCGCATCGCGGCCGGCCGGCGCCAGCAAGGTGACGCTCATCGGCAGGCCGTCATCGCGCTTGCCTGTCGGCACGGCGATGCCACACATGTCGAGCAGGTTGACGAAATTGGTGTAGGTGCCGAGGCGGCTGTTGGTCTCGATCGGATCGGCGAGCACGGCGGCGGTGGTGTAGTGCGTCGGCGCGGTCGGCACGCAGAACAGGTCGACCGAGGCAATGACCGGGGCGAGCTTGGCCTTGTAGGCCTGCAAGGCATAGAGGCCGCGGAAGGCGTCCGCCGCCGATAACTTCCTAGCGGCGCCGAGGATCTTGCGCGTCACCGGATGCATGGCGGCTTCGTTGACTTCCATGAAATCGCGGATCGCGGCATAGCGTTCGGCCACCCAGGCGCCCTCATAGAGAAGGTTGGCGGTGGCGTAGAAATCGGCGAACGGGATTTCGACCAGCCGGCAGCCGAACCGCGACAGCATGGCAAGCGAGGCCTCGAAGCCGACCTGCATCGCCGCATCGCCGAAGAATTTCCGGTCGGCTTTTGCCGGGATGCCGACGTTCAGCACCGGCGGGCGGGCGGCGAGCGGCTGGACGGCGATGTCGCGCGAATAGGGATCGGCCGCATCGCGCGCAGCTGCGACGGAGAACACCAGATAGGCGTCGTCGACGGTCAGCGCGAACACCGAGACGCAGTCGAGCGTGCGGCAGGCCGGCACGACGCCGGCCGTCGACAGCGCACCGACGGTCGGCTTCAGCCCGACGATGTTGTTGAGGCCGGCCGGGATGCGGCCGGAGCCGGCGGTGTCGGTGCCGAGCGCGAAGGAGACGATGCCGCGCGCCGTCGCCACCGCCGACCCCGAGGAGGAGCCGCCCGGCACCAGCTCCGCGTCGATGGCGTTGCGCGGGATCGGCCAGGGCGTGCGGACGCCGACGAGGCCGGTGGCGAACTGGTCGAGGTTGGACTTGCCGACGACGAGCGCGCCGGCGGCCCTGAGCCGCGCCACTACGGTGGCGTCACTGTCGGGCCAGTAGGTGTATTCGGCGCAGGCCGCCGTCGTCGGCATGCCGGCGACGTCGATATTGTCCTTGACGGCGACGGGAATGCCCCAGAGCGGTTTCCCCAGCGGGTCGAACGGGCCGAGCGCGTCGGCCGCCGCAAGCAGATCCGCCCTCGCGGCGAGATGGATGAAGATGCCCGGATCATCAGCCGTCTCGATGCGGGCATGGATCGTGGCGATCACATCGCCAACGCTGACGCCGTTCCGATAGGCCGCGTGCAGGCTCGCTATGTCGAAGTGGATGTCGCTCATCTCGTCTCCCCCAGAATGATCACCGGCAGGTCCCACTGGATCAGCACGACGCAGCCGTCCTTCGTCCACACCGAATGCTCGGTCCCGACCGAATTGAGGATCACGCTGCCGGCAGGATAGTCACCGTTCTCGTCGCTCTGGATGCCTTCCAGCACGACGATGGTCTCCAGCCCGGCATGGCGGTGGCGTGGCACGCCGGCGCCAGGCTGGTAGCTGAGGACGGCGACCGAGGGTTCGACCGGTCCGCCCTTGAGCAGCCAGTGCACCCTGATGCCGTCGCGGAAATGCTCGAGCGCCAGATCGCGCCAGCCGCCGTCGAGCAGGCCGGCAAAGGCAAGATTAGGCATGGGCAATTCCCTCGAGCACCTGGTCGGTCGTTGCCGTCCAGCCAACGATGGCGCCCTGCGCCCTGATCATGGCGATTGCCGCCGCCTTGAACTCGGGAAAATAACTTTCCGTCGCGTCCTCGGCGAGCAGGCACTCATAGCCGCGATCGTTGGCCTCGCGCATCGTCGTCTGCACGCAAACTTCGGTCGTCACGCCGGCAAAGACGAGTTGGCGGGCGCCGATCCACTTGAGGTCGTTGCCGAGGCTGGTCGCATAGAAGGCGCCCTTACCGGGCTTCTCGATGACGATCTCGCCGGGCAAGGGCGCAAGCTCGTCGAGGATCGCGGTGCCGGGTTCGCCCGCGATCAGTAGACGTCCCATCGGACCCATATCGCCGATGCGGATCGACGGATTGCCACGGTCGCGCTTGGCCGGCGGCAGGTCCGAAAGGTCGGGCCTATGGCACTCCATGGTGTGGATCACCGGCAGGCCAGCGGCGCGAAAGCCTTCGATCAGCCGCTTCACTGTCGGCACGATCGCGGTCACGCGACCGACGTCGTTGCCGAGACTGGCGCCGAAGCCGCCGGGCTCGGCGAAGTCTCGCTGCATGTCGATGACCATCAGCGCCATGGTCTGCGGCTTAAAGGTGAAGGAAAACGGCAGCGCATCGATTTCCGCCATCAGTGATGTCCCGCCATGTGTTCGCCGATGGTCTGCACGCTGGCCTGCGCGATCGGCGTCTCATAGACCAGTGCGCCGTCCGACATGACGAAGATGCGGTCGGACAGTTCGAGCAGTTCGTCGAGGTCTTCCGACATCAGGAGCACGGCGGCACCCGCATTGCGCGCCTTCATGATGCGGGCGCGGATTTCGGCCACCGCCGAGAAGTCGAGGCCGAAGCACGGGTTGGAGACGATCAGCAGATCGACTTCGCCGGTCAGTTCCCTCGCGAGCACGGCACGCTGCACATTGCCGCCCGACAGCGAAGCGATTGGCGAGGCAAGCGAGGCGGTCTTGACCTTGAACTGTTCGACCAGCCTGGCGCTGAATGCCTTGATGGCGCCGGCGCTGATCCAGCTTACCGGCTTGCCGTTGCTGTCGATGTCGAAGGTGCGGAAAGAAATGTTCTCAGCCACCGTCATCTTCGGCGCGCAGGCGTTTTTCAGCGGCTCTTCCGGGATGAGGCGGACGTTGAGCGTCCGCGCCTCGGCACGCGTCGCCGCATAGGGGGTGCCGCGCACCATGACTTCGCCGGTATCGCGCGGGCGCTGTCCGGCCAGCACTTCGAGGAATTCCTTCTGGCCGTTGCCGGAAATGCCGGCGATGCCGACGATCTCGCCGGAGCGCACGCCGAGATACTCAATGCGGATCGACTTCAGCCCGGTGCGGTCCGGCGCCTTCAGCGATCTGACCTTGAGCACGATCTCGGCATCGGGTTTCGGCGCGGCACGGCTGTCGAGCACAGCGATCGGCTGATCGCCGATCATCATCGCTGCCATCCTCTTGTGGTCGAGGTCGGTGACGCGGCCCGTTCCCGTCAGCTTGCCTTTGCGCAGCACGCTGACATCGTCGGCGAAGGCCGTCACCTCGTGGAATTTGTGCGAGATCATCAACACGGTGAGTTCGCCGGCCCTGGTCATGTCGCGCACCAGCCCCAGCACCTCCTGCGCCTCGACGGGCGTCAGCACCGAGGTCGGCTCGTCCAGCACCAGGAAGGAGCGGCCGAGATAAAGCTGCTTGATGATCTCCAGCTTCTGCTTCTCGCCGGCCGCGAGTTCGGCCACCTTGACGTCGAGCGGCAGCTTGAACGGCATGCGATCCATGAACACGGCAAGGTCGCCGCGCTCCTTGCGCCAGTCGATCACACCGGGCACCTTTTCGCGCGAGATGACCAGGTTCTCCGCCCCGGTCAGCGACGGCACAAGTGTGAAATGCTGGTAGACCATGCCGAGGCCGAGCGCCGATGCGTCCCTGGGGCTGGCGATCGCCACCTCGCGGCCGTCGACCAGCATATCGCCGGCGGTCGGGCGATAAAAACCCATCATGCATTTGACCAGCGTCGACTTGCCGGCGCCGTTCTCGCCGAGCAGCGCGTGGAAGGAGCCGGCCGGCACCTTGACCGAGACATCGCCCAGTGCCGTGAGGGCGCCGAAACGCATGGTCATGCCGATGGTCTCGACTCCGACGGCCTTGTTGCCGGTGATCACGCTCATCCTGGTTCCCTTACGGCAGCTGCGCGACGAAAGATGTCGAGTTCGACACCGCGCCGAAGACGCCGCCCTGCATCTTGATCATCTTGATCGCGGCGAGATGATTGCCGTAATCGGTCGCCCCGCAGCAATCCTCCAGGATCACGCATTCGAAGCCGCGGTCGTTGGCTTCGCGCATGGTGGTGTGGACACACACATCGGTGGTGATGCCGGTAAGCACGATATTGTCTATGCCGCGCTGATTGAGGATCAGTTCCAGGTCTGTGGCACAGAACGAGCCCTTGCCGGGCTTATCGATGATCGGCTCGCCCCGGATCGGATAGAGGTCGGGGATGATGTCCCAGCCCGGCTCGCCGCGCACCAGGATGCGCCCGCAGGGGCCGGGGTCGCCAATGCCGGCATTGATGCGGCGCGAGCGCCAGCGCTTGTTGGCGGGCAGATCGGCAAGGTCGGGCCGATGGCCCTCGCGGGTGTGGATGACGGTGTAGCCTTTCGCGCGCATGGCCGAGAGCACCGACTTGATTGGCTCGATCGGCGCGCGCACCAGCGACAGGTCGTAGCCCATATGATCGACATAGCCGCCCGGTCCGCAGAAATCGGTCTGCATGTCGATGATGATCAACGCCGTGTTGTCGGGGCGAAGTTCGCCATTGTAGGGCCATGGATACGGGTCGGCGTCGATATAGCGCTGGGTGATTTCGGCTCTGGCGTTCATGGCAAAAACTCCAGTTATTTGGTGATCGACAATTCGCCCGGCGCACCGGCAAGCGAACGGGTCGGCGACGAGGCGGCGACCATGATGATGAGGGTGAGGATGTAGGGGGCGGCGTAGAACAGGTAGTACCCTTGCGTGACGCCGACCGACTGCAGCGCCGGTCCGAGCGCGCCGGCGCCCCCGAACAGAAGGGCGGCGGCAAAGCAACCGAGCGGATTCCAGCGCGCGAAGATGACCAGCGCCACCGCCATCAGCCCCTGGCCGGACGAGATGCGCTCGGTCCAGCTGCCGGGGTAGTAGAGCGACAGATAGGCGCCGCCGATGCCGGCCAGCGCGCCGCCGACGCCGGTGGCGACGAGGCGCACCGTATTAGGGTTGAGGCCCATGGCGCGCGCGGCGTCGGAACTGTCGCCGACGACGCGCACGATAAGGCCGGCGCGGGTGTTGCGGAAGGCCCACCACAGGACGAGCGAAAGTGCCGCCCCGATCAGGAACAGGACGTTGACGTCGAGTGCCGCCTGCACCTGCGGAATATCGGACCAGGCGCCGAAGGGAATGGCCGGAAGGTTGGGCGCCTTAGGCTTGATGAACGGCTTGCCGAAGAAGAAGGCGAGCCCCGAGCCGAACAGCATCAGCGCGATGCCGATGGCGATGTCGTTGACTTTCGGGAATTTGCAGATCCAGCCATGGAGCAGGCCGAAGCAAAGGCCAGCGGCCGAGGCTGCCAGCAGACCGAGCCATGGCGAGTTGGTCATGACCGCGACTGCATATGCGGTCATGGCGCCGAAGACGAGCGTGCCTTCGAGCCCCAGATTGATGCGGCCGGAGCGCTCGGTGATGGCCTCGCCCAGCGAGACGAAGATGAAGGGCGTCGACACGCGTATGGCGCCGCCGAGAATGGCGAGTGGCACGCCCCAGAGGCCGATCTCGGTCGCATCCATCACGAGGCCCTCTGCCACAAATCGGGATTGAAGGCCTTGAAGCGGCCGTACAAGGTTTCGCTGAACAGGATGACGATGAAGAGCATGCCTTGCAGAACCAGCACGGTGGCGTCGGGCAGGTCCATGCGGCGCTGGATCAGCCCGCCTGACGCGTCGATGCCGCCAAGCAAGATGGCGACCGGGATGATGGCCAGCGGGTTGTGGCGGGCGAGGAAGGCGACGAGGATGCCGGTGTAGCCATAGCCGGCGGCGAGCGAGCCGTTGGCGCTGCCTTGCACGGCAGCGACTTCCAGCATGCCGGCAAGACCGGCCAAGCCGCCGGCAAGCGCGGTAAAGCCAACGATGAGCGGTCCGACGGCCAGCCCCTGCACCTGCGCTGCCCTGACATTGCCGCCGGCGATACGAGCGGCAAAGCCCCAGCGGGTCTTTTCGATCAGCACCCAGCAGAGCACGCAGGCGACGACGCCGACGGCAAGCCCCCAATGCACCTCCATGCCTGGAATGTTGCCGATGCGGTAGATGTCGGCGAGCGGCTGGGTCGAGGGTTTGTTGAGCGAGGCCGGGTCGCGCAGCGGCCCTTCCACCAGCTGGTTCATCAGGGCGATGGCGATGTAGGCCATCAGCAGGCTGGAGATGGTTTCGTTGACGGCGCGGTAGTGGCGCAGCGCGCCGACGGCACCTATCCAGATGCCGCCGGCGGCCATGCCCGCCACGCCCATGGCAAGAATGACGATTGACGAAGGCGCGCCGCTAAGCGCCACGCCGATGGCAGCGGCACCGACGCCGCCGAGCACGATGGCGCCCTCGCCACCGATGACGACGAGGCCGAGCCGCGCCGGCAGCGCCACGCAGAGCGCCGCGAGCAGGAGCGGTGCAGCGCGCGACAGCGAGTTCTGGATGGAGAACCACGAGCCGAAGCCGCCACGCCACATGGTTTCATAGAGCTGGACCGGCGACTTACCGACCAGCGCAATGAACAGGCTGAACAGGACCATGCCGACGACCAGCGCCGCGAGCGGAATAACGAAAGCTTCCGCCCGCCTGGCGATCCACTCGATCGTCGCCGGATAGCCCCTGGCGCCGAGCATGGCCGGCGCCTCCGCACTGCTGACCGTATCCGTCATGGTCCCCGTCTCCGCGCTCGGCCTCAGGCGGTCGAGCCGACGACGCCCTCGACCAGATAGTCCATGCTTTCGAGCTCAATGGCGGTCTCGGCGAAGGCCTGGCCTGCCGTCGCCACCACGGCGCCCTTGTTGCTCTTCAGCGGGCCCTTGATGACGGAGAAGCCGCCCTTCATCATTTCGGCCAGGGTGGCGTCGAACTGCTTGCGAGCCGCCTCGCCGACGGCGGGACCGAGTGGGCTCATCTTGACGAAGCCGTCGGCCAGTCCGCCGCGGGTGAAATTGGGCAGCGGCATGCCAGCAGTCAGGTCGTCGACGAACATCTTGTAGACCTTGGCCCAGTTCCATTCCGCGCCGGTGAGGTATTTCTCCGGCGCCAGCGGGCTCTGGTTGGCGTGGTAGCCGCAGACGGAGGCGCCGCGCCCGGCCGCCGTCTCGACCACCACTTTCGGGCTGTCGACATGGCAGGTGATGACGTCGGCGCCCTGATCGACCAGCGCGTTGGTGGCTTCCGCCTCCTTGACCGCCAGCGACCACTCGCCGGTGAAGATGACCTGGCAGGTGATCGTCGGGTCGACCGAGCGCGCGCCGAGCAGGAAGGAGTTGATGTTGAGCAGCACCTGCGGAATGGGCTTGGCGGCGACGAAACCGAGCTTCTTGCTCTTCGAGGTGTGGCCGGCGACGACGCCGTTGAGATACTGGCCCATGCCGATATAGCCGAAATATGAGCCGGCATTCATCGGGTGCTTGGCCTTGTCCCACATGCCGCCGCAATGGCGGAACTGCACGTCGGGGAATTTCGCGCACATCGCCAGCATGTGCGGATCGAAATAGCCGAAGGAGGTCGGGAAGATCAGCGAGGCGCCGTCGAGATTGATCATCGATTCCATCGTCTTCTGGACATCGACCGTTTCCGGCACGTTCTCCTCCTCGACGACGGTGATGCCCTCGATGCCCTTCAGCGCCGCCGCGCCCTCGGCATGCGCCTGGTTGTAGCCATAGTCGTCCCTCGGTCCGACATAGATGAAGCCGACGGTGGCGGCAGCGGCGAAGGCACGGCTGATCGGAAAGGATGCCGAGGCCAGGCTGAGTGCGGCTCCCGCGGCGGAGATCTTGAGCAGTTGGCGGCGGTTAAGCATGAATCTGTCGGTCATAGTGAATGCTCCCCTTTAGGACCCTTTTCCGGGTCGATTAACATGCCGTCAAGAAAGTGCATGCAATCACTGTGCCAGTTTGTGAATTGAAATTTATTCAATAAAATCAATTATCACATCGAAGGCTTGTGCTCATGCTTGAGGCAATTGCATGCACTTTTTGCCTTTAAAATAGACAATTTGACAGGCAGATTAAAATAGAGGCATAGAGGGCATATCCGAGTTGAAAGGCCAACGAGTCGGCGGACTCCACGAGAAGACGCGACGGAGGAAACTTGTCGGGGAAGCGCAGCTTGATCAGGTCGGGCACGACCGTGGATCAGATGGTCCGGGCGATCGGCGACCGGATCGTCACCGGCTACCTGCGCCCCGGCGAAAAACTGGACGAGACCTCGCTCGCCGCCCGCTTCGACGTATCACGCACCCCGGTCAGGGAGGCGCTGGGCCAGCTCAGCGCCATGGGCCTGGTCGAGAGGCGGCCCAACAGGGGCGCTATCGTTGCCGTCGTGACGCAGGAGCATCTCGCCTCGATGTTCGAGAGCATGGCCGAACTGGAAGCGATCTGCGCGCGCTTCTCGGCCGAGCGCATGACCAGCAGCGAACGTCGCGGGCTCGAGATCGAGCACCAGGGTTCGGCGCGGATGGTGCAACTGGGCGCGGAGGAGGACTATGAGTATTTCAACACCGAGTTCCATAGCCGGCTTTATCGTGGCGCCCACAATACGCATATCCACGATCTCACCGTGATGACCCGCAGCCGGTTGGCACCCTTCCGCCGCGCGCAGTTCATGCTGCCCGGACGGCTGGCCAAATCCTGGCAGGAACACGACCTAATCGTCACCGCGATCCTGCGTGGCGACGGCGCCGCCGCCGGTAAAGCGGCGCGGGACCACGTTTCCATCGTCAGCGAGGCGAGCGCCGTCTTTGCCGTCGGTGACCAGCCGAAAGCCGCAAGCACGACGCCAGTCACCGCCGACTGAGAAACCACCTGTTGCAGCAGCGGCACATAGCGCCGAAGACACGGATTTGGCACGAAGAAGGCATAAGGTCGCTAAGTTTGATCCTTTGGCTGTCGCGGAACCATATGGAGCGATACGGGAAGATTTCTGATTTTGGCCAACGAAAAAGTCAATGAAATCAAGGTTCCTGGTACATTCTCCGGGCCTGCCATGACCATTGATTTTGCGACGAAAAGATACCCTATTTGGCGAGGTGGCGGTTTAGAGAGGTGACGGTACTTTTCGAGATGGATTGGGCGCGCCGTCTAACCCGCAAAAGTGCGAAAAATCGCCCGATTGGTCCCGATAGTTGGTGAAACGTCAAAATTTTTTTTGCCGCGATTTTTCCTTTAAAATCAAAAGCGTAACTTTTTGACGGGCCATAGGTCGGCGTTGTGGGTCGGTATCGCGTATAGGGGGTTTGAACCAGCGACGATGGTGGGCCGACCGCCTCGGCCCTGGTCTGGGCTTCAGCTTCTCTACTACTTCACGGGAAGGCGTGGATTATCCGGCGCGGCGCCGAGTTCCGACCGTGCCAGGCGCCTTGGCCTGATCCATTCGCCGCGCGCCTTTTCCGATAGGACCAATCCATGGCCTAGCCGATTGGGCGCGTAGGCGTAGCCGTCCCGGATCTCGATAGGCTGTTGCACCAGATGATCGAAGTTCTGAAATGAATATTCCAGCCATTCGACCTCGGGAAGCGCGGCCGCCATATGCACGCCGACCTCCAGGAACGTGTTGCCGATGCTGATCGGTATCCCGAGTTCGGCGGCCAGCCAGCCGATGCGCATGACGTCCGTCACCTGACCATGGACATTCAGGATATCGGCCGCATGGGCTTCCAGGAGCAGCCGCTTGCCCTGTAGATCCAGATACTCGCCGCTGTTGATCTGGGTCCATGTGACGGCATGCCTGAGTGTTCGCAACCCTTCATGGTCGTGACGCAGGATCGGATCCTCGACCCACAGAAGTTCGTGGCCGGCCTCGCGGATCGCCACCAATTTTGTGAGCGCCTCCTTCGAGCTCCAGGCCTCGTTCGGATCGATCATGATTTTGGACCCGGCCGGGACACAGGTCTTCAACAGTTCCAGACGCCGCAGATCGCGGTCGAAATCCCGGTGGCCGACCTTGATCTTGAAAGCCGAGTAGCCAATCGACACCGCGTGGGAGAACAGCGAGACGAAGGCTTCGTCGTCGAGGTGAAAATCGAGGCCGCTGGCATAGGCCTTCACCCGGTTGCGCCGACTGCCGAGCAAGACATGAAGGGGCAGGCCAGCTTCCTTGGCCGCAAGATCCCAGAGCGCCACCTGAACCGCTTCGTGAAAGGGCAGGGAGTAAGCCCGCTGATTGCCGCCGCGCGGGCGGTGCACACGGTGGACCAGGGCGATCGCCCTGTTGCCCTTCAGGCTCGGCCAAACCTCATGTTCGAAAACGCTCTCGATCTCCTGCTGATCAGGCAGTGGATTGAAGAGCGTCTGGATGAATCCCAGCCCCACCTCGCCACTTTCGGAAACGAGTTCCAGCGCGGCGACGTTGACATCGTCCGACCGAACCTGGCTGTCCCCGATTACCCGGTCGCGGGCGAACTGAAATCGGGTTATACGAAAATGCGAAAGGCTCATCACAGGGGCTTCCTGATCGGTTACTATATCAAACTGATCTATCAGATGGCATCTTACTACCGGACCAATGGAGGTGCCGCAAGTGGCGGGCAAGGCAAAAACTGACTCTTCTCCCCTCGTGGCGGCCGCCCGCATGAGCGATGTCGCCTATGAGCGAATCCTGGAGGGCTTGTTCGACCGGCGCGTTCCGGCCGGGGCATTCATTTCGCAAAACGAGTTGTCCGCGATCGTCGACGTGCCCGTTGCTCCGCTTCGCGACGCCCTGCGTGTTCTTGAAGCGGAAGGGATCCTGACCATCCATCCGCGCTCCGGCATCCAGTTCATCAGGCCCGGACTGGAGCTTACGCGCGCCACCTACCAATTCCGCTCCATCATTGAGCGCGCGGCGGTCCGCGTCTTTGCCGAACAAGGCGATGAAGCCGTCATGAATGCCTTGGAAATCCGGCATTCCAGGCTGCTTCGGCGCATCGAGCGCGATGGCCTCGGAAAGGAGCAACTGGAGGAGATGGATGCGCTGGAGGGAGAGTTGCACGGCGCGGTCATCGCCGCACTGCGCAATCCCCTGATCGACAGCACCTACCGGCGCATGCACAATTATCTGCGTCTGCTGCGGCTCGACAGGAAGATCACGACACCCATCATGGTCCGGACGCTCAAGGAGCACCTCGACATCCTCGAAGCTTGCGGCACAAGGAATGCCGACACCGCCGAGGCAAAACTGCAGGCGCATTTCCAGGCGGCGATGCAGCGAAGCCTGGGTCTCGTCTGACAGGTCAACGGTGATCCGTCGCTTAGTCCAGTTGCGCGCCGGGCGGTTGCATGGCGTGGCAAAGGATGCTACCCAACCTTCACCTGATCGATCAGATTGATGATCTGATATCTTGGAGGAGATCGCATGCAGTTGAACAAGAGGCAGTTTCTCATGGGTTCGGCGGCCCTGGCGATGGCAGGGCATATCGGCGGCGCCCGTGCCGCGAGTGCCATCAGTTACTGGCACCATTTCACCAGCCAGTCGGAAATGGCCAGCCTGCTGAAGATTATCGCATTGTTTCAGGCGGCGAATGCCGATGTGGCGGTGACGCAGGAGAATATCCCGAATTCCGAATATATGGCGAAGGTCTCTTCGGCTGTGTTGGCCGGTGGCCGTCCGGATACTGCGATGGTGATCGCCGAGCGTTTCGCCGATCTTACCGGGAGGGGTTGATCGATCTTACCGAGCGGGTGAACGGGTGGAAAGGCAAGGCCAATTTCCCCGAAGATCGCTGGGCCGGGCTTTCCAGCAACGGCGCCATCTATGCGGTTCCCGCCTTTGCCTTCGTCGACTGGATGTACTACCGCGCCGACTATTTCGAGGAAGCCGGGCTGGCGGGGCCGCCTCGGAATTTCGACGAATTCCTGAGCGCTTGCCGCAAGCTGACCGACCCGTCGAAGGGTAGGTATGCCTTCGGCATGCGCGCCGGCGCCGGCGGTTTCAAATATGTTATCGATGTCATGGAGGCGTTCGGCTCGCCGATCGTCAAGGATGGGCAGCCAGCCATCGACAGGGCCGCGGCGATCGAGGCAATAACGTTCTATTCCGATCTCTTCCTAAAGGAAAAGGTCGTGCCGCCGAGCGCGCCCAACGACAGCTACCGCCAGATCATGGAGGGCTTCCGCACCGGGCAGACGGCAATGGTGTGGCACCACACCGGTTCGCTGAATGAAATCTCGGCCGCGATGAAGCAGGGCAAACAATTCTCGACGGCACCCATGCCGGCCGGTCCGAAGGCGCATGTCGCTCGCGTTGCCTACGCCGGCAATGGCATCATGAAGGAAGACAATATAGAGGCCGCCTGGCGCTGGGTGAGTTTCTGGGGCCAGACCGATGCTGCCCTGACCTTGCTCGAAGGCACAGGCTATTTCCCGGCCTCGGCCGCTGCCCTGCAAGATCCGCGGATCACCGGCAATCCAATCTATCACGCGGCGGTCGAAACGCTGGAGTTCGGACGTCTGCCGAACAATTTCGTGGGCGCGGCGGGTTGGTCCGAAAATGTCGTCAACCCGGCTTTCCAAGCGGTGCTCACGGGTCAGTCGACACCGGAACAGGCTGTGGACCGTATGATCCAAGGCCTCGAAGCTGCCCTTCGCTGATACATCCCTGCACGGCCTGCTCCGGCGTGCGGCCATGCTCTGAACGCAACGGGACGATGCTTTCGCATCGCGCATCCATGACATCAAGCTCGAGCGGATATCGGCCCTTGCGGGCTGTCGGCGAACTGTCCGAGACCCGGTACTGGATGTATTTGCTGCTCCTTCCCAGCCTCGTCATGATCCTCCTGGTGATCGCCTATCCGACGCTCTACGGCATGGCCATCAGTATTCGCGAGATGCGTCTGACGCGTCCCGGGCTTGGTGGCTGGGTCGGCTTCAAACATTATGCGGGAATGTGGTCCGATCCTGTCTTCTGGATCGCCCTGAAGAATACGGTCGTGTGGGTCACCGCGGCCGTCGTGCTGGAACTGGCGCTCGGCCTCCTCGCCGCGACAGCCCTCAACAGGGATCTGCCGGGCACGAAGATCTTTGCCGTGCTGATCCTGCTTCCCTATTTCCTGCCCAACGTCGTGGCGGGTCATATGTGGGCCCTGCTGCTCGATCCGAGGCTTGGGGTCATCAACGATCTTCTTGTTCGCGCGGGCGTCCTGCAGACCTACAAGGCATGGTTCGCGGATCCCAATACCGCGCTTGCGGCGACTGTCCTTGTCGAGGCGTGGCACGGATTTCCATTCTTCGCGCTGCTGTTGCTCGCGGGCCTGAAGAGCATTCCCGAAGACCTCTACAAGGCAGCCGCGGTGGATGGCGCGGGCGTCGCCGCGCAACTCAGGCTGATCACCTTGCCCATGCTCAGGACCGTGATTGCGGCGGCGGTGATCCTGCGCGTCATCGGGCTGGTCAATTCGCCCGATCTGCTCCTCATTCTCACCGGTGGCGGACCGGGAGACGCCACGCAGGTCCTGTCGCTATACGCCTTCCAGACCGCCTACAAGGAATTCAATTTCGGCTACGCGTCCGCCCTGTCGGTGGTGATGTTCGTGATCCTGATGATCTTCGCGGCGGCATATATCCGCCTGTCCAGGATCACCAAGGGAGAGGGCGATGATTGAAAGCAAGCGCCGCCGGCGGTTGATCGCCAACATCGCCACCTACTTCGTCCTCGCGACCCTGTCGATGTTCTGCATCGGTCCGATGATCTGGATGTTCCTGACATCGCTCAAATATGAGGCCGACATCGTCACCCAGACCATGCAGTACATACCGAGGCGCATCACCTTCGACAATTACGTAGCGATCTGGACGCAGTCCAGCTTCCCGCGACTGATAGCCAACAGCCTGGTCGTCACCTTCCTGACGGTGACGATTTGCGTCGCCACGGGTACGCTTGCCGCCTATGCATTTTCACGTTTCGCTTTTCGCGGCCGAACGCAGCTCATGCTCGGTTATCTCGTCGTGCGCATGTTCCCCGCGGTGATGATGATCATTCCCCTTTATGTCGTCATGCGCGGCGTCGGTCTCGTCGACAGCCGTTTCGGACTTGCACTTGCCTATACGAGTTTCCTTCTGCCGCTGTTCGTGTGGATGCTCAAAGGTTTCTTTGATTCCGCACCCAAGGAACTCGAGAGCGCGGCGCGCATCGACGGCTCGACAAGGCTTGGCGCCATGGTCCGTATCGTCATGCCGCTGGCGCGCAACGGCCTGGTGGCAAGTTCGGTGTTCATTGCCATCGCTGCCTGGAACGAGTTCCTGTTCGCCCTGATGCTGACAACAGGGCAGGGATCCCGCACCTGGCCCGTGGGCCTGCAGTTGATGGTCGGCGAGTTCCAGCTTCCATGGGGTGTCCTGGCGGCAGGCGGCATTCTCAGCATCCTGCCTGTCATCGTCCTCTTCGCCATCGTCCAGCGAACCATGGTTCAGGGGCTGACCGCGGGCGCCATCAAAGGTTAGGAGTATTCGCATGGCGACACTTTCCATCAAGGACGTGCGCAAATCCTATGGCTCCGTGCAGGTCCTTCACGGGGTCGATATCGAGCTCGAGGACGGAGGCTTTCTGGTTCTGCTCGGGCCGTCGGGATGCGGCAAGTCGACCCTGCTCAACATGATTGCGGGCCTCGACGACACGTCCGGCGGCGACATCCTGATCGGCGGACGCTCGGTCGTTGATCTTGCGCCCAAGGATCGCAATATCGCGATGGTGTTCCAGTCCTACGCACTTTACCCTACCATGTCGGTGGAGCGAAATATCGGCTTCGGATTGGAAATGCGTGGCGTGGACGCCGATCAGCGCAAGCGCGCCGTCGACGACGCGGCGCGGCTGCTGCAGATTTCGCATCTGCTCGACCGACGCCCTGCCAATCTTTCGGGAGGACAGCGGCAGCGCGTTGCAATGGGGCGGGCGATCGTGCGCGACCCGGAGCTGTTCCTTTTTGACGAGCCGCTTTCCAATCTCGATGCAAAGCTTCGTGTGGAAATGCGCACGGAGATCAAGCGCCTGCATGAGCGTCTCGGCACGAGCATCGTCTATGTGACGCATGATCAGATCGAGGCGATGACGCTGGCCACCAAGGTGGCGGTGATGAAGGGCGGCCACATCCAACAGTTTGCCGATCCTCGGACCATCTATGAACGGCCCGCCAACGTGTTCGTCGCAAGTTTCATCGGATCGCCGGCGATGAACTTCCTGCCCGGGCGCCTGGTCTCGGACGCCAACGGCGTGCGTTTCGCAGCAGGCGGCGTGTCGGTCGCATTGCAGGCCGGCAAGCGGCCGGTTGATTCCCAGCGCCCTGTGATCCTGGGCATAAGGCCTGAAGAACTGAAGGTGGCCGGGCGCGATGAAGCTTCGGTCACCGGGGTGATCGATGTCGTGGAGCCTACAGGGCCGGAAACCATGGTGACGGTGCCGGTTGGCGAACAGTCGATCATCGCCCGCCTGCCGCCGAGGTTTGCAGGCCGGCGAAACGAGCCGATATTCCTTGCCGTCGATCCGGCCAGCGTCAACCTGTTCGACCCCAACAGCGAGCAGCGCATCGATATCTAGACTAGGGGACGGACACCACGGCGCTTCTAGCGCAACGCGGTTTCGGTCATCGGCCAAAGCATAGCCGAAGCCGGCATCGATGCCGGCGAGATCGTCGCCATCGGCTGCAGCGGGCATCGGCGGCGGTTGCCGAGGCTTACGCGGGAGGGTATCGCCTGTATGGCGAGATCAACCAGGCGATGATTCCGATGTGGGAGCGCATCGCCGCACGGCAGGCACGCACGTGAGCGAAACTTCATCATCCCCTTTCGGCGATTACGACTACGTCATCGTCGGTGCCGGCTCCGCCGGCTGCGTGCTCGCCAACCGGCTCTCGGCCGATCCGCGCAACCGGGTGCTGCTGCTCGAAGCCGGCGGCAGCGACCGCTATCACTGGGTCGATATCCCGATCGGCTACCTCTTCTGCATGGGCAATCCGCGCACCGACTGGATGATGAAGACCGAACCGGAAGCCGGTCTCAACGGACGCAGCCTCAACTATCCGCGCGGCAAGGTGCTTGGCGGCTGTTCGTCGATCAACGGCATGATCTACATGCGCGGCCAGGCCGCCGACTATGAGGGCTGGCGACAGGCCGGCAATGTCGGCTGGGGTTGGGACGATGTGCTGCCGTATTTCCGCAAGTCGGAAGACTATCACGGCGGCAAGAGCGCCATGCACGGCAGCGGCGGCGAGTGGCGGGTCGAACGGCAGCGTCTGTCCTGGCCGATCCTCGACGCGTTCCGGGACGCCGCCGAGGAACTCGGCATTCCCCGCACCGACGATTTCAACACCGGCACCAATGAAGGCTCGGGCTATTTCGAGGTCAACCAGCGCCAAGGGGTGCGCTGGAACACATCGAAGGCGTTTTTGCGCGGCATTGCGGCGCGTCAGAATCTGCGCGTGGTGACGGGGGCCGAGACCGAACGGCTCGAATTCGACGGCCGGCGCGTCACCGGACTGGTCTTCCGCCAGGGCGACCGCCTGCACAGGGTCAGCGCCGGACAGACGATCCTTGCAGCCGGTGCCATCAACTCGCCGAAGATCCTCGAACTGTCGGGAGTGGGTCGACCCGACCTGCTTTCGAGCATTGGCGTGGATGTTCGACGCGCCTTGCCGGGCGTTGGCGAAAACCTGCAGGATCATCTGCAGATACGCACGGTTTTCAAGGTCGCCAATGCCGCGACGCTCAACCAGCGCTATCACAATCTGATCAGCCGTGCGGCGATGGGGGTGGAATACGCGTTCAAACGCAGCGGGCCGCTGTCGATGGCGCCGAGCCAGCTCGGCATCTTCGCCAGAAGCGATCCTCGGCTCGCAACACCTGATCTGGAATACCATGTGCAACCGCTGAGCACGGACCGCCTGGGCGAGCCGCTGCATCGCTTTCCCGCGGTCACCGTGTCGGTCTGCAATCTGCGTCCGGAAAGCCGTGGCACCGTGCATATGGCATCGTCCGATCCGCGCGAGGCGACGAAGATCCGGCCGAACTATCTCTCCACCGCGGGAGACCGCAGCGTCGCGGTCGCATCGCTGCGCCATGTGCGCAGCCTGATGAAGGCACGGGCCGTGGCACGCTTTGCGCCCGAAGAGATGCTGCCCGGCACGCAATATGACAGCGACGAAGACCTCATCCGCAAGGCCGGCGATATCGGTACGACGATCTTCCACCCCGTCGGCACCTGCAAGATGGGTTCGGACTCGATGGCGGTGGTCGACGACCGGCTACGCGTTCACGGGCTTGCCGGACTGCGCGTGGTCGATGCCTCGATCATGCCGACAATCGTCTCGGGCAACACCAACTCTCCGGTCGTCATGATCGCGGAGAAGGCAGCGGAGATGATCTTGCAGGATCCACGCCGATAGTGCCGTGGCGATGTGCGGCATCCTGCGGATGCCGAAGCCGTCGCGACCTATGCCGGCCACCGTTTCGCGCGCGAACAGGACGCACACGATATCGGTGATGCGCTGCCGTTCCGGCGGGAAGTGGCGGCCCTGGCGGCGGAATAGGCCCGAGCTGCCCTCGCGACCATGGGTCCAATCCATCAGGGTTGCCGCGGTCCCGCCCCATGCCGTAGACAGGCGGCCGTGACGGACGTTGGCGGAGAAGAAACAAGATGTCGGACCGGATGAAGACCCTCTCCTCGGCCAAGTCGCATGGCGGCGTGCAGGGCGTCTATTCCCATGCTTCGTATGCCTGCTCTTGCGACATGATTTTCGCCGTCTTCGTGCCGCCGCAGGCCCGTGAAAAACCTTGCCCGGTCGTGTGGTACCTCTCCGGCCTCACCTGCACCCATGCCAATGTCATGGACAAGGGTGAGTACCGGCGCATGGCTGCGGAGCTTGGCCTGATCGTCGTCTGTCCCGACACCAGCCCGCGCGGAGATATTCCCGACGAGAAGGACAATTGGCAGTTCGGCAGTGGCGCCGGCTTCTACCTCGATGCGACGCAAGCGCCTTACGCCACGAACTACCGCATGTATTCCTATGTCAGCGAGGAATTGCCGGCGTTGATCGCCCGGGAATTTCCGGCCGATATGACGCGCCAGGCGATCTTCGGCCACTCGATGGGCGGGCATGGGGCGCTGACGATCGCGCTCAAGAATCCCGGGCGCTTCAAAAGCTGTTCGGCCTTCGCGCCGATCGTGCAGCCAAGCACCGCCGGCTGGTCGCGGCCCGCTCTCGAAAAATATCTCGGTGCCGACGAGGCGTCATGGCGGGGCTATGATGCCACCTTGCTCATTGAGGATGGCCACCGTTTCCCCGAGCTTTTCGTCGATCAGGGAACGTCTGACGGCTTTCTCAAGGACGGGCTGAGGCCCTGGCTGCTGGAACCTGCCTGCGCCAAGGCGGGCATTGCGCTGACCTTGCGCATGCAGGACGGCTACGACCATTCGTATTTCTTCATTTCGACATTCATGGACGACCATCTGAGATGGCACGCCGAAAGATTGTCTGACCCGGTTCCTGGCACCGGGCAACGCTGAAGCAAGGGAATATACCCGAGCGGGCTAATCCCGCAGCAGGTCGAACATCAGCTTGAAGAAGCGGTCCGCGTCGACTTCGTGCGCGATGCGCGCATTGTCAGGTCGGTCGAACGCTTCGTGTCAGAGGCCGAACCGGTCCTTCAGCCGCCCGGACAGGATCGCGGCCTTCACCCCGAGCGGCCAGAGGCGGTGGAACCGGATTGGCTTGAGCGCCGATGTCGGCATGGGAAACGGCGACGTTTCGCTGCCGTGCAGCCGCTGCGCCAGGGCAGCGCCCATCGCCGAGGCCATGGCGACGCCACGGCCGTTGTAGCCAAGGCAGATCAGCACGCCGTCCTGCGTCTCGTGAATGTGCACAAGATGGTCCTTGGTGATCGCCACCCGGCCGTTCCAGCCATGTGTCCAGCGCGTTCCGGCAAGCGCCGGCCACAGCCGCAGCGCATAGTCGGTGAGGTAGCGGATGGCGGAGGGATCGCCGATCGGCTTCATCGGTCCCCGGCCGCCCATGAGAAGGCGGTTCTGCGCGTCGATGCGATAGTATACGGTGATATTGCCGGCTTCGTAGACGACCGGCCTTTCAGGGAGAATTGCGGCCGCTGCTGCCGGCGCAAGCGGTTCGGTCGCCGCGATCGCGCTGAACACCGGAACAAGCGACTGCTCCAGGCCCGGCCACAGGGCTCCGGTATAGCCGTTGGTTGCTACAAGCACCTTCTGTGCGCTGACCGAGCCGTTGGCGGTTTTGAGGACCCATCGTCCAGCCTCCCTCTTCAGCGAAAGCACTTCGCTGCCACCGAAAATCCGCGCGCCGGCGTTCCGCGCGGCGGCTGCCAGGCCGATCGTGTATTTCAGGGGATGGAGGTCGCCGCCGCGCGCGTCGAACATGCCGGCTATGTATCTGTCGGTTCCGGTTCGTGTCGCCATCGCCTGTGCATCCAGCATGCTGACCGGCATGCCCCGCCGCTCGCATTGCGCGGCCGTGGTCCGCACCGCGGCTTCCGGCTTCGGCCGGATCGCCGCGCGGATGGTCCCGTTCTGCCGGGCCTCGCAGGCGATCGACAGGCGCTTGATGAGGCCGAAGGTGAAATCCGGCGCACCGTAGGAGAAATCGATCATCCGCGGCCCAAGCTCAGGGCCGAACATCGCCTCGATCGTGTCGGGATCGTATTTGAGGCCGGGATTGACCTGGCCGCCATTCCTGCCCGAAGCGCCCCAGCCCGGCTGGTGCGCTTCCAGCACGGCAACGTCGTCGCCGGCTTCCGCCAGATGCAAGGCGGTGGAAAGGCCGGTGAAGCCGCCGCCGACAATGGCGACCCTTGCCCGCTGCACGCCGGCAAGGGCGGGGTAGTCGGCGGTGCCGCCGGCCGTTTCGCGGTAGAGGCTCTTCGGTGCGTTGCTCTCTAGCATGCTGGGCATCGTCAAGGTGACCTGGGCGGAACACAGGCCCGAGAGGCTGGACGGAAGCCGTTGGGCGAAAGGGGATGCGCCACCTGCGAAAAACTCCATATCGGGAACGGCAGACCGTCCAAATATCGTGCCCGGTGCGCACCGGACAATTCAGCATGGCTTTCGGGAAATCACAACAGCCGCGACAGTGCCGCCATGAAGTGGTCGTTCTCCGCCGGCGAGCCGATGCTGACACGCACATAACTGTCGAAATCTTGCTGCTTCCACGGTTTGACAATGACGCCTTCGCGCAGCAGGCCCTCGGCGAAGGCGGCGGCATTTTGCCGGCAGTTGAAGAACAGGAAATTGCCGCGGGAAGGGGCGACGTCGAGGCCCATGTTCCTGAGGAAGCTCTCGACCCGCGTTCTTTCCGCCTTGGCTAGCGCGACGACCCTTGCAAGGTGTTTCTCGTCCGCCAGCGCCGCCAGCGCGGCGGCCTGAGCCATGCCATTGGCGTTGAATGGTGTGCGCACCCTGTCGAGCAGGGCGCGCAATTCCGGGTCGCCGACGATACCGAAGCCGATCCGCAATCCGGCGAGCCCGAACGCCTTGGAAAATGTCCGCAGCACGATCCAGGGCCGGTCACATTTGCAGAGGTAAGGCAGCGACGAGGCATAGTCGTCGCCTTCCGCATATTCGGCATAGGCTTCATCGACGACGATCAGCGTCTCGTCGCCGGCCGCATCCAGAACCTTCGACAGCTCGCCGGCGGACAGCCAGCTGCCGACCGGGTTCATCGGGTTGGAGAACAGCAGCATGCGGGGCCGCTCGCGCACCGCCTCGATCAGGGCATCGACATTGATGGTGAGGTCGTCGTTGACGGTCGCTCGTTTGACGCTCGCGCCCATCAGTGTCGCGTAGTCCTCGTGCAGCGGGAACGATGGATAGAGCGTGACGACGGCATCGCCGGGCCGCAACACGGCACGGCTGATGACGGAGAGAAGGTCCTCCGAGCCATTGCCGAGGATCACCTGATCCTCACCGAACTCATATTTGGCGGCGATAGCCTGGCGCAGTTCGCGCCCGGCCGGATCCGGATAGATCCGGAACATCTCGGCGCCGGCCTGCATCATCGTGGCAAGCGTCGGACTCGGACCAAGCGGGTTTTCATTCGAGCCCAGCTTGGCGATCCTGGCCGGAGCATATCGTTGCATGACCTCGGCGACGGTCAGCCCGGAATTGTAAGGCGACAAGCGCGTGACTTCGGTTCGGACCATGTCTGATGCTTTCGACATTAGCGGGCTCCTCTACGGTCGGCCGACGGACCCCTATCATCGACCGGGTTCTCAAAAACCAGGGTTTCGCTGCATCGTCCCCAGGGGAGCCTGGTCGCCGACGGGCGCGCCAGCGCAGCGAATTTTGTTAGGAGTAGCGTAGCCGAAACTGTTTGTATATGCTTGTATATGTAACTTGATCTGGTAGTCTCGCTATGGGAACGGAAGCTCGACACCGGCAAGGAGGATCACATGCGCAATGCTTCTCTGTTCGATCTCGCCGGCAGGAAAGCGCTTGTCACCGGCGCCAGCCGCGGAATCGGCCGCAGCATCGCCGAGGCGTTGAGCGCTGCCGGCGCCGACGTCGCGGTCACCGCGCGCAGCCTGGCGTCCCTCGACGGGACCACGGCGGCGATCCGTGCGGCCGGCGGGGTTGCGCATGCCGTCGCTCTCGACGTCACCGATGTCGGCCGCTGCCGGACCGCTACCGCCGAGGCTGCGGGCCTGCTTGGCGGTCTCGACATCCTCGTCAACAATGCCGGAATGGAGGAGGTCAGGCCCTCGCTCGACGTCGACGAGGCGCTGTGGGACCGGATCGTCGACACCAATCTCAAGGGGGCGTTCTTCTGCGCCCAGGCGGCTGCACTGCAGATGCGGGATGCCGGGCATGGCGGCGCCATCATCAATCTCTGCTCGCTGACGTCAGAAGTCGGCATTCCCACCGCGGTGCCCTACGGCTCGTCGAAGTCGGGCCTGCTCGGCATGACCAGGGCGCTGGCGGCGGAGTGGGCGGGTCTCGGCATCCGGGTCAACGCCATCGCCCCGGGTTACTTCCGGACGGCGATGACCGATGTGTTCTACAGCAACGAGGCATGGCAGCAGTCCATGCTCGCCAAGATCCCGCAGCAGCGTTTCGGCGATCTCGGCGACCTGCACGGCGTTGCCGTCTTCCTTGCCTCGGATGCGGCGGCCTACATAACCGGCCAGTCCATTCCGGTGGATGGCGGCTTCCTGGCATCGATTTGAGGCGGCGCGCTAAAAGTTCGAAATCAACGTCTTGCGCAACGTAACCGGCCGGCGCGTTGCCTTCCAACAAAGAGGAATATCCATGTCCGACATCAGCTTCCACGATCTGTCATCGCTCGACGCCACCCAGCGGGCCAGCCTGTTGAAGCGCGCCGAGGCCGATCTGTCGGTCTTCGTCGAAAAAGTCCGCCCGATCATCCAGGCCGTCAAGGACGAGGGCGACGCCGCCCTCATCCGGTTCGCCAGGGAGCTCGACAAGGCCAATGTCGCCGAAGGCGGACTGCAGGTGTCGGAAGCCGAGTTCGACGCGGCCTTCGACAAGGTCGAAAAGGATGTCGTGGAGAGCATCGCCTTCGGCATCGACAACATCAGGCGTTTCCATGAGGAGCAGAAGCCGGAAACGATGTGGCTCAAGGAAGTCCGGCCGGGCGCCTATGCCGGCGACCGCTATACGCCGATCGCCTCCGTCGCGCTCTACGTGCCGCGCGGCAAGGGCGCCTTTCCGTCGGTGACGATGATGACATCGGTTCCGGCGGTCATTGCCGGCGTGCCGCAGATCGCCATCGTGACGCCACCGACATCGGATGGTTCGGTGGATGCGGCGACCCTGGTCGCGGCTCGCCTCGCCGGCGTGCACACCGTCTACAAATGCGGCGGCGCCCATGCCGTCGCCGCCGTCGCCTACGGCACCGAGACGGTGAAGCCCGCGCTCAAGATCGTCGGCCCCGGCAGCCCATGGGTGGTGGCGGCGAAGAGCATCCTGTCCTCGGTCATTAACACAGGGCTTCCGGCCGGCCCGTCGGAAGCCATCATCTTTGCCGATGACAGCGTCGACGGCGGCCTTGCCGCGCTCGATCTGCTGATCGAGGCCGAGCACGGACCGGATTCTTCGGCCTATCTGGTGACGCATAGCCGCAAGGTCGCCGAGGCAGCGCTCGCCGCACTCCCGCAACACTGGTCGCGGATGACCGAACAGCGCGTGGAGTTCTCGCGCGCCGTGCTGACGGGCAAGCGCGGCGGCGTCGTGCTGACCGCGTCGCTGGAAGACAGCTACCGCTTCATCAACGACTATGCGCCCGAACATCTGGAAATCCTGTCGAACGATCCGTTCGCGCATCTCGGGCATATCACCGAGGCGGCCGAGATCCTCATGGGCCCGCATACGCCGGTGACCCTTGCCAACTTCGTCCTTGGGCCTAATGCCGTGCTGCCGACCAGCCGCTGGGCGCGCACCTACGGGCCGCTTTCGGTGACTGATTTCGTCAAGCGCTCGTCTGTCGGCTACGTCACCTCGGCCGCCTATCCGGAATTGGCGAAGCATGCCCGCAGGCTCGCCCGCTACGAGGGCTTCAGCTCGCACGAAAACGCGGTCTCGGAGATCCGCGACCGCTACCTCGCCGGCTGAACGGAGACGATCGCGATGAAGGCGGCACGGCTTTATGGACCGGGCGATCTGCGGGTGGAGGACATCGCCGAACCCGGCTTGCCGGATGCCGGCTGGGTGAAGCTCAGGGTCGATGCCGCCGGCATCTGCGGTTCGGACCTGCACAATTTCCGCACCGGCCAATGGATAAGCCGCTCGCCTTCGACCGCCGGCCATGAGCTGACCGGCACGGTGACCGCGCTCGGCGAGGGCGTCGACACGGTCGCCATCGGCGACAGGGTGATTGCCGATTCCCGCTTCTGGTGCGGGGAATGCGCGCAATGCCGTGCCGGCAGGCGCCATCTATGCGCTTCGCTGGGCTTTGTCGGCGAAGTCTGCGACGGCGGCTTTGCCGAACAGGCTGTTCTACCCGCGCGACTGCTGCATGTTGTCGATGCAGCACTTGACGAACGGGTCGCCGCGATGGCGGAGCCGCTCGCGGTGGCGCTGCACGCGGTACGGCGTTTGCCAAAGACGGCAGGCTCGGTGCTTGTCGTCGGCTGCGGGCCGATCGGCGGTCTCGCCGCGCTGCTGCTGTCTCGAAGCTTTGCCGGCACCGTGCTTGTCGCCGACCGCAACCAGGCCCGCTGCGCCCGCGTGGCGCGGGTGACCGGCGCAACAATCGTCGACCTTGACCGCGATGCCATTGCCGCCGCGACCGCCAATGCTCCGCTGCTGGCGGCCGTCGAGGCGACCGGCAGCATCGCCGCTTTCAACCAGTTGCTCGGCGTTCTCGATTCCGGCAGCGCTGTGGCGATGGTCGGCATCTTCCATGGCCGTCTCGACATCGACCCCAACTTTCTGGTCGAACGCGAGATCGCGCTGCTGGGGTGCCATGCCTTCGCCGACGAGTTGCCCGACGCCGTGCGGATGCTGGGTGAGTTGAGCGAACCGCTGCTTTCCCTGATCGATCGCGAGATCGGTCTCGACGATATTCCGGCCACTTATGAGCGGCTGTTGGCGGGGCAAAGCGACGGCTTGAAAACAATCATCCGCATGCGGCAACCTGTTGAGCCGGCTTGATTTCCGATAAATTGCCGGAAAGGATTTTGAAATGATCGATTTGCCCGATACGGCGAGCCCCCTTTACGAGAAGGTGAAGGACTACATCTTGACCAACATCGGTACAGGCCGGTGGGGCAAGGATCGCAAGCTGCCGTCCGAGAATGAGCTGGTGGTTTCGCTGGGTGTCTCGCGCATGACAGTCCACCGGGCCTTGCGGGAACTGACCGCGGCGGGCTTCCTGATCCGGCTGCAAGGTGTCGGCACCTTCATCGCGCCGCCCCGTCCGCAATCGACGCTGATCGAGATCAACAACATCGCGGCCGAGATTGTCGAGCGCGGCAACAGGCATCGCTCGGAAGTCCTCGTGCTGGAAACCATCATGCCTACGAAGGAACTCGCACTGTCCTTCGAGTTCCCAACGCGCGTCGCGATCTATCACTCGGTCGTCGTCAATTTCGAGAACGATTTGCCGGTGCAACTGGAGGAGCGCTTCGTCAATCCGAGCCTGATCCCCGACTACGACAAGCAGGACTTTTCGAAGACGGCGACCTACGACTACCTCATGCAGAAGACCCCGGTGACCGAGGTCGAGCACATCATCTCGGCGATCCCGGCCGACGCCGAGACGGCGCGGCATCTCAATATCGACGTCGGCAGCTGCTGCCTGTTTCTGCACCGCCGCACATGGACAGGCGCGATCGTCGCCACCATCAGCAAGCTGACTTATGCCGGCAGCCGCTATTCGCTCGGCAGCCGCTATTCCCCCTCCAAGACCAACTGACGCCGAAAGCCAATGCAGATCACGGAATCTTCGACGCAGATGTATGTACATGTACTGATAAGAGCTGTTTCGCGCCTTGCGGACGGATCGGCTGGAAGGGACGGCCGATGATGCACAGCCGCACGGCGCGGATCCGCGCGCTCGCGCAACACGATGTCGGCGAGGCGCAACACGCGCTGGCGGCCTTGCTGGGCGATCTGTTCGCAATGACCCCCAGCAACGTCCGCATCAATGTCGACAAATACAGCCTCAATTCGTTGAACGGCTTCTTCGACAGCGAGGGCCAGGCCTACTTCTTCAAGTTCCACCAGGAGGAACGTGAGGAAGCCATGACCGGCGAATACTACCGGGCGGAAATCCTGTCGCGTGCCGGCCTGCCGGTCGACCAGCCTGTCCACATGTCCGCCCAGCCGGGTGAGCAGATCCTTGTCTACCGCCGCCGCACCGATCCGAGATTTTCGGATGTACTGTTTGCGCTGGATGCCGAGGACGATGCCGGCAAGCGGCGCGAGGCGGTTCTCGCCGAGCGCGACCTGTCCGCCAGGCTGCTCGAAGTCTATCTCGAGACGCTGCATCCGGTGACTGTCGCGGAGGTCTCGGCTGAGCCGATCCACCGGCTGTTCCATGAGCGGCTGATCGACGCCGATACGCGGTCGTCGCCGGGCGGCCGGCTGGCGGATTTCTATGTCGGCAAGCCGTTTGTCTTTCCTGGCATGGAACTTGGCTGGGATCGGTTCTGCCGGCTGAAATTCGTCATCAACGGCCAGCTCTACACCAGCAGCATCGGCGAGCTTTTCGACGCTGCTGCGGAGCGCTTGCGGCCGGACCGGCTGGCCGATGCCGGCGGTGTGGTCGCGCATGGCGACGCCCACAATGCCAATGTCTGGTACACGGAAGAAGCGGGGAGGGCGGATCTGTCCTTCTTCGATCCTGCCTTTGCCGGCTCGCATATCCCGACGCTGCTGGCCGAGGTGAAGGCAACCTTCCACAACATCTTCGCCCATCCGTTCTGGCTCTACGACCCAGCCATCGCGACAGACGCTTTTCGCGCTCAGGCGCGGCTGGACGGAGACCTCATCCATGTCGACACGGACTGGGATTTGAGCCCGGTTCGCCGCGACCTGCTGGAGGTCAAGGCCACTGCTTTGTGGCGACCGTTGCTGCTCGAGCTCAAGCGGCGCGGCATGCTGCCGGCGGATTGGCGGGCGGTCCTGCGTTCAGGGCTTTTCCTGTCGCCAACCCTGGTCATGAACCTGCGCGCCGGCGCGCGCAGCCACACGCCGGTCTCTTCCCTCATCGCCTTTTCAGTCGCGGTCATGGTCGGCAGCGAGCCCGATGCCGGAGCCGATCGGGTGACCGACTTCCTGGACTTGATCGATCCTGAAAGCGCGAGCCGATGCGCCTGATCCATGGGGGAATTGAGCCGTACCAACTTGTATATGCATGTATGTATTTTAGCCTTGACATCTGCTCCCGCGGACGCTGAAATATCCCTGCACTTCACCACGAAGTGGTGGGCAAGACGCCGAGGCACAGTGCCGCAAGAGCAGAAACCCGCAGTCTCACCAGACCGGATGCCTGGGTAAAAAAGCGGTCTGATCATCAAGGGGAACTTGAGATGATGCGTAACCTAGCAGGACAATTTCGCGCGCTCATGATGGCCGCCGCCATCGGGCTCGCCGCCGCGCCAGTGGCCCACGCGGCCGACGCGGCCATTCCCGCGACGCCCGAGGCAGGACCGTTCAAGATCGGCATCGAGCCCTGGCTCGGCTACGGCCAATGGCACGTCGCCGACGCCAAGGGCCTGTTCAAGACGAACGGCCTGTCGGACGTCCAGATCGTCAATTTTGCCGAGGACAAGGACATCAACGCCGCTTTGGCCAGCGGCCAGCTCGACGCCGCCAACATCGCGACCCACACGGCGATGGGCATGGTGACCGCCGGCCTGCCGGTGAAGATCGTGCTGCTGCTCGACGTCTCGATGACGGCCGACGCCATCATCGCCGGCAAGGACGTCACCTCCATCGCCGACCTCAAGGGCAAGCAGGTTGCTTTCGAGGAAGGCACGACCAGCGATATCCTGCTCAAATACGCGCTCGCCAAGAATGGCATGTCGATCGCCGACGTCCAGCCGGTTCCGATGCCTGCCTCCGACGCCGGCGGCGCGTTGATCGCCGGCCGCGTGCCGGTGGCGGTCACCTACGAGCCCTACCTCACCGTCGCCATGGCGCAGAACAAGGACGTCAAGCTGCTGTTTTCCGCCGGCGAGGATCCCGGCCTGATCAGCGACGTGCTGGTGGTGCGCGACGAGGTCATCAAGTCGCGGCCCGGCCAGGTGTTGGCCATGATCAAGACCTGGGACGCCGCACTCAAGGATTACCATGCAGACACACCCGGCGGCCGCGCCATCATCGCCAAGGCGGTCGGTTCCGACGTCAAGGACCTGAACACCGCTTTCGATGGCGTGCGCTACTATTCACTCGCCGAAAACAAGACGGCGCTGACCGGCGATTTCACCACCAAGACATTCGCCGACGTCGAAGCGGCCGCCAAGAACGCCAAGCTGCTGCAGGCCGACGTGACGCCGGAACAGATGATCGATCCGTCCTTCGTCAAGGCGGCGCAATGATAGAGGCCGGATCGCGGTGGTAGCGCAGATGTCCGCGGAGCCCCCCGCGAAAACCGGCCCGGCCGCGCCAAAGGCGGTCACGAAACAGGCCAGGCGCCGCCGATCCTCCGGGATCGGCGCGCCCATCGCCAGGTCGCGTTTCCTGATGATCGCGGTGGCAGTCTTTGTCGGGCTTGGCCTTGCCTGGTGGGCGGCGACGGGGCTGGAATGGGTGAAGCCCATCTTCCTGCCGTCGCCCGGCAGCGTTGCGACCCAGATAGCCAAGCTCGCCGCCGACGGCACGCTGTGGCTGGACCTCACGGCCTCGGCGTATCGCATTTCCATCGGCTTCCTCATCGCTTCGGCATTGTCCATCCCGATCGGCGTGCTGATCGGCAGCTTCCGCTCTTGGGAGGCTGGTATCGAGCCGCTGGTGGATTTCATCCGCTACATGCCGGTCGTCGCATTCGTACCGCTCTCCATCCTGTGGGCCGGTACCGGCGATACCCAGAAATTCCTGATCATCTTCATCGGAACCTTCTTCCAGCAGGTGCTGATGATCATGGACAATGTGAAACGAGTTCCCGCCGATTTCATCGGCCTTGGCCGCACGCTCGGCCTGCCGGACCGCAAGATCCTGACGCGCATCGTCGTGCCCAGCGCCCTGCCGGGCATCTGGGATACGCTTCGCATCAGCCTCGGCTGGGCTTGGACCTGGCTGGTGCTGGCCGAACTTGTCGCGGCGACATCTGGCTTGGGCTATCGCATCACCGTGTCGCAGCGCTATTTCCAGACCAACACCATCATTGGCTACATCCTGCTCCTCGGCGTGCTCGGTCTCATCACCGACCAGGTCATGAAGGCGCTGGAGAAGGTTCTGTTCCGGCAGGATGGCCATTCGCAATGAGGAACCGCCGATGACTGTTCCCAAATTGCGCATCGCCGGTCTCGACAAGAGCTTCGGCACTGGCGAGCGGCGCACGGAAGTGCTGCGCGACATCAACCTCGATCTTGCCGACAATGAGTTCGTCTCGCTCGTCGGCACGTCGGGCTGCGGCAAGAGCACATTGCTGTCGATCGTTGCCGGGCTGCAGGACTTCGACGCCGGCGATCTCAGCATCGATGGCGCGCCGATCCTGCAGCCGGGTCTCGACCGCGGCGTCGTCTTCCAGTCCTACACGCTGCTGCCCTGGCTGACGGCGCGGCAGAACATCGAGTTCGCCCTCAAGGCCGCCGGCTACGATCGCACGGCCTGCCGCGAGATCGCGCTCGAGCATCTCGACCTCGTCAAGCTGTCGCAAAGCGCCGACCGCTATCCGTCCGAACTGTCGGGCGGCATGAAGCAGCGTGTCGCCATTGCGCGCGCACTGTCCTATCGGCCGAAGATGCTGCTGATGGATGAACCGTTCGGCGCGCTCGATGCCTTGACCCGGCACCAGATGCAGGAACTGCTGACCCAGATCTGGGAGGAACACCGGCTGACCGTTCTCTTCGTCACGCATGATGTGGAGGAGGCGGTCTATCTGTCGGACCGCATCGTCGTCATGGGGATCGGGCCGGGACGCATCATGCAGACCTTCAACGTCGACATCGAGCGGCCGCGCCGGGAAGAGGTGATGGAGACCCCGGCCTTCATGGATCTGCAGCGCGGCGTGCACAAGGCGATCCGCGAGGCATCAAGACGCCCCGAAATGGCGTAGACGATTGCGGCCACTTGCAGGCGCCGTTCACGTCGCCTTGCCGACCGCGGCGTCCAGTTCCAGCTCGCCTTCCGCAATGTCGTCGAACGAAGCGTAGTTCATGTTGTAGAGGCGGGCGTAGAGGCCCTTCCTCTGCATCAGCTGTTCGTGGTTGCCGCTTTCAACGATTTCGCCATTCTGCAGCACGATGATGCGGTCGGCGCCGCGAATGGTGGCGAGCCGATGGGCGATGACCAGCCCGGTGCGGCCCTCCAGCAGTTTGATCAGCGCCTTCTGGATCAGCATTTCGGTGTAGGAATCGATGCTGGCCGTGGCCTCGTCGAGCACCAGGATCTTGGCGTCGGCCACCAGCGCTCGCGCGAAACTGATGAGCTGGCGCTGGCCGAGCGAAAGGTTACCGCCGCGCTGTTCGAGTTCGGTATCGTAGCCATCGGGCAACTGTTCGATGAAGTGGTGCGCGCCGACCGCCTGTGCCGCGCGCACCACCTCGTTGCGACTGGCGCCGGTCTTGTGGTAGCGGATATTCTCCAGCACCGTGCCGGAGAACAGGAACGGCTCCTGCAGCACCATGGCCACCTGGTCGCCGAGCGAATCCTGCGTCAGGTCACGCACATCGTGACCGCCGACCAGGACTTGCCCCGACCAGACATCGTAGAAGCGGTGCACCAGCGCCATCGAACTCGATTTGCCCGATCCCGTCGGGCCGACAAGAGCGACCGTCTCGCCCGGATTGACGCGGAAGGAGATGTTCTTCAGCACCGGCTGGTTCGGCCGGTAGCCGAAAGTGACGTTCCTGAACTCGACCGAGCCGTCCGTATCGCGCGACAAGGCCACCACATTGTCCTTGTCGCTGACATCCACCGGCACGTCGAGCACTTCGGAGATACGCTGGCCGGAGGCCATGGCGCGCTGCATGACGCTGTACTGCATGGTAAGTGAACGGATCGGGTCGAAGAAGCGTTGGATATAGAACAGGAACGCTACCATGACGCCGACATCGAGGCTGTGCGACAGCACCATCGAGCCGCCGACGACAATGACCGTCGCCATGGCGATGCCGGTCAGCGTGTCGACGATCGGCACCATCACCTGCGCATATTTCGCCGACCGCAGATGGGCGTTGAGGTTGGCCAGCACCTTCTCGTCATAGAGGTCGAAATTGACGTGCTGGCGTTCCAGGCTCTGCACGGTGCGCACGCCATGGATGCCTTCGGCGAGTGCCCCGTTGGCGATGGAATTGGTTTCGTGCGCCGCCATGAAGGCGACCTTGGCGCGCGGCAGCCAGAACAGCCGCACGATGAACAGCATCGGCATGGTCGACAGCGTGAGCAGTCCGAGCCGGAAATCGAGCCACAAAAGGACGGTGACGATGCCGAACAGCAGCACGATGTCGCCCACCGACATGACAGACGTTTCGAGGAATTCCTGCATCGAATTGACGTCGCCCTGCAGGCGCGACATCAGCCGGCCGACCTCGGTCTTGTCCATGAAGCTCAGCGACACGCGCTGCAAATGGCTGAACATGGCGCGGCGCAGGTCGGACAGCACATTCTCGGCCACCTTGCCGACGACGCTTTCCTGCACATGGCTTGCGGCATAGTTGATCAGGATGATCACGGTGAAGGTGACGATCGCGGAGATCATCACCGAGCGGTCGAGCCTGCCCGGAGCCATGCCGTGGTCAATGGCATAACGGATGACCAGCGGGATCGCCAGCTGCGTCAGCGTGAACACCAGCACCGCCGCCACCGAGATGAAGATCCGGCCCTGATAGGGTCTGACGAAGCTCCAGATGCGCCTGACGATGCGCGGATCATAGGCCTTGCCGAAAACCTCTTCCTCGTCGCGATGCGAGCCGACGACGGCCTTGCTCGGCCGGCCGCTTTTGTCGTCCTTCTCGTCGTCGTCCTGGCTCGACATCATGCGGCTCCCTCGAGCCGGTCGTTGTCCGGCCGCAGCTGCAGGTCGTAAAGCGCGCGATAGCGACCGCCCAGCGCCAGCAACTCCTCATGCGTGCCGCGCTCGACGATGCGGCCGCCCTCGACGAACAGGATCTGGTCGGCATGCATCAGCGAACTCAGCCGGTGCGAGATGATCAGCGTCACGCGATCCTTGGCGAAACGCTTCATCGCCGCGCGGATACGCTGCTCGGTGCCGGCATCGATTGCCGCGGTGGAATCGTCGAAGACCAGCACCGATGGCCGCAGCATCAGGCTGCGCGCAATGGTCAGGCGCTGGCGCTGGCCGCCGGAAAGCGACGCGCCGCGTTCGCCGACGACGGTGGTATAGCCGGCCGGAAGCCCGATAATGTAGTTGTGCAACTGCGCATACTCGGCGGCCTGCCCGATGCGGGTCTCGCGCGCCCAGGGGTTGCCATAGGCGATGTTGTTCTCGATCGAGGTGGTGAACAGGAAGGCGTCCTGCTGCACCACGCCCACCGCCTTGCGCAGCGATTGCAGCGTGACCTGGCTTATGTCCTGGCCGTCGATGGTGATCGTGCCCGAGCTCACGTCGTAGAAGCGCGGGATCAGATGCGCGATGGTCGACTTGCCGCTGCCGGGCGGGCCGACGATCCCTATCGTCTCGCCGGACCTGGCCTCGAAAGAGATGCCGGACAGCGTCGGGCGATCGCCCGCGCCTTCATAGCGGAAGCCGACATTGTCGAAGCACAGCACGCCCTCGGTGATGACGAGCTCCCTGGCGTCGGGCGCATCCTCGATGTCGAGTTCGGTATCGAGCAGTTCGAACAGCCGCGTGCCGCAGGTCGAGGCGCGCGCGAACGAGTTGACCATCAGGCCAAGCTGGCGCACCGGCATCTGCAGGATGGTCATGAAGGTGAGGAACTGCGCCAGCGTACCGACGCTGATCTGGCCCGCGATCACCTTCTGGCCGCCGAACCACAGCACCAGCCCCATGGCGGCCAGGAAGGAAAAGTTCATGGCGCTGGTGTTGGAGACGCGGATGTCGACGCGCTGATTGGCCAGCTCCAGCGCGTCCTGCTTGGCGCGGTCGAATTTTGCGAGCTCATGGCGCTGCGCCGCGAAGGCGCGCACGACACGGATGCCGCCCAGATTCTCGTCCATCACCCGGCTCAGCACCGACAGCCGCTCCTGCAGCGTCAGCCAGGTGCTGCGCAATCTGAGCTGGGTCACCGAGGATCGCCAGGCGACGAAAGGCACGAAGCTGAGGCTGAGCAGCCCGAGCACGAGGTCGGTGCTGATCAGGAGATACGCGCCGACGCCGATCAGCACGCTGAGCAGCACCACGCGCAGGATGCCGGTGGAAAAGAACATGCGCACGCCGTCGAGATCGAGCAGACCGAGCGTGATCAGGTCCCCGGTATGGACCTTGTCGTGGAAGGAGAAGCTCAGGCGCTGGATCTTTTCGTAAAAGGCGAGCCGCAATTCATAGCCGGTCTGATGGCCGACGGCCTCGCCATAATAGTTCTGCGCCATGGTGAAGAGACCGCGCAGGATGCTGACGACGAGCAGCGTCAGCGCTGTGTGCCACAGCGCCTGTTCCGCGACAGTGCCGGCACCCGCGGCGATCACGCCTTGCGCCTGGTCGATCGCGCGTCCCAGCAGGCGTGGGATGAAAAGCTGCAGCGTCGCGGCGATGAAGGTCGAGACGAGGGTGATGGCGACCTGCCAAGGATGGCGCAGCGTCATGCGCACGATGCGCAGCAAGGTGCTGAGGCCCCTGCCCCAGGAGGCTTCCGCCACATGGGCAAACGATTTGCCGCGCTCCGCCGCGCCGCTGGTTGCATCCGTAGGCAAGGAAAATATCCAGTCCAATCCGGACATTAGCCCGGACGCATTAAGCAGACTCAGTTCTGATGACGAGATGTTACGCGTGTCCGACTTGACCCTTCAAGGGGCCAATGGCGGCATCGCGCTGTGCCTGACATACGGTGCCGCCGTCGGTCGTCGCCGGGCGCTTCGGTCTTGTCGGCAAAGATCATGTGGGTGTCGAGGCGACATTCGCTGGCATAAACAATTCATTGCATTGACGCGCAGATTCTCCAGCTCGACCCAGCCTTGACGGACTATCAGGTCTGTCACGCGTCGCCGGCACGGAAGCAGCCAGGGCCGACGCCGCCGTGAAAAGCAAGAGGGCAGTCTTCCTTGACAAGTTTTCCCTTCACCGAAGCGATGCCGATCCAGTTTCAAGCACCGTTGCCGAAGGCTTCGGAGGTTGTGGTCATCGGCGGCGGCGTCATCGGCGTGACCACGGCCTTGTTCCTGGCGCGGCGCAACATTTCGGTGACATTGCTGGAAAAGGGCCGCATCGCCGGCGAGCAGTCGTCGCGGAACTGGGGCTGGATCCGGCAGCAGGGCCGCGATGCCGATGAACTGCCCGTTGTCATCGAAGCGCAACGCCTCTGGCGGCAACTGGCCGAGGAATGCGGCGAGGACATCGGACTGAAGCAGACGGGCGTTACCTACCTCGCCCGAACCGACAAGGAGATGGCCGGCTTCGCGAAGTTCCTGAAGATCGCTCACGTACACGGCGTCGACACGCGTCTCCTCGACCAGGGTGAGACGGCCAAGCTGATCCCGGCCATGTCGCGCTCTTTCAAGGGTGCGATGACCACCCCATCGGACATGCGCGCCGAGCCCTGGGTCGCGGTTTCAGCGCTTGCCCGCCTGGCCGCCCGGGAGGGCGTCACCATCATCGAGAATTGTGCGGCGCGCATGCTCGACATATCGGCTGGACGCGTCAGCGGGGTCTGGACCGAGCAGGGCCGTATCGCCACCTCGAGCGCGGTCGTGGCGAGCGGTGCGTGGACGTCGCTCTTCCTGCGCGCGCACGGCGTATCCATCCCGCAGCTCAGCGTCAGGGCGACCGTCGCTGCGACCGGACCCATGCCCGAAATCCATTCGGGCGCCGTCGCCGACGACCATATCGCATTCCGGCGCAGGCAGGACGGCGGCTATACGTTGGCATCGGGAGGCACCAGCCAGCTGTATGTCGGGCCTGACGCCTTTCGTCATGCGACCAAATACGTTTCCGCTCTGATGGCGAATCCTTTTGGCACCTCCTACCTGCCGGCGGCGCCGCGCGGCTATCCGGACGGCTGGTCGACCCCACGCCGGTGGAACGCGGACGAGGCAAGCCCGTTCGAACGGATGCGCATCCTCAATCCCGCCCCCAAAGCCTCGGCATTGCGCGATATCGAGCGCGAATTCTCGGCACTTTTCTCGCAGTTCAAGACGGTGCCGATCAAGGCGAGCTGGGCGGGCATGATCGATGCGATGCCGGATGTCGTGCCGGTCGTTGATCGCGCCGCCGAAATTCCGGGTCTCGTCATCGCCACCGGAATGAGCGGTCACGGCTTCGGCATCGGACCCGGAATGGGCCGTGTCGTGTCCGACCTCGTCCAGGGAAACGAGATCGGACATGATCTTCATAGGTTCCGTCAATCCCGTTTCAGCGACGGCAGCCCGATCAAGCTGGGACCCAGCCTTTAGATCGGGCGCCGGGCGTCACGGGCCAAGACCGTCATCCATGCCTTCGGCCATGGTCATCAAGGCCTCATCGGCGGCGCGTCACCGGCAAGATCGTGTCGCAACTTGCCGCCGGTTTGCCGCCCGCGATCGATCCGACGCCCTTCCGGGCGGATAGGTTCTGATGACTCAGAGCGCGCTGCCAAACCGGCAAGCTTTCCGTTCTTGCATGGGGAAACGACGTGACCGCAAACACCAATAGACAGGCCGTCGAGCCGATCGACCCGCAAAGCGCCTACGCCGTGCTGATCTGCGATCTGGTCGGCCTGCGCTTCGGACCTGACGGCAAGCCTGATCCCGGCGAGGTGCGCGCCCATATCGAAGCCAAGGGCGGGCGCTTCCACCTGTCCGCGCTTGGCGACAAAGCGGGCCTCGAGCGAGGTCGGGTGCATTTCTTCTACCAGCCGGACCTCAGCACCCGCGAGGAGCTGATCGAAGCCGCCGGCGACGGCCGCTATGACGCCGTCATCGCCGCAGCGACCTTCCTGCCTGCCGAAACCGTCTTTGCGCTGGCCGGCGTGCGGATCGGCGCCGGCACCGGCAATATGGGTTCTCGCTCCTGGGGCGGCGGCAGCGGCGAGGGCGGCACAGCGGTGCTGATGAACACGCCCGGCATCAACAGCCGCGCCACCGCGCAGATGGTGATGAAGGCGATCCTGAAAGTGCTCCCGGATCTCCCGCTCGGCTTGCTCCACGACCGGGTGGCACGCGGCGATTTCGACACCGGCAGGGAACTGCGTGATTTCCCGACCGAAAAGCTCGAAGGCAAGACGATCGCGATCATCGGCTACGGCAATATCGGCAGGGAAGTGGCCAAGCTCGCCCGTGCCTTCGGCATGCGCGTGGTGATCCATGCCAGGCCACGGCACCGCGACTGGGTAGAAGCCGAGGGCTTTGCCTTCGCGGCGGACCTCGCCGACGCGGCTGAAGGTGCCGATGTGCTCAGCGTCCATGTCGGCCTGGGCAAGCAGGATACGCAGACCGGCCGCTACGCCAATGCCGGGCTCATCGGCGCCGATGTTCTGAGCCGCATGAACAAGGGCGCTGTGCTGGTCAACTACGATCGCGGCGAGCTCGTCGACGTTGTGGCGCTTGGCGAGGCGCTGGACGCAGGGCGGGTGCGCCACGCCGCCATCGATGCCGATCTGTTCAGGGATGCCTCAACCGGGCGTCTGTCTGGCCCGATGCTGCCTTATCTCGACCTCGTCGAGAGGCACGGCGACAAACTTGAACTTCTGCCGCATGCCGCGGCTGATACGGACCATCCGTCGCGCGTCGCCGGCGCCAAACAGGCCGTCGACCAGCTGTTCGACCTCATCTGCCGCAAATCGGTGGCAAATGCCAAGGGGTCCGTATCGTCGGGTTATCTGTCGCTTGGGGCGACAACGCCCCCAGGCATCGGACCGGTGACGGCGGATCATTTTTTGAAATTGACTGCCAGCGACTGCTCAGAACTGGCGGATGTCTGTGATCGGCAAAGCCGGCTTTGGAAGGTTTTGTCCGACACACCGTCCGTCGAGCGCAACAAAATCGTCGCCGAGCAGGGCGAGGAGCTCGTCCGGCTGATCAACCGCTTCTGTCTCCTGACTGAGAGCCTGAACCTCAGAGGCCCTTACCAATAGGCTCGACCTGCCGCAGCGGATCCAAAACGGGAGCTGTCGGGATGAGAACGTCGGCTCAGTGGCGCGGACCCGCCACCATCCGCGCCACCCGCGTCATGTCGGTGCTCATCTCGCGGTCGTCGTCGAGCGGGCTGACGAGCGCACGCACGGCGGCGAAGGTGCGCTGCGGCCCTTCGCCCATGCTGTCGACGACACCGCGCAACTCCACGCCCGTCGCCGCGAAGATCAGCTCCATCGCCACGAGATAGCGCATGCGCTCGATGATCTCGGCCGTCTTGGCCACCACACGCGGCGCCATCGACGACTGGTCCTCGATGCCGTCCGAAACGGCGAGCGGGCTGAGTGACATCGGGTTGGCCAGGTGCCGGATTTCGGCTTCCAGCGCGGACAAGGGCTTTTGCAGTTCCGCATAGCCCTGACGGCTGCCGCCTCTCGCCGACAGGAAACGCGGCAGTTCGGCTGTTGTCGGCGACATCAGCTTCATGCTGCGGTTGGCGGTGCCAACCGCGCAATGCGCGAGTGCCTGGCCGAGCTGCTCCCAGGCGAGCGTCATTGCTGTCAGGTCGAAATTGCCGTTGGAAATCACCCGATCGCCGTCGGCCAGGATCACTGGGTTGTCGCCCGAATGGGTCAGTTCGATCTCGGTGGCGAGCCGCGCCTGTTCGAACGCATTGAGCAGGCCGCCCCAGACCTGTGGAACGCAGCGATAGCTGAGCGGATCCTGCAGGCGCCGAGCCGCCTTGTCCTTCCACAAGCCGCTTCCCGCCAGCTCCGCGCGCAACCGCGCGCCGATCTCGCGCTGGCCGAAGGCCGGCCGCGCGGCCAGCGCCTGCTCGTCGATCGCGGTCAGGGAGGAGCGAAACGCCTCGTAATTGAGCGCCACGGCGGCCAGCGCCCAGTCGATGAGATGGGCGACGTCTTCGAGGCACAGGCACGCCGTTCCGGTCGACAGGCTGTTGGCGACGATGATGGCGTGGCCGTCCTTCTCGCGCAGGTCCAGCGGCTCGAGTCCGGCCAAGGCAAGCGCCTCGGCGGAGGGCATGATCCTGCCCTGGAATTCCGCCTCGCCATCGCCGCGCAGCGACCTCGCCATATGGCCGAGATGGGCAAGGTCGGCCGCGCCGATCGAGCCCCAGGTCGGGATCACCGGATGGACGCCGGCATTGAGCGCCGCGACAAGGCCCATGACCACGCGCTCGGACGCGCCGGTGCCACCAGCGGCCATGCCCGAGATGCGCGCGGTCATCAGTGCCCGAACCGCCTCGGTGGGCAGCGCCGGTCCGATGCCCATGCTGTGGCTGAGCGGCACGCTGTGCTGGAAGGCGATCAGGTCAGCCTGCGCGAGCGGCGTGTCGACACAGGCGCCCAGGCCCGTGGTGACGCCGTACATCGGTTTGCCAAGCCCGGTCAGATGCTCGATCAGGGCGCGGCTCGCCCGGATGCGGCGCATCGCCTCCTCGCCCAGCATCAGTCGGGCGTTGCGGCGTGCGATCTCTGCGACGTCGGCCACGCCGAGCGGCTTGGCATCGAGCAATATCATTCGGCCTGTCATGTCTCGCCTGTATCCCGCGACCGGATGCCCAGCATGACTACGGGCGTCGCCGTTTGTGACGGCTCGCGGACACGACTGCAAGCCATTCCCATTGGGACAGCGGCAGAAGGTGGCTAAAGCGGGGGGCCAGGAACTACGCCGGCCGCTCCGCGACGGCATCAGGTACCACCACCAGCTTGCCGACGAAATCCTTGGCGACGAAGTCGGCCTGTGCGCGGTGAAAATCGGAGAGCCGGTAGACGCCGCCGACCAGTGGCCGGATCTTTTTCGCCTCAATGTAGCCGACGATCCGGCGGAAATCCGCCCGAGTGCCCTGGCTCGAGCCATGCAACTGCAATTGCTTGAGATACATGGTCCTGAGATCGAGCTGCACGACCGGCCCGGCGATCGCACCGGCCGTGGTGTAGCGGCCTTCGGGCCGCAGAATACGCAGCAGGTCGTTGAAGATCGCGCCGCCGACGAGATCGGCCACCACATCGATCGGCTGGCCGCCGGTCACTTCAGCCGCGGCCCGCCGCAGATCGGCGACGCCACGGGTGATGACGGCCTCGGCGCCGATGTCGAGCACCGCCTGTTCCTTGCCCTTGCCGACGACGGCGTAGGGGATGGCGCCGCGCGCCCGCGCCAGTTGCACGATGCCGGAGCCGACGCCGCCCGAGGCACCGGTGACCAGCACGCGCTCGCCGGCTTTCAAGCCAGCGCGTTCCAGCATCTGTTCGCCGGTCAGGTAGGCGCAGCAGAAGGTGGCGAGTTCGACGTCGCTCATATCCGTGTCGACGACATGCGCATTCTGCGCCGGCACGGTCTGGTACTCGGCGTAACCGCCGTCGCGGCCATGGCCCATATAGTCGATGTCGGCCAGTGAGTCGTCGTCGCGGTTGTAGATGGAGAAATCGACCATCACCCGCTCACCGATGCGGTCCGGCGAAACGCCGTCGCCGACGGCAACGATGGTGCCAACCGTGTCGGTGCCCTGGATGCGCGGGAATGTCAGCGTGTTGCCCTGGCGCCGCCAGGTCGACACGGCGCCGGCATCCTCCTCCGTACCATAGGCTCCCTGGCGCACCCAGACGTCGGTGTTGTTCATCCCGCAGGCACTGACCTTGACCAACACTTCACCCGGTGCGGGCGAGGGTACTTTCACATCGGTGCGGTAGACGAGCTTTTCCGGTCCGCCGTGCCCGGTGAGCAGCACGGCGGCCATGGTGGCGGGAACGGTTGCGGTCATGGCGTTCATCGTCGATCTCAGAGATTGGCGAACACGCTTTTCACCGCATCCGCCGTCTTCGAGACGACGATGTCGGCCTCCTCGCGCGTCAAGCAGAGCGGCGGCGCGAAGCCCAGAATGTCGCCCTGCGGCATGGCGCGGCCGATAACCCCGCTGGTGGCCAGCGACGTCGCCACTTGCGGCCCGATCTTCTGCGAAGCGTCGAAGAACACCCGGTCGTCCTTGTCGGCGACGAACTCGACCGCCGCCAGCATGCCGTCGCCGCGCACGTCGCCAACGTGTCTGTGGCCGCCGACGGCCTTGGCGAGCTCGGCACGGAAATAGGCACCGGTCTCGCCGGCATTCGTCACCAGATCCATCTCGTCGATCAGTTCGAGATTGGCGACACCGGCGGCAACGCAGATCGGGTGCGCCGAATAGGTCCAGCCATGGCCGAGCGAGCCGAGCTTGTCGGACCCATCGACCAGTACCTTCCACACTCCGTCGGCGACGATGACGCCCGACAGCGGCGCATAGGCCGAGGTCAGGCCCTTGGCGATGGTGATCAGGTCCGGCTTGATGCCGTAATGATCGGAGCCGAACATGGTGCCCAGCCGGCCAAAGCCGGTAACCACTTCGTCGGCGACCAGCAGCACATCATACTTCTTCAGCACCGCCTGGATCTTCTCCCAGTAGCCGGCGGGCGGCGGCACGATGCCGCCGGTTCCGAGGATCGGCTCGCCGATGAAGGCGGCCACGGTTTCGGGACCTTCGGCCAGGATCATCTCCTCGAGCTTGTCGGCGCAGTGCTGCGAGAACTGCTCCTCGCTCATCGAGCGGTCGGCGCGGCGGAAATAATAGGGCGCTTCGGTGTGCAGCACTGGCGCGCGCGGCAGGTCGAAGGCGTTGTGGAACAGGTCGAGCCCGGTCAGCGATCCGGTCATCACGCCCGAGCCGTGATAGCCGCGCCAGCGCGAGATGATCTTCTTCTTCTCCGGCCGGCCGAGCACATTGTTGTAGTACCAGATGAGCTTGATGTTGGTTTCGTTGGCGTCCGAGCCGGAGAGGCCGAAATAAACCCTCGACATGCCCTTCGGCGCGCGGTCGATGATCATCTTGGCCAACGTGATCGAGGCTTCGGTGCCGTGGCCGACATAAGCATGATAGTAGGCGAGGTTCTTCGCCTGGGTGGCGATGGCATCGGCGATCTTCTGGCGGCCATAGCCGACATTGACGCAATAGAGGCCGGCGAAAGCATCGATGCTCTTCCTGCCATTGTTGTCCCAGACGGTCACGCCTTCACCGCCCGCCATGATGCGGGTCGGCGATTCACCGCGCGCGTGCGTGCCCATATGCGTCGAGGGATGGAAGAAGTGGTCGCGATCCCAGGCGTTGAGTTCGTTGGATTGGTCGAGCATTTTTTCTACTCCTGACGAAAGGGCGATTCCGCTGCAGCTTAGGCTACATCGAGACAGAGATATTTGAGATCGGTGAAAGCTTCGATGCCATGGCGCGAGCCTTCGCGACCAATGCCCGACTGCTTGACGCCGCCGAACGGGATTGGCGCGCCGGTGATCTTCACCCGGTTGATGGCAACCATGCCGTAGTCGAGCGCGCGGCCCATGCGTTGCTGCCGCGCGCCGTTCTCGGTCACGACATAGGCAACGAGGCCATATTCGGTGGCATTGGCGCGCTCGATCACCTCGCCCTCGCTGTCGAATGGCGTCACCGCGGCGACGGGCCCAAAAGTCTCCTCGCCCATGATCAGCGCCGCGTCGGAAACGTCGGCCAGCAGCGTCGGCTGGTAGAACAGCGGCCCGGCCTGATGTCGCTTGCCGCCGGCAAGGCAACGCGCGCCATGGGCGAGCGCATCGGCGACCTGCTCCTCGACTTTCTGGACAGCGCGCTCATGCATCAGCGGCCCGATGTCAGTCCTGTCGTCAAGGCCATTGCCGGTCCGCAGCGCCTCGATCCGCTTGGCGAAGGCGGCGCAGAAGCGATCGTAGATCGGTCGCTGGACGTAGGTGCGGTTGGCGGCGAGGCAATCCTGGCCCGATGTGGCGAATTTGGCGTCGATGGCGATGTTTACCGCTTTGTCGAGATCGGCATCGGCAAAGACGATCAGCGGAGCGTGGCCGCCAAGCTCCATCACCAGCCGCTTCATTGTCGGCGCGCTCTGCGCGGCGATCAGCCTGCCGATCTCGGTCGAACCGGTAAAACTCATGGCGCGGACGCGCGCGTCTTCGCACATCCGCCCGACGATCGTCGCGGCCTTGCCGGTGACGATGTTGAAGACGCCGGCCGGCAGTCCGGCGCGCTCGCCAAGCTCGGCCAGTGCCAGCGCCGACAGCGGCGTTTCCGAGGACGGATGCGCGACAATGGTGCAGCCGGCGGCCAGGGCTGCGGCCGCCTTGCGGGTCAGCATGGCCGAGGGGAAATTCCACGGCGTGACGATGCCGACGACGCCGAGCGGCTCGCGCCGCACCATCATTTCCGCATTCGCCAGATGGCTGGTGACGCTCTCGGCGTTGAGGCGCTTGGCTTCCTCCGCATACCACTCGACGAAAGAGGCGGCATAGTCGATTTCGCCGAGCGATTCCTGCAAGGGCTTGCCCTGTTCCAGGGTCATCAGCAGCGCGAGGTCGCCTTTCGCGGCGATGATCAGCTCGAACCATTTTCGCAGGATTCTTGACCGCTCCTGCGGCAGCAGCGACCGCCAGGCCGGAAAAGCGCGCGCGGCGGCATCGATTGCTTTTGTCGTTTGCCGTGCATCCAGCGCCGCGACGAAGGCGACCGTGCTTCCTGTCGCCGGATCGGTGACCTCAAAGCTTTCGGCGGCCTCGCTCGCCGTCCAGTGGCCGCCGACATAGGCCAGTTCGCGCAGCAGACGGCGGTCAGCGAGGCGGTCGAGCGCCTCATGGCGATGCGAGCGGGCGAAATGCGCGGACATGGTCGAAGCCTCCCGGTTCGGTCTGATCTTGGGAGACTATCCATCGTGGGCAGACAGAGAGGCTGTTTGGGTGTCCTGAAGTAGAGAGATTCTCTCTATTGTGCCGCCTCAGCAGACGATGTCTCCGGCACTACGGCGACACCGGCAGCAACTCGGCGATGGGAAGTGCGATCTCTTCCTTCACCGTCTTGGTGACGATGTAGGTGAAGTAGCGGTCGATGCCGATCTCGCGGTCGAGCAAGCCGTCGACCAGCCGCTGATAGGCATCGATGTCGCGAGCCATCACCTTCAGCACATAGTCGACGCCGCCGCCCACCGACCAGCAGGCGACGATCTCGGGGATATCGCGGATGACACGCTCGAAGCGGTCGAAATCGGCCTGGCGGTGGCTGGCCAACGTCACCTCCATCAGTACGGTGGCCACCGGTGCCACGACGCGCATGGCGATCCTTGCGTGATAGCCCGAGACGATGCCGGCCTTCTCCAGCTTGCGCAGCCGCATCCAGCATGGGGTCGGCGACAGCCCCACCTGCTCGGCCAGCGCCAGCTTGGTGATGCGCCCGTCGCGCTGGATGGCGTCGAGGATTTTGAGGTCGATCGCGTCGAGTTTCGCAGCAGTCATCAGCGCCCACTTTTTTCGTCCACAGTACCATGATGGCGCATTATTTCGATTGTCAATTGCACTGATTTCGATCTCTAATAAGTCATGACATTGTGGCAACCCGATCCCGCGCTCATAAGGCGGCCAGCCTATCAATCGCTTGCCGATCAGTTCGCGCGCGCCATCCATGACGGGCGTCTTGCCAATGGCGCGCGGCTGCCGACACATCGACGGCTGGCCGATGATCTCAAGCTTTCGGTGCAGACGGTCAGCCGCGCATATGAGGAGTTGATCCGGCGCGGCCTGATTTCGGGCGAGATCGGCCGTGGCAGCTTCGTCCAGACGCAGCGCCGCGAGCCGGAGCCGCCCTATCTGCCCGAGCGTCTCGGCGAGGTCATTGATCTCTCCATCCTGAAGCCGGTCTGCGAGCCGATGCATCTGGAGCGGCTGAAGCAGGCGCTGGGCTGGCTCGCTGAAAACCTGCCGTCGAGTTCGGCGCTGTCTTTCCGGCCCAACATGGTGTTTCCGCGCCATCGTGCGGTGGCGGTCGAATGGCTGAAATTGTGCGGGCTCGACATTTCAGCGCAGAACATCAGCCTGACCAACGGCGCTACCGCCGGCATGACGGTGGCGCTGATGAGCGTGGCGCCGCCTGGCTCGACCGTTGCCACCGAGGCGATCGGCCACCACACGCTGGTGCCGCTGGCCCGCTATCTCGGCTTCAACCTCCAAGGCCTGCCGATCGATGATAACGGCCTGATCCCGGAGGCATTGGACGAGGCCTGCCGCCTTTCCGACATCCGCGCGGTGTTCGTGCAACCCTCGGTGATCAACCCGACGGCAACGCTCATGGACGCGCGGCGGCGCGAAGAAATCGCGGCGGTTGCGCGCAAGCATGACATCGCCATCATCGAGAACGACGTGCTGGGGCCGCTGGTCGAGGACCGGCCGCCGCCGGTCGCCGCCTTTGCCCCGGAGCGTACGCTCTATGTTACCTCTTTCACCAAGATCACCGTGCCCGGCCTGCGCATCGGCTATCTCGCGGCGCCCGACCGCTATGTCGCCGCCGTCGCCAACCGGCATCTGGTGTCGAACTGGATGGCAACGCCGCTGGTAGCCGAGATCGCCACCAAATGGGTGACCGACGGCACGGCGATGGAACTGGTGCGCTGGCAGCGCGCCGCGTTACGGCGGCGGCAGGATATCGCCGCCGAAGTGTTGGCAGGGATCGACTATCGCGCCCGGCGCGACGGGCTGCATGTCTGGCTGCAACTGCCCGACGACCGCGCCGAGGAGGGCTTTGTCGCCCAAGCACGGCTACAGGGCGTGGCGATCGCGCCGGGCACATCGTTCCGCATTTCGGATGCGCCCTGGCATCCGGCGGTGCGCATCTCGCTGGGCTCGACCACCGAAGGGGAACTGCGCGCCGGTCTCGGCGTTGTCACCAAGCTGCTGCTTGGCGATCCGGAGCATTTGCTGCTCGCTATCTGAGCATGTCGCCCAAAGTGCGAAGCGGTTTCGGGACGACGGCATGCCCAAAAAGCCAGCCACGATTGACCGGAAAATGTGCGCAATCAGAATAATTGTCATGATATTATTTTCCCAATTGACATGATTTGGCGCGTTCCGCATCGTTAAGGGCACAGGCTTCTCCAGCACGGGGAAATTCATTTGTCCGCACCCATCATCAAGGTCGATGCCATTTCGAAGAGCTTCGGTGCCTTCAAGGTGCTGGACGGCCTGTCGATGCAGGTCATGCCGCGCGAGAAGCTGGCGCTGATCGGCCCCTCCGGCTCGGGCAAGACCACGATCCTGCGCATCCTGATGACGCTGGAGCGCATCGATGGCGGCCACATCCAGATCGAGGGCGAGCAGCTCTATCATATGGAGCGCAACGGTCAGCTGCTGCCGGCCGACGAGAGGCATCTGGCGCGGATGCGCCAGAAGATCGGCATGGTGTTCCAGCTGTTCAACCTGTTTCCGCACAAGAGCGTCATCGACAATGTGACCCTGGCGCCGATGCTGACCAAGGGCATGCCGCGCGCCGCCGCCGAGAAGCGGGCGATGGAACTGCTCGACATGGTCGGCATGGCCGACAAGGCAAAGGCGATGCCGGCGCAACTGTCGGGCGGCCAGAAGCAGCGCGTGGCGATCGCCAGGGCGCTCGCGCTGCAGCCGAAGATCATGCTGTTCGACGAGGTGACGTCGGCGCTCGATCCGGAACTGGTCGAAGAGGTGCTCAACGTCTTGTGGCGGCTTTGCGCCGAGACCGACATGACCATGCTGCTGGTCACCCACGAAATGGGTTTTGCCCACGACTTTGCCGACCGGGTGCTGTTCTTCGATCGCGGCAAAATCGTCGAGGAAGGCAAGCCCGACGAGATTTTCCGCCATCCCAAGCAGGAGCGCACGCAAGGCTTCCTGAAGAAGATCATCGCGGCCGGACATCGCGTCTGACCGCTTTGCGGGGTGGAGCATCGCCCCAGACAAACCAAGACAAGAAGTCAAACCAAGACAAGAAACAAGGAGTTGGGAACAATGAAGAAACTTGGCATTCTGGCCGGCGTCGCCGGCTTGGCACTGACGGCGGTTCTAGCCGCCTCGATCCCGGGCTCGGCCGACGACAGCAAGCTCGAGCAGTTGAAGGCACAGGGCTTCGCCCGTGTCGCCATCGCGAACGAGCCGCCCTATACGGCGGTTGCCGCCGACGGCAAGGTCTCGGGCGCGGCACCGGACGTGGCGCGCGAGATCTTCAAGCGGCTCGGTGTCGCCGACATCGTCGCCTCGATCTCCGAATATGGCGCCATGATCCCCGGCTTGCAGGCCGGCCGCTTCGACGTCGTCACCGCCGGCCTGTTCATGAAGCCGGAGCGTTGCGCCGCGGTCGCCTATTCCGAGCCTGTGCTGTGCGACGCCGAGGCGATGTTGGTAAAGAAGGGCAATCCGAAAGGCTTCAAGAGCTACGAGGACGTCGCCAAGGACACATCGGCCACGATCGGCGCGCCCGGCGGCGGCACCGAGGAGAAGCTGGCGCTCAACGCCGGCGTGCCGCGCGAACGCGTCATCGTCGTGCCGGACGGCCAGAGCGGCCTGAAGATGGTGCAGGACGGCCGCATCGATGCCTATTCGCTGCCGGTTCTGTCGATCAACGATCTGATGAAGAAGGCCAACGACCCGAACCTCGAAGTCATTGCCCCGGTGCAGGGCGCCCCTGTCTATTGCGACGGCGCCGCCTTCAAGAAGGGCGACGAGGCGCTGCGCGATCAGTTCGACGTCGAACTCGCCAAGATGAAGAAGTCGGGCGAGTTCGCCAAGATCATCGAGCCCTACGGTTTCTCGGCCGCCGCCGCCATGTCGACGACGCGCGACAAGCTCTGCGCGGCGAAGTAGCTGCTCCTCCCTTCTCCCCGTTTACGGGGAGAAGGTGGCCCGAAGGGCCGGATGAGGGGCGGCACTAACTTTCGCAAGGATGGCTCAGCCCCTCATCTGCCTGTCGGCATCTTCTCCCGGGAACGGGGAGAAGGAAGGCTAAACCAACGTTGGAAACCGAATGACCCAGTGGTCCGGCTATCTCGGTCTGATATTGCAGGGAGCGCTTGTCACCATCGAGCTGACGCTGATGGGGGCGGCGCTTGCCCTGATCATGGCCTTTCTTGCCGGCATGGGACGGCTGTCACGTTTCTTCGTTTTGCGGGCGCTCGCCACCGCCTATATCGAATTCTTCCGCGGCACCTCGATCTTCGTGCAGCTGTTCTTCGCCTATTTCGTGCTGCCTTTGATCGGCCTCGAATTGACCCCGCTGCAGGCCGGCGTGCTGGCGCTGGGCCTGAACGTCGGCGCCTATGCCGCCGAAGTGGTGCGCGGGGCCGTGCAGTCGATCGGCCGTGAACAGCATGAGGCCTGCATCGCGCTCAATCTCGGCCGCTGGCAAGGCCTGCGCCATGTCATCCTGCCGCAGGCCTTTCTGGTGATGCTGCCGACCTTCGGCAACAACGCCATCGAGCTGCTCAAGGCCACCTCCGTGGTCTCGCTGATCTCGCTCGCGGACCTGACCTTCCAGGCGCAGGTGGTGCGCGCCCAGACCGGCAACACGATGGTGCCGTTCGCCACCATCCTGGTCATCTATTTCATCCTGGCGCTGCTCATTTCGTGGGGCGTGCGCTCGCTGGAGCGCCGCATGGCGCGCGGCCTCGATGGGGTGCGCGTCTGATGGAGTGGGACTGGAATTTCGTATGGCAGATCATGCCGACGCTGATCCAGGGGGTGAAGATCACCATCCTGGCCACGCTGCTCGGCTCGGTACTGGCGGCGATCGTCGGGCTGGGCATCGCGCTTGCGCGCCGCTCGCCCAACAAGGCCCTGTCACGCACCGTCGGCTGGGCGGCCGAATTCATCCGCGGCACGCCGCTTTTGGTGCAGCTCTATTTCATCTTCTACGTGCTGCCCGACATCGGCATCCTGCTGCCGCCGCTGGTCGCCGGTGTCATCGGGCTCGGGCTGCATTACGGCACCTACACGGCGGAGGTCTACCGCGCCGGCATCGACAATGTACCACGTGGCCAGTGGGAGGCCGCCAAGGCCTGCAATCTCAGCGCCCGGCAGACCTGGACGCACGTCATCATCCCGCAAGCCATCCCGCCGATGATCCCGGCGCTGGCCAATTATTTCATCGCCATGTTCAAGGAGACGCCGTTGCTCTCGGCGATCACCGTGCTGGAACTGATGAACCAGGCCAAAAGCGTCGCCAACACCTACTATCGCTACATCGAGCCGATCACGCTGGTCGGTGCCTTCTTCCTCGCCATCAGCCTCTGTTCGGTCGTGCTGCTGCGCTGGCTGGAACGCCGTTACGGCAAGATCGAGAGATAGCAGATGAAACCTTTGCCCGAGATCAAGGTCTATCCGAAACGGCCATCACTCGACGAGCGTCCGCTCGACAAGCGCGTCGGCCTGATCATCCTGGCCACGGATCACACCAGCGAACCGGATTTTCGCCGCATGGTGGCAAGCGAGCGCATCGGCGTCTATGTCGCGCGCATTCCCTATGCCAATCCGACGACGCCGGAAAATCTGCGCAAGATGCAGCCGGCGCTGACGGCGGGCGCGGCCCTGATCCTGCCCGACGAGAAGCTCGACGCCATCTGCTACTCCTGTACGTCGGCCTCGGTGGTGATCGGTGATGCCGAGATCGAGACGGCGATCCAGGCGGCCAAGCCTGGCGTTCCCATGGTCACCCCGCCAATGGCCGGCGTGCGCGGGCTGAATGCCTTCGGCGTGCGCCGGATCAGCATTCTGACCCCCTACACGGTCGAAACCTCCAGGCCGATGGCGGCCTACTTCGCCGCGCGTGGTTTCGAGATCGCCAGCTTCACCTGTCTCGGCTTCGAGGACGACCGCGAGATGGCGCGCATCCCCCCGACAGCCCTTGTCGATCTCGCGCGCCAGGCGACCCACCCGCAGGCCGATGCCCTGTTTGTGTCCTGCACGGCGCTGCGCGGCGCGCTTGCGGTCACCGACATGGAACAGGCAATCGGCCGTCCTGTGGTGACCAGCAACCAGGCAACAGCCTGGAACTGCTTGCGGCTGTGTGGCGACGAGACGCCGCGTCCCGAATTCGGGCGGCTGCTGACGCTACCGCTGCTGCACGATTGATGACGATGGCGACCGTCTCCCTTGGCGATATCCGCGCCGCTCGCGACCGCATCGCCGGCAAAGTCGAGCGCACGTCGACCGTTTTGTCCCCGATCCTTTCCGAGCGTCTCGGTGTCCCCGTGCATCTCAAGCTCGAACATCGCCAGACCACCGGTAGTTTCAAGCTGCGCGGCGCCTCGAATGCCGTCGCCTCGTTGAGCTCGGAGCAAAAGGCACGCGGCGTGGTCGCCGCTTCGACCGGCAATCACGGTCGCGCGCTGGCACATGCGGCGAAGCTTGAAGGCATGCGCGCGGTGATCTGCATGTCGCGGCTGGTGCCCCAGAACAAGCTGGACGAAATCCGCCGGCTCGGCGCGGAGGTCCGCATCGTCGGCGACAGCCAGGACGACGCGCAGCAGGAGGTCGAGCGGCTTGTGGCGGAGGAGGAGCTCATCATGCTGCCGCCTTTCGACCATCCCGATGTCGTCGCCGGGCAAGGTACGCTCGGGCTCGAGATGATCGAGCAGGTTCCTGACGCCGGTCTCGTGCTGGTGCAGCTTTCCGGCGGCGGCTTGGCTTCTGGCGTTGCCGCAGCCGTCAAGGGCGTCAGCCCCGCCACAAAAATCATCGGAGTTTCGATGGCCCGGGGTGCTGCGATGAAGGCGAGCCTCGATGCCGGCCGGCCTGTCCTGGTGGAGGAACTGCCGACGCTGGCGGATTCGCTTGGGGGTGGCATCGGCCTCGACAATAGGCTGACCTTCGCCATGTGCCGCGACCTGCTCGACGACGTCGTCCTGCTCAGCGAGGACGAGATCGCCGCCGGCATCCGCCATGCATATGCGCAGGAGCGCGAGATCGTCGAGGGCGCCGGTGCGGTCGGCGTCGCCGCGCTGATTTCCGGCAAGGTGAAGCCGAGCGGGCCGGTGGTTGCGCTTCTCTCCGGTCGCAACATCGATATGGACGCGCACCGCAAGATCGTCTGCGGCGACGCAATCGCGGAGCGTGCAGCATGAGCCGGATGACCATCCTCACCGAGAAAGAACTGCGCAAGATCGTGACGCTCGATCTCGATGCGGTCGCCTGCGTCGAGAACGCTTTTCGCGCGCTCGCCACTCTGCCCGTGGCGATGCCGCCGATCCTGCGGCTCGACATTCCCGAGCATCGCGGCGAGGTCGACATGAAGTCCGCTTATGTGCCCGGTATCGACGGCTTCGCAGTGAAGATCAGCTCCGGCTTCTTCGACAATCCAAAACTCGGCCTGCCGAGCGGTGGCGGCATGATGGTGCTGCTTTCGGCAAGGACCGGCGTGGTCGAGGCGCTGCTGCTCGACAATGGCTACCTGACCGATGTCCGCACGGCCGCTGCCGGCGCGGTCGCGGCGAAGCATCTGTCGCGCGAGGACTCCACCGTGGCAGCGATCTTCGGCGCCGGTTTGCAGGCGGGCCTGCAACTGGAGGCACTGCGTCTTGTCAGGCCGATCGCCGAGGCACGCATCTGGGCGCGCGACGCCACCAAGGCCGAAGCCACTGCTGCCCGCTTGCGCGAAAGACTGGGCATTGTCGTGCGCGCGGAGCCTGATGCAGCAAATGCCGTTGCCGGCGCCGACATCATCGTCACCACCACACCATCGACCGAGCCGCTGATCAAGGCCGGCTTCATCGCCGCCGGCCAGCACATCACCGCCATGGGCTCGGACGCCGAACACAAGAACGAGATCGCGCCGGCCATCCTGCGCATGGCCGATCTCTATGTCGCCGACAGCGCGCGCCAGACGCGGCGTCTGGGCGAACTGCATCATGCCATCGCGGCAGGAGTGATGGCCGCCGACGAAGAAGTGACCGAACTCGGCCAGGTCCTCGCGGGCGAACGACACGGAAGACGCTCGGCCAGCGATATCACCATCGCCGACCTCACCGGCACCGGCGTGCAGGACACGGCGATCGCCACGTTCGCCCGCGACCGCGCGCGGGCGGCCAATGCCGGAACCACTTTTGAGAGCTGATGCTGGCCGCAAAGCATGACCCGGAAAAGTGCGAACCGGTTTCCGATCAGATCATGCTCAAGCAAAAATTCCTGGAGCCGGGTTCGACGAAGTTGAAACAGGCTCCAGGGCCCAACAAACGAGGAAGCAAAAGAATGCAACCGAACCTGAAATTCTCGCGCGGCGAATTTGCGGATCGCCTCGCCAAGACGCGGCGAGCTATGGAGGCCAAGGGCGTCGATCTCCTGATCGTCAGCGACCCTTCCAACATGGCCTGGCTGACCGGTTATGACGGCTGGTCCTTTTACGTGCACCAGGCGGTCATCGTGCCGCCCTCGGGCGAGCCCGTCTGGTACGGCCGCGGTCAGGACGCCAACGGCGCCAGGCGCACCGCCTATCTCGCGCAGGACAACATCGTCGGCTACGCCGACCACTATGTGCAGTCGACGGAACGCCATCCGATGGACTTCCTGTCCAGCGTGCTCGTCGATCGTGGTTGGGGCAAGCTCACCATCGGTGTCGAGATGGACAATTACTGGTTCTCCGCCGCCGCCTTCGCCTCGCTGCAGAAGCATCTGCCCAATGCCCGCTTCGTCGACGCCACCGCCCTGGTCAACTGGCAGCGCGCGGTGAAGAGCCCGACCGAGATCGACTACATGCGCAAGGCCGCCCGCATCGTCGAAGCCATGCACCAACGCATCTTCGACAGAATAGAGATCGGCATGCGCAAATGCGATCTCGTCGCCGAGATCTATGATGCCGGCACGCGCGGCGTCGACGGCATTGGCGGCGACTATCCGGCGATCGTGCCGCTGCTGCCGTCCGGCGTGGACGCCTCGGCGCCGCATCTGACCTGGGACGACCAGCCGATGAAGCGGGGCGAGGGCACCTTCTTCGAGATCGCCGGCTGCTACAACCGTTACCATTGTCCGCTGTCGCGCACCGTCTTCCTCGGCAAGCCGACGCAGGAGTTCCTCGATGCCGAGAAGGCGACACTGGAAGGCATGGAGGCGGGGCTCGCCGCCGCCAAGCCCGGCAACGCCTGCGAGGACATCGCCAATGCCTTCTTCGCCGTGCTGAAAAGGTATGGCATCGTCAAGGACAACCGCACCGGCTACTCGATCGGTCTGTCCTATCCGCCGGACTGGGGCGAACGCACGATGAGCCTGCGCCCCGGTGACCGCACCGAACTCAAGCCCGGCATGACCTTCCACTTCATGACCGGCCTCTGGCTGGAGACGATGGGGCTGGAGATCACCGAGTCCATCCTGATCACCGAAACCGGTGTAGAGTGCCTGGCCAATGTTCCGCGCAAACTGGTGGTGAAGAATTGAGCCCGATGTCCAGCCTCCGCCCGTCGCCGATCGCGCCGACTGTGGAATTCGATCGTGACGGCGTCCAGCACGGTTTCCTGCGCCTGCCCTACAGCCGCGACGACTCGGCCTGGGGTTCGGTGATGATCCCGATCTGCGTCATCCGCAACGGCAAGGGGCCGACGGCGCTGCTTTCCGGCGGCAACCACGGCGACGAGTATGAAGGGCCGCTGGCGCTCTACGATCTCGCCCGCACGCTCGACCCGAAAAATGTCAGCGGTACGGTGATCATCGTGCCGGCGATGAACTATCCAGCCTTCCGCGCCGGCACGCGGACCTCGCCGATCGACAAGGGCAACATGAACCGCAGCTTTCCCGGACGGCCGGACGGCACGGTGACCGAGAAGATCGCCGACTATTTCCAGCGTGAACTGCTGCCTCGAGCCGACATCGTCTTCGACTTTCATTCTGGGGGAAAGACGCTGGACTTCGTGCCGTTCTGCGCCGCCCACACACTGCCCGACAAGGCGCTGGAGCAAAAAGCCTTCGATGCGGTGGCGGCATTCTCGGCTCCGTTCGCGATGCGCATGATCGAAATCGACTCGGTCGGCATGTACGATACGGCGGCCGAGGAGATGGGCAAGGTCTTCGTCAGCACCGAACTGGGCGGTGGCGGCACCTCGCGTGCGCAAACCGTGCGTATCGCGCGGCGCGGCATTCTCAATGTGCTGCGCCATGCCGGCATCGTGGATGGCGCGGTCGAGAAGAGCAGAACTCGATGGCTGGACATGCCGTCAGGCGATTGCTTCTCCTTCGCCGAGGAGGACGGCATGATCGAAACCATGGTCGATCTCGGCGAGCCCATCGAAGAGGGCGCGGTGCTGGCACGGATCCATTCGGTTGGCCGCACAGGCATTGCCCCGCAGGAGATCCGGGCAAAAATGCCGGGCATGTTGGCGGCGCGGCATTTTCCCGGCCTGGTCAAGGCCGGGGACTGCGCGGCGGTGGTAGCCGTGGAGGTCGATTGATCGACACGGCTGCGTCCCGGTACATCCCGCGCGGTTTCCGGCGATTGCGGCTGGCCGCGCCGGACATCAATTTTCTCCATCTGATGGAAGTGTAAATTAACGAGAGGCAGACAAACTAGGCATTGGCGAGCGGACCCTCGCTCTGCGGCCACGGTTGCGGGTATTGGACCGCGCGACATGGCGATGATCGTTGAACGCCCGGACGCCTGGTCTGAATCATGAGATCTTCGACTGGAGAACACTATCCGGCGCTGGACCATGTTCGTGGCCTAGCGGCCTTCCTGGTCTTCACCTGGCATTTCCTCCATCAGTCTCCCGAGGGGCCGGTGCCCTATGATTTCGTGCCTGCCGTGCCCATTTTCAGCCTGCTGGATGAGGGGTTCACCGGCGTTTCATTGTTCATGGCGCTCTCCGGCTACCTGTTCGCCAAGCTTCTTGATGGGAAACAAGTCAGCTATCTGCCCTTCTTCGCCAACCGGGCGCTGAGGTTGCTTCCGCTCTTGCTGGCCGTGATCGCCGTCGAGGCTTGCCGCGTATCTATGGCGGGCCAACCCCTGGGCGGCTATTTCACCGACGTCGGGAAGGGGGTGATCTTTCCCACCCTCCCGAACGGCGGTTGGTCGATAACCGTGGAAGCTCACTTCTACATCCTGCTGCCGTTCCTGCTGATGGCGTCCAGACGCTTCCTGTTCGCCCCTTTGCTGTTCATCGCTGCAGCCATTTTGCTGAGGTGGGCGCTTTACGCGCAGTTCGGCGAGGTGCAGTCGGCGGCGGCCTGGACCATCATTGGCCATGCCGATCAGTTCCTCGCCGGCATCCTTGCCTTCCATCTCCGCGCCTATGCGAAGGACCGGCACTGGCTGGCGCTGGCCGTACTGCTGGCCTTTTCGGGGTTCTTCTGGTGGTTCGATGCCGCCGGGGGATTCTACCAGCTACAGCGATACCCCTCGCCACATTGGATATGGATCATCCTGCCGACGGTGGAGGCGGCGGCCTATTCATTTGGGATCGCCTATTACGACACCAGCTTTCCAAGGAAGCGAACAGGCCTGCCATTCAAGATCCTGGAGAAGGCTGGGGCCTACAGCTATTCGATCTATCTCCTGCACCTGTTCTTCGTCATGCAGCTGGCGGCGTTCATAAACACGAACATCATGGGCATAAGCAATTTCTACATTGCCTGCCTCTGGTCCTTGCTGTGTTTCCTGGCGACGATCCCGATCGGCTATCTCAGCTACACCTGCATAGAAGCGCCATTTCTGCGCCTGCGCATACGGTATGCGCAGCCCGCTGTTGCCAATCCGGTCCTGTTCAAGGATCGGCCGGCTACGGCAGCATAGGCGCCGCGCCTGCGCTGGGCAGAGCCCTGCAGAGATTTTCGATAGAGACCATCGGCGCGGGGAATCTCGCTATCAATGCTGGCCAGTCTGCAGCGGGCCTGCGCATGTCGCACGGATGGACGGGGCCGAGATCAGCGAAATCTACGCGGTGCGCGAATTGCTCGAATGCGAAGCGCTCCGCCTCTCCATTCCGGCTTTGTTGGACGGCAATCTCGATGAGGCTGAACAGGTGCTCGACCAGATCGACGCGGAGCGCAATGTCGGCCGCTGGGGGGCGCTGAACCGGACCTTTCACCTGTCGCTCTACGCTGCCTGCGGCAATCAGCGTCTGCTCGGCCTGATCGAGGCGCATCACAACGCGGCCGATCGCTATGTCCGCATCCTCTTGTCCAACCTCGACCATCGCGCCCGCTCGCAGGCGGAACATCGCGACCTGCTGGCCGCCTGCCGCCGGCGCGACGGCAAGAAGGCCGGGAGCATTCTGCGGCAGCACCTGCGCGAAGGAAGCGATACGCTCGTCAATGCGATAGAGGGCGGCGGCCTGTCGCGAAAATCATAGTCGGGATGGTCCTGCTGCTCGGGGCTTGAGCGCATCACCGCGCGCGACCGGTTCGTAAGAACCACGCTGTTTTTCAGCTCTGCGCCGGCTTGCGTTCGACGACGTAGATATGATCGGCCGCGAGCACCACCTCGCCGCGCTGGTTGATCACCTCGCAGCGTTCGATCACGCGTCCCGAGCCCGGCCGCTTGGGATCGTCTTCCTTGGCCGCAATGGTGGTGCGCGTGCGGATCGTGTCGCCGATGAACACCGGCTTGATGAAGCGCAGCCGGTCATAGCCATAGGAGAACGCGACGGGGTTGATAATGCTTGCCGTCAGCCCGATGCCGACCGAGAACACCAGCGTGCCATGCGCGATGCGCTGGCCGAACGGCGTCGTCTTCATGTATTCGGCGTCCATGTGGTGCGGAAAGAAATCGCCGGTGTGGCCGGCATGGACGACGAAGTCGGTTTCGGTGATGGTGCGGCCGCTGGTCAGCCGCGAAGAGCCGATCTCATAATCTTCGAAATATTGGATTTGTTCCATCAGGGTCTTTCCGCGATCGGCGTCGCCGGCGCCGCGCTCGATCTATAGGCGGCTTCCACCAGCGCCATGGTGCTCCAGGCGTCCTCGACCGAGCTGACCAGTTCGCCGTCTTCTCCTGATGCAAAGCGCTGCACATTGGCCATGCGCCCGACGAAGGCGTCGGGGAACCATTCGCCGGCAAGCGGTACCGCGATCCAGTCCGTTGCGCCCTTCGGATGGATTTCCAGAATGTCCGGTTCGCCCCGGGGGTAGTCGAGGTTGAGGCCGAGCTTGAGATAGGCCGCGCCCTCGGTGCCGCAGATGCGAAACTCGCAGGCCTGGTGGCGGCGGCCGAATTTGTGGTCATGGTTGATCGACAGCGCGCAGCGCACGGTGTCACCATAGTCGAGAATGGCGCTGGTGCGGGTCTGCGCCACCTTGTGGTTGGGATGACCGAGCGTCTTGGCGTGGATGCCCTTGGGATCGCCAAGCAATTGCCTGATCAGGTCGAGATAATGGATCGAGTGCATGGCGATCTCGACGCGCGGCGCCTTGAGCAGGAACTCCCATAACTCCCACGGTGTCGCCAGCGCCAGCCAGGCATCGAAGTCGACGACTTCGCCGAGCCAGCCCCTGGCGATAGCGTCCTTGAGCGCCAGCATCATCGGTGCGAAGCGCAGCTGAAAGTTCACCGCCGCCTTGAGGTTCTTGGCGCGGCAGATTTCGAGGATTTCGGTGGCCTCGCCGAGATAGTTGCCCATCGGCTTCTGGATCAACGCAACCGCGCCGTCGGGCAGAGCTTCCAGGATCTCGGCGTGCCGTCCCGGCGGGGTCGCCAGATCGAAGATCGCATCCTGGACAGATGCGGCTTCGTCGACCGAACGGAACGCCGTCACGCTCCATTTTTCGGCCAGGGTTTTCGCCTTGGCCTGGTCCGGATCATAGAGGCCGGCAATTGGAAAGCCGGCTTTGCGATAGGCGGGAAAATGCGCGTCGCCGACGATCGATCCGGCGCCGAAGGTGACGATCGGGCGAGGCTTCGAGGGTTTTGGCCAGGACTGGACGAGTAAGGCAGGGTCGAAACCGCCCTCAGTCATGGTGAAAGACCTCGTCCATGCTGGCCCACCATTCGCCCTCCTTGCGGGTCGCGAGCGGCTCCTGGCATGGTATGCAGACCGCCCACCATTCCTGCGTCTTCGGATCGGCGGCCATCTTGGCCATGTCGGCCGCATAGTCGGTGCCGTGATATTCGAAATAGGAGAAGAGCAGATTCTCCGGCCGCTTCAGATAGATCGAGTAATTCTTGATGTTGCAGGCCGAGATCATGGTCAGCACGTCGGGCCAGACGGCGGCATGCAGGCGGACATACTCCTCGACCTTCTCCGGCTTCAACCCAAGCACCATGCCCATTCGCTGCATATCCGACTCCTATCTGGTGATCGCCGTGGTGAATTCGGCGATGCTCATGGCCTTGACCGCGTCCCAGTCCCAGTCGATGCCGATGCCGGGTTCGTCGGGCGCCAGCGCATGCCCATCCTCGATGCGCATATGCTTGCCGGTCAACTGGTCGAGTTGCGGAATGTACTCGACATACCTGCCGTTCTGAACCGCGCAGGTCAAGCTGACATGCAGCTCCATCAGGAAATGCGGGCAGACCGGAATGTCGAAGGCCTCTGCCGCATGGGCGATCTTGAGCCATGGCGTGATGCCGCCGATGCGGCCGACATCGACCTGCACGATCGAGCAGGCGCCTTTCTGCATGTATTCGCGGAAATGGCGGATCGAATAGAGCGACTCGCCAATGGCGATCGGCGTCTGCGTCGAGTTGGACAACCTGATATGGCCGTCAACATCGTCGGCCGGCAGCGGCTCCTCGATCCAGGCGAGATCGAGTTCGCGCAGCCGCGCCGCGCGCCGGATCGCCTCGTCGACCGAAAACCCCTGGTTGGCATCGGTCATGATCTCGTAGCCGTCGCCCACCGCCTTGCGCACCGCCGACAGGCGGGCGAGATCTTCCGACCCGTGCGGCCTGCCGATCTTCACCTTTGAGCCGCGGAAGCCCTTGGCCTTGGCGGCCAGTGCGTCGTCGACAAGTGCTGCCGTCTCGATGTGCAGCCAGCCGCCCTCGGTGGTGTAGAGCGGGCAGCGATCCTTGGCACCGCCGGCCAGTTTCCACAGCGGCAGGTTCTGCTTCTTCGCCCTGAGATCCCAGAGCGCCGTATCGATCGCCGCGATAGCAATGGCGGTGATCGCACCGATGGTGGTCGCATGGGTGGCGAATTCGAGATCGTGCCAGATCGCCTCGATCATGTCGGGGTCTTGGCCGATCAGGCGTGGCGCCAGATGGTCGGACAACAGCCGCATCACCGAGGAGCCGCCGGTGCCGATCGTGTAGCTGTAACCGGTGCCGACCGCGCCGTCGGAATCGGTGATGGTGACGATCGGCGTTTCCTGGCTGACGAAACTCTGGATGGCGTCGGTGCGCTTGACCTTGGGCACAAGGTCCACCATCCGCAGTTCGATTTTCTCGATTCTAGCCATCGGTCAGCTCCGCAATGTCTTTCCGGTCTCGGCGGCAAACAGATGCGCCTGCGACAGGTCGAGGCTCATCGCCACCCGCTCGCCGGAGCGCAACGGGCGCGGGTTCAGCATGCGCGAAACCCAGTCCGTGCCGTTGAATTCGACGAACACCAGCGTCTCGTTGCCGAGCGGTTCGGTGACGGTGATCGGCAGCTCGATCTGATGGACGTCGGCCGCGCCGCCGGAGCTGATGCCATGGCCGGTCGGATAGATGTCATCAGGCCGCAGACCGAACACGACCTTGTCGCCGGTCGCGACATTGGCCTTGAACTGGGTGGGCAGCGGCAGCTTTTCGCCGCTGGCGAAAACCAGTTGGCCGTCGTCGACAGTCGCCTCGTGCAAATTCATCGGCGGCGAACCGATGAAGCCGGCGACGAAGCGTGTCGCCGGGCGGCGGAAGACTTCGTCTGGCGTGCCGACCTGTTCGATATGGCCGTCGCGCATGATGACGATGCGGTCGGCAAGCGTCATCGCCTCGACCTGGTCGTGGGTGACGTAGATCACCGTCGACTGCACCTTGGCATGCAGCTTCTTGATCTCGGTGCGCATCTGCGTCCTGAGCTTGGCGTCGAGATTGGAAAGCGGCTCGTCGAAGAGAAACACGTCAGGGTCGCGCACGATGGCGCGGCCCATGGCGACGCGCTGGCGCTGGCCGCCCGACAGTTGCGACGGGCGGCGGTCGAGCAGCGTATCGAGGCCGAGAATGGCCGAGGCCTCGGCGACGCGGCGCTCCATGTCTTCCTTGGCCGCGCCGGCGATCTTCAGCGAGAAGCCGAGGTTTTCGCGCACCGTCATATGCGGATAGAGCGCATAGGACTGGAACACCATCGAGATGTTGCGCGAGCGCGGCGGCAGATCGTTGACGATACGTCCACCGATCTCGATCGAGCCGGCGCTGATTTCTTCCAGTCCGGCGATCATGCGCAAAGTCGTCGACTTGCCGCAGCCCGACGGGCCGACCAGCGCGATGAATTCGCGGTCGGCGATATCGAGATCGATGCCATGCACGATCCCGATATTGCCGTAGCGCTTGGTCAGCTTTTTGAGGGAAACGGTTGCCATGGGATCAGCCTTTCACCGCGCCGGAGGTCAGGCCGCCGACAAGGTGTTTCTGGACGATGTAGGTGAGGGTGAGTGCGGGAATGATCATCACCACGGCCAGCGCGCACATGCCGCGCCAGTCGATGGTGAATTCGGCCGTGTAGTCGAGCAGGCCGACCGGCAGCGTCTTGGCGCTCACCGAACGGGTCAGCTGCGAAGCCAGCGCGAACTCGTTCCAGCAGGTCAGGAAGGCAAAGATGGCGGCGGAAGCGATGCCCGGTCCGGCGAGCGGAAACTCGACCTGCCAGAAAGCCTGCCAGCGCGTGCAGCCATCGATTTGTGCTGCCTCCGCGAGGTCTTTCGGCACCTGGCGGAAGAAGCCGTCGATCAGCCAGATGGTGAACGGCACGTTGAGCGCGACATAGGCCAGGATCAGCCCGAAATGCGTGTCGATGATGCCGAGCCGCACATAGAGGAAGAACAAAGGCAGCGACAGCGCGATGCCAGGCACCGTGCGCGTCAGCATCAGGCCGAGGAACACGCTCGATTTGCCGCGGAAGCGGTAGCGCGCGAAGGCATAGCCACCGGCCATGCCGATGGCCACCGCAATGATCGTCGAGGTCACCGAGATGATCAGCGAGTTGCGGAAATATTCGATGACCGGGATGCCGCCTTTGCCGATGCCTGAGAACATTGCGATGTAAGCGTCGAACGAGATCTCCTGCGGGATCCACACCGGCGGCTTGGCCATGATCTCGACGGTCGGCCGCAGCGATGACAGCACGATCCAGAGGCCGGGCAGGCAGATCGTCAGCATCGCCAGGAACAGGCCGACGCGATGGACGATGCCCAGCAGCCGGCGCTTCAGGCGGGCGGAAGAATTCTCGTCCATCACCACTCCGCACCGATCTGCGTGCGCGCCGCGGCGAGCTTGTTGAAGAAATAGACGGTGAAGGCGATCGACAGCAGGATCGAGAAGTAGGCCATGGCGTTCGCCATGCCCATGCGGCCGTCGCTGTAGGCGGTGCGTGCCACCAGCGTCCACAACAGCTCGGTGCGGCCCGCCGGTCCGCCATCGGTCATGATCTTGACGATGTCATAGGCGCGCGCCACGTCGAGCGAACGGATGGTCATGGCGATATAGGCGAAAGGCATGACGAACGGCCACGTCACATAGCGGAAGGTCTGCCACGGCGTGCAACCATCGACCCGCGCCGCCTCGATCGGCTCCTTGGGCATTGCGAGCAGACCGGCGAGGATCAGGATCGCGAAGATCGCGGTCGACGACCATATCTCGGCAACCGAGATGGCGATGAAGGCGAGGTGGCCCTCGATCAGCCACGGGATGGCATCCCTGGTGATGCCGAGCGACTGCAGGGCGTTGTTCACCAGGCCGATATTGTCGTTGAACATGAACTTGAACTGGAAGCCGACGAGGATCGGCGAGAACATCATCGGAAACATCATCAGCGTGCGCAGGATGCGCTGGCCGCGCGTCGCCTTCTCGACCAGCATGGCGAGCCCCAGGCCCAGCAGCATTTCGAGATTGAGCGCGATGGTCAGCAGCAGCACCGTGCGCCCGAACGCCCACCAGAAATCGGAGTTGGCCAGGATCGAGAGATAGTTCCTGAAGCCGACGAAGACGAAGAACGTTTCGGGCCTGGTCAGGCGGAACGGTGTGAAGCTGGAATAGAGCGACAGAAGCAGCGGCACGACGACGACCGCGGCCAGCACGATGAAGGCTGGAAGCAGCAGCAGAAATGGCGCCGATGGCTTGAAGCCCTTCATCAGAATCCTGTGGGGTTTTGCATTGCGTGGGTGGGGCACCGAAAGGCGATGTGCATCGCGGAGCTTCCGACGAGACGCGATCGCCTCCCCCATTCGTCATGGGGGAGGCAGCCTTGGGACTGCTCTAAAGCTTGCCGGCATCCTGCAGGATCTGCGTCGCCTTGGCGGCGGCTTCGTCCAATGCCTGCTTGGAGGTCTTGTCGCCCAGGATCGCCGCCTGCAGCTCAGGATAGACGGCGTTCGAAATCTCGATCCACTCAGGCGTCTGCGGCACGGCGAAGGCGTGCTTGGCTTCTTCCTGGAAGGCGGAGAGAACCTCCTTCTTGTAGGGATCGTTTTCGGCCTGCTTCAAGTCCCAATCCCACACGGCCGTGCGTGTCGGCAGCGGGCCTGCTGCGGCTTCCAGCTTCTGGCTGTCCTCATTGGTCAGCCACCAAACCAGCGAGGCTGCGGCCTCCTTGTTCGGGCAGTTCTCGGTCACCGAGAAACCGTGGAAACCGGACCAGCCAGTGCGCTTGCCGGAAGAACCCTTCGGCGCGACCTTCACGCCGACATTGCCCGCCACCTTCGACGACTTCGGGTCGTTGAAGAAGCCGGCCCAGCCCGGCCAGTCCAAATTGATGGCGACGGTGCCCGAGGCAAAGCCCTGGCCGAGATCGTCCCAGAGATAGTTGGTCGTTCCGGCCGGCACGGCCTTGGCCTTGTAGAGATTGACGAACCAGTCGAGCGCCCGGATGCCGGCCTCCGAGTTGAAGACCGGCTTGCCGTCCTTGTCGAGATACTCGCCGCCCTCGGCGACCACCATCTCGTAGAAGCGGCCGTTGATCGCCTCTTCCTTGCCGGCGAACTGCGTGCCGTAGAAATTAGGCGGGTTGGCGAAGAACTCGGCCTGGTCGGTGACCTCCTTCCAGCTGTCCGGCGGCACCAAATCATAGCCGTATTTGGCCTTGAACTTGGCCTTGTTGTCGGCGTTCTCGTAGAGGCTCTTCTGGTAGTAGAGCGCCGAGACGTCGAACTGCGCGCGCGGCAGCATCTCGAGCTTGCCGTCGATGGTTGCCGCCTTGATCGTCGACGGCACGAAGGCGTCGATCTCTTCCTTGGGTAGCAATTTGCTGAGGTCTGTGTAGAGGCCGGTATATTGCGGCGCGAAGGACGAATGGTTCCAGCCGACGCACCAGTTGGTGCTGCCAGAGGCGATGTCGGACTTCAACTCCTTGTCGATGTCGAAGCCATTCTTCTTGGTCAGGATGTTGACCTTGGCGCCGGTGGCCTTCTCCCATTCAGGAATGCGCTCATAGAGCTTTTCATATTGCTGGCCGCCGATCAGTTTCACGTCGACGGTGACGCCTTCGAACTTGCCGGGCAGGTCGCCGGCAAGGGCCGTGCCTGCACCGAATGCAAGCACCAATGCGCCGGCGGAGACGCCGGAAAGCAGTCTGTTCATTGGTTTCCTCCCTGGGTGCGCCTTAGCGGCGACCGCAACCTGTCCACGTGACAGGAAATGCTACATTCATATACAAACAAAACATTCATACGTACGTCAAGGCGAAATTTGTTTCCGCCGGCCGCATTCCTGCGTATATGAAGAATCGAATTCACTGGAGGGATGAGCCATGGACGACAGCGAAGACGAGCGCTACCGCGCGCCGGCGCTCGACAAGGGGCTCGACATCCTCGAACTGCTGGCCGGCGTCGACGGAGGCCTGACCCAGGCCGAAATCGCCAAGAAACTCGACCGCAGCCCGAACGAATTCTATCGCATGCTCGACCGGCTGGTGCGGCGCGGCTATGTCACAAGGCTGGATGGTGACCGCTATTCGCTGACGCTGAAACTGTTCGGCCTGGCGCAACTGCACGCTCCGGTGCGGCGGCTGGTTTCCTACGCCACGCCGCTGATGCGCGAACTGGCCGAGACCTCGCAGCAGGCCAATCAACTCGTTGTTTTTGATCGCGGTTCCGCCGTCGTCATCGCCCAGCAGGAGGCGCCGAACTACTGGGGCATCTCGATCCGGGTGGGTTCCCACATCAGCCTGTTCGACACCGGTTCGGGCCATGTACTGCTTGCCTTCCGCTCGCAGGAAGAGCGGCAGATGATGATCTCCGAACACGTCCGCAGCACCGACAAGACGGCCCAATCGACCGAGTTCTTCACCCGGCTCGACCAGATCCGCGACCGTGGCTACGAGATGATGGCCTCGATGCAGACCGCCGGCGTCTTCAACCTGTCGGCTCCGGTGCGCAGTTCCGACGGCAAGGCCATCGCCGCCCTGTCCATTCCCTACATTACCGTGGTCAATGCGCCGTCCGCGCCCGATATCACCAGGACGATCGAGCTGTTGCTGGCGACGTGCGAGAAGCTGTCGCATCTGGCAGGATCGGCTGTAGGGTCGGCAGCATAAATTCTTATTTGAATGAAGAATTCCTCCGTGAGATGATTTGACAACGCCAATTTGGAGGAGCTCCAGTGATCATCGACACCCATCTGCATCTCATCGATCGCTCGGCCTTGCGCTATCCCTGGCTTGCCGGCGTGCCGCCGCTCAACCGCGACTTCTCCTACGAGGACTATGCCGCCGAGGCGCAGCGTGTCGGCGTCGAGCGCGTGCTGCACATGGAGGTCGATGTCGATCCGGCTGACATTGAAGCCGAGACCGCACGGGTGGAAGGTCTGTCGCGACAGGCCGGCAGCATGCTGGTCGGGGCGATCGCGTCCTGCCGGCCGGAAGACGCGGATTTCCCGGCCTATCTCGAAAGGCAGCGGGCAAATCCTTTCGTCAGGGGTTTCCGCCGCGTGCTCCATGTCATGCCCGATGATCTGTCGGAAGGTGCGGTGTTTCGTGACAACATCAAGCGGCTTGGCGGCATCGGCCTGACTTTCGATCTCGTCGTGCTGCCGCACCAGATTCCGAAAGCAATAGCGCTGGCCGACCTCGCACCCGACGTCCAGTTCGTTCTCGACCATTGCGGCGTCCCCGACATCAAGGGCGGAGCCGAGCATCCCTGGCGCGAGCATATGAGCGAGATCGCGCGGCGTCCGAACGTCATGGCCAAGATTTCCGGTGTGGTCGCCTATGCCGATTCCGGCAGCTGGACGGTCGGGACGCTGCGGCCCTATGTCGAGCACAGCATCGCTGCGTTCGGCTGGGACCGTGTGGTCTGGGGCAGCGACTGGCCGGTCTGCACGCTTGGTGGCGGCTTGTCGACTTGGGTGGCAGCGACCCACGCGCTGCTTTCCGGTTGCAGCGTCGCGGAGCGCGAGAGGTTGCTGTCGGGCAATGCCCGCAAGCTCTGGCGGTTGGAATAGTTGGATTTGCCTCGGCGTCTCGCCGGGGCGTAGCCCAGACGTTCTCCTCCGCCCGGTTTCGCTCAGGCTCCTCTCTCAGCAGCGGCGCCGGACACCTGCGCGGCGGCACTCTCCCGGAACAGGCCGACGAGATCAGCGACGACCCGGGCGGCTTTGTGCCCGGAGGTCATGGCCGACAGGATGCGGTCGGACGCCGCCTGCTGGAACGCCATGTAGCCATCATGACGCGGCCGCACCCATGCGCCCTCCAGCGTCGCGTGCGTGCCGCGATAAAAATTGCCGGTCGCGGCATTGACGGTCTGGTCCTCCCAGGCGGCAGCATGGCCTGGTTGGCCACCGGCAGCAGCATAGGCGCCGCGCTGCACGTCGCCGCTGGCGACCCAATAGGCGAAGTCCGTCGCTGCATCTTTCGCCTTGGAAAAGGCTGACACCGCTATGCCCGTGCCGCCGAGCGCTGAGCCGATAGGGCCGCTGGAGCCGACAGCCGGGATGTCGGTGAAGGCCAGCCGGTGCGCGCGAAACCCTGACATCGCATAGGAAACGTAGCCGTAGATGAGTGGAGCGCAGACAATGCGGGAATCGGCCTCCGCCATGCGTTCGGAAACCGCGATCGGATCCATCTCCAAACAGGCCGGGTCGACCACCGCGGCGATCTCTCGCATCATCTCGAAGACTTCGCAGCCGGTCTCGCTATCGATGAGATCGCGGGACGGATCGGTCGCGCAAGCGTGCCCGAGATTGCCGGCAAGCGTATAGAACACCATCAGCGCATGCGGCGGCCGCAACGGCAAAAGCACGCGGCCTTGCCGGGCGAGGTCGAGCACCTCGCTCCAGCGCGCCGGCCGCGCGTCGAGCGCGTCCGGCCGCCATGCCTGGACCTGGCTGGCCGCATCGATCGGAAACGCCCATTGCCGTCCTTGCCAGGCGTAGCTCGGATAGGACTGGCCGACGCTGCCCGAAGCGAGCGCTGCGCGCTCGGCCTCGCGGCCGGCGACATCCAGCGGCGCGAGGCAGCGTTCCGCCGTGATCTGGCCGACATGCGGGTGATCGATGACGATCAGATCATAGGCGCGCGCCAGTTCCTCGACCGGAAAGGACTCGAAATCCTGCAGCGAGCGCTTGTCCCAGTGGATGGCGACGCCGGTCTTCTGCTGCCAAAGCGACGAGCAGGCGACCATCGGATCATAGCCGCGCGGATGGCTCCAGGTCATACCCTTGAGCGTGGTCACAGGCCGAACTCCTCGCGGATCGCGGCACTGTGCTCGCCGATGCGCGGCGCGGCCCGATCGACCTTGGCCCTGACACCGTCGACCCTGAGCGGCGAACTGGTGGTGAGGATCGAGACATCGTCCTCGCGCGTCACCGTCTGCAGCATGTCGAGCGACTGAAAGCCTTCACTGGCCAGCATCTCCGGCCAGGTCAGCACCTTGGCGCACCAGATGTCGGCCGGCTCGAGAATATCAAGCCATTCGTCGATGGTTTTGCTGGCGATCCTCTGCGCGATGATCGCCTTGATGTCGTCGCGCGCGGTGAACCACGAGGCCGGTCTGTCGCGATAAGGCGCCAACTCATTGAGCGACAGCAGGTCGGCGAGTTTCGGGATCGGCGTCATGGCGATGGCGAGATAGCCGTCCTTGGCCGGGTAGACGCCGTAAGGCGCCGAGAGATAGGCATGCGCGCTGCGGAAGCTGGAGCGCCTGGGCAAGCGGCGGCCGTCATTGAGATGCGTGGTCAGCACCTCGAACTGGAAGTCGACCAGTGCTTCCAGGAGGCTGGTTTCGATATGGCTGCCCTGGCCGGTGATGCCGCGCCGCACCAGCGCCGCCAGAATGCCTTGCGCGCAGGCTGCACCCGCGAGCATGTCGCCGATGGCCAGCCCGAAGGGCACGGGTCCCTGGTCCTCGTCGCCATTGAGCCACATCACGCCGGAACGGGATTGCGCCAGCAAATCCTGGCCGGGCCGCTTGACCCATGGGCCGTCCTCGCCATAGCCGCTGATCGATGCGTAGACGAGCCGCGGGTTGATCTTGCGGACGGCTTCGTAGTCGAGGCCGAGCCGCTCGATGACGCCGGGCCGGAAATTCTGGATAAGCACATCGGCCTTGGCCAGAAGCCCGCGCAGCGCTTCGAGATCCGCCTCGTTCTTCAGGTCGATGGCAAAACTTTCCTTGGCGCGGTTGATGGCATGAAAGATCGTGGAATCGCCGCCGATCTCGGTGTCGCTGAGATAGAGCCGGCGCGACAGGTCGCCGCCATCCGGACGCTCGATCTTGATGACGCGCGCACCGAGGTCGAGCAGCCGCAGCGAGCAATAAGGCCCGGACAGAAACTGGCTCATGTCGACGACGACGAGACCGGCAAGCGGCAATTCGGCCAAAGCCGGCATTTTCATTTCTCCGTCTTGCCGACGAAATCGGCCGGGTTGCGGTACTTCACCGTCTGCAGGTGCTCGCAATAGAGGACCAGCTCGCCTTCGCCCTTGAACACTTCGTAGCTGGCACGGATCAGTCCCATCTCTCTGTAGCGCGGCTTCTTGTCGAGGTTGGAGCGGATCGAATAGATCGTGTCACCTATGAAGACAGGCTTGATGAAACGGAGCTTGTCATAGCCATAGGAAAAGGCGTTGACGCAGTTGGTGGCGACCAGCCCCAGCCCGGCCGAAAAGACGAAAGCGCCGGCGATCAGCCGCTTGCCGAAAATGCCTTCGCTTTCGGCGAACATCTGGTCCTGCACATAGGGGTGGATGTCGAGCACCAGCGTGTTGAAGAGGTGGCTGTCGCCCTCCGCCATCGTGCGCCGCAATGAGCGGATTTTCTGGCCGACCGGCCAGTCCTCGTAGAACCAGTTCTCGGCGTTCCACACCGGCAATGCCGCGTGCGCCTCAGGCATGTTTTGGGGGTAGGTCGAGGTGACACCGACGGTGGGCGCGAAGTCGTTCATGGCCGGCCCCGGCAGTCTCGCAGGAGACTCAGCCCAGCCATATGAACACGCCTCAAAGCGCCGGACCGCATGACGTCTCCTCCCGCTAATCTTCTTTTGTAAAAAGTATTTTCACATATGGGGCAATGTTGCAAGCGAGGGCAGGCGAAATTTTGCCAATCCCGCGCGCCCACGCGCGGGCCGGCAGGGGAGGAAATCATGAAAAAGGATTGCCTGGTCTTTGTCGGCCGCCTGAACCGGGAGGCACCTTATTTCAGCGCGCAGGACCGCTGACGGACATCGGACGCACCATCGGGATCGGCACGCCGATGTGCGTCAGGATCGTGCGCTAAGGCGCCCCGCGACGCCCCTCCTTCAATGGCCGGCTCAGGCCTGTTGTATTGCCGAGAGTTTCCAGCTCGAGCCATTCTGACGCGTGAAAGTCCACAGTTCGGTCGTCTCTGTCGGATGGTCTTCGTCGCCCTCGACGACCTTGCCGCTGCCGCGTTCGCGCATCACGTCGCGAGACTCGTAGCGCAGCGCGGCCGTGGCGTAGTCGCGGTCGTCCTCGCGCCAGCTTTCCGCGATGTCGGCCTGCAGCAAGGTGATATCGGAGACCTCGTTCCGAAGACCTTTCTGGGCATTGTCGGCCAGCTCTTCCGAGAGATAGGACACCATCTCGGGCGTTGTCGCCCGGCGCAGGGCGGCATGGTCTTCGCGCCCGAATGCTTCCTGGACGTCGGTCAACAGCTTCTGGAATGCGTCGAGGTCGCTCTGAGCCAGCGTGATCTCCTCGGAGACGTCAGCCGGAGAGCCTCCGCCCGAACCTCCGCCAAAGCCGGGGATTGTGAACGAGCCGGCCGTTTGCTGCTGTGCCGGAGCGCGGTTCTCAAATCGCGGCGCCTGGGCATTGCCGGCACCGGCGAGCGCCGGGGTGGGGCCCTGCGCCGACCGCGAGCGGAAGAAGCGGATGGCCAGCATGATCGCGCCACTGATGAGCAGGGCTTGAAGCAGGAAGCCGAACATGCCGGCCAGGCCGCCGAACCCTTGCCCGACGAGCAGGCCGATCAGGCCGCCGAGCAGCAGGCCGCGCATCATCGTTCCGCCAAAACCGCTCATGAAGCCCGGCCGCTGTGGGCCGGCCTGCGGCTGCCGGGTGGCAGCGTTCACACCGGTGTTGGGTGTCATCGAACGCTCGACGGGAGCGATCGGCGCCGGCGCGGTCCTGGTCGGCGGCGCCGACTGGAACGTGCGCGTGCCGCGACTGCCGAAACTGCCGCCGCGCCGCGCCTCGGCATGATCGATCGCGATCATGGAGAATGCAAGGAACAGCCCGGCAAACAGGGTTGCAAATCGACTGGTGCGAGACATCATCGCAGATGAACCTTTATCGATGTGGTTTTTTGGAAATTTCAGCAGGCGCCGGGCCTCATGCGGTCAATCGAACAATTCCTCGAAGAAGGATTTCTTCCGCTTGGGATAGCGATGGCCCTGCGAGCGCGAATAGTCGTCATCGCGGCCGTGTTGCGGCTGGGAGAAGGCTGCCGGCTGTGGCTGCGGCGCAGGCGACGCCTCCCTGCCGGAACGCTCGATGATCTTGTCGAGTTCGCCTCGATCAAGCCAGACGCCACGGCACTGTGGACAATAGTCGATCTCGATACCCTGGCGTTCGCTCATCACGAGCGCGACACGGCAGGAGGGGCAAACCAAACCAAGGAGGGAAGATGTCATACGGGGCTCCAAACCGAAAGGATTGAGCCCGCTTGACCGAAAAAGGTGGAAACGGGCCCGTTAAAGCGGTCCGACATCACAATCACCAGAAGCGATCGTCAGAGGGGCCCGGCCCGCTCCAGACAGTTAGGAATGCGGAGCCAGGCCTTCAAGGGCGATATTGCCGGCAAGAATGATTTGTTGGCCGCTGCCGTCGCTCAAACCGTTACGACGATCTTGCCGAACTGCTCGTTCGATTCGAGGTAGCGGTGCGCCTCGACGATCTGGTCGAAAGCAAAGATCCTGTCGATGATCGGCCTCAGCGTGCCGGTTTCCAGGCCTTCAAGGATGAACGCCTTCGCGATCTCCAGCTTCTCTGGGGCGCCGGTGATCTCGTGCACGAGATAACCACGCAATGTCAGCGTCTTGCCCAACACGGCAGCCAAGGGGAACGGCGTCGGCTCGGGACTCAGCCCGCCATATTCGATGAGAATGCCGCCCTTTGACATTGCACCTGTCAGCGGCTCGAAGATCGGACCGCCGATTGCATCGAGCACGACGCGCACGCCCTGCGGTCCCGCGATCTCGCTCAGCCGTGCGGCGAGATCTTCCTCGGCCAGGACCACAACATGCGCCGCGCCGGCATCGAGCAAGGCCTGTTTCTTTGCCGATGTTCGCGTCACCGCGATCGCTGTCGCGCCAACCTTGTTGGCGATCTGGATCGCGGCAAGCCCGACGCTGCTGGAGGCCGCGGTGATGACGACAGCGTCTACACTGCTCAGTCTGGCGATGTCGATCAGGGCGCCATAGGCGGTGAGATATTGCATCCAGACAGCCGCCGCTGTCTGCCAGTCGAGCGACGGTGGGTGCTTGACGATGAGCCCGGCGGGATAGGTGACCAGCTCGCCGTAAGCCGGCCAGCGCGCCATCGATTGCGGCGGGATGACGCTGACGGCGTCGCCCGGGACGAAATCGTTCACGCCTTCGCCTACCGTTTCGACAATTCCCGCCGCCTCGAGACCAAGCCCGGAGGGCAGGGCGGGCGTCTCGATATAGCTGCCCGCACGCAGCAGTGCCTCGGCGCGATTGAGGCCGAGTGCCTTGACGCGGATTTGAACCTCTCCCGCACCCGCTGGAGCGAGATCGATATCCTCGATGCGCAGGACTTCTGGACCGCCATGCTGATGGAAGCAGACAGTACGAGCCATTCGGGTTACTCCAAATTATCTGTACCGAATAGGCTATGTAGCCAGAGACTTGATAGATAAATGGGCGTAAGGGTAAAGCAGAAGAAACCATAGGTTTCGAATATGGATAGGCTCGAGAGCATGGCCGTGTTCGTCAAGGCGGTCGACCTTGGCTCGTTCGCGGCAGCGGCGGTAGCGCTCGACCTGTCCGGGCCGATGGTGGGCAAGCATGTCCGTTCTCTCGAAGAGCGGCTCGGCGTTCGCCTCATCAATCGCTCCACGCGCCGCCAGAGCCTGACCGATTTCGGTCGCGCCTATTATGAACGCTGCCGCATCGTGCTGGCCGAGGCGGAAGCCGCCGATGCGCTGGCCGCCGACCAGTTTTCGGAACCGAGAGGCAGACTGCGCGTGACCATGCCGGCGCATTTCGGCCGCCACTGCGTCACCCCCGTGCTGCTGAAGCTGGCGCGGCACTATCCGATGCTGGAACTCGATTTGTCACTCAGCGACCGCTTCGCCGATCTTGCCGAAGACGGCTTTGACCTTGCCATCCGCACCGGCGATCTGGACGATAAGGCGGGCATCATCGCCCGCCGCGTTGCGCGGCAAGGCATGGTCGTCTGTGCCTCGCCCGCCTATCTCGGGCTTCATGGCGAGCCGCGGCGGATCGAAGACCTCGCCGATCATCAGGCGATTGTCTATCGCAGGCTTGGCCAGGTCGTTCAGCCCTGGCTGTTTGCGCGTGAAGGGCAATCCGCACAGGAGATCATGCCGACCGGCCGCCTGCGGCTCGACGATCTCGATGCCATCGCCGATGCAGCGGCAGAAGGCATGGGGCTAGCGTGGTTGCCATGGTGGCTGGTCCGCGCGCGCATAGAGGCCGGTGGGCTGGTCGCGCTGTTGCCGGACCAGCCGCACTATCTCTACGACTGCCACGCGCTCTGGCTGCAGACGCCGCATCTGCCGCTCAAGGTTAGGCTCGCCATCGATGCGCTGGCGGCCGCCCTGCCGAAACTGATGGGCTGATCGCCAACAGAGCAGGCTTGCGCTTTTTGAGGTGCCGCTTTCCAATGCCATATGAAGGCGGAACGTGTGCATTGCAGGAGAGGCGGTTCATGACCAAAGGTTCGGATCTGTTCGTGGCGGCTCTCGAGAATGAAGGGGTCGACCGGATTTTCGGCATTCCGGGCGAGGAGAATCTCGACATCGTCGAATCGATCCGCCGCTCGTCGATCCAGTTGATCCTGACCCGGCATGAGCAGGCGGCTGCTTTCATGGCCGCCACCTATGGCAGGCTCACCGGCAAGGCAGGCGTGTGCATCACCACGCTTGGCCCTGGCGCACTCAATCTGACGACCGGCGCGGCCTATGCGCTGCTCGGCGCGATGCCGATGATCATGATCACCGGCCAGAAGGGCATCTTGTCATCGCGGCAGGCGCGCTTCCAGATCGTCGACATCGTCGCGGCGATGAAGCCGCTTACCAAGCTGTCGCGCCAGATCGTCTCGCCCAAGATGATCCCCTCGCTGGTGCGAGAGGCCTTCCGCGTTGCCCAGGAAGAGCGGCCCGGCCCGGTGCATCTGGAACTGCCGGAAGACATTGCGGCGGCCGAGTGCGAGCCGATGGCGCTGGTGCCGACGCACCCGGTCGAACTGCCGTTGGCCAGCGCGGACGCGCTCGATCGCGCCGCCCGCATGATCTTGGAGGCCAAGCGTCCACTGCTGATGTTCGGCGCGGCGGCGTCGCGTCCGCGTGTGACCCCAGATGTCGCCCAGTTCGTGCTGCGCACGCAAATACCTTATTTCACCACGCAGATGGGCAAGGGCACGGTGCCCGGCGGCACCGAACTCTACATGGGAACGGCGGCACTGTCGGAGCGCGACTATGTGCACGAGGCCATCGAACAGGCCGATCTGATCATCACCATCGGCCACGACACGGTGGAGAAACCGCCCTTCATCATGGGCGCCAACGGACCGAAGGTGATCCATGTCGGCTATCACTCGGCCGATGTCGAGCAGGTCTATTTCCCGCAGGCCGAGATCGTTGGCGATCTTGGCCCGTCGCTGGCGCTGCTGGCGGACCGCATCGAGGGCAAGATCCCCAACGCGCAGGCCTTGCTGCCGCTCAGGGAAGGCATTCTGAGCCGCATCGCCGCGCGCGCCACCGAAGACCGCTTCACGCCGCAGCGCATCGTGCATGATGTGCGCGCCGTGATGCCGGCGGACGGGGTCCTCGCCCTCGACAACGGCATGTACAAGATCTGGTTCGCACGCAACTACCGCACGCGCATGGCAAACACGCTGCTGCTCGACAATGCGCTGGCCACGATGGGCGCCGGCCTGCCGTCGGCGATGATGGCATCACTGCTTTATCCCCGGCGCCGTGTCATGGCCATTTGCGGCGACGGCGGCTTCATGATGAACAGCCAGGAACTGGAGACCGCCGTCAGGCTGAAGCTCAACCTGGTCATCCTGCTGCTGGAGGACCATGCCTATGGCATGATCCGCTGGAAGCAGGCGGTCGACGAATTCCCGGATTTCGGCATGACCTTCGGCAATCCCGATTTCGTCAAATACGCCGAGGCCTATGGCGCCAAGGGAACCAGGGTTACGGAGATCGCCGATTTGCGGCCGGCGCTGGAACGGGCCTTCACCGGCGGCGGCGTGCATCTCGTCGTCGTGCCCATCGACTATTCCGAAAACACCAGGGTGCTGGTCGACGAATTGCGCGAGCGGCTGCCGGCGCCGCGGACGCCCTGACGGCAGCGGTAAAGCCGCCGTCAGGGCCGCTTGAGTGTAAGATCCTACACCTTGCAGTAAGGCGTCACCGGCGTGATGGTGCCGAAATCCTTGGCGATCTCGTAGCTGATGCCGTCCGCCGCCGCCTTGCCGACATAGGAATGGCAGAGCGTGTGGTTGTTCGAGACATCGACGCGGATCTTGCCTTGCGGGGCGTCGAACTCGATGGTCGGCAATGCCTTGAGCACATCGTCATCCCTGAGTGACCCGGCCTTCTCGGCGGCCAGCGCATAGAGATGCAGGCCGTTATAGCCGGCCTCGCCGATGCCGTTCACCATCTTCTCCTGGCCGAACTTTTCGCGGAAGCTTGCGATGAACTTCTTGTTGACCGGATTGTCGAGTGCCATCCAGTAAGGCTGCGGCGCATAGGTGCCGGCGGCGACGCCTGGCGGCAGCGCGTCCTTGTTGAAAACCTCGTCGAGCGGCGCGATCAGCGGCTGCTTGATGTCGAAAGAACGATACTGCTTGAGCTGCGTGACGGCATCGTTGCCGACCACCATCGACCAGACGACATCGGGCTTCAGCGACTTGATCTTCTGGAAGGCCGGGCCGAAATCCGTGGTGCCGAACGGATAGTAGTCGGCGCCGATGATCTTGCCGCCGGTCTTCTCGTAAGCTGCCGTGATCGCCTCCGTCATCTTCTGCGGCCAGGCATAGTCGGAAGCCATGATGTAGATCGTCTTGCCGAGATTCTCGGCCACCCATGGCATCATCGGGTCGACCTGCTGCATCGGGATCGGCCCGGTGGCGACGAAGTAGCGATTGCATTCGCCACCCTCGAAATTGGTCGGGTAGAAGAACAGCTTCTTGGCTTTGGAGGTCACCGACAGCGTCGCGCTGCGCTCGGGCGAGATGATCGTGCCCATGACGACATCGACCTTGTCCTCGTTGATGAGCTTGCGCGCCTTGTCGATCGAGCCCTTGGTCGTGGTCTGGTTGTCCTCGATGAACAGTTCGATCTGGCGGCCGCCAATGCCGTTGGCGGCGTTGAGTTCGGCGGCGGCGAGCTTGTAGCAATTGAGCAGCGTCTCGCCGAGGATCGCCTGCAGCCCGGTGATCGGGATCGACAGGCCGACCTTGACGGTGTCGGCGGCGCGCAGGATCGACGGCGCGCCGACCATGGCGAAGGCGGCGGCAGCGCCGCCGGATTTCAGGATCGTTCTTCTGCTTATCATTGTTATGTTCCCTTCCAGTCCGGGCGCGCCCCATGCACGCCTTACAAAGTCAGCAGGTCCAGGCGCGCCTCATAGGGCCAACAGGTCCTTCAGCAGGCTCTCGTCGGCGAACGCCGCCGGCGTGCCCTCGTGCACGATCCTGCCCTTTTCCATCACCAGGCAGCGGTCCGCCGCCTTGAGAACGAGATCGAGATTCTGCTCGACCAGAACGATCGCGATGCCGCGCTCGCGGGCGATGCGCGGCACCAGTTCGGCGATCGACTGCACGATGTTCGGCTGAATGCCTTCCGACGGCTCGTCGAGCAGCAGCACCGAAGGCAGGCCGCACAACGCGCGGCCGATCGCCAGCATCTGCTGTTGGCCACCCGACAGCGTGCCGGCGATTTGCGCCTCGCGTTCGCGCAGGATCGGAAAATAGCCGAAGGTGTCGTCAGGAATGCCGCCGTCGCCACGGTCCCTGGCTGCGCGCGTGCCGACCTCCAAATTCTGCCGCACGGTCAGCTGGTTGAAGATGCCGCGGCCCTGCGGCACATGCGCTATGCCCGCCCGCGCCCGGCGGAAGGCCGCCGCGTTGGTAAGCTCCTGATCGCCGAGAACCACGGCGCCGCCGCTCGCCTTCAGGCTGCCGGCGATGACGCGCAGCAGCGTCGTCTTGCCGGCGCCATTGCGGCCAAGCAGGCCGACGACTTCACCCGGTGCCACGCTGAGATCGATGCCGTTCAGCACAGGCAGCAGGCCGTAGCCGGCCGAGACCGCGAGTGTCCGCAGCATGGTCAGCGCCTCCCCAGATAGACATCGCGGACCATTTCGTCGGTCTCGATGTCGTGGAAAGGACCGCTGCGCAGCCGGCGTCCCTGGTGCAGCACCAGCGTCTCGCAGTTCAGTGCCCGCACGAAGCGGATGTCGTGCTCGACCGCGACGATCGAGAACTCGCCCTTTAGCCGCAGCAGCATCTCGGCGGTAGCCAGCGTTTCCTGCGGCGTCATGCCGGCGGTCGGCTCGTCGAGCAGCAGCAGCCTTGGTTCGATCGCCAGCGCCATGCCGATCTCCAGCCATTGCTTCTGGCCGTGCGCCAGTTCGCCGGCCAGCGTGGCCGCGCGGTTACCAAGCGCGACCAGGTCCAGCAGCTCACCGACCGGACGCACCGGTGAAGAGGCCCCCCACCGTGCGACCTTGAGGTTGTCCTCGACCGAGAGGCTCGGAAAGACCGACGGGATCTGGAATTTTCGGGCGATCCCGAGCCGGGCGATCCGGTGCAGCGGCAGGCCGGCGATGTCATGGCCGAGAAAGCGCACGCTGCCGCTGGTCGGGCGAAGCGTGCCGGTCAAAAGGTTGAGGAAGGTGCTCTTGCCGGCGCCATTCGGCCCGATGATGCAGCAGAGCTCTTTGTCGCGCACCGTCAGGTTCAACGCTTCCAGCGCCTGCAGCCCGCCAAAGCGGATGCCGACGTTCTCGGCCTGAAGCAGCACGTCGCTCATTGCGCCGGCCTCCTGCCGTTGAACAGGCCCTTCAGCCGCGCATAGATCGACAGGATGCCGTCCGGCAGCACGAAGACGATGATGACGAAGACGCAGCCGAGCAGCAGGGGCCACAGACTCGGGTTGAAGCTGCTGATCGTCTGCTGCGCGCGCTGGATGGCGATGGCGCCCAGCACCGGGCCAAGCAGCGTGCCGCGCCCGCCAACCGCCACCCAGACGATCACTTCCGTCGACAGCAGCAGCCCGGACAAATCGGGCGCCACCAGCCCGGCCATGCAGACATAGAGCGCGCCGGCAAGCCCAGCGATCGCAGCGGACAGGACGAAGGTGGCGAGCAGCCTTAGCGGCGCATTGTGGCCAAGGGCGGCCGCCCGGACTTCATTGTCCTGGATGGCGGTGAGCACCATGCCCCAGCGACCACGGCTGATCGACCACAGCGCCAGTACAACCACCGCGACGATCGCCGCAACGAAGATGTAGGAGGGCAGGTCCTGGCTGAGATCGACATGCAGCCCGCCGAGATCGAACGCGATCGGCGGGATGCCGATCAGCCCGCTGTCACCGCCGGTGACCGAGCTCCAGGAGACCGCGGCCTGCTGGCAGATGACGCCCATGGCCAGCGTCACGATGGTGAAGTAGCTGCCGCGGATGCCGCCGAAGAACAGGAAGTGGCCGATAATGGCGGCGACGAAGGCAGCACCCGCAATCGCGCCCAGGATGCCGAGCACGCTGCCCAAGGGGATGGCGTCGTTGAGGGTGGTGAGCGCCATGATGTAGCCGCCAATGCCGAAGAAGGCGGCATGGCCGAAACACAGAATGCCCGTGCGGCCCCAGAAGAAGTCGAGGCTCGCCGCGAACAGGCCGAAGATCAGCGCGTCGCGGATCACCGTCAGCTGGTAGCCGTCGGCGAAGAAAGGATAGACAATCGCGAGCGTCACGCAGACGGCGAAGATCACCAGCCAGTTGCGGTCGCGCGCGATCATCGCGACGCTCCGTTGAACAGGCCGTTGGGCCGCAGCCGCACGGCGACGATGGCCGCCAGCAGCACGATCGCCTGTGCCAGCGATGGCGAGATCTGGTAGTTGAGCACACTCGTCAGCCCGCCGACGAAAACACTTCCGGCAACGAGACCGCCGATCGAGCCGACGCCACCGACAATCACGACGAAGAAGGCGTTGGCGAGATAGTTCACTCCCATCTGCGGCAGCACGATCGCCAGCGGCGCGACCAGCCCGCCGGCGAGCCCGGCGATGGCCGCGCCGAAGGTGAAGGCGATGGCGTAGGTGCGCCGCGTGTTGATGCCGACGCCTTCGGCCATTTCGCGGTTCTGGATGACGGTGCGGATGTCGAGGCCGAACGACGTCCGGCTGATGAGCAGCACGACACCGAGCAAGGTCAGCATGGCTATGGCGATCAGGATTAGCCGATAGGCGGGATAGACGGTGAAGAACAAGTCGAGCGTGCCCTCGATCGGCGGCGTAACCGGCTTGGCGCCGAGACCGAAGGTCAGTTCCAGCCCCTGCTGCAGGATCAGGCTGACGCCCCAGGTGGCGAGCACGGTCGAGACCGGCCGCGAATAGAGATGGCGGATGATGGCGAACTCCAGGATGCAGCCGACCACCGCGCCGGCGATCGGGGCAGCAAGCAGCCCCAGCCAGAACGAGCCGCCGACGCTCTGGACAAAATAGACCGCGAAGGCGCCGACGGTGACGAATTCGCCATGCGCCAGATTGGTCACGTTCATCAGGCCGAAGCTGATCGCCAGCCCGAGCCCGACCAGCATCAGGATGCTGATCAGCGTCAGTGCGTTGAGGAGCGTGGTGACGACAAAATCCATCGTGTCAGGCAGCACTTGCGAGGCGTTGGCGCAGCCCGGCGAGCAGGCCTTCGGCCGCATCGATCACCGCGGCCTGATGCGGCTGCAAGTCCTGCCCGGCCCATTCGTCGATATGGTCCGACAGCGGATCGACCACTTCGGTGCGGTGATTGGCGAGCGTTTCGATGACGGCATGGCCGCAGAACGGCACATAGCCCTCGGAATAGCCGCCTTCATGGGTCATCATCAGCCGTCCGTTGGAAGTCTCGGCCGCCAGCGCCACCATGCGCGCGGCGAGGCGCCGGAAGCACTCGCTGTTGAGCATCATGCGGCCGAGCGGATCGAAGCCCGACGCATCGAAGCCGGAGGCAACAATGACGAGATCCGGCTTGTAGGCGCGCAGCGCCGGAGCGACGACGCGGTCGAAGGTCGCTTCGTAGGCGCCGGTGCCGCTGCCGGCCGGCAGCGGTATGTTGATGTTGTAGCCTTCGCCTTCGCCCTTGCCATTGTCGGCCAGCGCGCCGCGCCCGGTCGGATAGAGATTGTCCTGGTGCAGGGAAATGGTCAGCACCGACGGATCGGAATAAAACACCGTCTCGGTGCCGTTGCCGTGATGCACGTCCCAGTCGACTATCGCCGCGCGGCCGAGCAGGCCTTCATGCTGCAACCGGCGCACGGCAACACCGATGTTGGAGAACAGGCAGTTGCCCATTGCCTGGTCGGGCTCGGCATGATGCCCCGGCGGCCGCGCCAGCGCATAGGCGTTGTCGACACGGCCGGTCAGCACCGCGCGCATCGCGGCATAGGTGGTGCCGGCGGAGAGCAGGGCGATGTCGAAACTGTTGAGGCCGATCGGCGCCTGCGGGCCGGCGAAGCCGGAACCGCGTTCGCTGAGCATCCTGATGTCGTCGACATGGCGCTGCGTGTGCACGCGCAGCAGATCCTCGACCGTCACCGGCTCGGCAAGGATCGGCACCAGGTGGCGCGCCAGGCCGCTGACCTGGATGAGGTTGTTCAGCCGACGCTTCGACCCCGGCGATTCCAGGTGCCGGCCGGGTTCCACGAAACGGCCGGGAGGCATCATGTCGGCGCTGGGGCCAGTGTCATGCCACATCAGTTGTTCGTGAAAAACGTAACCTGTCGCCATGAGCAGCGTCCTTTAAAGTCCGGACGACGCTAGCAGGCTAACGATGCCACGACCCGACCCGAAAGAGGGGTTGTGCCTGGTATCTATGCCCCTCCTTTCGGAGGGGGGCGGAGGTTTGCCGCCGCCTGTGCGGCACGCACGGCCTGGACACGGTTCGAGACCGAGAGCTTGCCGAAAATGTTCTTCAAATGCCATTTCACCGTCGTTTCGCTGACCGACAGCGCAACCGCGATATCGCGGTTGGACATGCCTTCCGACAGGCAACGCAGCAGCTCGGATTCGCGCTGGGTGAGCTGTTCCTTCTCGGCTGCAGGGGCGGCCAACTTTCGTGTCGCCACGGGCATGGCCTGCGCGGCGTCAATGATGCGCGTCGCATAGGCCGACACGGACGGGTCGGTCTTTGCTTGCGCCGCCCGCAGCCGCATCAATGCTTCGACCACAGGCCTGCCTTCGTCGACGAAGGAGCGGATGAAGCCGGAAGGCCGGGCAAGGCGCAGCGCTTCGAGGAGATAACGGTCGGCCTCGCGCTGGTCATGGCCGGCGCTCTTGGCGCGCAGGATCAGCGCCAGTATGTGGCGGCGCATGCGGCCGCTGCTTTTCGTCCGCTCCAGCAGCGCGTCGAAAAGCGCCGCGGCCGCCGCGGAGGATTTTTCCGCCGTCAGTAGCCGGCCTTCGGCGAAGAACTCGAATTCGTTGGCGACGGTGGGGGCGGCTTCCGCGCTTTCGCGGCGATGCTCGTCGAGCAGGGTGCGTGCCTCGGCGATGCGATTCTGGTCAATCAGCAGCCGGATGCGATCATGCACCAGCACCGAAGCGAGGCGGCGGTAGACGGAGCCACGCACGCGCTGGTAGACGCGTTCCAGCATGTCGAGTGCCGCGTCGCCGCGACCGGTCAACTGCAGGACGCGGGCATAGGTCGGCACGCTGGCCAGGGGATAGACGATGACCGCCGCACCCTCGATCAGCGGCCCGAGATTCTCGACCAGCGTCAGTGCCTCGCCGGATGCGTTGGTCTCGTAGGCGAGTTCGGCCAGCAGCGTTCCGGCCAGCGCCTCGGCATAGGAATTCGCGCCAATGCGCGTCCTGGCCTCGATGATCGTGTTGCGCAGCAATTTTTCGGCGGCGGGCAGACAGCCAGCCGAGCGTTCGATGACCGCCATGTAGCAATTTGCGATGGTGACGCCGAGCAGGCTGCCGCTTCGCTCATGCGCCTTGCGCGCCGCGTCCACCGCCGCCCGCGCCCCCTCGAGGTCGCCCAATGCGTAGAGATTGTAGCCGATGACATTGGCCGTCGCCCCTTCCATGAACCAGGCATCGGGCGCGATGATGCGCAGGGCGGCCAATGCGGTGTCGCGCGCGGCTTCGAACCGCTCCAGCGTGCTGTGGACGGCGGCATCGAGGACGGCGATTTCGGCCTCGATCGTGGTGCCGGTCAGCGTACCCGGATCCTTGCTGTCGGCCGGCCCGGTCTCAACCAGCTTGCGCGCACTGGCGAGCGTCTGCTGGGCGATCTCGGGCTGGCTGCTGTGCACCGCCAGCCACAGCACCACGAGCTGCAGGCGGATGCGCTGGTCGACCAGTTTCCTCGGCAGCAGCGCCAGCAATTGGCGCACGTAAAGCAACTGGCACTGGGCGATGAGCTCGAGCGCGTTGTTCTCGACGAACACCGCCGCGCGCGCGTGGTCGCCGGCGGCGAGCGCATGCCCGATCGCCTCGGTCAGCATCTTGCGTTCGCCGAACCATTCGGCGGCGGCCAGGTGCAGCGGTGCGATCATCTCCGGTTCGCGCCTCTCCATTTCGCGGCTGAGGAAGTCATGGAACAGATGATGATAGCGGAACCAGCGCCGCTCCTCATCGAGCGGCACCAGGAAAAGATTGCGGGTCTCGATCTCGGTGATATCGGCCTCGGCATCCGCCGCCCGCAGGACCGCCCGGCACGCTTCGGCGCTGAAGCGCTCGAAGATCGAACTGTGGAGCAGGAACTTCGCCAGGGCCGGCGGTAGCCCCAGGAAGACTTCGCCCATCAGGAAATCGGCGACGTTGCGGTTGGCGCCGGTGAAATTGCCGATGACGGTTTCCGGTGCATGCGCGGCGCTGAGCGACAGCGAGGCAAGTTGCAGGCCGGCGGCCCAACCCTCGGTCCGCGAGCACAGGGTCTCGACCGTGCCGCTGCTGACGCTGAGACCCAATTTGTCGTTGAAGAAGGCTTCGGCTTCGGACGAAGCAAAACGCAGGTCGTCCGGGCCGATTTCGAAAACGTCGCCAAGCACCCTGAGCTTGCCGAGCTGCAGGTCGGGCAGGTTGCGCGAACCGATGATGAAGGCGACGTTGGTGGGCGCCTGCCGCGTCAGGCGTTCCATGAACCGTTTGACCGCTGGCGCTTCGACGACATGGTAGTCGTCGAAGAACAGGGTGATTTCGGCGTCGCGCGCCGCAAAACCCGCCACCAGCGCCGCGAGCACCACATCGAGTTGCGGAATCGGGCTCGACTGGAAGGCGAGGTCGAGCTCGGCAGGATTCTGGACCAGGTGGCGCAGCGCCCCCACCAGATGCGACAGGAAGGCGCCTTCGTCATTGTCCGTCGCCTCGCAGGACAACCATGCCGTCAACCGGCCGTGGCGCGCGACCTCAGCCGCCCATTGCGCCATCGTCGTCGACTTGCCGAAGCCGGCGGGCGCGGCGAACAGCACGATGCGCGTGTCGACATGCCGCTCCAGCCTCGACAGGATGCTCTCGCGCCGCACCCACCGGCGATGGTGAGACGATGACAGGCCGGCGGGTTGCGAAGACGGTCTCATCTGGCGCCGGGCACCCATTCCGTTTCGATCAACGGGATTTGCGGGGCGGCATCGCGCGGCAAGGTTCCCTTGATCCGGGGATCGTCGGTGATTTCGAAGCCGGCCGCATAGGGCTCAAACCCGCAAGCCCGGTAGAAACCGATGACGCTGTGATGGTCGATGCTGCTGGTGTGCAGCCAGATGCGGCCGGGGCCGAGGCGCCATGCCTGGTCGAGCGCGCCGGCCATCAGCCGTTTGCCAAGGCCGCGGCCGGTCAAGCCGGGGAACAGGCCGAAATAGGTGATCTCGATCTCGTTGCCGTCGGCCATGCGGAATTCGACCATGCCGACATGGCCGCCGCTGTCATCATGGCCATAGTAGAGATGCTGGCGCGGATCGGCGAAATGCGCTGATACTTCGGCATCCGACATTTCGGCGGCGCGATCCCACAGCCAGGGAGCGCCGATCACGAGGAAGATCGCGCGGTAGGCGGCGCTGTCGGGCTTGGAGATCCGGGTCATGGCCAGGGGCTGGGCGAGACCTGGTACCGGCGCCCGCGCTTCCATCCATGTCACCGCATTGACGATCTTGCCGGCCGGCACGCGCCGGTAGCCTGACGTGAGATCGGTGATTTCATCCGGCAATGCGCCTTCGGTGACCTGCATCTGTCCTCGATCTTCGCCATGCAGCTTTACTGGCATGCAAGAAGCTGATGCCAACTCTGCGCCCGCCTGCCAAGAGATTCCCGGGTTGGGCCATAGTTTTGGCCCGACCTGTCTCCTTGCCTTTCCAGGAAATGGCATATGAGATATGATACACCATTCACGGGAAAGCGGAATATCATGCCTGAGCGAATTGCCGACGAAGCCATTTTGCGCGCGGTCGACGACGGCTTCGCGCGGCAAGTCGCGTTCCTGGCGGAACTCGTGCGCTTTCCTTCCCAGCGCGGCGAGGAGCGCGCCGCGCAATCCTTCATGGCGGCCGCCTATGAGGCAGATGGCTATGCCGTCGACATGTGGCGTGTCGATGTCGACGCGATCCGCGACCTTCCGGGGTTTTCGCCGGTAGCGGTCTCCTATGACGATGCCTTCAATGTCGTCGCCACCCACACGCCGAGAAACGCCACCGGCCGTTCGCTGATCCTCAACGGCCATATCGATGTGGTGCCGACGGGGCCGCTCGACCGCTGGGTGCGCGACCCCTACGATCCGGCGATCGAGGATGGCTGGATGCATGGCCGCGGCGCCGGCGACATGAAGGCCGGCCTGTCGGCCTGTCTCTACGCGCTCGCCGCCTTGCGCAGCCTCGGCTGCCAGCCGGCCGCCAATGTTTACCTCCAGTCGGTGGTCGAGGAGGAGTGCACCGGCAATGGCGCCCTCGCCTGCCTGCAACGCGGCTACCGCGCTGACGCCGCCTTCATTCCCGAGCCCTTGGAACCGCGCTTGATGCGGGCGCAGGTCGGGCCGATCTGGTTCAGGGTCGAGGTCGATGGCGATCCGCAGCACGCTTCCGGCGCTTTCTCGGCCGGCGCCAATGCCATCGAGAAGGCCTTTCTCATCATCCAGGCGCTGAAGCAGCTCGAAATCGTCTGGAATGCGCGCAAGGTCGATGACAAGCATTTCTGCGATCACCCGCATCCGATCCGCTTCAACCTCGGGAAGATCGAAGGCGGCGAATGGACATCGAGCGTGCCGGCGCGCTGTGTCTTCGAGATGCGGGTCGCCACCTATCCCGGCCAGAAGCTCGAAGACGCCAGGGCCGAGCTCGAAACCTGCATCGCCGATGCGGCCCGTGCCGATCCCTTCCTGGCCAATCGCCCGCCCAAGATGAGCTACAATGGCTTCATGGCCGAGGGCTATGTGCTGGAAGGTGCCGACGAGATGGAAGCCGTGCTGCGCCGCAGCCATACCGCCGTCTGGGGCGAGCCGCTGACGGAGCATGTCACCTCGGCGACGACGGATGCGCGCTTCTTCGGCCTCTATGCCGACACGCCGGCGATCGTCTACGGCCCGATCTGCCGCATGCCGCATGGCTATGACGAGGCCGTTGATCTGGATTCGGTGCGCAAGGTCACCCAGACCATTGCGCTGTTCATCGCCGACTGGTGCGGTCTCGAGCCGATCGATCCGGAGGTAAGCTCATGAATGCGGCCGTGCCAGACGGCTTTGGCGAAACGCTGGCCGAGGATGCGCCTGACGTTTCGATTGCCGACGCGCTTGCCATCTTGCGCCGGCACTACGGCCTCGCCGGCAGTGCGCGTCCGTTGCCCGGCGAACGCGACCACAATTTCCACATCCATACCGACGGCGAGGGCGAGTTCGTCCTCAAGATTTCCCATCCGGCGGAGGAGGCCGGCTTCACCGATTTCCAGAACAAGGCTCTCGACCACATCCTGGGGGTCGACCCGACCTTGCCGGTCCCTTTGGTGCGCAAGAGCCTCGAGGGCGAAGCGCAGTTCACGGTCAGCGTCGGCGGATCGGCGCCGCGCATCATCCGGCTGGTCACCTATCTGCCCGGCCAGTTGCTGTCGCGCTCGCCTACGTCGGCGGCGCAGGATCGCAATCTCGGCATTTTCCTCGCCCGGCTTGGCCGGGCTCTGCGCGGCTTCTTCCATCCGGCCGCCGGCAGCGACCTGCTCTGGGACATCCGCAAGGTCGCCAAGACGCGGCCGATGCTGGCGTTTATCGCCGACGCCGGCCACCGCGCCATGGTCGAGCGCGTCATCGATGCCTTCGAGGCGCGTGCGGCGCCGGTCATTCCGAGCCTGCGCGCCCAGATCGTCCACAACGACATGAACTCCTACAATGTGGTGATGGACGCCTCGCGGCCGGAGGTGGTGAGCGGCATCCTCGATTTCGGCGACATGATCCATTCCCCGCTGATCTGCGATCTCGCCATCGGCGCCGTCTACCGCTGGCCAGCTGAAGGTCATCCGCTGGCGCCGGCCGCGCGCTTCGTCGCCGGCTATCAATCCGTGCAGCCGCTCGAGGCTGAAGAAATCGGCATCCTTTTCGATCTGGTCCGTGCCCGCCTTGCGCTCATTGCCAACATCGCCAGTTGGCAGGCGGAACGGTTTCCGGCCAAGCGCGCCTATGTGCTGCGCCTCATCGCCGAGGTCTGGACCTCGCTCGAACGGCTCGATGGGCTGTCATCGGATGAGGCCCGCCGTTATTTTCTCGACCATTCCAATCCGGAGTAGATGCCCGTGTCCCAGTCCTCACCCACGAACGTCCTTGACGACGCCGACGCTTCGGCAGGCGATCGCGCTCTGCTCGAACGCCGCGCCAGGCTGCTTGGGCCGACCTATCGCGCCTTCTACCGCAACCCGATCCATCTGGTGCGCGGCAGCGGCGTCTGGCTCTACGATGCGAGAGGCCGCAAATTCCTCGACGCCTACAACAATGTCGCCTCGGTCGGGCACTGCCATCCCCGCGTCGTCGAGGCACTGTCGGGACAGGCCGCCACGCTCAACACCCATACCCGCTACTTGAGCGAGATCATCCTCGATTACGCGGAAAAACTGCTCGGCACGGTTCCGGCCCATCTGGGCCATGCCATGTTCACCTGCACCGGCAGCGAGGCCAACGACCTCGCCATCCGCATCGCGCAGCATTCGAGCGGTGGCACCGGCGTCATCATCACCGATTTCGCCTATCACGGCGCCACGATCGCCACCGCGCAGCTGTCGCCGGCGGCGGTCGGCGCGAAGGGCGTGCCCCTGCACCACCGGACCGTGGCGGCGCCGGACACGTTCCGCGACCACGGCCGCGCCGCGAAGGACTTCGCCAAGAATGTCGCAGCCGCCATCGATGACATGCGTGCGCAGAATATCCGTCCGGCGGCGCTGCTGCTCGACTCGGCCTTTTCCAGCGACGGCATTTTCTTCCCCGACGCGGCGGTCATGCGCGAGGCGGCGGATCACGTCAGGAAGGCCGGCGGCATCGTCATCGCCGATGAGGTCCAGTCCGGTTTCGGCCGCCTTGGCCAGGGCATGTGGGGTTTTGCCAATTATGGCCTCGAGCCCGACATCGTCACCATGGGCAAGCCGATCGGCGACGGCCATCCGATGGGCGCGGTGCTGGTGCGGCCGCGGCTTGTCTCATCCTTCGGCTCCAATACCGGTTATTTCAACACCTTCGGCGGCAATCCGGTCGCGGCCGCCGTCGGCATCGCGGTTCTGGACGTGATCGAAGGCGAGGGGCTGATCGAGAACGCGCGCAATGTCGGCGCCTATACGGCTGACCTGCTGCGCGCTCTGCAGGGCCGTCACGGCATGGTCGGTGACGTCAGGCACAACGGTCTCTATTTCGGCGTCGAACTGACGGCGGATGGCGACGCGGCGCTGGCCGCCAGCAAGACATCTTCTGTCGTCGAAGCCATGCGCGAGGATGGCGTGCTGATCTCGTCCTGCGGTCCGCGCGGCAATGTGCTGAAGATCAGGCCGCCTCTGCCCTTTGCCAGGGACAATGCCGAGCAGTTGGCCGAGACGCTCGACCGCGCTTTGTCGAATTGGTGATCTGGACCGCGCATGCTGAAGCTCGAACATCAAACCCTCAACGACCGCGCCTATGGCGCGCTCAAGCAGGAATTGATTTCAGGCGGTTTCAGCCCGGGCCAGACGCTGGTCATCCGCAAGCTTGCCGAGACCTTCGGCATCTCGACGACGCCGATCCGCGAGGCGCTGCAAAGACTGGTCGCCGAGCGGCTGCTCGAAATGCAGAACAACCGCTCTGTTATCGTGCCCTTGCTGTCGGCCCCGGCCTTCGAGGAATTGACCCATATCCGCATCGCCGTCGAGGGGTTGGCGGGTGAGATGGCCGCCACGCGGATGAGCGATAGCGGGCTGGTCGAGATACAGGCGACGCTCGCCGGCATGCAGCGCGCCATCGAGGCCGGCGACGCCAGCGCCTATCTCGCGCTGAACGAGGCGTTTCACTTCGCCATCTACCAGCATGCCGGCGCGCCGATCCTGTTGAACATGATCCGCGACCTCTGGGGCCGGGTCGGGCCTTATCTCAAGCTTCTGATGCAGGCCGAGCGATATATTCCGCAGTCGAACGACGCGCATCGCAGGATTGTTGCTGCGTTGGAGCAGCGCGATGGCCCTGCTGTCCGGGTCTCCCTTGAACAGGACATCGCCCTGGCGGCCGCGGTTCTCTCTGAAAATCTTCGCACGACGGCCTGATCGGACGGCGGCTGGAGCTGCCTACGCTGTCTCGTCCAGCCGGTCGCGCAGCATGCTCCAGCCGAGCAGCGCGTTGGGCGCGTGCCGCAGCAGCGCGTGGAAGGGGATCGGCGCCGGCGGCGCGAATGGCAGCGGCAAGTCGCGCGCTTCGGTCCCGGCGGCCCAGTCGGCCAGCGCCTTGCCCATCGCCGTCGTCATGGCGATACCGCGACCGTTGCAGGCGCGGCCGGCGATCAGCCCTGGCCCGAGATCCAGGAGGTGCGGCAGGAAATCCGGTTCGACCGCGGCCATTCCCGACCAGCCACAGGCAAGCGGCGGCAGGTCCGGCAGGTCGAGATGCCTGGCCAGCCGCCGCCAGATTGTCTGCGGCACACGTGTGTCGGCGCCGGCGCTCAGAATATGCATGCCGCCGCTGATCAGCCGGTTTTCGGCGTCGAAGCGGAAGGTGAAGAGATTGCGCCTGGTGTCGCCGGCGCCTTGCCCGCCAGGAAGCAGACGCGTCCGCACCTCGCGCGGCAAAGGCTCGGTCGCGATCTGGAAAATCTTCAACGGAAAATAGCTACGTTGCAGCAGCGGATTGAGCGGTCCGCCATAGGCGTTGGTGGCGATCAGCACCTTGCCGGCACGCACCGAGCCCGATGGCGTTTTCAGCGACCAGCCATCGGCCGCGCGATCGACCGAACTGACCGACGTGCGCTCGAAGATCTTGGCGCCAGCCTTCTGCGCCGCATCGGCCAGTCCGTTCGCGTAGGCGACGGGATTGAGCACACCACCCGAACGGTCCATCCAGCCGCCGACATAACCGCGCGCGCCCGTCAGCGCCTCGACGTCCTGACGATCCAACGTGACCGCAGGCCGGTCGCGCCGTGCCCATTGCCCGGCGCGGGATTTGACCCTCTCGAACGCTGCAGGCGAATGTGCCGGCTGGATCCATCCGTTCTGCACCGCGTCGCAGTCAATACCGTGCCGTTTGATCAGGCTGAAGACCAGGTCCGAACTGCCGGCGGCAAGGTCGATCAGGCGTTCACCGCGCTCGGGGCCGAGATGCGCAAGGATGCTGTCCGGGTCCATCTTGGCGAAGTTCGGCACGACAAAACCGGCATTCCGGCCGGTCGCGCCGCAGGCGATGATTTCGGCTTCGAGGACGGCGACCGAGATGCCTTTTTCGGCGGCGTGCAGCGCCGTCGACAGGCCGGAAAATCCACCGCCGACGATGGCCAGATCGACATCCAGCCCGCCTCTCAGCGCCGGCCGTTCCCGGCGATTGCGGCTGACGGCGTGCCAGAGTGAGGCGCCGTGCGCTTCCTGCCCGATCGCAGCGGTCATGAGCCGAAACTGCTCTTGATCGCCGCCGCTTTTGCTCGCTTCCCGAAGCGCGGGCGACGCGGCCTGTCGCCGAACAGCCCGTTCGGCCGGATCAGCAGGATGACGCAGAGCATGACGCCGATGGCGACGATCTGCAGTGAGGCCGCACGCGCCTGCTGCTCGGGCGCAAACAGCGCACTGGTCAATGTACCCGACCCCGCCCATATCCCCCAGACCAGAATGCTGCCAATGACAGCGCCGAGATTGCTGCCGGAACCGCCGACGATCAGCATCACCCAGACCTGGAAGGTCAGGATCGGCAAATAATTGTCCGGCGCGATGAAGCCGGTGAAATGCGCCTGCAGCGCGCCGGCCAGGGCCATGATCGCGCCGCCGACGGCAAAGGCCTGGACGCGGTAGAAGCGCGCGCTCTTGCCCAGCGAGATCGCCGCCCGCTCATCCTCACGCAACGCCTTCAGCACGCGTCCCCAGGGGCTGCGCGACAGATGCTCCAGGGCGAGATAGGCGATGAGCGTGACCGCGCAGACGACGGCGAGGTTGGACAGGTTGAACAGCAGCGGCGTCTCGGCGAGGCTGCCGAACGGGCGCGGGATGAAGCCGATGCCGAACGGCCCGCCCGTCAGCTTCTGCGCATTGAGCGCGACCAGTTGCACGACGACGGCGACGCCGAAAGTGGTGATCGCCAGATAGTCGGACCTGAGCCGCAGTGTCGCCATGCCGGTCAGGGCAGCGGCAATGCCGCCGACGACCATGGCGCCAACCCAGCCGACAAGGATCGGCAGGCCGAAGCCGCCCAACCGCGCGGCATCATCCGGTGTGGTCAGCAAGGCCGAGGTGTAGGCGCCGATGGCGACGAAACCGGCGAGGCCGACATTGAACAGGCCGGTCAACCCCCACTGCAGATTGAGCCCCAGCGTGACCAGCGAAAAGATCAGCGCGGTGGTCAGGAAGAAGGCGCCGTAACCGATGATATCGATCATCTTTCCCGAACTCCGAAAAGGCCGATCGGCCGCACGAACAAGACAGCCATCAGGATGATGAAGGACACGGCGGCGCGCCATTCGGCACCGATCAGCTGCACTGCGGCGGCCTCGGCGAGCCCGATGATCAGCCCGCCGAGCACCGCGCCCGGAATGCTGCCGATGCCGCCGAGGATTGCGGCGGCGAACATCGGCAGCAGCATGTCGAAGCCCATGAACGGACGGATCTGCACCAGAATGCCGATCATCACGCCGGCGACGCAGGCAAGCGCTCCGCCGATGACCCAGGTGACGCGCACGACGCTGGCGACGTCGATGCCGAGGATGCGGGCCAGCGCCGCGTTCTGGCTCAGTGCCTGCATGGCGCGGCCGGTCTGCGTGCGCGTCATCAAAAGATGCACACCGAGCACCAGCACGGCGGTCAGCAGCAGAAGCGCGATCTGGTCGGGGGTTATGCGTATGCCGAAGCCGACCGGCATGGCGATCTGGATCGCCCGGCTGAAATAGGTCGGCCGCGAGGTGAAGGTGAATTCGAGCAGGCTCCTCAGCGCCATCGAGGCGCCGAAGCTCGCCATCACCACGATGATGGCCTGGCCCTGCGAGTGCAGCCGCGAAAACAGCACCTTGTCGAGCAGCAGCGCCAGCAAGGCGGTAAAGGCCATGCCGACGACCAGGGCAACCAGGAGCGGCCAGCCGAAGGACAGCGGCGCGATGGGTGCCATCTTGCCAAAGGTGGCGCCAATGGCGCTGACGACGGCGAGCGTCGCATAGGTGCCCCAGGCCATGAAGTCGCCATGGGCAAAATTGGAGAAGCGCAGGATCGAATAGGTCAGCGTCACGCCGATGGCGCCGAGCCCGATCATCGAGCCGGTCAGCAATCCGTCGACGACAAATTGCAGGCTCATGCCGCGCCTCCCTTGCCGGCACGAGCAGGGCGCTGGCCGAGATAGAGTTCGGCGACGACCGGGTCGTTCCACAGCTCGGAAGCGACGCCCTCGTGCCGGTCCTTGCCCTCGACCAGCACATAGGCGCGGTCGCCGATGGCCAGTGCTGCCTTGGCATTTTGTTCGACCAGCAGGATGGTGACGCCGGATTTGCGGATGCCGGCCAGCATCTCGAACACCATCGACACGAATTTCGGCGACAGGCCGGCCGACGGCTCGTCGAGAACCAGCACCTTGGGATGCACGATCAGGGCGCGGGCGACCGCAAGCATTTGACGCTGTCCGCCCGACAGATTGCCCGCGGCGGTGCGGCGCTGGCGCACGAGATCCGGGAAGGCGGCATACATCTCGTCGATACGCGCAGGGATTTCACGTCGCTCGAGGATGCCGCAGGCGACTTTCAGATTGTCCTCGACCGACATCAGCGGAAAGATATTCTCGGTCTGCGGCACGAAGGCCAGGCCAAGCCGCACCATGGTATGGGCGGGCGCGGCCGTGATGTCCTTGCCGTCCAAAAACACCGTGCCGGCGGTGATCGGGACGAGGCCGGCGATCGCCTTGATGAAGCTGGATTTGCCGGCGCCGTTGGGGCCGAGGACGACGACGATCTCGCCCTTTCCGACAGTGATCGAGGCGCCGCGCACGATCGGCAAGCCAGGCTCATAGCCGGCTTCGAGATCGTGGACATCGAGGACGGTCTCGCTCATGCCGTGCCTCCGAGATAGGCTTCGATGACACGCGGGTCGCGGGCGACCTGTTCCGCGGTGCCTTCGCTCAGCAACTGGCCGCTCGCCATGACCAGCACGCGGTGGCAGAGCCGCGTCACCATGTCGATGTTGTGTTCGATCAAAAGGAAGGTGATGCCGCGCGCATTGATGTCGCGGATGCGGTCGATGATGACTTCCAGCAGCGTCGCGTTGACGCCGGCTGCCGGCTCGTCGAGCAGGATGATCGCCGGGTCGGCCATCATGACACGAGCAAGTTCGAGCAGCTTGCGCTGGCCGCCGGACAGCACGCGCGCCGGCTCATGCGCCAGATGGGTGAGGGTCACCAGCTCCAACAGGTCGAGCGCCTTTGCCCTGGCCACCTTTTCCTGTGCCGCCACCCGCCATGGCGTGACGAAGTTTGCGAGTAATTTCTCGCCGGCCTGACCTTGTGCCGCCAGCATGATGTTTTCGATCAGCGTCAGATTGGGCAGCGGGCGGGGGATCTGGAAGGTGCGGCCAAGCCCACGGCCGATGCGCAGATGCGCGGCTTCGCCCGAGACGCTCGCGCCGTTGATAAGGATGTCGCCGCTGGAAGGCAGGATACTGCCGGCCAGCAGGTCGAACATGGTCGTCTTGCCGGCGCCGTTCGGCCCGATCAGGCCAAGGATTTCGCCTGCCTTGACCTCAAACGAGACGTCGTTGACGGCGACGAGGCCGCCGAACCGCCTGACGACATGCCTTGCCGTCAGAACCGGCGCACGGGTGTCCTTCCCCTGCCGTTCGCTTGCCTCGCTCATCAAACCCTCTGGCCGAAGACGATCATCGCCGTCTCCTGATTTTTGATTTGTGATCACACTTGCTTTGATCACGCTATTCGGCTTTAATTTCATCCGCAAGCCGAAAAACGGGGCAAAAGCCGGGATGCAGAAGGCTGCCATCGAGCGAACCAACGAAACAATCGCAGCCCAGCTTACGCCGGTCGGCCGCGAGACCGTGCAGGATCGCGTCTATTCCGAATTGCGCCGCGCTTTGATCGGCGGCCTGTTCGAGCCGAACCAAGTACTGACCATCCGCGGCCTTGCCGATGCGCTGGTCACCTCGACCATGCCGGTGCGCGAAGCGCTCGGCCGGCTGATCACGGAAAAGGCGCTGGAGGCGCTGCCCAACCGCTCGGTGCGCGTGCCGCCGATCACGCTGGAGCGTATCGACGACCTTTTGCGCGCCCGTTCACTCATCGAAGGCGAGGCGATCGCGCTTGCCGCCACGCGCATGAACCCGCGCCAGATCGCTTCGATTGAAGCCATGCTCGGCGAGTGGGACGAGATGCGGGCCCTGAAGCACAAGAAGGATATCGACCGCGAAGCGACGCTCAACCAGAGCTTCCATTTCGAGATCTACCGCTGCTGCGGCTCGGCCGTGCTGATCCCGATGATCGAAAGCCTGTGGCTGCAATCGGGCCCCTGCATCCGCGTCGCCATCTATGCCTTTTCCGACGCCGGTGAGGTCGACACCGCGCACTATCACCGCCGCATCGTCGCGGCGCTCGCCAAGCAGGATGCGCAAGCGGCGCGCGAGGCGCTGGTGGCCGATATCAGCCGGCCCTTTGCCTTCCTGCGCGACAAGCTTCAATCCGCCGCCGCGAGAGGCCAGACATGAACAAGCCGGCCATCAGGATCACCGAACCGCGCTCGCAGCTTTCCGTGACGGCGCTGCTGCGGCCCGAAAAGGCGCCGGAAAACGCCGCCTTTCTCCAGGCGTACCTCGCCACGCCACGTGTCGTCCCCGGCATCCATGCGATGTGGACGGGACCGGAAATCTCCTGCCCGATTCCATCAGATGATCTCGATGGCCAGCCCTATGCCAGGCCCTTGCCGGCGGAGAACGCGACGCTGACGCCGCAGCCCGGAGACATCGTGCTGTCCTACGTGCCGCCGCGCATGTGGGGCGGCAACCCCGATGCCATTTTCGACATCGGCCTCTACTACGGACAGGGCGCGCGGCTTCTGTTCCCGATCGGCTGGCTGGCCGGCAGCGTGGTGGCGCAGCTACGCGCCGAAGAGCGCGACCAATTCGCCGCCTCATGTGGCGTCATCCGCCGCAACGGCGCCTGCGACGTCACCTTCAGCCTGGTGGAGGCCTGACATGGCCGACGACAGTTTCGAGCTCTTCGACCTTCGCGTCGAGGCGGTCATCCCGCAGGGCAAGCCGATCTATTGTGGCGCCAAGGCGGGTGATTATTTTGAACTCAAGGGCGAAATGCTGTCGATGCCGGCAGGGCAGGGCTTCTCGATCTATTCGCTCGCCGCCGTGCTGCCGCTGCTGGCGGCAAAGCAGCGCCCGACCGATGCCAATGACTGGATGACATCGGACGCCGAGATCGCCTGTCCCGATCCCAATTGCGCCAGCCGGCTACGAATCATCAGGACCGGCAAACGGCGGTTCAGCCATGCCGAGACGACGGCCGTGCCGCTGCCTAAGGAGAATGACAAGGGATGACCGCCAAGACTTTCGAACTCGGCCCCGGCTACACCATCTCGCGTGTCATTCGCGGCGGCTGGCAGCTTGCCGGCGGCCATGGCGCCATCGACCGACAACAGGCGGTGACCGACCTGATCGCCACCTTCGATGCTGGCATCTGGACCTATGATTGCGCCGATATCTACACCGGCGTCGAGGAACTGATCGGCGCCGCGCGCCTGCGGCTGGCCAGTGAGCGCGGCCTCGACGTTGCCGCAAGAATGAAGGTGCATACCAAGCTGGTGCCCGACCTGGAACGGCTGGCAACGATCAGCCGCGACTATATCAGGGGCATCGTCGAGCAGTCGCTGCGCAGGCTGAAGACCGAGCGGCTCGATCTCGTCCAGTTTCACTGGTGGGACTATGACCAGCCTCGCTATGTCGAGGCGATGGGCTGGCTCGACGAGCTTCGGCGCGAGGGCAAGGTGCGCAATCTCGGCACCACCAATTTCGACACGCCTCGGCTGGCCGAAATCCTCGCCGCCGGCATTCCGCTGGTCAGCCAGCAACTGCAATATTCGGTACTCGATCAGCGGCCTGCGCACAATCTCGCAGCGCTTGCGAAGACAAATGGCGTCAGCTTCCTCTGCTATGGTTCGGTAGCCGGCGGCTTCCTCAGTGACAAATGGCTTGGGGTCGCCGAACCCAGCACGCCGCTCGAAAACCGCTCGCTGGTCAAATACAAGCTGATCATCGACGATTTCGGCGGCTGGGACCTGTTCCAGCAGCTGCTCCAGGCATTGAAGGCCGTCGGCGACCGCCACGGCGTCGACATCGCCACCATCGCCAGCGCCTGGGTGCTGGATCAGCCGCGAGTCGCCGCCGTCATCGTCGGCGCCCGCAATCAGGCGCATGCGCTCGCCAATGCTGGCATCATGGACGTCCCGCTCGACGCCGATGACCGGGCGAAGATCGCGGCTGTGATCGCGCAGGGCCAAGGTCCCCTTGGCGATGTCTACGCGCTGGAGCGCGACCGTCACGGCCGCCACGGCTCGATCATGCACTACAATTTGAACGCAGGCCGCACATGAGCGCCAGCAACTCGACGCTGTTTTCGCGGGCCAGCGCCGAGGTCGTCGGCCTGCATCGCTTCTTCGTTGAATGGTTCGTCGCCGCGCGTGCGAACACGGTGGATTTCTCGCGCTTCGAAGACGTCATGGGCGAAGGCCTGACCATGATCGCACCGAGCGGCGAGATCCTCGACCGTGACGCTGTGATTGATCATGTCCGCTCAAGCCGCGCCACGTGCGACGACGGGTTTGCCATTTCGATCGAGGATATCAGGCCCGGTTGGCAAACCGAGGACTCCATCGTCGTCCTTTACGTCGAGGCGCAGTTGCGCGGCGGCAAGCACAGCCGCCGTCAGTCGAGCGCTGTCTTCACCCCCAGTTCATCGGCGCCCAACGGCGTCGAATGGCGACACCTGCATGAAACCTGGCTGCAGGTGCCGGAACGCTGAACAGGCTCCAGAGATCAATTAGTGTCGAGTAACGAAAGGGGAACAACAATGAGAAAGACGATACTCCAACTCACCACCGCGCTTGCTCTCGTCACGATGGCGGGCGCAGCGCAGGCCGCCGATTGCAAGATCACCGTCGGCCTCGTCATGGAACTGACCGGTCCGGCCGGCGAATACGGCCAGGCCGGCGCCAAGTCGGTCGAAATGGCTTTTCGCGACATCAACGAAGCCGGCGGCGTGCGCGGCTGCGATCTGGTGACCGATACGCGCGACAGCCAGAGCCAGGGCAACATCGCCGTCGACGCCGCGACCCAGCTGGTCCAGGTCAAGAAGGTGCCGGTCATCATCGGCGGCATCATCTCGTCGGTGTCGATCCCGATCCTGACCTCTGTTACAGCACCTGCCAAGATCGTCCAGGTCTCGCCGGCGTCGTCCTCGCCGACGCTGACCGCGCTTGGCCGCGACGGCAAGACCAACGGCATCTTCTTCCGCACCATCACGTCCGATGCGCTGCAAGGCGTGGCTGCCGCCAAATACGCCATCGACAAGGGCTTCAAGAAACTGTCGATCATCCACGTCAACAACGATTTCGGCGTCAACATGGTGGCCGAATTCGCGCGCGCCTACAAAGCGCTCGGCGGCACCATCGTCTCCGACACGCCCTACAACGAGAAGCAGTCGAGCTATGCCTCGGAGGTGACTGCGGCGATGGCGGGCGAGCCGGACGGCCTCTATCTGGTCAGCACGCCGGTCGACGGCGCGACTGTTGCCCGCACCTGGATTTCGCAAGGCGGCGTGCAGAAATTCCTGCTCAATGACGGCATGAACAGTCCTGACTTCATAGAGTCCGTCGGCGCCGATTATCTGAAGGACGCCTACGGCACGTCGTCGGGAACCAGCCCGACCGCATCGACCGAGTACTTCACCAAGAATTACAAGGCATTCTCCGGCATCGAACCCTCCAACCCGGCGGCCGATCGTTCCTATGATGCCGGCGCCATCGTCGGGCTGGCTATCGCCATTGCCGGCTCGGAGGATCCGGCCAAGATCAAGGACGCCATGTACAAGGCGGTCGATCCGGCCGGCACGCCGATCTTCGCCGGCAAGGAGGAGTTCGCCAAGGCGCTCGGCCTGATCAAGGACGGCAAGCCGATCCGCTACGAAGGCGTCATCGGTCCGGTCGCCTTCGACAAATTCGGCGACATCACCGGCCCGTTCCGGCTGTGGAAGATCATCGACGGCAAGGTGACCACCGACGGCGAAATGACCACCGACGACGTCAACACGCTGCAGGCCAAGCTTCAGTAGGCAGACACAGTGGCGTCGGCATCAATCGCGTCTTACCGTGATTGATGCCGGTGTCGCTCAGGGCAGGCGATATCGCTTGCACGGCAGGCGATCCCGAATAGGATCGGCCGGCTGCAGTTGAAGGATGGCAAGCGTGTCGGACGGAAATACTCATCGGCCCATCCGGTCGCGGGACGCAGACGACGCGCTTCGCCACGCCGGCGCCTGAGTCCGATGTCACCTGAAACGCAACGGCTTCTCTCCGCCCTTGGCGATCGGCTGGGCGCGGGCGGCGTGCTTGCCGGCGCCGATGTCGACCAGCGCTATCGCGACGATCCCGACGGCAAGCTTGGCGTCCTGCCCGAAGTCGTGCTGCGTCCGCGCGATACCGTCGGTGTCGCGGCAGCGCTCGCTGGCTGCAACGCTCTCGGCCAGCCGGTCGTCGTCCAGGGCGGACGCACCGGGCTGGCTGGCGGCACGCGCGTCCAGCCCGGCGAGATCGTGCTGTCGCTGGAACGCATGAGCGGCCTAGCCGCGCCGGACGCTCAAGCCGCCAGCATCGTCGCCGAAGCGGGCGCGACGCTGCAGGCGGTGCAGGAGGCGGCCGACGGTGCCGGGCTGATGTTCGGTGTCGATATCGGCGCGCGCGGCTCGGCGACGGTCGGCGGCAACATCGCCACCAATGCCGGCGGCATCCGCGTGCTGCGTTATGGCATGTACCGCGCGCAGGTGCTCGGGCTGGAGGCCGTGCTGGCCGATGGCAGCGTGCTGTCCTCGCTCAAGGGCCTGCCCAAGGACAATTCCGGCTATGACCTCGGCCAGTTCTTCATCGGCGCGGAAGGGACGCTCGGTGTCGTCACCCGCGCCGCGCTCCGGCTGCACCCCAAGCCGGCCTCCGAGGTGAACGCCTTCTGCGCGCTCGCTTCGCTCGATGCGGCGATCGCCTTGCTCGGGCTGCTGCGGCAAAGGCTCGGCCCGTTATTGTCTGCCTATGAGGTGAATTTCGCACCGCTCTATGACGTCATGGCTGCCAGCATGGCCATGCCGGCGCCGTTGCCTGTGGGCTCTCCGGTCTATGTGTTGGCCGAAATCCAGGGCAGCGAGCCCGAGCGCGACGGCGAGCGCTTCGCCGAGGTCCTGATGCAGGCGGTCGAGGACGGCGTGGTCGACGATGTCGTCGTCTCGCAGTCGCCGCGCGAATTCCGGGCGCTCTGGGACGTGCGGGAGGACGCCAATCGCGTGCTGTTTTCGATCAAAGGCCTGATCGGCGTCGACATCAGCATCCCGCTGGCGCGCATGGGCGCGTTCCTGCAAGAAGCCGACGCGGCCATCCATGCCGTCGATCCCAGCGCCGACATCTATGTCTTCGGTCATCTCGGCGACGGCAATCTGCATTACCAGGTGCTGACGGCGGATCCGGCGGCCGCCTACGGCATCGTCTATCGCGGTGTGGCGGCGGCGGGAGGTAGCGTTTCGGCCGAACATGGCATCGGCCTCGACAAGAAACAGTGGCTGCATCTGGTGCGCAGCGACGCCGAAATCGCCACGATGCGGCGGCTGAAGACGGCGCTCGACCCGAAGAACATCCTCAATCGGGGGCGTGTCTTCGACCTCGATCCAACTGCCGTTCCCCGATGACAAGCATCGCCCTGTAAGCCAGCGCTCAGCTCCGCTCCGTCGCCATCTGCCTGGGGATCAGGAAACGGGCGGCGAGGATGCAGAGCAGCACGGTGAACATCAGGATCAGCGCCACCAGTGCATTGATGTCGGGTGAGAAGCCAAGCCGCATCATCGCCCACAGCCTGACCGGCAACGTGCTCTGCGTGCCGGTGACCAGGATGGTGATCATGGTTTCGTCGAACGACAGCGCGAAGGCCAGGATGGCGCCGCCGACCATGGCGCTCGACAGGTTCGGCAGGATGATGCGCCAGAAGGTCTGCCAGCCGGTGGCGCCGAGATCGTAGGACGCTTCGACCAGCGTGCGGCTCATCGACTGCAGCCGCATCAGCACGGTGCGATAGACGATCGCCAGCACGAAGACCGTATGGCCGATGACGACCGTCAGCAGCGAACGTTCGAGGCCGATCTCGCGGAAGAAGATCAGCAGCGCCAGGCCGCTGATGATCGGCGGCATCAGGAACGGCAGGAAGATGATGAACTGCAGGATCGCGCGCCCCGAGCGACGGCCGTGATAATAGAGTGCCAGCAACGTTCCGCTGACCACCGCGAGCACGACGGTGCACAGGCCGACGATCAGCGTGGTGCGCAAGGCAGCCAGGATGTCGTGATTCCCGGCCAGAGCCCGGTAGGTCGAGAGGGTGGGTGACGACCAGTCGACATCGCCGTGCGAGATGGCGAAGAACGACGACACGATCGGCACCAATAGCGGGCTGTAGAGCAGCATCGCGACCAGCGTTGTGATCGCGGCCAAGAAGATGGTGGAGGGGCGGGGCAGGGCGTTCATACCGACGTCCCCCGTCTGCGCCCGAACCGTTCGCCGATGAGGATTGCGCAGATCACCACGATCGCCAGCGCTACCGACAGTGCGGCGCCGAACGGCCAGTTATAGGCCGTGCCGAACTGGCTGTAGAGGATGCGGCCGAAAGTGAAGCCGCTGATCCCGCCGACCATCTGCGGCGTCAGGAAATCGCCGATCGCCAGCACGAAGACGAAGCTCGCCGCCGAGGCGACGCCGGGCAGGCTGAGCGGCAGGGTGATGCGCAGGAACGTCTGCAAGCTGCTCGCGCCAAGATCGTCGGAAGCACGCAGCAAGGTCTGCGGTATCCGCTCCAGCGACAGGAAGATAGGCAAGATTGCGAAGGGGATCAAAAGCAGGCTCAGCGTCAACAGGATGGCGTTCATGTTGAACACGAAAAGCGTCGACGGCTGCTGCAGGATGCCGATTGCCACCAGCGCCTTGTTGAGGAAGCCGTTGAGGCCGAGGATGCTGCGGATCGCGTAGATCTTGATGACGTAGCTCATCAGCAGCGGCACCAGAAGCAGCATCAGCAGGGCATAGCGCCACCGCCCTCTCAGCGTCGTCAGGAAATAGGCAGCGGGATAGGCGAGCAGGATGGAGATGACGGCCACCGACACGCACAGCACGATGGTGTTCCAGAACACCGGCAGGAAGATCGGGTCGGTAAAGAACCTGACATAGTTGCCGAGCGTCGGCGCGTAGACGATCGTGCCCTGGTCGACGCTGAAGAAACTGTAGACCAGGAAGATCGCCAGCGGCACCAGGACGAAGATCACCGGCAGAGCGAAAGCCAGCACGGTCACCAGCAGCGACAAACGCCTTTCCTCGGGCTGTGTCGTGACGGCCGCGCTCATGCCAGCACCAGATGGCCTTCATGCGGCGCAAACGAAAGCGAAACCGTCTCGCCGGATCTCAGCGCGCTGCCGTCGATCCGGCTTGGGGTTCGCAGCCGCAGCCGCTGCGCGGCAGTGTCCGCGCCCGCCGTGATCGTGGCGACGGTGGACGATCCGGCAAAGGCCAGATCGGAGATGGTGCCGGAAAAGCGGTTGTCGGCGTCCGTGGCGTCGGCGAGATGCAAGGCCTCGGGTCGGAACGCCGCGAAGGCGCTCGCGCCGTCTGGTGCGGCCTTCAGATGCGGCTGGTCGCTGATCGAACAGATCAGCCGCCCAAGTGCGGTCTCGATCGGCCGCTGCTCGCCCTGGACGGGGCCGAGCTTTCCGGCCACCAGATTGTTCTCGCCGAAGAAGCGCGCCACGAACTCGCAATTCGGCTTGTAGTAAAGCTCGTGCGGCGTGCCGAGCTGGCGGATATGGCCGGCCTGCATGACGCAGATCCGGTCGGCCATGCCGATCGCTTCTTCCTGGTCATGCGTGACGAAAAGGAAGGTGGTCTTGATCTCGCGCTGGATGGATTTCAGGAATTCCTGCATCTGCCGGCGCAGTTCGAGGTCGAGCGCGGCGAGCGGCTCGTCAAGCAGGATCAGGCGCGGCTGGCAGATCAGCGCTCGGGCGAGCGCGACGCGCTGGCGCTGGCCGCCGGAAAGCTGTGCCGGAAAGCGGTCGGCGAAACGTCCGAGTTGCACGAGATCGAGGGCTTCCGCGACACGGCGTGCAATCTCCTTGCGCTGGAGATGGCGCACCGAGAGACCATAGCCCACATTGCCAGAAACGGTCATATGCGGAAACAGCGCATAGTCCTGGAACACGGTGTTGAACGGTCGCTTGTTGATCGGCATGCGGCTGATGTCCTGGCCGTCGAGGCGGATCTCGCCCGCGGTCAGCGGCTCCAGCCCGCCGATCAGCCGCAGGACCGTGGTCTTGCCCGAGCCCGACGGTCCAAGAACGGTCAGGAACTCGCCATCCGGGATAGACAGGTCGATGTCGTGCAGCACGGGAACCGTGCCGTAGGATTTCGAGACGGACCGCAGCGTCAGCAGGTCGGTGTTCTGGTTCATGGTACAGTCTCGCATACGCTGCGGCGGTCCGGAACGTCCGGACCGCCGGGTCATTCTGGATCGGGCCGCGGAAAGGATCAGGGCGTCGCCTTGATCTCGTTCCACATGTCCGACCGCTTCAGAGGGTCCTCGACATTGTTCAGCCAGACCAGCTTGTCGTTGCTGCCGGCGCTGCTTGACTCGACCACGGTGTTGCCGAAACCGGTGCGCTCGGAAAGCTCGCCGCTGACCTTCTTCGTCAGCATGAAGTCGATCCACTTCTCGGCCGCCGCATTGTCGCGCACACCCTTGGAGATCACCCAATTGTCGAGCCAGGCCAGAGCGCCTTCACTCGGATTGACGTAGGCTACATGGGCTCCGATCTTCTGCAGCGCCTTGACCTGCTGCTGGCCGTAATTGGCCCAGATCAGGGCAACGTCATTGTTCTGGTAGATCTGCTGCGCCTCGTCGGCGGTGGTGTAGAAACTCAGCACATTGCGCTTGAGCTCGACCAGCTTGGCCTTGACCGCCGCCATCTGCTCCGCGTCGAGGTTGAACGGATCCTTGTAACCGAACGTCAGCGCGGTGAACGAGAAATTGTGCTCGCCATTGTCGTAGGCCAGGACCTTGCCCTTGTAGGCCGGATCCCACAGCACCGACATCGAGGTCGGTGCCGGCTTGACCTTGTCGGTGTCGTAGATCAGCCCGATGGAATCGAAGCAGAACGGGATGCCGAACACCTTGCCGTCCTTGGTGTCGCCGCTGACCTTGGACAGATCGCGAAAGCGCGGCAGCACCTCCTTCTGGTTGGGCAGCTTGGTGATGTCTATCGGAGACACCAGGTCCGCCTTGATGTAGCGCTGCAGCTGGGCGGTGTTGACGGCAAAGACATCGAAATCCTGGCCTTCGCTGCCCTTGATCTTGGCCCAGATCTCGTCATCGCTGCCGATGAAGACGACATCGACGCCGATGCCGGTTGCCGCGGTGAAATCCTTCACCCAGTCCGGGTCGGCATAGCCGTCCCAGGCCAACACCCGAAGGTTCGCGCCCAAGGCCGCCGATGTCATCAGGCCGATGCCGAGCCCGATTGTCGCTAGTTTTAGAAACGCTTTCTTCAGTCCCATTTTTAATCTCCCATTGTCGTTCTGGTGGACCGTAATTTCCGGGCCTCTGCCGTCACAGCTGGGTGACGGTGACCGGTCCCTCGTCCGGCACCGACACCATCCGGTTGCGCAGTGGCTTGCCGAATGCCTGTGCCTGGATTTCATACTCGTCGCCGGAGGCCGTCTTGATCCCGGAGGCGTAGCTCATCACCGCCGCGCCGAAGAAATAGGCGTGCAGGTCGCCCGCCCTTCGGTGCATCGGGTAGCGGAAATGGAAGTGCTCGAGATTGGCGATCGAGTGCGACATGTGCGCCTCGCCCGACAGGAACTCCTGTTCCCAGATGACAGTGCCGTCGCGCAGGATGCGGGAATGGCCCCGGACTTCTTCGGGCAGGTCGCCGATCAGCAGCTCGGGCCCGATCGAACAGGAGCGAAGCTTCGAATGCGCGAGGTATAGGTAGTTCTCGCCCTCCGTCACGTGGTCGGAATATTCGTTTCCGAGCGCATAGCCGATGCGATAGGGATGGCCGTCCGGCCCATTGAGATAAAGCCCGACGATCTCGGCTTCCTCCGCGCCGGCTTTCGCGAATGCCGGCATCGGCAGCGGCGCGCCGGGCGGCACAACGCAGGTGCCGACGCCCTTGAAGAACCACTCGGGCTGGATGCCGATCTTGCCGGCGCCAGGCTTGCCGCCCTCCAGCCCCATGCGGAAGATTTTCAAGGAATCGGATTCCTCGGCACCGTCGCCATGGGTCAGAACATGCATCTGGTTGCGCGCGGCGGCACTACCGGTATGAGTCAGGCCGGTTCCGGTTACCAGGAAGCGCGCCGGTTCCGGATGATCGACGGGAGCCAGCACGCGGCCATCGCGCAACAGCTCGTCGTAGTCGATCGTTGCAGCGCTCGTGAGCTTCTCGACCAGCGACGCGACGGACATGTCCTCGGCGATCGCCGCTTCGGCAAGCTCCAGCACGCTGCCGGTCTTGTCGAGCGGGTGCAGGTGATTGCCGTCTTCGGAGACGCGGCCGACCCGCCTGCTGCCATCCGGCATTCTGTACTGAACAAGACGCATGAAATACCCTTCTTCCCTTGGAGCCGTGTCGGTCACACCCAGCCCGCATCGACGATGAACTGCTGGCTCGTGCACATGCGGCTGTCGTCGGCGGCGAGGAACAGCGCCATGCGCGCGATGTCGGCGGGCTGCAGCCGGTCGGGCAGGCACTGCCTTTCGGCGATCTGGCGTTCACCGGCCGGATTGAGCCACAGGCGCATCTGGCGCTCGGTCATCACCCAGCCCGGCACCATGCAGTTGACGCGGATGCGCTCGGGGCCGAGTTCGCGGGCCAGCGCCCGCGTCATGCCGTAGACGGCGGCTTTCGCGGTGACATAGGCCGGACAATCGGGATCGCCGACCATCCAGCTGATGGAGCCGAAATTGATGATCGAGCCACCCCCCTGCGCGCTCATCTGCGGTCGCACCGCCTGCGCGGCGAAGAACTGGTGGCGCAGGTTGACCGCCATGCGGTCGTCCCAATAGGCCACCGTCACGTCCTTGGTCTGATGGCGGTCATCGTTGCCGGCATTATTGCACAGCACCTGGATCGGGCCATTGTGCCGCATCGCCTGCGCGGTTGCCGCCTGTAGCTGCTCGACATCGCGCAGATCGCACGGAATAAACAGCGGCGCTGGGTGTCCTTCGGCCGCGATCGCCTCGACCAGATGCCTCGAAGGCTCCTCCGCCAGATCGACGAAGGCGACGCGGCTGCCTTGCGCGCAGAAATGGCGCACCAGGCTTTCGCCGATGCCGCTGCCGCCGCCGGTTATGAAGACGCTGCGGCCCTTGAGGCTTGGGTAGATGGCGTAGCCGATTTCATCCGTCATGGCGCGCCTCTCTAATGGGAATGCCGGGGGATGCCGGCATCGCGCCGGCCGACGAGAAAGTCGAAGTCGCAGCCCTTGTCGGCCTGCAGCACGCGCTCGACATAGAGGCTCTGATAGCCGCCTTCAGGCGGCTCCGGCGGCTTCCAGTCGCGGCGGCGGATCGCTAGCTCCTCGTCCGATACCAGCAGTTCAAGCCGGCGGCCGGCGACATCGAGCTCGATGAGATCGCCGTCGCGCACCAAGGCCAGCGCGCCACCGGCCGCGGCCTCCGGCGCGACATGCAGCACCACCGTGCCGTAGGCCGTGCCGCTCATGCGTGCATCCGAGATGCGCACCATGTCGGAGACGCCCTGCCTGAGCAGCTTCGCCGGCAGCGGCATGTTGGCGACCTCGGCCATGCCGGGATAGCCGCGCGGCCCGCAATTCTTCAGCACCATCACCGAGGAGGCGTCGATATCCAGCTCCGGATCGTCGATGCGGGCGTAGTAATGCTCGATGTTCTCGAACACGACCGCCTTGCCGCGATGCTGCATCAGTTCCGGCGTTGCCGCCGACGGCTTGATGACCGCGCCATTGGGCGCCAGATTGCCGCGCAGGATCGAGATGCCGCCTTGCTCGGTCAATGGCTCGCTCAGCGGCCGGATAACCTCGCGGTTGTAGTTGGGCGCGCCGTCGATCAACGCGCCGATCGTCTTGTCGCTGACGGTCATGACGTCGCGATGAAGAAGCCCCACTTCATCAAGCGACGCCATGACCGCAGCCAGCCCCCCGGCATAGTAGAAATCTTCCATAAGGAACCGGCCCGACGGCATCAGGTCGACAATGGTTGGAACGTCGCGGCCAAGGCGGTCCCAGTCTTCGAGGCTGAGATCGACACCGATCCGGTTGGCGATGGCGATCAGATGCAGCACCGCATTGGTCGAGCCGCCGATCGCGCCATTGACGCGAATGGCGTTCTCGAACGCTTGCTTCGTGAGAATGTCCGAAATCTTCACGTCCCTGCGGACCAGATCGACGATCTGGCGTCCGGCCATCTGCGCGAGCACGCCACGGCGCGAATCCACGGCCGGGATCGCGGCGTTGTCCGGCATGCCGATGCCGAGTGCTTCCACCATGCTGGCCATGGTCGAGGCCGTGCCCATGGTCATGCAACTGCCGGCCGACCGGCTCTGGCCCTGTTCTGCGGCGAGGAAGTCGGCGACCGGCATGCGGCCGGCCTTCACTTCCTCGGCGAATTTCCAGACATGGGTACCCGAGCCGATATCCTGCCCACGGAACTTGCCGTTGAGCATCGGCCCGCCGGAAACGGTGATGGTCGGTAGATTGCACGAGGCGGCCCCCATCAAGAGCGCCGGGGTGGTCTTGTCGCAGCCCACCAGCAGGATGACGCCGTCGATGGGGTTACCGCGAATGGATTCCTCGACATCCATGCTGACCAGATTGCGAAACAGCATGGCTGTGGGACGCATGTTGCTTTCGCCCAGCGACATGACAGGGAACTCGAGCGGCAGACCGCCGGCCTCGTAGACGCCGCGTTTGACGTGATCGGCCAGCGCCCGCAGATGCGCATTGCACGGCGTCAGCTCCGACCATGTGTTGCAGATGCCGATCACCGGGCGGCCGTCGAAGGCGTCGGCCGGGATGCCCTGATTCTTCATCCAGCTGCGGTGCATGAAGGCGTTCTTGCCTTCACCGCCGAACCAGGCTTCGGACCGCAGTTTGCGTTTGGTGTCGGTCACGATTGCTGGCCCCGATCCTGGCGGCGTCTGTTGCGGTTCTCGACGCTGCGGCGCACGTCGTCCTCGGCATTGTCGATGAGAACCAGCAGTGCCTTCTGCGCACCGGCGGCGTCGCCGGCGGCGATCTTCTCGGCCACCTCGCGATGCAGCGGCAAGGAATGGCGTTGGCCTTCCGGATTGTCGTTGGAGAGGCGAAAGCTCATCACCAGCGCGGTTTCGACCAGTGCCGCCAGCGAGCCGATCAGCTCATTGCCGGTCATGCGCAGGATGGTCTGGTGGAACACCAGATCGGGTTTGGCGAAGCGGTCGCCATCGTCGCTCACCGCTTCCATTTCGGCGAGTGCCGCCTGGATCTCGGCAATCTGTGCCGGCGTGGCGCGCTGGGCGGCAAGTGCTGCCGACATCGGTTCGATGGCGCGGCGCAGTTCGAACAGCGCCCGCACATCGTCGGCGCTGACACCGCCGGTGTAGCGCCATGACAGCACGTCCGGATCAAGGAAATTCCAGTCGGAGCGTGGGCGCACCCGCGTGCCGGTCTTCGGTCGCGATTCGACCAGCCCCTTGCCCGCCAGAACCTTGATCGCCTCGCGCAGCACCGTGCGGCTGACCCCCAGCATCTCGCTGGAATCGTCGGCATTGGGCAGCGCCTCGCCGGGCAGGAAGTCGCCCTGCACGATGCGCAGGCCGATCTGCTCGACGACGGTCGCGTGCAATGCGGTGGAGCCGCTGGAAACCGCCATGGCAACCCGCGACGTCCGTGCCGTGTTAAAAGATTTCTTATTCTTCATACTATTCATATGATATGTCTTATCGCCGTGGCGATTGGAGTCAAGGGACGGGGGAGCGCCGATGACAAAGAATCTCGCTGCCATTGCCGCGCAGCACACGGAACTGGTCTCGGTCAGCGATGGCATCGCAACAGTCGACATTGCTCCGGCCGCCGGCGGTGCGCTGGCGTCGTATCGATGGTGGCAAGATGGCGCCGTGGTGGATTGGCTGCGCCCGGCCGATCCAGCGGCGATCCGTAGCCGCGATGCCGGCGCCATGGCCTGCTTCCCGCTCGTTCCCTATTCCAATCGCATAAGGGGCGGCCGGTTCGAGTTCGCGGGACGCACCATCCGGCTTCCGACGACTGCCGACGATCCTCATCGTGAGCATGGTCATGGCTGGCGCCGGCCCTGGGTGGTCGTCAGGCATGAAGCCGGCACGATCGTCCTGCGCTATCGCCACGCCGCCGATTCCTGGCCGTGGAGCTATGAAGCCGAGCAAGAGATAACGCTGGCTGACGGCAGGCTTTGCGTGACCATCAAGGTACGCAACCTGTCGGACGCACCGATGCCGGTTGGCTTCGGCCTCCATCCCTATTTCCCGTCGACGCCGTGGGCGCATGTCCAGGCGCCGGTGTCAGGCATGTGGGAGACGGACACGGAGGTCCTGCCCGTCCGGCATGTCCTGCCGCCGGCAGGAGCCGACCCGTCCATCGGTTTCGACGTATCGGAAGTGGACTTCGACACGGTTTTCACCGGATGGGCGCGCCGCGCCCGGATCTCCTGGCCCGAACACGGACGGCGACTGGACATCGAGGCCGAGGCGCCGCTCGATTTCCTTGTTCTCTACACGCCGCCCGGCGAGCCGTTCTTTTGCGCCGAGCCGGTCAGCAACATCACCGATGCCTTCAACCGCACGGGCGGCGGCATCGACACTGGCTGCATCGTACTGGCCCCCGGTCTGATGCGATCCGCCAGCGTTCGCTTCACGCCGTCCCTGGCCGTTTGGTCCGTATTGCCGACAGCGAGACGAGGCCGGCTCAGAACGGATAGTGCTGGCCGGGGTCCTCGATCGTCACCCAGCGCAAATCGGTGAATTCGGCGATCGAGGCCTTGCCGCCGAAGCGGCCATAGCCCGAGCCCTTGACGCCGCCGAACGGCATCTGCGCCTCGTCGCCGACGGTCGGCCCGTTAATGTGGCAGATGCCCGCCTCGATGCGCGCGGCGACCGCCATGGCACGCTTGATGTCGCGGCTGAACACCGCCGACGACAGGCCGTATTCCGTGTCGTTGGCGACATGCACCGCCTCGTCCTCGCCCTTCACCCGGATCACCGGCTTGACCGGCCCGAAGGACTCTTCGGCATAGACGCGCATGGCAGGCGTCACATGGTCGAGCAGCGTTGCCTCGACAACGGTACCAGCACGCTTGCCGCCGGCGGCAAGCTTGGCGCCCTTGGCGACGGCATCGGCGACAAGCTCCTCCATCTTGTCGGCCGCCTGGCTGCTGATCAGCGAGCCCAGCACGACATGGCCACGCGGATCGCCGGCCGGCAGGCTCGACGCGCGGGCGGCCAGCTTGGAAACGAATTCGTCGGCGATCCTCTCATCGACGATCAGCCGCTCGGTCGACATGCAGATCTGGCCCTGATGCATGAAGGCGCCGAAGGTTGCCGCATTGACCGCTGCGTCGATGTCGGCGTCGTCAAGAACCAGCAGCGGCGCCTTGCCGCCGAGTTCGAGCAGCGCCGGCTTCAGATGCCGCCCGGCAAGCTCGGCGATGATGCGCCCGACCTTGGTCGAGCCGGTGAAGTTGACGCGCTTGACCGAGGGATGCGCGACCAGCGCCTCGACGATCGCAGCGGCATCCTTGGGGTCGTTGGTGACGACATTGATGACGCCCTTGGGCAGGCCGGCCTCGACCAGCACCTGACCGATCAACCGGTGTGTGCCGGGGCACATTTCGGAGGCCTTCAGCACCACCGTGTTGCCGCAGGCGATCGGCATGGCGATGGCACGGGTACCGAGGATGACCGGCGCATTCCACGGCGCGATGCCGAGGCACACGCCGGCGGGTTGGCGGATCGCCATGGCGATCGTGTCCGGCTTGTCGGAAGGGATGATCTCGCCCGAAATCTGCGTCGTCATCGCCGCCGCCTCGCGCAGCATGTTGGCCGCCAGCATCACGTTGAAACCGGCCCAGGGGCCGGTAGCCCCGGTCTCTTCCATCATCAATTTGGTGAATTCGCCGACCTTGGAGGCCATGACGTCGGCCGCCTTGGACAGCAAGGCGCGGCGCTCGCCCGGCCCGGTCTTCGACCACGTCGTAAAGGCAGCGGCCGCGGCTTCCACGGCAGCATTGGCGTCGGCAACGCTGGCAGCGGCAGCGCGCGTTGCCAGTTTGCCGGTGAACGGGTCCATGCGCTCGTAGGCGGCCGCGCCGGACGCATCCCTTTTGTCGCCGTCGATCAGAAGTCCGATATCCATGATTGTCTCCCTCGCTCCGTCTGGAGCTTCGCGGTTAGAAGCCGAGCACTTCGGCGTTGATCGATGCTTCGAGGCCGCCGTCGACCGGCACGTTGGCGCCGTTGACCCAGCGCGCGCCGTCCGAGCATAGGAACAGCACGACAGGCGCTATATCGCCCGATGTGCCGGCCCGTCCGACCCTGGCAATGTCGCTGTCGACCCGGGCATCGCCAAGCACGGTGCGGAACTGTTTCAGGATCGGCGTCTCGACCGGTCCCGGGCTCACTGCATTGACGCGGATGCCACGGCGTTTGAACAGATCCTGGTGCGCCGCGCGAAAGGTCCACAGCAGGAGCAGTTCCTTCGAGACGGGATAGCCTTCCTCGTTCCTGACCGCATGATCGGCGACCACCTTGGCGACATCCGGGAAACCCTCGATGCCGACCATCGAGGCCGCTCGGTTGAGATTGGCGCGCCAGCCGTAGCCGGCGATCGAGGCGACATTGACGATGGCGCCGCCTTCGCGAAGTCTGGGCGCGAGCCCTTCCGAAAGCGCCCGCAGCCCGAAGAAGTTGACGGCCAGCGTCGACACCGCGCCGGTGTTGCCGGAGAGGCCGGCGACGTTGCAGAGCGCATCGATGCGCTGTGGCAGGCGCGCGACCAGCTCATCGACGCCGGCCTTCGACGAGATATCGGCCTTGACGAAACTGCCCACCGCTGCCGCCGGCTCGCGTACATCGACGCCGATCACGTCCGCGCCAAGCTGGCCGGCGAGTTCCGCCGTGCGAGCGCCGATGCCGGAGGCAACGCCGGTGATGAGGATCGTCTTGCCGAAAAGCATGGTCATGCCTTCTCCTGATCAAGTGTGGTTCGCTCCGGCGAGGGGGCGCTGCCGTCATCGGCCGGAGCATTTCCCGGAAGCCTGACGCGGTAGCCGACCGGGAGCAGGCGCAAGCCGAAGCGCCCCTCGATCGTCCCCCACAGGCCGCGCGGCAAGAACAGCGAGAACAGCACGGCGGTGGCGCCGAGGCCGACGAGGTACCAGACCCCGGTGCCGCCGAACCAGGTCTCGATGAGGAAGAACACCAGCGCGCCAAGGATGGCGCCCTCGAACGTTCCGATGCCGCCGACCAGCACCATGAAGATCATGTAGGCGGTCCATTGGACGTTGAAGTAGGTTTTCGGCTGGAAGGTGATGGAGGTCGCCAGCCACAGCGCACCGGCAACGCCGATGCCGAAGGCGGCAAGCACGAACAAAAGCCGCTTGGTGCCGGTGACGCGCACGCCGACCGAGGCGGCGGCATCCTCATTGTCGCGGATGGCGCGGATGGCGGCACCCGTGCTGCCGCGCAGCAGGCCGAACAGGATGCCGAGCAGGGCGGTCATCGAGGCCAGCGCCAGCCAGTAGATTGCCACCCGTCTGGTGCCGGCATCGTAGACGTTGAGCGAGATCAGCGACGTACCGGTTTCGCCTTGCACCAGCCGGTCGAGATTGACCAGGAGATGCGTCAGCGCCGCGATCACCCACATACCGATGGCGAACTCGCCATTCCTCAGCCGCAGCATGAACAACGACAGCGGCCAGGAGACAACGCCGACAACGATCGCCGATACGAAAAGCGAGGCGAAAGGGTTGAGGCCGGCATCGGCCAGCCGGATGGCGAAATAGGCGCCGAGCCCGAAGAACACCTGCTGGCCGACGGAAACCAGGCCGCCGAATCCGGCCAGTGCGTTCCACATCGCCGCCAGGATCACATAGATGAACAATGCCGTCATGCGGTCGACCGCGCCCGCCGAGAGGAACTGCGGCGCGATGGCGAGCAGCGCGATGATGACAGCGACCGCAATCGCCGCGATCCGCGACGTCGTCGTGCCGCGCTCGATGATCGGCGAGGACGAAACGGCGCTCATGACGCGCTCCGCGAAGGCAGGCGCAGCAGGCCGCGCAGGCCAAGGCCCGACGTGGACAGCCGCACGAACAGCACGACGAGGAACACGGCATGGCCGCCGATCAGAAAGCCTTGCGGATGCACTTGCGCGCCGACTGTCTGCGCAAGCGCCAGCACGATGCCGCCGACCAGCGTTCCCCACAGCGAACCGGCGCCGCCGATCACAGCGGCTTCGAAAGCGAACAGCAGTTGCGGCGCGCCGGCATAGGGATCGAAGGTGGCGCGCATGCCCAGAAAGGCGCCGGCAAGGCCGACCGTGACCATGGCGATGGAAGCGGCGATGGCATTGGCGCGACGCGCATCGACGCCGACCAGGCCTGCCGTATCGGGGTCTTCCGAGGTGGCGCGGATCGAGCGGCCAAGCCGGGTGCGGGTGAGGAACAGCTGCAGCCCGCCCAGCAGGATCACGGCGGTGGCGAACATGATCACGGCGAGCTTGCCGACATAGATGTTGCCTGGCCATTCCCAGGAATCATAGGACAGGCTGCCGATATAGGGCGCCAGCGAACGCGTGTCGGCGCCGAACTGCTCGAACAGCATGTTGTCGATGACGATCGCCAGCCCAAACGTGGTCAGGATCGGCAGCAGCGCACCGCCACGCGCGCTGCGTTCGAGCAGGAAACGCTGCAGCGCCCAGCCGATCGCCGCCATCAGCGGCAGCACGATCAGCAGGCCGACAAAGGGCGGGATATGGAACCGCGAGGCGAGCCACCACAGCGCAAAGGCCGCGAACACGGCAAGGCTGCCATGGGCGAGGTTGATGATGCGCATCACCGAGAACATGAAGGACAGGCCACAGGCGATCAGCGCGTAGTAGCCGCCGAGCAGGATGCCCTGGATGATCTGGTTGCTCATGCCGGAACGCTCCCGGGACTTTTCCGGTGCAGGCCGAAATAGGCTTTCGTCACCTCGTCGCGCGACACCGCCTTGCTCGGCCCTTCGAGCGCCACGCGCCCTTCGAGCATGCAGATCACCCTGTCGGAGACCGACAGCGCGCGGCTGAGGTCCTGCTCGACCAGGATGATCGTCGTGCCGGAAGCCATCAGCCCCTGAAGGGCCGCGTAGACACGGTCGACGATCAGCGGCGACAGGCCGAGCGAAACCTCGTCGAGCAAAAGCACTTCCGGGTTGCTCATCAGCGCCCGGCCGATCGCCGTCGCCTGCTGCTCGCCGCCTGAGAGGTGGCCCGTCTTGGCATGGCGGCGCGGCTTCAGATTGGGAAACATGTCGAGCACCCTGTCGACGCTCCACTCGCCCGGCCGGCCGGCGGTTCTGCCGAGCAGAAGGTTCTCCTCGACCGTCATCTGCACGAAGAGTTTTCGCCCTTCAGGCACCAGCGCGATGCCCATGCCGACGCGCTTGTGCGACGGCACGTTGGTAAGATCGGCGCCGTCCAGCAGCACGCGGCCGGCCGCCGGCTGGTGCGCGCCGGCAATTGCCCTGAGCAGCGTCGTCTTGCCGGCGCCGTTGGCACCGACCAGCGCCAGCGTCTCGCCGCGTTCGATGCGGAAGCTGACGCCGCGCACCGCCTGCAGCAGGCCGTGGCGGACAACGAGATCCTCAACCGACAGCAGGCTCATTTCGGGCCTCCGCCGAGATAGGCGCGCACGACCTCCGGATCGGCCATGACGGCTTGCGGCTCGCCGTCGGCGATGATTTTTCCCGCATCCATGCAGATCAGCCGTTCGGCCACTTGCAGCAGGATGTGGACGATGTGCTCGATCCAGACGATGCCGATCTTGCGGCGGCGCAATTCCTTGATCGTGCCGACGAGCTCACCGGCTTCGCCGTCGGTCAGGCCGCCCCCGATCTCGTCGAGCAGCAGCAGCGTGGGCCTTGCCGCCAGCGCGCGCGCCAGTTCCAGCCGCTTGCGGTCGAGCAGTCCGAGCGTCTCGGCGCGGCGGTTGGCAATATCAAGCATGCCGCACAGCTTCAGCGAGCCGAGCGCCTCCTCATAGGCCTCGTCCCGCCCGAGCCCGGCGCCGTGCGAGGCCGCGACGAAGACATTCTCGAAAGTGGTCATGCCGCTGAATGGTTTGGGCACCTGATGCGTGCGCACCAGCCCGAGCCGGCAACGTTGCGTCGCCGGCAAGGACGTCACGTCATCGCCTTTGAACCTGACCGTGCCCGCACTCGGCGGAAAGGCGCCGGAAAGCACGCTGAGCAGCGTCGTCTTGCCGGCGCCGTTCGGCCCGACAATGCCGACCGCCTCGTCGGCCGCCATGGCGAAATCGACCGCATCCAGCACCACAAGCGCACCGAAGCGCTTGTGGATGCCGGCGGCAACGAGAACAGCCTGTTGTTGCGGATGGGTCACCACCTCGTCTGCGGTCCATCAGCCGTTGTAAGGCTGGAGCTTGGCTTCGACAGGCACCTTCGGATCGGTGGCGTTTTCGGTCACCACATAGTCGAGCGGGAATTTGCTGCCTTCCTTGGCGGCCACCCACTGCGTGCCGATGATCGGGCCGGGCGAGACATTGGCGACAGGGCCGCTGGTGAAATCGACCTTGCCGATCATAGTCTCGGTCTTCAGCGTGCTCAGCGCCTTGGCCACCGCCGCCTTGTCCTTGGCGTCGGTGCTGGCCTTCAGCGCTTCGAAGCCGGCGTCCAGCAGCGACATCGAGGCGCCGAGCTGCTGCGTCCACTGCTTGCCGCTCGCTGCCTCGTAGCCGTCGGCGAGCTCGGTGCCCGAAACGCCGGTCAGCGGCGACTTGTAGGGGAAGGCCTTGTGCCAATAGGCGGCGCTCGAAATCTTCATGCCGAGGTCGCCGAGCGCCTCGATGTCGGACGGGAACAGGCCGGTCTTGGCGACCTGGGCGATCTTGATCTGCTTGATCAGCCCCTGCTGTGCCGCCTGGCGCCAGAAGGCGGCGAAGTCAGGCGGGATCGGGAAGGAGTTGAAGATCTCGACGCCTTCCTGCTTGAACAGCGCGATCTGCGAGGAATAGTCGGTGGTGCCGGTCTCGTAGGCGCCGGGATCGACGATCGTAAAACCTTGCTTGGCCAGGAGCGGCGCCAGATTGGCGCGGATGGCGTTGCCGTCGGCGTCGTTGGGATACATGACGCCGACCTTCTTGTTGGTCTCGATCAGGTTCCATTGCGAAATATAGGTCTTGAAGAACTCGCCGACGCCGAAGCCGAAATGATAGGTCCATTTGAACGGCGAGGGCGCGCCGGGCTTCGCGCCACGGCCGAAATACCAGGCCTCCCACGGCATGACGGTCGACAGGCAGGGCACCCCTGCGGCCTCGCAGGCATCGGCCACCGGGTTGATCACCTCGGGCGTCGACACCGCGAGCATCAGGTCGATGGCCTGGTTGTTGATCAGGTCCTTGGCGAGCTGGCCGGCGCGGGAGGGATCGGACTGCGTGTCCTGGTCGAGGATTTCAACGCTGTACTTCTTGCCGCCGATCTCAAGGCCGCCGGCGAGCGCCTTGCGGGCAAGGTCGAGCACATAGCCGTCGGTCTGGCCGAAGCCGGCCAGCGGCCCGGTGCGCGGGCTGACGAAGCCGACCTTGAGCGTTTCGCCCGCCTGGGCGAAAGCGCTCTTGCCGCCGAGCGCGAGCGCGGCGCCGCCGGCGATCGAGGTGGCGATGAACTGGCGTCGCGAAATGTCGCTAATGCTGGATTTGCTGCCGATAGAATGGGTCATACGTTCCTCCCTCTGTGGCTCCTCCATCGGCACAGTGCACCAGCGTTTTGGTTCGGTAAAATGATATTTTGCGGTGTTTCATTAACCTCTGGGTTAGGAGATTTCCGGCAAAGACGGAGCGGTCCAAATGATCCGACGCCTCACTTGCCCGGCCTTGCCGCCTCGCGAATGGTCTGCAGCAGGATGGTGAAGGCCGGCGATGGCGCCGTATCGGTGCGCATCGTCAGGCCGACCGGTCCCTTGGTTTCCTCGGTGTCGACCGGCAGGGCGACGAAGGCGCCGCTGGCGATCTCGTTCGCAACCACGCCGGCCGAAATGATCCACACCGCATTGCTCTGCCGCATGAAGGAGCGGCCAAACGAATCCGAGACGGTTTCGATCTCGGTCGCCGGCGCGGTCATGCCGTTGGTGATGAACAGGCGATCGACGAAGGGGCGGATGACGGATTCCCGGGTCGGCATCAGCACCGGGAATTCATCGAGCCTGGCGAAGATATCCGCTCCCGGTTCGAGCAGCGGATGTCCGGCCCGCACCACGAACAGCACCTGTTCGGAATAGAGATGCTCGAAGAAGAAGCCGGTCATGTTTTCGGGCGCTGCCAGCCGACCGACGACAAGATCGAGCGCGCCGGTGCGCAATTGCTCAAGAAGCACCGCGTTTTCGCCGGTGACGATCTTGATCGCCGCGCCGGTATTTTCCCCAAGGAACAGGCTCATGGCCTTGGGCATGACCTTCGCCGACACGGTCGGCAGCGCGCCGATGCGGATCGGATGCCGGTTGATGGCGTCGTCCTGGCGAACCGAATCGACGCCGCGTTTCAACGCCGTGATCGCCGAACCGGCATGGCTGAGGAAGATCTCGCCAAGCCTTGTGACCCGGATACCGCGCCCGTCACGCTCGACAACGGCGACACCGAGCGCCTCTTCCAGCTCACGCAACGTCTTGGTCACCGCCGGGGCGCTGACATGCAGGAAATCGGCGGCGCGGGCAACGCTGCCCTGCCGCGCGACCTCCAGGAAGGCCTGCAGATGACGAAAGCGGATGCGGCTCTCGGCCATGGATTTGATAACCCCCGAGTTAATGAAATGGCGCAAAATATCATTTTACCGAACCAAATGCCTTGTGCAATGTGGAGGTGGAGGATCGAAATCGTGTCATTCGTCACCATCGGCGGCATCACGCTGCACCATCGCCACCTCAAGGCCACCGACAATGCGCGCGCGATCATATTCATCAATTCGCTCGGCACCGACTTCCGCATCTGGGACGATATTGTCTCGGCGCTCGATGGGGAAATGTCCTTGCTGGTCTATGACAAGCGCGGCCACGGGCTGTCCGACATCGGCGAGATCAAGTCGATCGACGATCATGTCGACGATCTCTCGGGGCTCATCGATCATTTCGGCTTGAAGAAGGTCGTGCTGTGCGGCCTTTCGGTCGGCGGCATGATCGCACAAGGGCTCTACGCCAGGCGCCCCGGGATCGTCGAGGCCATGATCCTGTGCGACACGGCCCACAAGATCGGCACCAATGAGAGCTGGAACACCCGCATCGCGGTCGTCGAACGCAAGGGCATCCAGGCCATTGCCGATGGCGTGCTCAAACTATGGTTCACTCCCGCCTTCCACACCGCGCGGGTGGCCGAACTGGACGGCTATTGGAACATGATGACCCGGCAGGCTGTCGCCGGTTACGTTGGGACTTGCGCAGCCATCCGCGCCGCCGATTTTACCGATGCAGCACGCCGCATCGCGGTACCGACGCTCTGCGTCGTCGGTGACCAGGACGGCTCGACGCCGCCCGCTCTCGTCCGGTCGCTGGCCGCTCTGATCCCCGGTTCGCGTTTCGAGATCATCCGCGACGCTGGACATATTCCCTGCGTCGAACAGCCTGAGGCGCTCACCGCGCTGATCCGCGATTTTGTCGCATCGTTTGCCCCTGGAGCAGAAAACCATGGATGAAGTCCCCGGCAACGCAGCCAGATATCGCACTGGCCTCGCGGTGCGGCGCGCGGTGCTCGGCGATCGGCATGTCGATCGGGCCGAGGTCGCCGCCACCGATTTCGATCAACCCTTCCAGGAACTGATCACCGAGGCAGCCTGGGGGACTGTGTGGGCCCGGCCGGGCCTCAGCAAACGCGAGCGCTCGATCGTCACGCTGGCGCTGCTGGCGGCACTCGGCCATGATGAGGAGGTCGCCCTGCATGTGCGCGCCACCGCCAACACCGGTGCGACGCGCGACGATATCTGCGAGGCGTTCCTGCATGTCGCCATCTATGCCGGTGTGCCGGCCGCCAACCGTGCCTTCAGAATAGCCAAGGACGTGTTTTCGGAAATGGACGGAGCCGACAATGCCCGCTGAGTCGGGCTCGAACCGGAAGCCCGAGACCGGCGCCTTCTTCCAGCGCGACCGGACATGGCATCCTCCGGCGCTGACGCCGGGCTATAAGAGTTCGGTGCTGCGCTCGCCGCAAAAGGCGCTTTTGTCCTTCGACAACACGCTGTCGGAAATAGCCGGACCGGTCTTCGGCCACGCCATGCTGGGTGAGATCGACAACGACCTGATCCATAATTTCGCCAGGCCGGGCGAGAGCGCCATCGGCGAACGCATCATCGTCCATGGGCGTGTGCTCGATGAGCGAGGCGTTGGCGTTCCCGGCGTGCTCATCGAATTCTGGCAGGCCAATGCCGGCGGCCGCTACCGCCACAAGAAGGACGGCTATCTGGCGCCGCTCGACCCGAATTTCGGTGGCTGCGGCCGCACCATTACAGCCGAGGATGGTGGCTATGCCTTCCGCACCGTCAAGCCCGGGCCCTATCCCTGGCCGAATGGTCCCAATGACTGGCGCCCGGCGCACATCCATTTCTCGGTTTTCGGCCACGGCTTCGCGCAGCGGCTGATCACGCAGATGTATTTCCAGGGTGACCCGCTGATCTGGAAGTGCCCGATCGTGCGCGGCATCGCCGACAAGGCGGCCATCGAGGCGCTCACGGCCATCCTCGACACGCAGGCGACCATTCCGATGGATGCGCTCGCCTACAAGTTCGACATCGTGCTGCGCGGCCGCCGCTCGTCGCTGTTCGAAAACCGGCTGGAGGGCAATTGATGGCCCAGTCGCTCGACCGGCTCAGGGAAAGCGCTTCGCAGACCGCGGGACCATACGTCTATATCGGGCTGACGCCGAACTTCTGCGGCATCAGTGGCGTCTATGCGACCGATCTTGGCTCGACCATGGTCAGCGACAAGACCAAGGGCGAGCGCATCGGTCTCAAAATCCGCGTGCTCGACGGCACCGGCACGCCGCTCAAGGACGCCTTGATCGAGATCTGGCAGGCGGATGCGGACGGGCTCTACAATTCGCCGACCGAGATGCGCGGCGCGGCCGATCCGAACTTTTTCGGCTGGGGCCGGTGCCCGACCGACATGGAAACCGGCGTCTGTGCATTCGAGACGATCAAGCCCGGCCGGGTGCCGTTCCGGGATGGAAGGCTGATGGCGCCGCACGTCACACTGTGGATCGTCGCGCGCGGCATTAATGTCGGCCTGCACACACGGCTCTATTTCTCCGACGAGCAAAAGGCCAATGGCGAGGATCCGATCCTGGCGCGCATCGAGCACCGCGTCCGCGTGCCGACGCTGATCGCCGAGCGCCAGGGCGACATTTACGTCTTCGACGTCCATCTCCAGGGGGAGAAGGAAACGGTCTTCTTCGACAGTTGATGGTCAGGAGAAGCAAGACATGACCGTATCGCCCTTCGACCATCCGCTGCTCTCCGCACTCCTCGGTGACGAGGAGGCATCGCGGCATTTTTCCGTCGAGGCGGAAATCGAGGCGGCGCTGGCGTTCGAGCGCGCGCTGGCGGAAGCGGAGGCCCGAAACGGGATCATCGGCAGGGAAGCCGCGGCAGCGATTGTGACGGCACTTGGTACGTTCCGGCCGGACACCGCCTTGCTCAGGGCGGGTGTCGCCAAGGACGGCGTGATGGTGCCGGAACTGGTGCGCCAGATCAGGGTGGCGGTCGGTGAACCGCATGGTGACAAGGTGCATTTCGGTGCGACCAGCCAGGACGTCATCGACACGAGCCTGGTGCTTCGGCTGAAAGCGATCGTCGAGCATATCGGTCTGCTGCTGACCGAAACCGTTTTGCGCCTCACCTCGCTTGAGGAGCGCTTTGGCGGCAGGGCACTGGCCGGCATGACCCGCATGCAGCCGGCGATCCCGGTCAAAGTGGCGGATCGCATCATGGCGTGGCGGGCGCCGCTGCAAAGGCATCAGGAGAGGCTATCGGAACAGTCCACTCGCCTGCTCGTGGTACAATTCGGCGGCGCCGCCGGCACGCTGGAAAAGCTCGGCGACAAGGGGCCGGCGGTGCGCGCCGCGCTTGCCGCAAAACTCGGCCTTGCCGATGCAGCGCAATGGCAGAGCCAGCGCGACGCGCTCGCCGACTTCGCCGGCTTGGCGTCGCTGCTGACCGGCAGCCTTGGGAAGTTCGGCCAGGACATCGCGCTGATGGCGCAGGGCGGAATCGACATCACGCTCTCCGGCGGCGGCGGCTCGTCGGCCATGCCGCACAAGCAGAACCCGGTGAAGGCCGAGGCGCTGGTGGCGCTGGCCCGCTTCAACGCCATGCAGCTTTCCGGCATGCATCAGGCACTGGTGCATGAACAGGAGCGCTCGGGCGCGGCCTGGATGCTGGAATGGCTGTTGCTGCCACAGATGGTCGTCGCCAGCGCCGCGTCGTTGCGGCTCGCCGCCGAACTGGCCGGACAGATCGAAAGCCTCGGTCACTGATGCGCACGCAGGTCGCCATTATCGGCTCGGGACCCTCCGGCCTGCTGCTTGGCCAGCTTCTGGCCGGCATCGGCGTCGAGACGGTCATTCTGGAACGATCGAGCCGCGAGCATGTGCTTGGCCGCGTGCGGGCAGGGGTGCTGGAACAGGGCACGGTGGAACTGCTGGAAGAGGCTGGTGTTGCCGCAAGGCTGCATGCCGAAGGCCTGCCGCATTCCGGCATTTCGCTGGCTTTCGACGGGCGCCTGCACCGCATCGATCTCGCCGCACTCACCGGCGGCAAGCATGTCACCGTCTATGGCCAGACCGAAGTGACGCATGATTTGATGGACAAGCGCGAGGCGGTCGGGCTGACCACGGTCTACGAGGCGGCCAACGTTGCGCTGCATGGTTTCGATGGCGCCGCACCGTTCGTCACCTACGACAAGGACAGCGTCTCTCATCGCATCGATTGCGATTTCATCGCCGGCTGTGACGGTTATCACGGCGTCAGCCGCAAATCGGTGCCGGAGCGCGCGCTGAAAACCTTCGAGCGGCAGTATCCGTTCGGTTGGCTCGGCGTGCTCGCCGAAGTGCCGCCGGCCGATCACGAACTGGTCTACGCCAATCACGAGCGGGGTTTTGCGCTGTGCTCGATGCGTTCGACGCATCGCAGCCGCTACTACGTGCAGTGCCCGCAGGACGACCATGTCGAGGCCTGGTCCGACGACCGTTTCTGGGACGAGTTGCGCCGCCGCTTGCCGGAACGGACGGCGGCAAGCGTCACGACCGGGCCATCCTTCGAAAAGTCGATCGCGCCGCTGCGCTCCTTCGTCGCCGAGCCGATGCGTTTCGGCCGGCTGTTCCTGGTCGGCGATGCCGCCCACATCGTGCCGCCGACTGGTGCCAAGGGTCTCAACCTCGCCGCCAGCGATGTACGCTATCTCTTCGCCGGTTTGCGCCAGTTCTACGTGGAGAAGTCGCAAGCCGGCATTGAGGCCTATTCGCAAAAGGCGCTGGCGCGGGTGTGGAAGGCGGTGCGCTTTTCCTGGTGGATGACGACCATGCTGCACCGCTTCCCCGATACAGGCGATTTCGGTCAGCGCATCCAGGAAGCCGAACTCGACTATCTCGTGCACTCGCGGGCCGCGTCGACCGCGCTCGCCGAGAACTACGTCGGCTTGCCTTGGTGAAGCTCTTTCTTTGACGCAATCCGGACGGAAAGCCGCTCCACGCTTTTCCTGGATTTGCTTTATCCCTTGATCGCCGAGCCGACGATGGAATCGACGAAGAAGCGCTGCAGCAGGACGAACAGGATGAGCGGCGGCACCACGGCCAGTGTCGCGCCGGCCATCACCAGGCCGGTATTCACCGCGCCACGATTGTAGCTCAAGAGCCGGCTCAGGCTGATGACGATCGGGTAGGCGTCGGCATTGCCCTGCAGCACGGTCAGCGGCCAGAGATAGCTGTTCCAATGGTAGATGAAGGCGAAAAGGGCGAGTGCGGCGATCGCCGGCGCGACGCTGGGCGCCACGATCTTGAACAGGATCAGCAACTCCGAAGCGCCGTCCATGCGCGCGGCGTCGATGAGGTCGTCCGGCACGCCAGCGATGAACTGGCGCATCAGGAAGATGCCGAAGGCATTTGCCAGATTGGGCACGATGATGCCGGCCAGGCTGGCATTGAGCCCGATCGAGCCGACGAGGCGATAGAGCGGGATCAACGTCACGATCGGCGGCAGGAACATGGTGGCGATCAGCAGCGAAAACAGCAGCGATTTGGCGGGGAAGTGGTATTTGGCGAAGGCATAGCCGGCCATCATGCTGGTGCTCAGGATGCCGGCGGTGGTGATCGTGGCGATGACCAGGGAGTTCCACATCGAGCGGCCGACATTGACCACGCCGGAAACTTTTTCATAGGCGTCGAGGCTCGGTGTGTGCGGTATCCACGCCGGCGGCACCTGCATGCTCTCGGCCGGCGTCTTGAGGCTCGACAGCACCATCCACACCAGCGGGAAAGCCGAGGCGACGGCGACCAGCAGCATCAGCGTCGCCAGCAGCGCCTTGCGGCCGGACGGGCGCTTGCGTGACAGCCGGCTCGACGATCCCCCGCTCATTCCTGATCCTTCCGGTTGGCGAGGGCAAACAGCGCGCAGACCACGACGATCAGCGACAGCATCAGCATGACCGCCATCGCCGAACCCAGTCCGCCTTGCGCGCGTTCGATGCCGACGCGGCGGATGTGGTAGGTGAGCACATTGGTCGAGCCGACCGGCCCACCCTGCGTGATCAGCGCTACCGGCTCGAACACCTGCACGGCGTTGATGATGGCGATGACGGCGCTGAACAAAAGCGTGCGCCGCATCAGCGGCAGTGTGATGAAGCGGAACTGCTCCAAGCGATTGGCGCCGTCGAGCTTGGCCGCCTCGTAGAGGCTGTCCGGGATCTGTGTGAGGCCCGCGATCGCCAGCACGGTGAAATAGCCGACCTGCTGCCAGACATTGAGCAAGACGATCGAGACCAGCGCCGAGCGCGGCGACGACAGAAAGGGCTGTGGGCCAATGCCGATGAGGCCGAGCATCTGGTTGAGCGGTCCCTCGCTCGGCGAATAGAGCTTCGACCACACCAGCGCCACCGCGATCATCGGCACCATGTAGGTGGAAAACAGCACCGTCCGCAGCGCCGTGCCGCCGGCGACGTCATGCTGGTAGACCATCAGGCCGAAGGCCACCGACAGCGGCAGGATGAGGATGACGGAGAGCGCGGTGTAGATGGCGGTGTTGGTGAGCGCGCCCTTGAAATCACGCCCGACCGAGGAGGCCCCAAAGATCTCGCGGAAATTGTCGAGGCCGATGAAGCTGGCGCTGGAAAACGGCGTCTGCGTCGACCAGTCCTGAAAGGACAGCCAGACGGTGAGCAGCATCGGCAACAGGATGAAGATGCCGATCAGCGTCACGGCGGGCGCAAGCATGATGCCCGCCGAGGCACGGTACCTCTGGATCATTATTTGGCGGCGCGCTCCAGGATCGAGGTGGCGTCGGCCTGTGCCGTCGCCTGCGCATCCTTGGCCGAGACCTGGCCATACTGCAACGCCTCGAGCGTCTGCTGCAGGGATTCCGAGAATTCCTGCCCGCCCGGCACCACCGGGAACGGCTTGGCATCGGTCAGCACGCCGACATAGCCGGAGAGGAATTCCGAGCCGAGCTTGTCCTTGTGCGCCTCGATGTCGGACAGGCGCGAAGGCAGGATGCCCATCGACATCAGGATGTCGGACATCGCCGAGGCGCCGTTCTTGCCGGATTTCGGATTGTTCAGCCAGGCCAGGAATTCCCACGCCGCCTTTTGCTCGGCCGCGCCGGCATTGGCGTTGACCACGGTCATCCAGGAATAGGAGATCGAATGCGGCTTGTCGCCGCTCGGGCCGACCGGGATCGGCGCGGTGGCGATGTCCGCGAATTTATCGCCCATGCCGGTCTTCAGCGCGCTCTCCCACCAATTGGCCATGATGATCATGCCGGTCTTGCCGGAGACGAAATTGTCGAGGAACGGACCCGTGGTGTTGGCATCCGCCGTCGCCATCGCCGGCACGCTGGCGCTCGACTTGATCAGGTCCTCATAGAGCTGGAAGGTCTGTGCCGCCTGCGGGCTGTCCAGCGCCGGCTTGCCGTCCTTGACCAGCTCGCCGCCGTTGGAAACGAGCAGCGAAGCGAAGGGATGGACGACGCCGGCCGCCCAGCTGTTGATCATACCGAAACCTTGCTGGCCGGCCTCCTTGTTGGTCAGCTTCTTCGCCGCATCCTTGAACTCGTCCCAGGTTTTGGGTGGTGCCGCGATACCCGCCTGCTTGAACAGCGCCTTGTTGTAGTTCAGCGCATAGACGTCGATCTCGTTGGGAATGCCATAGAGCTTGCCGCCGACAGAGGCAGCGCTGGTGACGCCCGCCGGCCACGCGCGCTTGACCTCGCTGGCCACCGCGTCGGGCGCGGGCGCAACCAGCTTGTCGCGGGCGAGTTCCGGCAGCCACAGATCGTAGATGCCGCCGATCGTCGGCCCGTCCGAGCCGCCGCCTTGCGAGCGCAGCGTGGTCAGGAGATCACCAAAGGGAACGGCGCGCACGGTGACGCTGACGTCCGGATTGGCCTTGGCATAATCCTTGGCCGCAGCCTCCAGCAGCGCGACCGTCTCCGGCGACCAGTGCGTCAAATAGGAGATGTTGACCGACTGCGCCCATGCCGTGGCAGGCAGGATGGCCAGGCCCGCGGCCAGCGCCAGTTTCGAAGTCCAGGCAAACGACATTCCTCATCCTCCCTATCGATCACGATGACGTTATGACAAGTTCGGGCGGTGACGCAAGAGCCTGTCGGCGAAAAAGCTTTGTATTGACCGGTTTCAGATTCTTCCGCCTTGTCGGTTACGATAGTTTTATCGTTTGAAAACAAAATGTTGATGGCATCTTGTTGCCAGTTTTTCCTCGCTGGAGCCATCCAGGAGATGTGCCAGACCTCTTGCGAACGCTGCTATGTCGTTATAATGACTTTGCTGGAGCCAATGACTCTCTCGCGGCGTCGCAGCGCCGCTGGACGCCAAGGACAGAAAACAATGGGAGACTGGCAATGAGCATGCTTTCACTTCACCGGCGCGCCGCCCTTGGCCTGATCGGCGGCCTTGCCGCCGCTTGCGCCGGCGTCCTCATCACCTTGCCGGCGAGGGCCGACAGCACGGTGACACTGTGGAGCTGGCGCACCGAGGACGAGGCCGCGATGCGCCGCATCTTCGACGCCTTCGAGGCCAAGAACCCCGGCATCAAGGTCGACATCCAGTTCACGCCGGACGCCGATTACCAGAACCGGCTGAGCACCGCCCTGCGCGGCGGCCGCGGGCCCGACATCGCCCAGCTCAAGGCCTACGGTGAATTGCAGCCCTTCGTCGACGCCGGCTATCTCGACGCGCTCGACGACAGCGTGCCCGAATTGAAGAACATGGCGGACGCCGCGCTGGGCGGCGCGCGCGGCCGCACCGACGGCAAGCTCTATGGCGTGCCCTATTCGGTGCCGATGATGGGCGTCTTCTATAACCAGGATATCTTCGCCGCCCAGGGCATCGAAATCCCCAAGACCTACAAGGATTTCGTCGCCGCCTGCGAGAAGCTTAAGGCCGCAGGCATCACGCCGATCGCCACCGGCGGCGCCAACGGCTCGGCCTGGGAGCTTGAGATCGGCGTCGGCGTCATCGGCCCGACCGTCTACGGCCCGGGCTTCTACGACGAGATGATGACCGGCAAGGCGACCTTCGAGGATCCGCGCTATGTCGCGGCGCTGAAGCGCTTCGCCGAGCTGAAGCCTTATTTTCCTGATGGCTTCGCCGGCATCGACTACACCACCGCCACGCAACAGTTCATTGGCGGCAAGGCGGCGATGTTCCTCGGCGGCTCGTTCGAGAACGGCAGCTTCAAGGCGCAGAACCCGAAGCTGAAATTCTCGATCTTCCCGTTTCCGGCCGACGATGCCGGGGCAAAGCTCTACACCTCAGCCTTCTCCGACGGCTCCTATGGTCTGGTCTCGGAGAGTCAAAACAAGGAGGCCGCGACCAAAGTGCTGGGCTTCATGGCTTCGGCCGAATTCGCGCAGATGTTCGCCGACGAGCTCGGCTGGCCGCCGGCCCGCACCGATGTCACGGTGAAGGATCCGGTGCTGGCCGAGATGATGGCGATGTCGAAGAACTCGACGCCCTATCTGACGCTGGTCGGCTTTCGCTGGCAGTCGCCGACGGCCTCTTCGGTGCTGCAGTCGGAGATCATCGACATGGTCGAGGGCAACATCGCGCCGGAGAAACTGGCGGCCGACATGCAGGCCGCCGTCGCCACCTGGTTCAAGCCGAAACAGTAAGGAGCCGGCCCGTCGCATCGCGGCCGGCCTCTCGTCCGGACACAAACAGCGCATGACCACCCTTCGCCGCACAAGGAGCCTGAAGCGCACGCAGCAGCGCATGGCCGTGCTGTTCATCCTGCCGGCGCTGGCGGTCTATGCCCTGTTCGTCCTCTATCCCCTGGCGATGTCGCTATGGGGCAGCTTCTTTGTCTGGAAGGGGCTGCGCATGGTGGAATTCGCCGGCCTGTCGAATTTCTCGCGGCTGTTTGTTTTCCCCAGCGGCGCGCGTCTCTACGGCGCGCTCTGGCACAACACCGCCTGGTTCTTCGGCATCATGGCCTTCCAGAACGGCATCGGGCTTTTGTTTGCCTGGCTGCTGTTCCTGCGCGACAAAGGGACCGCCTTCTTTCAGTCGGTCTTCTTCTTCCCGGCGGTGCTGAGCCCGGTCATCGTCGGCGCGCTCTGGCGGCTGCTTTTGGCGCCGGGCGGCGTCGTCGAATGGGCGCTGAACGGGCTCGACCTGCACCAGGGCAGTCTCACCGTGCTCGGCAACAGCCATACGGCGCTTGGCATGCTGATCGCCGTCGACGCCTGGAACTGGATGGGCCTGCCGGTGCTGATCTACACGGCGGGTCTGCGGCAGATTTCCGGCCAGATTTTCGAGGCGGCGAAGCTCGACGGCGCCGGCAATGCGCGCATGCTGTTCTCGATCGCGCTGCCGCTGTTGATGCCGGCGCTCGGCACGCTGACGACGCTGTCCTTCATCAACACCTTCAACCAGTTCGACATCGTCTATGTCATGCAGGGCGTGCAGGGCAATCCGAGCTATTCGACCGACACGCTGGTAACCTATTTCTACCGGCTCGCCTTCGGCGCGGAGGGGGCTGTCGGCATCACCGATATCGGGCTCGCTTTGGCGCTGGGCACCATGCTGTTCCTCATCCTCAGCCTCGGCACGCTGATGATGCTGCGCTTCTTCGACCGCCGCACGGTGCAGCTATGAACGCGCTGGCGATTTCAGGCAGGCCGGCGCTCTCGCGGCAGCTGGAGCGGCTGCCGGGCTGGACGGTGCTGGCCGTGTGGACGGCGGCCGTGCTGTTGCCGCTCTACATTCTCGTCGTCTCCTGCTTCAAGACCACGGCCGAGATCTACGGCAACCGGCTTGGCCTGCCGCGGAGCTGGGCTCTCGACAATTTCGTCAACGCCTGGACGCGCGCCGATCTGGGCCATAATTTCATCAACAGCCTGATCGTCACCGGCGGCGCGGTCGTGCTCACCATCGTCGTCTCGGCCATGGCCGCCTATCCGCTGAGCCGCTACCGGCTCGGCTGGAACGCCGTCATGCTCGGCCTGTTCCTGTCCGGCATCATGCTGCCGATCCGGCTGGCCTCGGTCGAGCTGTTCACGCTCATGCGCAATCTCGGCCTCCTGGATTCGCTGACCGGATTGATCCTGGTCTATTCGGCGATCCGCATTCCCTTCGCCGTCTTCATCTTCGCCAATTTCATGCGCGTCTTACCCTCCGAACTCGACGAGGCGGCGCGCATGGATGGCGCCGGCGAGGTCCGCATCCTGTTCCAGATCATCCTGCCGATGGTGAAGCCGGCGGTGTCGATCGTCGCCATCTTCACGGCAATCGCCGTGTGGAACGATTTCTTCTTCCCGCTGATCTTCATCTTCGACGATCGCCACAAGACCGTGCCGCTGGCGATCAACGTGTTCGTCGGCCAGTTTCGCACCGATTGGGGCCTGGTGTTCGCCTCGCTGGCGATCTCCATGGCGCCCATCCTGATCATGTATTGTCTGCTCGCCCGCCAGATTCGCGAAGGCGTCGGCGCCGGGGGAGGGATGAAATGATCGAGGACAGGATCTACGCCGCACACTCCATCCTGGTGATCGGCGCGCATGCCTTCGATGCCGAGGTGATCGCCGGGCCGCTGGCGGCGGCCGCCGTCAAGCGCGGGGCCGCGGTAACCTTCCTGCACTTGAGCATGGGCGAACAGGGGCACCCCTGCCTTATCCCCGAGCATTATTGCGTGCAGAAGGAAGAAGAAGCGGGCAGGGCGGCCGCGCGTCTTGGCGTCACCTCGCGTAGCCTTGGCCTGCGCGATGCCTTCCTGCCTTCCAACGACGAGACGGCGCTAGGAGTGTGCGACGTCATTCGCGAGCTGAGGCCCGAAATCGTCATCACCCATTGGCACGGCAGCTGGCACAAGGACCATCGCGCCGCCGCGCATCTGACGCAGACCGGCATCTTCTTCGCGGCCCTGCCGACCATTGCCAGCGATCATGCGGCGCACACGCCGCAATTGCTCCTGTTCGGCGAGAACTGGGAGGACGATGACGGTTTCCGCCCCGAGCATCTCGTCGATGTCAGCGACGGCTTCGAGGCCTGGAACGAGGCGGTCAAGGAATACGAACTGGCGCGCGGCCTGAGCAGCTTCCCCTATGTCGACTACTACAGCGCGCTCTACCGGCTGCGCGGCTGCCTGCGCGGCACGCGCTATGCCCAGGCTTTCGCGGCGGCGTCGCATTCCTGGAATGCCGGCAGCGGCCTGTTCTCGCCACCGTTCGGCAAAGGGTCGAGCCGATGACGCGGGTTCTGGCCATCGATCTCGGCGGCACCAATCTGCGGGCCGCGATCTCGACCGGCGACATCGCCGCACTGAAGGTGCTGAGCCGTGAGCCGGCACCGGCAAGCCTCGATGCTTTTGTCGCTCGCATTAACGCGCTGCGCGCGGAAGCCGGCCCGGTCGAGGCGCTTGGCATCGCCGTGCCGGGGCTGGTCGAGGGCTCGGCCTGCCGCTGGATTCCGAACCTGCGGTTCCTCGACGGCGTCGATCTCCAGACCCTCTTTCCAGACCTGCGCATCGCGCTTGGCAATGACGCGCAGATCGCGTTGCTGGCGGAAGCCGTCGAAGGCAGCGCGAACGGCATGTCGGACGCGATCCTGCTGGCCATCGGCACCGGCATCGGTTCGGCAGTGCTGGCCAATGGCCGCATCGTTGCCGGCGCGCATGGCGGCGCCTGCTCGTTCGGCTGGGCCTGCGCCGACATCAAGGACGATGGCGCGGAACGCAGCGGCTGGCTGGAGCGTGTCGCTTCCGGCCGGGCGCTCGATGCGCTTGCCGGCCAGATCGGGCTCGCCGACAGCCGCCAGCTGATCGCCGCTGCCCGCGCAGGCGAACTCGCCGCGCAGACCTTGCTTGAAGTGCCGGCACGCCAGCTCGGCACAGCGCTTGCCGGCGCGGTGGCGCTGCTCGATCCGCAGGCGGTGCTGATCTCAGGCGGGTTGGCCGAGGCGCTGGACGTGATACGGCCGCCGCTGCTGGCGGCGCTGCGCCGTCAGTTGCCCTCGCATCTGCGCGGCATCGAGATCCAGCCCGGCCAGTTCGGCCCGGGGGCGGGACTGGTCGGCGCGGCGCTGGCCGGCCGTGTGGGGGAAGGGTGGAGGCAGGTGCGATGAGCGAAGCGAGCTTTCAGCAGCCGGACCGCAGAAGGCCGGAGCCGCTCTGGTATCAGGTCGAGGAAGCGATCCGCGCCATCGTCAAGAGCGGCGAATGGGCAACGGGCGACCAGATCCCGGCCGAGGACAGGCTGTGCGCGCTGTTCGGCGTCAGCCGCATTACCTTGCGCCATGCCTTGCGCAATCTCGAGGAGGCTGGGCTGCTGCGGCGCGAACATGGCCGCGGCACCTTCGTGCGCTCGACCACGCTGGTCGCCGGCACGCGAGAACTGACCAGCTTCACCCAGGAGATGGGCAATATGGGCGTGGTCGCCGGCTCGCGCCTTCTCGATTGCAGCCTGACCACGGCCAATGCCGCCGCCGCTGGCGCGCTTGAGATCGAGGAGGGCGATCCGGTGGTGCGCATCCGGCGCCTGCGGCTCGGCAATAATGAGCCGATCGGCATCCAGACGGCGCAGCTGTCGGCCGTGCGCGTGCCGGGCTTCCTCGACGCCGGCCTGCTTCAGGGCTCGCTCTACGAGGCGCTGGAGCGCCATTACGGCATCGTGCCGGTGGCCGCGCGGGAGAATTACCGCGTTGGCGCAGTTGGCGCGGCGGATGCCGAACTGCTCGATCTTCCGGCCGGCAGCCCCGCCTTCGTCGTCGAGCGCATCACCACCGACGAGCGCGGCCCGTTCGAATTCACCGTCTCGATCATGCGGGGCGACCGCTATGAAATCCGCTCGACGCTGCGCGCCGGCCGTGTCCCGTCAACCCCCAGAAGCTGATCCTTTCCAAGCCTAGATATCAACAGGAGTACCCAAGTGTCCGATCTCTACATCCACCGTCTCACCGTCCTTATCGACCAGGCGGCAAAAGCCAATGAAGAGGCCTTCGGCCAGGCCGCCAGCCGCTTTGCCGACTCGCTTGAAGGCGGCGGGCTGGTCCATCTCTACGGTTCGGGCCATTCGGTGCTGCCGGTTCAGGAAGTGTTCCCGCGCTACGGCAGCTATGTCGGCTTCAACCCGCTGACCGACCCGCGTGTCATGTGGCACAACGTGCTCGGCGCCGGCGGTGTGCGCGAGCTGCTGTGGCTGGAGCGGACGGAGAAATACGCCGAGAAATTCCTCGACCACCAACCACTCAACAAGGGCGATTCGATCATCATCTTCGGCCACAGCGGCCGCAATTCCTCCGGCATCGACACCGCGCTCTATGCCAAGAAACGCGGCATCTTCGTCGTCGCGGTGACCAGCAAGAACAATCTCGACAAGCCGGCGACGCACTCCTCCGGCAAGCGGCTGGCCGATGCGGCGGACCTCGTCATCGACACGTGTTCGCCGATCGAGGACGCCATCGTGCCGGTCGAAGGCTGGAGCCGCCCTGTGTCGGGCTCGTCGACGGTGCTCGCCATGATCCTGGCGCACGAACTCATCGCGCGCACCGCCGAGCAACTCGCCAAGCGCGGCATCGAACTGCCGGTCTTCGCCTCGCCGACGATATCAGGCGTGACGCTGCACGACACCGACGTCATCTACGGCGTCTACCGCGAACGCATGCTGGAAGCGCAGAAGAAGCACCTGCCGACCTTCCAGGCGACAATGCGCGGCGAGTGATATCCCGAGATCGGGGAGGCGGTGCCTCCCCGACGCGCACCGCGATCTGGAACCCTGTAGCATGACTGGGCGCTGGTCGTGCCAACGAAGCCGTAACCGTCGGATCAGCCGGTTGCGCTGCCGTAGATGTCGAGAACCTCTGTCACGCTGGCGATCAGCAACGCCTCGGCTTTTGGCGCGACCGACCCGTTCGCCACCACGCCGTTCAGGCGGCCGAGATGCTGGCTGATGAGGGGCGGGGGGATGTCGCGGTCGCCGAGCGCCTGCATCAGCGCGTCGGTGGCCTGCCGGGCTGCCGGGGCGGGCCAATAGTAGCGGATGCGGTCGCTGTAGGAGAAATGGCGTTCGATGCGCTGTTCGGCCTCCGAGCCGTGATAGTAGTTCTTCCAATTGCCCGGCGCCGCCAGCATGACGCGTTCCATCGCTGCCGGCAGTCCTTCGCGCGCCGGGTCGGGAGCCAGAATGTCGGCGATATGGCTCAGGCCATAAAAGGCTTCGCGCAGCGCGAAGGTCAGCCACGGCCCGACCTTGAGGATGGCGAAGCCGTCGTCGACCAGCGCGGTCAGTGCCGAGACCGGCTGGTAGTCGGTCGAATGCGCCTCGAAGACGAATTGCGGCAGACCCCGCAACGTGCCGGCCAATGCACGGGCGCGTTCCGGTTTATAGCCGATCACCTCGGCATTGCCGAATTCGACACCCGGCTGCACGACGACGCCGAGCGCCCGCGAGAAGGCCTGGTCGAGGCCTCGCTGGCTGAAGGCATCGCGGTGGATACGCACCGTCTCTCGTGCCGCCTCGGGCGTCGTCACCGCCAGATGGTCCATCGCCTCCAGCGCGCCGCCTGGCACCGGCACCTCCGTGCCGATGACATAGACGGGCTTGGGGCCGCCCGCTCCTTCGGCCGCGGCCTCCGCCACCTCGGCCAGTTCGGCGGCGCGCACGGCGATCGTCACATCGGGCGGTGCGACACCTTCGCCGGCGCAGCCCATGCTGGCGTCGAGATGGATCTTGGTGAAACCAGCCTCGGCATAGGCGTCGACCATGCGCGAAGCCTTGGCCATGGCCTCGGGCGCCGGCAGATGCTTCCACGGATTGGGGCCGAGATGATCGCCGCCGAGCACCAGCCTGTCGAGGGAAAAGCCGATCCTGCCGGCGATCGCCTCCACGAAGCGGCGGAAATCCGCCGGTGTCATGCCGGTGTAGCCGCCTTCGTGGTTCACCTGGTTGCAGGTGGCCTCGATCAGCACGTCGGCGCCGCGCGCCTTGCCGTGGCGCAGCGCCGCTTCGATGACCAGCGGATGGGCCGAGCAGACCGAGGCGATGCCGCAGCGTTCGCCGGCCGCACGGCGCGCCGCGATGGCAGCCAGCCTGTCCGTCGCCTGGCTCATGCCGGTGTTCCGGTCTTAGCGGTCGCGAGGAAGGCCTCGACGGCGGCAAGCGAGGCGATGCCCTCCATCGGTCCCTTCTTGGTCACCGCCAGCGCGCCGCAGCCATTGGCGACGCGCAGTGCCTTTTCGGGCGCCTCTCCGCGCAGCCAGAAGGAAACGAAGGCCGCGGCAAAGCAGTCGCCGGCGCCGGTCGGGTCGATTTCGTCGACGACGAAGCCGGGTGACGCGGTGCGTCCGGTGTTGTCGTAGTGAACGGCGCCTTGCGCGCCTTTCTTGATGACCACGGCGGAGATACCGCGGTCCAGCATTTCGCGCACCGCGCTCTCCTCGTCGGTCGCCCTGGCGAAGATGAACAGTTCCGGCCCGCTCGGCAGGAAGACATCGGTCTTCGACAGCACGAAATGCAAGGCGTCGCGCATGCCCGGCAAATCAAGCATCTCCTTGCGGATGTTGGGGTCGAAGGACACCGTGCCGCCGCGCGCCTTGACCGTCTCGATGCCGATACGCGCCACCTCGATCACTTCTGGCGAGAACAGCGAGGTGCCCATGACGTGAAAATGGTCGGCGCCGGCCAGCAGCGCGCGCGCCTCGGCGCCGATCTCGATCAGGCCGGCGGCACTGTGCTTGATGTTGTAGACGAAGTGCCGGCTGCCGTCGGTTTCATAGGTGACGAAGGCGGTGCCCGTGGCGGCACCCCGATGGACCTTGATGGCCGAGATGTCGGCCCCGTCGGCGCGCAGGCGCTCGATGTTCAAATGACCGAAATCGTCGTCGCCAACGGCCGCGATCAGGCCAGCCGGCTGGCCGAGCCGAGCCGCCTGGTCGATGAAGATCGCCGGCGCGCCAGAAGGAAACGGGCCGACGAGCGGGCCGGGAGCAAGGAAACTCTGACCGATCCGCTCGGCCATGATCTCGACCAGGATCTCGCCGGCGCAAACCAGTTTCTTCATGTCCTCACCATTGCCGGATGGTTGGCGGCCGGTTGCCGAGCGCCTTTCGTCACGTCCGTGCGGGTTCAAAACCTAAGTTGCAGCTTTAGGAGCGTCAATAAAGAATTTGACGCGCGCAACTCTTTTGCGCTGTACTGGAAACGCAAAAATTTGACTGAACAAATTCGGTCAAGCAATGCTGCCACACGGCAACGGCCGCAGGACTGATTCTGGCCCGACCGGGAAGGTTGGCGGGCGCGGGCAAGGGGGTGGAAAATCGATGGCGGAGAAGACCCACCGCACGATGGATGATTTCGCCAGGGCGTCAGGCGTGTCGCGGCCGACCCTGTCGAAGTATTTCGACGATCCGGCCAGCGTTAAGCCGGCGACGCGGGCGCGCATCGAGGCGGCGCTGCGATCCTCGGACTATCAGCCGAACGTTTTCGCGCGCAATCTCAACCGCAAGCGCACCCGCAATGTCGGCATCGTCGTGCCGGCGCTCACCGATCCGTTCTATGCCGAAATGGTCAGCCGCATCGAGTTGCGCTGCCGCGACGAAGGTTTCTGGCCGATCGTCATCTCCTCGCACGGTTCGCCGAAGCTCGAGGCTGAATCGGTCAGCACGCTGATGTCGCTGAAGGTCGCCGGCGCCATCGTCGCTCCGCTGGGGTTGGTCTCCGAACCCGGCGTCTTCGAGCGGATGAGCAAGGACATTCCGATCGTCTATTTCGACACCTATATCGAGGGCGACACGCCTTTCGTCGGCAACGACAACCACCAGAGCACCTCGACCATCGTCGACTATCTCTGCCGGTCCGGCGAACCGCCGGCCTATGTCGACATTCCGCACGTCAACCACAATTCCGGCGAGCGCCTGCAGAGCTATATCGACACGATGCGGTCCGCCGGACTGGAACCCGTCGTGCTTAAGGCGGCGGGCGATTACAGCTGGGATTTTGAGCGCATCGGCCATGAATGGATGGACAGGACGCTCGAGACAGGCGGCCTGCCGGCGCGCACGCTGCTGTGCGCCAATGACCGCCTCGCTTTCGGCGTCATGGCGGCGGCCTTCTCGCGCGGGCTGAAGATTGGCCGCCGGGCCGATTGCGATTTCCGTGTCGCCGCCCATGACGATCATCCGCTGAGCCGTTACACCTGTCCGGCGCTGACCACCATGGCGCAGGATTTCGCCGCCATGGCCGGCCGCAGCGTCGAGATCCTGCTGGCCTTGCTGGACGAGGCCGATTCACCCGGTCAGGGTCCGGCACGCAACGTCAAGCTCGGTGCGACGCTGGTGATGCGTCAGTCTGCCTGAACACGCGTCTGCAATTGCAGCCAGGCGGCCGCCTCGCTCACCGCCTGCCGCGCGGCCAGTATATGGCGACCCATCGAGACGAAGCCGTGGATCTGACCGAGCCAGGGCCGCAGGATCAGAGGCACGCCTTCGATCCGGAGACGCTCGGCATAGGCCGTGCCTTCGTCGGCAAGAATGTCGTGGCCGGCGATCACGACGAATGCAGGTGCCACGCCGGCAAGGCTTGATGCCAGCAGCGGCGAGACGCGCCAGTCCGTGATGTCGTCCGGCCTCCGCAAATAGTGGTCGCGGAACCAGGCCATGGTAGCGGCGGTGAGCCCGAAGCCGTCGCCGAAACGCCGATAGCTGTCCGCCGTCTGGCGGGCATCGGTGTTGGGATAGATCAGGACCTGCGCGGCAAGCGGCGGCGCCAGCCCGTCGCGGGCAAGCAACGCCAGAACGGCGGCAAGGTTGCCGCCGGCGCTGTCACCGGCAACGGCGATACGGGCCGGGTCGATACCGAGCGCGCCGGCATTCTGCGCCATGAAGCGGAGCGCTGCCGTGCAATCCTCGAGCCCGGCGGGAAATTTATGCTCCGGCGCCAGTCGGTAATCGGGGTAGACCACGACGGCGTTGCCCAGATTGGCCAGCCATCGGCAAATCTCGTCATGCGAGGAGAGGTTGCCTATGACCCAGCCGCCGCCATGCAGATAGAGCACGGCGCGCGCCCCGGTGCGCGGCGCGCCGATGCCGCGATGGATGCGGATCGTGACCGGGCCGTTCGGCCCATGGATCTCTTGCCGCAAGGTCGCCGCCACTGGCTCGTGTTCGCCCTGCTGTGTCGGGAACGAAGCGTTATAGGCGGCCCGAGCCGCCGCCACGCTACCGTCTTCGAAAGGCTCGCCGCCGGCCGCACGGCCCATTTCAAGGACGTGCAAAGCATCAGGGTCAAGCGTCATCGCCATCTCCATCGAAAGCAATTCCAGGAAAAGTGTACGGCGGTTTTTCCTTGGGAATTGCGTGAATACAAGAGATAGGGCGGTTCGCCGTTGCCGCGAAAAGGCGAACCGTTCTAAGCGAGGAGGCTGCTTGCCTCCTCCTCGGTCAACAGCGCCGGCTGGACGACATCGCCGGTGATGACGACGGAACTTTTCGTTTCGCCGGAGTGCAGAACGGCCTCCATGATCTCCAGCACATGCAGCGCCAGATTGCCGGACGCACGGGGTGCGGCGCCTGTCTTCAGCGAACGCACCAGATCGGCGACGCCGACCATGCGGTAATTGGCACGATCAGGCGCCGCGTAGGGCCAGTTGCGGGCGCCGTAGAACTCGCTTTCGCTGGCGAAATCCTTCCACTGCGCGCCACGTTCGGACAGCGAGACGGTGCCGCCGAACGTGTCGGGATCGGGCAGGCGCAGCGAGCCTTCCGTGCCGTGCAATTCGATCGGATGGTTGGAATGCTTGAAGACGTCCCATGAGGCGCCGAAGGTAACGGTGGCACCCGAGCGGAATTCGAGCAGGGACAGCACGTTGGTCGGCGTCCCGACCTCGAATGTCGTGTTCTTGAACGGCCCTTCGGCCGTGATCAGGCGTTCCTCCTGGCCGCGTGTCGCCAAAGCCATGACGCGCGCGACCGGGCCGAGCAGATTGACCAGCATGGTCAGGTAATAGGGACCCATGTCGAACACCGGGCCGCCGCCCCGCTGATAGTAGAACTGCGGATTGGGGTGCCAGTGCTCCATGCCGCGCCCCATCATGAAGGCGGTGCCGGTGACCGGGCGGCCGATGGCGCCCTCATCCATCAGGCGGCGGGCGCGGCGTCCGGCGGCGCCGAGGAAGGTGTCGGGCGCCGAGCCGAGCAGCACGCCGCGCTTGGCCGCCTCCGCCACCAGACGGCGCCCATCGCTGGCCGACGTCGCCAGCGGCTTTTCGGTGAAGACGTGTTTTCCCGCCGAAAGGGCTGAAAACGAAATGTCGAAATGCGCGGCGGGAATGGTCAGGTTCAGGACCAGATCGATCTCGGGGTCGGCCAGTAGCGCATCGACACCGAGCGCCCGGATGCCATATTCCTTGGCCCGCAACGCCGCCATGTCGGCGGAGATATCGGCGCAGGCGCTGAGTTCGATTCCACCGAAGAGGGCGGCATTGCGCAGGTAGGTCATCGAGATGTTGCCGCATCCGATGACGCCAATTCCCAGCTTCGCCTTTGATCTTGCCTGCATTTCTGGTCGGTCCTCTCACTAGGCTCATGCTCTCCCGGATCAGCTGCACCGGCAACGGATCGGGGTGGAAGAGCGCTATACAACATTTTAAATATTGACGCGCGTAAAATTTTTATAGATCATGCGAAAATGCTGGCGCAACGTCGGGAGGCTGCCAGCCCGAGGAGGAGAAAATGACAGACCGGAAAAAACGGCCGGGCGCCGATGCGGATTCCGTGGGCCATGAGCGCATTGGATATTTCCGTCGCGGCCAGGGACCGCGACGCGGTCAGGCATAGATCACCTTGGCCCCGGTCCTATCAAGCTGGCTGCGTATCGGGCCGGACAGGCCATCGTCGGTGATCACAACATCGACGCTCGACAGCGAAAATGCCTTGGAGGTCCCGCTGACACCCCATTTGCTTGAATCCGCAAGGAGGACAACGCGCCGGGCCATGCGCACGAGGTTTCGCTTCGTCCGCGCCATGTCTTCGTTCACGTCGACCACATCCAGTGACGAGTCAATCGCATGCGCTCCAACAAAGACCTGATGCGCCACCAAGCCGCCGAGAGCCGTGTCGGCATCGGTGATCAGCGTGCTCACCGTGTCTGGATAGACCCGGCCACCGATCATGTGAACGTCGAGCCCGGGCCGATGCATCAGATGCTGCACGATATTCATCGCCGTGGCCGCGACCACGACATTGCTGAGTGGCGGTAACAGCATGGCAACCTGCATCAGTGTCGAGCCGCCGTCGAAGATGACCGATTGGTTGTCCTCGAACAGTTCCACCGCTGCCCGGGCGATGCGTTTCTTTGCATCGAGGTTCGTTTGCATCCGCCGGGCGAACGCGGCCGTGGTCGAATCTGTGGTCCGGGTCACCGCTCCTCCACGGGTCTTGGTCAGCAGTCCCTTGCGGTCCAGTATCTCGAGGTCGGAGCGCACCGTGACTTCCGACACGCCAAAACCGTCTGACAGGTCCTTGATGCGAACCTGTCCGCTGCGTTGCACTTCACCCAGGATCGATTGGCGTCTCTGCTCTGACAACATTGCCTTGTCCTTGCCTCCATGCGCCATGCGATCGCCCTGGCCTCGGTTCACTCTACCAAAAATACGCGAATTCGAAAGATTTCGAAAGATTGCATTTGTCATTTCTTTCGCAAACACTGGGTCCGGGATTTTGAAATCAATCGATTGGAGAGTTTTGGACTCATGAGCCTCGGAACCAAGGTGCGCCTCGCGCGCCTCTTCTCACATCCATCGGGGAATCTTTTTGGCGGCGCGGTCGACCACTTTGTCGGCTATGGCGACGTGCGCAAAGGCGGCCTTGCCGATCTGCCGGGCGCGCTTGCACGCGTCATGGTGGGCAAACCCGACTACGTCAGCATCCAGCCCGGCACCGCGCGCCATCTGTGGCCGCAATACGCGGGCAAGGCTTCCCTGGTGATCCAGGCCGGCTGCTTCACCCCAGACGATCGCATCAGTGAACTGATTGCAACGCCCGAGGATGCGGTGCGCGCTGGCGCCGATGCGTTGGCCGTGGCCATTCCGGTGCGCGGCGCGACCGAGGGCAAATACATTCGCTGGCTGACCGATTCGGTGAATGCGGCGGCCCGCTATGGTATGCCGGTGGTGGCGCATATCTATCCTCGCGATTTCACCGACGGGGCAAAGATCGTCTTCACCCCCGACGAGATCGCCTATGCGGCGCGCATCGGCTACGAGTCCGGCGTCGACGTGATCAAGATCGGCTACACGGGCGATTTCGAGTCGTTCCAAGAGACCGTGCGAACCTGCCCGGTGCCGGTTGTGATCGCGGGTGGGCCGAAGACCGATACGCTGCTCGGCGCGCTTCAGCAGACGGCGGACGCCATCCGTGCCGGCGCGCGCGGGGCCGTGGTGGGCCGCAATCTCTGGGGGCATGGCGATCCTCAGAAGGCAGCGCTTGCCTTTCGGGGCGTCATCCATGACGGCCTTTCGGCGCAAGACGCCTTGGCGAGAGCGGGGGCGGCCTGAGCGATGCCCACCGTTCCCTCAATCCTCGGCTTCGGTGCTATTGCGATCGACGACATCGTCTATGTCGATCAGCCGTTGTCGGCGGGCAAGGGGAAGGTTCTGCAAAGTGCCCGAGCTTTCGGGGGAAATGTCGCGACGGCCCTTGCCACCGTCGCGCGGCTCGGCGGAGCCGCCGGGTTCGTCGGATGGCTGGGCAGTGCCGCGGACGACGCCGTGCTGTGCGATCTCGTTGCGAGCGGCGTTGAAACGGCATTCGCGCCGCGCCACCCGGATGCGCGCCCGGTGCGCTCGCGGATCACCGTCGGCTCGGATGGGGAGCGGTTCATCGCGTATGACGATGTAGCGATGCTGGGCACCGCGCCGGACTTTCCGGATGAAGTCCTCAGCCGCGCGACCGTCCTGATCGTCGATGGTTATGCGATCCGGTCACTGGATGTCGTGGCCCGGGCTCGCGATCTCGGCCTTGCGATCCTGGGCGATATCGAATGGAGCAGCGGCCCAGCCACGGATCGGCTGATCGCGCTCTGCGACCATCTCATTCTTCCGCTCGGTTTTGCGCGGACTGCCACGGGGTGCCGATCGCCCGCCGAGATGCTCGATGCATTATGGTTGCCGTCGCGGGCCGCCGTTGTTCTGACCGATGGCGGCAGGGGCGTGTACTATCGCGGGCGTGAAGAGACACGGCTCTGGCACCTGCCCCCGCACCGGGTTGCCGTCGTCGACTCGACCGGCGCGGGTGACTGCTTTCACGGCGCCTATGCCCATGCATTGACGCGCGGGGCCGACACCGCAGGCCGGGTGGCATTCGCTGCCGCGGCGGCGGCCCTTTCGATAACGGGGCGTGGCGGGCGCGAGGCGCTTCCGACGAATGACCGGGTGACGGAACTCCTGGCGTCGGCGAACGCGCCGTCGGCAGTCGAACTGAAGTATGCGGAACTCGATACCGGAACATAGCCTGAAACTATCCGAGGAAACATTTTCACAGGTGAAAATAAGCCAAGGAGAATAACAAAATCAACGGCTTAGACTTGTGGAGGGAGGAAGATGGCAGAAGTCATTCTTGAGAATATTTGCAAAACCTACGGGAACAATTTTCGCGCAATCGACCAATTGAACCTGTCGGTCGAGGACGGCGAGTTCCTGATTCTCGTCGGGCCGTCCGGCTGCGGCAAATCCACCGCGTTGCGAATGATCGCGGGATTGGAGGACATCACCAGCGGCAGCCTTCGGATCGGCGGAGTCGACGTCGTCGACATGCCGCCCAAGGACCGCGACATCGCGATGGTCTTCCAGAGCTACGCGCTCTACCCGCATATGACCGTGTTCGAAAACATCGCCTTTTCGATGCGGCTGGCAGGCAAGCCCAAGGCCGAACGCAAGAAGCGCGTGGACGAGATCGCCAAGACCCTCCAGCTGACGTCTTTGCTGGACAGCAAACCCGCCAACCTTTCCGGCGGACAGCGTCAAAGGGTTGCCATGGGCCGCGCCATGGTTCGCGAGCCGGCCGCCTTTCTGATGGACGAGCCCCTTTCCAATCTGGACGCGAAACTGCGCGTGCAAATGCGCGCCGAAATCACCAGCCTGCAAAAGCAGCTCGGCGTCACGACCATATACGTGACCCACGACCAGACCGAAGCGATGACGATGGGGGACAGGGTCGCGGTGTTGAAGGGTGGCGTGCTGCAGCAGGTCGACACGCCCAAGAGGCTCTATGAATCACCGGTGAACGCCTTCGTTGCCGGCTTCATCGGCTCTCCTTCGATGAGCCTTTTCGAAGCGACCCTGACGGGCGACGAGCTTATGGCCGGCGCCTTCACCATCCGGCTGCAGGATGCGGCCTTCGTGCGCAGGCCGGGTTTGAGATCATATGCGGGGCGCAAGGTCGTGTTCGGGATTCGACCGGAGCATCTCTATGACAGCAGCCTCGAATCCGGCCGCAAATATCAGACGATACCGGCAAAGGTGACCTCGATCGAAGAACTCGGATCCGAACACATCGTCCATCTCAACATCGACGCGGTCCGGGTGGACTCCGGCGACCCTGACGCGGTGCAGGATTTCGGCCTGGCGTCGAATGCGGTGGCGAAATTCGAACCGGTCAGCACAGTCCGTTCCGGCTCGGAAATCAGGTTGGCCCTGGATGACGCCAAGCTGCATTTCTTCGATCCCGAGACGCATCTGGCGATCTGAATATCCGCGACGAGACCCGCGAGCGAGGGTGAGGCGCCCGCATAAGAAGACTTCTGAATAACCAGACGATCGGCCGCATTGTGCGGTCGATCCTAAAGAAGGAGGAGAAAATGATGTTTCGTATAAAACCCGCTGTGCTGAAAATAGCCGCGGCCGCATGGTTGCTTGGCGCAACCGGCGCCATGGCGGCGGACACGACGCTGGAATTCACCCAATGGTGGGAGCCCGAATTGCCGGCTGGCTCGCTCAGGGCAATCATGGATGACTTCGAGGCAGCAAACCCCGGAATCAAGGTGACGCTGGTCAGCGGCCCCTACGCGACCACGCGAGACCAGATCTCGGTTGGTGCTGCAACTGGAACGCTCAGCGACGTCGTCGGTCTCGACGGTGCCTGGGTGAACAATCTGAATGCGCAGAACGCACTCGCCGACATGAGCCCGATGATGGATGCGAGCGGTTTCGACAAGAGCCAGGTCGCGGACATCATCAAGGTGGACGGCAAGGCGGTGATGTTTCCCGTGGCTTCCTTCGTCTATCCGGTCTTCGTGAATTTGGACCTCGCCGCCCAGGCGGGCGTGACCAAGCTGCCGTCGACCCGTGCCGAGTTTCTCGAAGCCGCCAAGAAGATGACGCACGCCGACAAGAACCAGTATGGCTGGGTGCTGCCCCTGTCGCTGCAAACGCCATCCGGCGTCCAGAACGACATGATGTCATGGGTTTGGGCTTCGGGTCAGTCGATGATGGCGAACGGCAAGCCAGCCCTTGAGGGCAAACCGGTGGTGGATATGCTCACCTTCGTCAAATCACTCAACGACGCCGGCACCATCTCGCCCGGCATCGCCACCAAGACCGAGCAGGAAAAGGTCGAGGAATTCGTCAACGACCGCGTCGGAATGATGATCGACTCGCTCGCGCATGTGAACCTCATCCGCAAGCGCAATCCCAAGCTGAACTTCGACCTCATCCCCGTCCCGGTCGTGGAAAACTATACCGGCAAGCGCGGCCTTCCCTATGCCTCCTGGGGCATCGGCATCTCTGCTGTTTCGAAACATCAGGAAGAGGCCTGGAAACTCGTCCAATATCTGATGAGTGAAAAGGTGAACGCCAAGCTCGTGTCGCTTGCAAACGCCTTCCCAGGCAACGTCAACGCCAAGCCCGATTTCGTGACCTCGGACAAGGCTTTCGGCAAGGCTTTTGAAATCTTCAAGACCGGCTATCTCGCCAATGAGTTCACGGGTCTGCCGGTCGCTGAAGACCTGATGACCCAGTTCGACGTGCAAGCCCAGAAGATGCTCGCCGGCGAGCAGTCTCCGGAACAAGCCGCTGCCGCCGCTCAGAAGGGCTGGACGGCGAAATTCTGATCGGCCCGTTCCCGTCTGCTGTCTCTACCGGGTGGCCTGACTTCGGGCCACCCGGCAATAACGGATCGGCAATTTTAGATGGACCTGTTTCCGAAGCTTACCTTCTCTTGAAGGCGTATCCCAAGGTTGGCACATGACCCGGCAAAAGCGCTCCCACCACAAGCTGAAACGAGCGGTCGCACCCTACCTCTATCTGACGCCCTCGCTGCTCATAATCGGGCTTCTGATGCTGCTGCCGATGGTGACGGTGATTGCCTATTCGTTCCAGAACAGCGCGGTGCTGCGTCGCGACCCATCCTTTGCCGGACTGAAACACTACCAGGCGATCTTCGACGACCCCGTGTTCTGGGCTTCGCTGTGGCACACGCTCTACTTCACATGCATGAGTGTCATTTTCCACATGACCATCGGCATGGTCTTCGCGCTGATGCTGAACAACGACCGCATCAATCCGACACTGCGCAATATTCTGCGCGTGCTCTACATACTGCCCTGGCTGTTCACCGCGGTGATTATCGCCGTGATCTGGCGCCTCCTGCTTGAGCCGAACGGTGTCGTGAACAGCATTCTCATGCAAATCGGCATCATCGGTTCCAAGGTCGAGTGGTTTTCCTCGCCTGAGACCGCGCTGCACGCCGTCACCTTCGCCAATATCTGGGCGGGCTATCCGCTCTTCATGGTCAGCCTGCTCGCGGGTTTGCAGGGCATTCCCAAGGATTTCTACGAGGCCGCCGATATCGACGGGGCGAAGGCCTACCAGAAGCTGATCTTCATCACCATCCCGCAGCTGATGCCGATCATCATCAGCATCTCGCTGCTCGACTTCATCTGGACCATGCAGGTCTTCCCGTTGATCTGGATAACGACGGGCGGCGGCCCGATCTACTCGACCGAGGTCCTCAGCACCTACACGTACAAGCTGGCGTTTTCGAGCTACAACCTGTCGCAGGCTTCGGCGAGCGCTGTGGTCATCTTGTTGATCTCTCTCGGCCTGACGCTGTTCTATATTCGCTATCAAAAGGCTCGGTAGTCCCATGAGGAAAAGGCATACGCCGAAAGACAGGCTGATCACCGCCGCGCTCCATGTAGCGCTTGCAGCGGGGCTCTTTTTCGCGGCATTCCCGATCTACTGGATGCTGAACAGTTCGTTCAAATCGAACACCGAAATCTTTGCCCTGCCACCGACCATTCTGCCAAAGGCATTCACGCTGGAAGCCTATGCAGCCATCCTCGGCGACCCGGTAAAGCTGCGCTTCTTCTTCAACAGCTATTTCGTGGCGGGAGCGGTGACCGTTCTGACGGTGGTGATCGCCTTGCTGGCGGCCTACGGCTTCAGCCGCTTCAACTTCCGCGGCAAGGGCAGCCTGAACACGCTCATCATCAGCACGCAGACCATTCCGCCGATCACACTTTTGATCCCCTTCTTCGGGCTTGTCGTCTCATACGGTATTTTCGATACCTACGTCGCACTGATCCTGACTTACCTGGTGTTTACACTGCCATACGCGATCCTGCTGATGACGGGATATCTGAACACCTTGCCCCGCGATCTAGATGAAGCCGTGGCTGTCGATGGCGGCACCAGTTGGACAGCGCTTTGGCGGGTGATCGTCCCGATTTCACTGCCTGGTATCGTGGCGACGTCGGTCTACACCTTCCTGTTGTGCTGGAACGAATTTCTGTTTGCGCTGACGCTGACGAAGTCAACGTCCATGCGCACCGTCCCGATCGGCATCCAGCTGTTGATGGGCCAGCACGCCTTCGAATGGAACCAGATGATGGCGATGAGCGTGCTCGGCTCGCTACCGCTCTTGCTGATCTACCTCGTTGCCCAGAGGTACTTCCTCGCCGGCATGACCGCGGGCTCGGTCAAATAGGATGTCCTTCCCACGGCGACGCAGCATGGCATCAAGTAATGAGCAGTATCAAGGATTGAAAGGATGAACGTGAAAGACCTCAAAGTCGGCTGCCAGACCTTTACATGGGAAATGCTCGGCGACCGTTTTGTCGGTGGCCCCGACGATCTCCTGAAGGCGATTGCCGACGGCGGTTACTCCGGCATCGAGATCACCGACACCATGATCGGCCGCTACGCCGACCGGTCGTCGGAGTTCGCCGCCGCGCTGAAATCCTCCGGCCTGACGCTCGTTTCCTTCGCCTTCGGCTCGAGGAGCGGTTTCACGCTCAAGGAGGAGATCGGCGCCGACCTCGAGGCGGCGCAGCGCTGGATCGACTTCGCTTCCACCTTTCCCGGCGCGCTGGTGTCGATGGGGTCGGCAACCGTGGTGTCCGACGGGCCGCGCGGCGACAAGTTCGCCATCGCGGCGGAGGTCTACAACAAGGCTGGCGAGCTTGGCCGCAAGGCCGGTGTCCAGGTGGCGGTGCATCCGAGTTCGCACCACAACACGCTGCTGTTCGACCGCGCCGACTACGACAGGATCTTTGCCTTGCTGGACCGCGATCTGGTCGGCTGGGTGCCGGATACCGGTCATATCTTGCGCGGCCACAAGGACATGGCCGATACGCTGCGCACCTATCGCGATCGCATCCGCTACATCCATTTGAAGGACGTCGACGCCAACGGCACTTGGGCGATGCTGGGCAAGGGGGTCTGCGACACGCCGGCGGTTATCGAGATCGCCGGCGCCGCCCCGCGTTTCAACGGCTGGCTGGTGCTCGAAGAGGAATCCGAAACGGCCGCCGCCGATCCCGCCGGCGCGGTCAAGACCAACCGCCAGACGATGCGCAGCTACGGCGCCTGAAGAACGAGACGATGATCAAGAAACAAGACAGACGCCTCAGGGTCGGTGTGCTCGGCTGCGGCCCGATCGCGCAGTTCGCGCATCTGGAATCCTGCGTGAAAGCCGGCAATGCCGATCTCTACGCCATCTGCGACGCGGCCCCCGATCTGCTCGCCCGCATGGGGGCTACCTACGAGCCGCAAAAAATGTATGCCGACTATGACGCCATGCTCGCCGATCCCGAGCTGGAGGCGGTGATCGTCGCCACCTCTGACGCCTATCACGTGCCGATGTCGATCAAGGCGCTCGACGCCGGAAAGCATGTGCTGTGTGAAAAGCCGATCGGCACTTCGGTCGAGGAGGGCGAGGCGCTGGCGGCGGCGGTGAAGCGTTCGGGCAAGGTGCTGCAGGTCGGGCACATGAAGCGCTTCGATCCGGCGCTGGAGGCCGCACGCGACTTCGTCCGTGACGAGATGGGCGAGGTGCTGGCGCTGAAGGCCTGGTATTGCGATTCCACCCATCGCTACACCAACACCGATGCCGTGCAGCCGCTGCCGGTCACCAGCAAGCTGGCGAGGAAACCTTCGGGCAATCCGAAGGCGGACCTGCGGCAATATTTCATGCTGGCGCATGGCTCGCATCTGGTCGACACGGCGCGCTTCCTGTGCGGCGAGATCACCGCCGTGCGCGCCCGTCTCAATGAACGCTTCGGCGCCTATTGCTGGTTCGTCGAAACCGAATTCGCCAGCGGCGCGCTCGGTCATCTCGACCTCACCGTCGCCGTGCGCATGGATTGGCACGAAGGGTTCCAGCTCTATGGCGAGAACGGTTCCGTCATCGCCAAAACCTTCAACCCCTGGTATTTCCGCGCCAGCGAGGTCGATATCTTTCATGAGAAGGATGCGACCTCGCGCAAACCGCTTGGCGCTGACGGCCATTTCTTCCGCCGCCAGTTGGAAGGTCTTGCCGACACGGTGCTGAACGGAACGCCGATGCGCGGCGCCAATGTCGAGGACGGCATCGCCTCGATCCGTGGCATGGTAGCCATTGCCCGTTCTGTGGAGACAGGCGAGCGGGTCGAACTCGCCTCGGTTTCGGGTGCGGTCTGATGCGCCTCGGCATCTTCGCCAAGACTTTCCCGGGAACAGATCCCGCCGCCGTGCTGGCTGCGGTGAAGCAGACCGGATATGAGACGACGCAGTTCAATCTTGCTTGCGCCGGCCTGCCGTCTATGCCGGATGCCGTCCCGGCGGATGCCAGCGCTTCCATCCGCGCTGCAGTGCAATCATCAGGCGTTTCGCTTGCAGCCCTCTCGGGCACCTACAACATGGCGCATCCCGACAGGGCGGTGCGCGATGATGGTCTTCGCCGTCTTGGCGTCGTCATCAAGACGGCTGCATCCCTCGGCATCCCGCTGGTCACCCTTTGCACCGGATCGCGCAATATCGCCGATCAATGGGCCTATCATCCCGAAAATGCCACGCCTTCCGCCTGGTTCGACATGGCTGCCGAGATGGGCAAGGCGCTGGCGCTGGCCGAGGATGCCGGCGTCGATCTCGGCATCGAGCCCGAACAGGCCAACATCGTAACCTCGGCCAGCGATGCGACACGTCTGATCGCCGACATGCGCTCGAAGCGACTGAAGATCGTGCTCGATCCGGCCAATCTGTTCGAGTACGCCACGCCGGACGAGGCACGTGCCATCGTCGCCGCCGCGATCGATGAGGCTGCCGGCCACATCGCCATGGCGCATGCCAAGGACCGGCATGGTGACGGCCGCTTCGCCACGGCAGGGCAAGGCATCGTCGATTTTCCGGATTTCGTCGCGCGGCTGAAGGCTGTGGGTTTCGACGGCGCGCTCGTCACGCACGGACTGCCCGCCGATGAGGCGCCCGATGTCGCCGCCTTCCTGCGAGGGCTGCTCTGATGGGCGACGCGGCGACGATCATGCTTCGCGACGATGCCGCGCTTCGTGTCTTCGACACGGGGCAGGGCGGGCTATCCGTCGTCTTTCAGCATGGTCTCGGCGGTGATGCCAACCAGGTGGCGCAGAACTTTCCTGACCAACCATCATACCGCCGGCTGACCGTGGAATGCCGCGCGCAGGGCGGCTCCAGCGCCGGCAGCAAGCGTCCGTTCTCGATCGCCATGTTCGCCGACGATGTGCTGGCCGCCGCCGACGCCGCCGGCCTCGACCGTTTCGTTGCCGGCGGCATTTCGATGGGCGCGGCCATTGCCTTGCGGCTTGCCGCCCGCCATCCGGAACGCGTGCTTGGCTTGGTGCTGGTGCGTCCTGCCTGGGCCTTCGACGCGGCGCCGCAAAATATGCGTCCCTACACGGAAGTGGCGGAACTCATTCGCCGGCTTCCGCTGGCGGAGGCCCGCGATGCCTTCGAGTCCTCCGCGACATCGGCCCACTTTCGCGCGGAAGCACCGGACAATCTCGCCTCGCTGCTCGGCTTCTTCGCGCGCGAAAACGCAACCGTCTTTGCCGAAGTGATGCAGGCGATCGCCAATGATGGACCTGGCGTGACGCAGGCGGCGGCCGCTCGCCTGGCAATTCCCTCGCTGGTCATCGGCAGCGGCATCGATCTCGTCCATCCCCTGGCGACCGCCCGCGAGCTTGCTGAGACCATCCCCAATGCGGCCTTCGTCGAGGTGACGCCGAAAGCGGCCGACAAGGATCGCCATTTCGCCGAAATCCGCGCCGCTATCGGCGGATTTCTCGACAGACATTTCAACAATCAGGACCAATCATGACTTCCAAGCCCCTGTCAGGCCCGGCCGCTATCGCCGCATTGCCGCGCGATCGCTTGATCGCCGAATTCTCGCTCTGGTCGGCCAATCTCGCCAATCTCGAGAGCGACCTCAGGCGCATCGAACCCCATGTCGATCTGCATCACATCGATGTGGCGGACGGCCATTTCGCGCCGTCCTTCCTGTTCTTCCCCGATCTCGTCGCCCGCATCGCCGGACTGACGGCCAAACCCATCCATGTCCATCTGATGGTCGATGCCGCAATCGTCGAGGCGCAGACGCGCCAGTTCATCGATGCCGGCGCCGACATGATCAGCGTCCATGCCGAAAACGGCGAGGCGGGATTGCGCGCCGTGCGGCTGGCGCGCGACCTCGGCGCCGAAGCGGGCGTCGTGTTGAGGCTTGAGACGCCGGTCGAGGCAGTGAAGCCTTTCGTCTCCGAGGTCGCCTTCGTCACGCTGCTCGGCACCGCGATCGGCGTGAAGGGTCAGAGCCTGTCGGACAAGGCATGCGAAAGGCTGGGCGCTGCCCGTGCCATCTTGAGAGGAGCCGGCCGTGAGGCAGAAGTGGTGCTTGCCGCTGACGGCGGCATCCGTCACGAGACCGTGCCCTTGCTGCGTGCCGCCGGTGCGGAGACCGTGGTTCTCGGTTCGCTCGCCTTCGGCGACAAGGATCTCGCCGGCCGCATCGGCTGGCTGCATGGGCTGAAGGTTGCGGCATGACCACTGAAGCCGCCCTCGCGATCGATCTTGGCGGCACCGAGCTTCGTGCCGCGCTGGTCGACCGTGACGGCAAGATCCTGGCCTTCGCCGCCGTGCCGACGCAGGCACAGGCCGGACCCGACGTGGTGATCGGCCAGATCGAGGCGCTGGCCGCGACCGTGCATGCCGAGGCGCCGGGCCTCGCCATTGTCGGCGTCGGCGTCGGTGCGCCGGGGCCGCTCGACCCGCTGGCCGGCATCGCCGTCGGACCGCCGACGCTGGCCGGCTGGCAGGATGTGCCGCTGGCAGACATCCTCGAGCGTAGGCTCGGCCTGCCGGTGCGGCTGGAAAACGATGCCAACGCGGCAGCACTTGGCGAATGGCGCTTCGGTGCCGGCCATGGCGCCCGCTCGCTGGTCTTCGTCACGGTTTCCACCGGCATTGGCGGCGGCGTCGTTGCCGACGGGCGCATCTTGCATGGCCGCCGTGGGCTGGCCGCGGAGATCGGTCATATGACCATCACCAACGAGGGCGAGCGCTGCGTGTGCGGCGTCGTCGGCTGCTTCGAGGCCATCGCCTCGGGCACGGCACTTGGCCGCCGCGCCAACGCCGCGACATCGGCCTTTGACGGCTCGACGTTGCGCCGCCTCTCGGCCAATGCCGAGGTCACCGGCCGCCACGTGGTCGAGGCGGCGCGGCTGCAGGACGGCCTCGCTCTGGCCCTGCTCGAGGAAGAAGCACGCTGGCTGGGCGTCGGCTTCACCAATTTGCTGCACCTCTATTCGCCCGACGTGCTGGTCGTCGGCGGCGGCATCGCCAATGGGCTAGACCTGATGCATCCGGTCATCGAGGCGACCATCCGGCAGCGCGCCATGCGCGCTTACCGTGATGTGCCGGTCGTCCAGGCCCAGCTCGGCCGCCACGCCGGGCTGGTCGGCGCCGCCAGCCTTGTCCTGTTCGACGATGGCAGCCTGGCAGCCCGCATGCCCGTCGGTCCAAGCACGTTTCCCGAAGCGAGGAGGGACTTCAACGGCTGAGTTCATGCTCGACGGTGCGCGCATCAATCAGGTCGATCCGTCCCACTGCCATCTCTTCGCTGCCGATGCAGAGCGCTGGCGCCGCTCGGCAAGACCCGTTCCGCGTGACATCGTCACCCACATGAAAATGGCCGGAGGCATCGCTGCCTCCGGCCATTCGTATTGCTAAACGACCGCGCGAATTACTCGGCGGGAACGATATCCGCCGGCAGGCTGTCGTCGGCCGTGCCGGCCAAAGCCCTGGCGAGCTTGGCCTCGTCGAGCTCGCCTTCCCAGCGCGCGACGACCAGTGTGGCGACGGCATTGCCGATGAAGTTGGTCAGCGCCCGGCATTCCGACATGAAGCGGTCGACGCCGAGGATCAGCGCCATGCCGGCGACCGGCACCGAAGGCACCACCGAAAGCGTCGCGGCAAGGGTGATGAAGCCGGCGCCGGTGATGCCGGCGGCACCTTTCGAGGACAGCATCGCCACCAGCAGCAGCAGGATCTGGTCGCCCATCGACAGATGGATGTTCGTCGCCTGCGCGATGAACAGTGCGGCCAGCGTCATGTAGATGTTGGTGCCGTCGAGGTTGAAGGAATAGCCGGTCGGGATGACCAGGCCGACCACCGAGCGCTTGGCGCCGGCCTTCTCCATCTTCTCCATCAGCGAGGGCAGGGCCGCTTCCGACGAGGAGGTGCCCAGCACCAGCAGCAGCTCTTCCTTGATGTAGCGCAGCAGCGACAGGATGGAAAAGCCGTTGTAGCGGCAGACCGCGCCCAAGACGACGAACACGAACAGCAGAGACGTCGCGTAGAAGGTGCCGACCAGCATGGCGAGGTTGATGACCGAACCGATGCCGTATTTGCCGATGGTGAAGGCCATGGCGCCGAACGCGCCGATGGGGGCGGCTTTCATCAGCACGCTGACCAGCTTGAACATCGGCGCCATCAGCGCCTGCAGGAAGTTGAGCACCGGCGCGCCCTTGTCGCCGACCAGCGCCAGCGCGATGCCGAACAGCACCGAGAAGAACAGCACCTGCAAGATGTCGCCGTCGGCGAAGGCGCCGACGATCGTGCCGGGGATGATGTTCATCAGGAAGCCGGTGACCGACTGGTCATGCGCCTTGGCGGCGTAGGTGTTGACGGTCGAGGCATCGAGCGTCGCCGGGTCGATGTTGAAGCCGGCGCCCGGCCGCACGACATTGGCGACGACAAGGCCGATGATGAGGGCCAGCGTCGAGAAGGTGAGGAAGTAGAGCATCGCCTTGCCGGCAACGCGGCCGACCTTCTGCAGGTCGCTCATGCCGGCAATGCCGGTCGCCACGGTCAGGAAGATGACCGGGGCGATGATCATCTTGACCAGCTTGATGAAGGCGTCGCCGAGCGGCTTCATGCTCTCGCCGATCGACGGATAGAAGTGACCGAGCAGGATGCCGACGGTGATCGCGACGAGCACCTGCACGTAGAGTTGGGCATAGAAAGGCTTGCGCTGCGCGGCAGCCGCGCCTGATTGGTCTGCGATGTGCATCGAACTCTCCCTGGCCGGATGGACGGAACCCGCCCTGCGTGACTTCTCCCATCGCGGCGTTCCGGTCGCCCGCCGCTGGCAAGGAGTTTGCAAGCGATGTGCCAGATCGGGGGAAGCCCGGAGTCCCGGGATTCCTGCGGTTGTCCGGTGCTTTGCGCCAAATGCCTGTGCGGATTTCCGCACAGGCAGCGTTTGCCTGGGCGGAATTACGCATTACACTGGCCGCCAAGCCGCGAAGAAACGGGGCCGCGAAAAAAGGGAGAGGGCAGACGCCGCACGCAGGCACCGATAGCGGGTCCGCAGGGTTTCCCGGCCGTGAATTGCTGCGCGAGGCGGTGGCGCGGCTGCGCGATGGCCGCTGGCTTGTTATCGTCGTCGCCCTCGCGATCCTGGCGGGCGCGATCGCCGTTGCCGGACGCATTGCCACCGGCCAGGCGACCAATGGCCTGCGTGATGGCGCGCTCGCCGCCCTGCCGCTGGCGGCGGGAACGCTGACAGGCGAAATCGAGAAACAACGCCTGGTGCCGCTGGTGCTGGCTCGCGACGATGCGGTGCGAGGGGCGCTGCGCCGGGCCGGAAAGATGCAAGAAGCGGCCCTCAACGAAAAGCTCAAGGCGATCGCCGGCGATGCCTCCGCGTCCGCCATCTATGTCATCGACACGGCGGGCATCGCCATATCGGCCAGCAATGCCGGCGAGCCGACGAGCTTCGTCGGCATCGACTATAATTTTCGCCACTATTTCAACGAGGCGATGTCAAAGGGGTCGGCCAGCCAATATGGCCTCGGCACGATCAGCGGCCGGCCGGGCCTCTACCTTGCCAGCCGCGTCGACGACAATGGCAAGCCGCTGGGCGTCGCGGTGCTGAAGGTCGAACTCGACGGCGTCGAAGCCAATTGGCGCTCCAGCGGGTTTCTCGTTTTCGTCACCGACGAACGCGGCGTCGTGCTGGCCACCAGCCAGCCTGAGTGGCGGTTTCACGCGCTGGCGCCGCTCTCCGCCGAAGACGCCGCAGCTGCCCACGAGCAACTGCAACTGGACGATGCCGCCTTCGAACCCCTGCCGATACGGCGCGGTGCCGGCGACGGCCTGGCCACCATCGACGGCCCCGGCAAGCCACGTCAATTTGTCGAGGTGGTGCAGGACCTGCCCGGCGCGGTTCCCGGCTGGCGCCTTTGGGTGCTGACGCCGGCGGATGCCGCTCTCTCGTCGGCGGCCAACACGGCGCGGCTGACGACGCTGCTCGGGTTGCTGCTGACCGGCCTGCTTGCCTACGTATTCACAAGGCGCCGCCGCACACGCCGGCTGCGGCAGGAGGCGCTGGCGCGCATGAATGCCGAGCTGGAAAGCCGGGTCAGCACACGGACCGCCGAGCTGACACTCTCCAACACCGCGCTCGCCGGCGAGATCGCCGAGCGCGAAAATGCCGAGGCCAAGGTTCGCCGGCTGCGCGACGATCTCGCCCAGGCCAACCGGCTGTCCATCCTCGGCCAGATCGCCGCCGGCGTGGCGCATGAGATCAACCAGCCGGTCGCCGCCATCCGCACCTATGCCGAGAATGCCGGACGTTTTCTCGACAGCGGCAAGACCCAACCGGCGAGCGGTAATCTGACCTCGATCGTCTCGATGACCGAGCGCATCGGCGCCATCACCAGCACCTTGCGCACCTTTGCCCGCCGGCCCGGTGTCGCCGCTTCGCCGTTGCCGGTGCGCGAGGCGATCGACGGCGCGCTGTCGCTGCTTTCCGGTCGCATCCGCGATTCCGGCGTCACCATCGTCAAGCCGCGCGGTACCGCCTCGCCGGTGGTGATGGCAAGCCGCATCCGGCTGGAACAGATCCTCGTCAACCTGTTGCAGAACGCGCTGGACGCCATGAAGGACCAGCCCGATCCCCGCATCGAGATCGACCTCGCCGAGCGCGACGATCACGTGCTGATTTCGGTGCGCGACAATGGTCCCGGCCTCGGGCCGGAAGCTGCCGGCAATCTGTTCATGCCGTTCCAGACCACCAAGGAGAAGGGGCTCGGCCTCGGGCTGGTGATCTCGCAGGAGATCGCCCAGGAATTGGGCGGCACGCTGCGGCTCGACTCCGACAGCGCCAACGGCGCGTCCTTCACCATCGATTTGAGGCGAATTGAATGAATGAGGGATCAGGGCTGGTGGCGCTCGTCGAGGACGATGCCGATCTGCTGCACGCCACCACGCAATTGCTCGAACTCGCCGGTTTCACTGTGGTCGCGCGCGAGGCCGCCGAGCCCGCACTTGCCGTCGTCGACAGGGACTTTGACGGGGTGGTTGTCAGCGACATCCGCATGCCGGGCATGAATGGGCTGCAGCTGTTCGACCGCATCAAGGCGATCGACCCTGACATACCGGTGATCCTGGTCACCGGGCATGGCGATGTCGATCTTGCCGTGGCCGCCCTCAAGGACGGTGTCTACGACTTCATCCCAAAGCCCTACGCGGGCGATCGCCTGGTCGAGGCGCTGAGACGGGCATCGGAGAAGCGGCGGCTGGTGATGGAGAACCGGCGGCTGCGCGAAGCCGCGGCGCTCGCTGCCGACGGCCTGCCGCTGATCGGCGAGGCGCCGGCCATCCGGCGCCTGCGCGAGACCTTGCGGCAGATCGCCGACATGGATGTCGACGTGCTGGTGGAGGGCGAGACCGGAACCGGCAAGGAAGTGGTGGCCGACCTCTTGCACCGGTGGGGCCGGCGGCGTTCCAAACCCTTCGTGGCGCTGAATTGCGGCGCCTTGCCGGAAACCGTCATAGAAAGCGAACTGTTCGGCCACGAGGCCGGCGCCTTCACCGGCGCGCAGCGGCGGCGGATCGGCCGCGTCGAGCATTCCAGCGGCGGCACGCTGTTCCTCGACGAGATTGAATCCATGCCGCCGGCCCTGCAGGTCAAGCTGCTGCGGGTGCTGGAGACGCGCAGCCTTACGCCGCTTGGCTCGAACGAGGTCCGGCGCCTCGATCTGAGGGTCGTCGCGGCAACCAAGGTCGATCTCGGCCGGCCCGACCAGCGCGGCGACTTTCGCGAGGATCTCTATTTCCGCCTCAACGTGGTGACGCTGCGCATCCCGCCGCTCCGCGAGCGGCGCGGCGACATCCCGATGCTGTTCGGACATTTCCTCGGCAAGGCGGCTGAACGGTTCGGCCGGCCGGTCGCCAAGGTCAATGCCGCGGTCAGCGATCATCTCCAGTCGCATGCCTGGCCGGGCAATGTGCGCGAGCTCGCCCATTTTGCCGGTCGCGTAGCACTTGGCCTCGGCCCGGACGACGAGGTGAAGGGGGTTTCCCCGAAATCGACGGAACCTGCCGCCTCGCTGCCCGAGCGCGTGGGCCACTACGAAGCGCAACTCATCCGTGACGCACTGCGCGACCACGGCGGCGACGTGCGTGGCGCGATCGACGCGCTCGGCGTGCCACGCAAGACTTTTTACGACAAGCTCAAGCGCTACGGCATTGCCGCATCCGAATTCCGCAATGGCGGCGACCCGCCCCCCGTTCGAGAGCAGACATAGAAGTTGCGCGAGAGCCTCGTGCTCCGCAACCCTTCATCCCATCCAGCCGAGCTTTGCGGAAAGAGCCCATGAACACGACACTCGAAACAACGGCAAACCCCTTGCCGGAAGACCTCGCCTTTCTCGCCGAACGGCTGACGGCATTCAACGACGGCGATGTCGGCGCGTCCGAAAGAGAGGCGCTCGCCGTGTTTGTGCGCGACGAGGATGGCGCGGTCGTCGCCGGCATTTCGGGCTATACCGCCTGGGGCTGGCTCTACGTGCAATGGCTGTGGGTCGATGAAAGGCTGCGCGGCCAGCACATGGCAGGCCGGATGCTGGACGCGGCCGAACAGGAAGCCGTGGCGCGCGGCTGCAACAACGCCTGGATCGACACCTTCAATCCAAACGCCGCCAAGGTCTACCAGCGCCAGGGCTATCAGCCCTTCGGCACGTTGGCCGATTTCCCGGTCGGTCGCAGCCGCATCTTCCTGCAGAAGAAACTGGTTTAACCGGCAAGCTTTCCGCCGCGCATCGGCTGCGGCGCGCCGGTGGTGCTTGGAAAACTGATCGGCAGGCCGCGCAGCACGCGCACCGCCAGGAAGGCAAAACATTCTGCCTCCACCGCGTCGCCGCTCCAGCCGAGGTTTTCCGCCTGCACCACCTCGATGCCGGCGCGGTTCGCGAGCATTGCCATCATCGTCGGATTGTGGCGCCCGCCGCCGCTGACCACCAATTTTCGGGGCCGGCTCGGCAACAGGTCGAGTGCCTTGCCGACGGCGCCGGCCGTGAAGGCGGTGAGCAGGGCCGCGCCATCCTCGGCATTGAGGCCGTCGGCCATGGCTGCGCCGAAATCGAAACGGTCCAGCGATTTGGGATAGGGCTTGGTCAGATAGGGATGCTGTAACAGCTTGGCGAGCCGGGCCTCGTCGACCTTGCCCGCGCGGCCGAGCGCGCCGTCGCGATCCATGTCGCCGAGCCCCTTCGATTTGATGAAATCGTTGAGCGGCGCATTGGCCGGTCCCGTGTCGAAGGCGACGACATTGTCGGCGCCGTCCCACCAGGTGATGTTGGCGACGCCGCCGAGATTGAGCACGGCCACCTCGCCACTGGCGCCGGCGCTGCGCATCAGAGCAGTGTGATAGGCGGCGGCCAGTGGCGCGCCTTGCCCGCCGGCGCGCATGTCGGCCGAGCGGAAATCGTAGGCGACCTTGGTGCCCAACAGGGAATGCATCAGCTCGCCGTCACCCAATTGCCGCGTCTGGCCGAGCCGCCCGACCTGCGGTGCGCGATGCAGCACCGTCTGGCCGTGAAAGCCGACGACGCCGATATCGGCCATCGTCATGCCGTAGCCCTCGACCAATTCGTTGACCGCCGCCGACTGGGCACGCGTCAGCGCTTCCTCGGCCTTGCGGAAGATCGCCGGTTCCGGCCCGACAAAATTCCAGGCCCGCGCCGCCGTCAGCGTCTCTTCCAGCAGCGAGCGGATCGATGGGGGATAAGGCATCAGCCGGTAGGTGCCGAAATCATCGATGCGCTCGCCATCGGTCTTGATCAGCGCGACGTCGATATTGCCGTCAAGCACGGTGCCGGTCATCAGGCCGACGGCCCAGATTGGTTCCATCATTGAACTCCATTCATCAGATCGCCGACCGCTTGCCGAAGCTGAACGATTCCGCTGTCGAAATGACGTGTCGGATGGATCCGGTTGGTGAGCAAGGTCCAGGCCTTGCCCTTGTCGAAATCGATCCACAGGCCGGTGCCGGTAAAGCCGGTGTGGCCGATCGTTCCCGGGCTGCACAAGGCCCCGCCGGACCAGCCGTCATAGGAGCGCTCCCAGCCATGGGTGCGGGTGGCGGACAAGGGCGTGCGCATCAGCGCGGTCGAATTCTTGGAAGCACCGGACAGCAGCCCTTGCGCGAAATCAAGCACCGAAGCCGCCGTGCCGAACAGCCCGGCATGACCGGCGCCTTGCAGCGCCGAGCAATTGTCGTCGTGGACCTCGCCGGACAGCACACGATGACGCCAGGTGCAGTCCTCGGTCGCCGCGGCGGCATCCGGCTGCGTGGACCAGGCAAATCCGGTGCCGGGATCCATGTCGCGGATGGTCTTGCCCGACAGCCGCTCCAGCGCAAAGCCGAGCAGGATGAAATTGATGTCGGAATAGACGGGGTCACGGGCTCGCCATTCGCGCTGCAGGATGAAGGTGCGCAGCAATTCGGGATCGCGCCCGTAAGTGTAGATCGGTTCGACTGCCGGGAAGGGGGTCTGGTGGCCAAGGCACTGGCGGAATGTCACCTTCCGCTCCCACGCCGATTGATCGTACTGGCGAAGGTCGGGCAGCACGGAGGTCAGCGGCGCGTCGAGATCGATGACGCCGGTTTCCGCCAGCGCCAGGATGCGCGGCGTGGTGAAGATGGCCTTGGTCAGCGATGCCAGGTCGAACCAGGTTTCGACGGTCATTGGACGCTGCTTGGGCACGAGGTGCGCCGAGCCGATTGCCCTGACGATGTGATGGCCATTGCTGTCGACAATGCCGAGCACGCCGCCGGGAATGCGCTTGGTGGACACCGCTGTTGCAAGTGGTTGGAAAGCGCGGTCGAAGAGCTGGGCGAGGTCGCTCAACGCCACCCTCCTCTTGAAAGGCCGAGATCCTTCGCGCCCTCCTCTGTCCTGCCGGACATCTCCCCCACGAGGGGGGAGATCAGCAGCGTTGATGTTCCGCCAACCTTCCAACGTTGGAGATTTGCGAAAGCCGCGACGACATCCGATCTCCCCCCATGTGGGGGAGATGCCCGGTAGGGCAGAGGGGGGCGCTGTCCCGCCAACCTGAGATATCCCTGGGCCATCACGCCTCGACCCTCGCCATATGATCCCTGCCGAACTGCTCCCACTTCGCCGGCGCCGGCTCGAACCCTTGCGGGCGCACCAGCGACGGTACCTGGCGTGTGTCGATCTCGAAATGCTCGCGCCGCCGCTCGATGGTCGGGACGGCGGCGATCAGCTTCTTCGTATAGGAGTGCTTCGGTTTCGACAGCACCGAGGCCGCGTCGCCGATCTCGACGATCTGGCCGGCATAGATGACGGCGATGCGGTGCGCGATCCGCTCGACCACCGCCATGTCGTGCGAGATGAAGAGATAGGCCAGACCGAACTCGCGCTGCAATTCGACCAGCAACTCCAGCACCTTGGCCTGCACCGAGACGTCCAGTGCCGACACCGCCTCATCGAGAACGACCACCGACGGGTTGAGCATCAGCGCGCGGGCAATGCACAGCCTCTGCCGCTGGCCGCCCGAGAATTCATGCGGATAGCGCCCCAGGCTATTTCGGGGCAAGCCGACGCGTTCCAGCAGGCTCGCCATTCTGGCGCGTGTCTCGGTGTCCACACGACCACCATTGGCGATCACCGGTTCGGCCAGGATGCTTTCGATGGCCAGCCTTGGATTGAGCGAGGCATAGGGGTTCTGAAACACCATCTGCACGGGCTTGGCGCTGCGCTCCGCAGAAGCCGCTCTAACGCCGACCGAGAAGCTGCCGCGCGTCGAGCGCACCAGTCCGAGGACGGCCTTCGCGGTTGTCGATTTGCCGGAGCCGCTCTCGCCGACAACGGCCAGCGTCTCGCCCGGCATCAAGTCGAAGTCGACGCCGTCGACGGCATGCACGGCGCCGGTGGCGCGGCTGAAGAAATTGCTCTTGAGGGGAAACCGCACCACCAGTCCGTCGACCTTCAAGGCCGGCTCCGTGTTTTCACCCTTGTCGCGCAGGCCGTCCGCGCGGGTCGCGCTTCCATTGGCGAAATGCGGCACGTCCTGCAGCAGATGCTGGGTGTAGGGGTGCCGCGGCCTGTCGAGGATCTGGTTCAGCTCGCCTTGCTCCACGGCCTGCCCGTTTTGCATCACCATCACGTTGTCGGCGATGCCGGCAACCAGGCCGATATCGTGGGTGATGAAGATGACAGACATGCCGGTTTCGCGCTTCAGCTCGGCCAGCAGCGCCATGATCTGCGCCTGCACGGTGACGTCGAGCGCGGTGGTCGGCTCGTCGGCGATCAGCAGGCGCGGATTGCAGGCGAGCGCAATGGCGATCATCACCCTTTGCAGCATGCCGCCCGACAGCTGGTTGGGCGTGTATTTCAGCCGCCGCGCGGCATCTGGAATGCGCACGCGGTCGAGCGCGTCCCTGGCCGCCGCCGTGGCTTGCCGGCCGGTCAGGCCGCGGTGCAGCCGGAACGATTCCTCAATCTGCGTGCCGATGGTCAGCACCGGATTGAGCGAGGTCATCGGCTCCTGGAAGATCATGCCGATCTCGGCGCCGCGAATGCCGGTCAGCTGCGGTTCGGTGGCAGCTATCAGGTCGAAGAGGCTGCCGTCGGCCCGCTTCAGCGTCATCGCGCCGCCGGTGATGCGGCCGCCGCCAAAATCGATCAGCCGGTTGATCGACAGCGCGGTGACGGATTTGCCGGAGCCGCTTTCGCCGACAATGGCAAGTGTTTCACCATCGGCAAGGTCGAAGCTGACGCCGCGCACCACCCCATTGGCGTGCGGATCGCGACCGAAGCCGACGTGCAGATCGCGGACCGACAGCAGCGGCGTCATGCCGGCGCCCTCCGCATTCTGGGGTCGAGGATATCGCGCAAGGCATCACCCAGCAGGTTGAAGCCGAGGATGCTGATCATGATGGTCAGTCCCGGAAAGATCATCAGCCAGGGCGCGGTCTCCATCAGATTGCGGCTGTCGCTCAGCATCAGGCCGAGCGAGGAGGCGGGCGGCTGTGTGCCCAGCCCAAGGAAGCTCAACCCGGCTTCCGTCAGCAGCGCCCAGGCCAGCGCCAGCGTCACCTGCACGGTCAGCGGCGCCACCAGATTGAGCAGCAGGTGCCGCGTGACGATGTAGCTGGGACTGCTGCCGAAAGTGCGCGCGGCGTCGACGAATTCACGTGCCTTGAGCGATAGGGCAGGGCCGCGCACCACGCGCGTGAAGATCGGCGTGTAGACGATGCCGATGGCAACGACGCTGGTCCATGTGCCTGGCCCGGCGACGGTGACGATGAGCAGCGCCAGAAGGATGGCGGGGAAGGCCAGCAGCACATCCATGATGCGCATCACCACGCTATCCCAGCGGCGTCCGAGCCAGGCTGCGGCCAGCCCGAGCACGGTGCCGGCAAGGGTCGCGAAGGCCACCGAGAAGAAGGCGACGGTGAAGGATTGGCCGATGCCGGCCATCAATCGGCTGGCGACGTCGCGGCCGAAAAGGTCGGTTCCCATCCAGTAGGCGCCGTTCGGTGCGTGCAGCCGGTCGACGCGGAACTGCGTGATCGGATTGTACGGCGTCAGCCCGAGCAGGCCGAGGATGGCGATCATGAGATAGATGCCGACGATGACGCCGCCGATGCGGCCGCTGCCATGGCCGAAGATGGCGCGCAGGATGCGCATCATTGCTCTCCCAGCCGGATGCGCGGATCGAGCGCGACATAGGCGAGGTCGACCAGGAGATTGACGATCATGAAGTTGAAGGCGATGAACAGCACGGCTCCCTGCACCAGCGCGTAGTCGCGCTGCAGGATGGCGTCCAGCACCATGCGACCGAGGCCGGGCAAGGCATAAATCTGCTCGACGATGACGGCGCCGCCCAGGAGATAGCCGAATTCGATGCCGCTCAGCGTCACCACCGGGATCAGCGCATTGGGGAGCGCATGCCGCCAGATGACGCTGCGGGCCGACGCCCCCTTGCTGCGCGCGGTGCGTACATAGTCGTCGCTCAAAACGTCGAGCATGGCCGAACGCGATATGCGCGTGACCGACGCTGCGAAGGCAAAGCCGAGCGTGATGGCGGGCAGGATCAGTTGGCTGAGATTGCGCATGGGATCCTGCCAGAGCGGCGCGAATTCGCCCATCGCCGGCAGCACGCCGAAGCCGGCCGACAGCGTGTAGATGATCAAGAGACCGAGCACGAAGCTCGGCGTCGACTGGCCGATCATGGCGACGACGCGGACCCCGAGATCGGACGGTTTGTCGCTATGCGTGGCGGCATAGATGCCGGCCGGCATGCCGACGGCAAGCGCGATGACCATCGACAGCAGAGCCAATTCCAGCGTCAGCGGGAAGCGTTCGAGGATGACATCGAGCACCGGCCTGCCATAGGTGACCGAAATGCCGAAATTGCCGTGCAGGATGCCGCCGATCCAGCGCCAGTACTGGACGAACCAGGGCTGGTCGATGCCGAAATAGGCGGCGAGCGAATCCCGCTGTGCCGGCGTCAGCAGCCCCGCCTCCGTCCCCAGCATCGCCGTGATCGAATCGCCCGGCACCATCCGGATCGCCACGAAGACAAGGATGGACACGCCAAGCAGGACGAGAGGAAACGTCGCCAGTCGTCGCATCAGATAGTTCACGCGAAGGATACCTCTCGTCCAATGCCTGCTGCGGCTACTTCTGGATGGTAACCTTGCTCAGGCTGAACAGCGTGCCTGTCGGCGTCGGCACGAAGCCGGCGATGTTCTTCTGCTGGGCCGTGTAGCTGTAGGAGGTGTAGAGCCAGATCCACGGCGACATCTCGGCGAGGTGCTTCTCGAATGCGGCGAAGATCGCCTTGCGTTTGGCCGGTTCGGTCTCGGCGCGGCCCTGCTGCATCTGGCTGTCCAGCGTGTCGTCGATGTAGTTGGCCACCTTCTGCAGATTGCCTGCCTTGGTCCAGTAGCGGTTGTACATCGTGTACGGGTCGGCGCGGCCGCCATTGAGCGCGATCGCCATGTCGAAATCGCCCTTCAGCCAGGCGTCGACATAGACGTTGAGCTCCATCATCTTGATGTCGAGCTTGACGCCGATTTCAGCCAGCTGCGACTGGATGACCTGGGCTTCCGCGGCCGCCGTCGGCGGCTCGCCGGTGGCGCCGATCACGGTCGCCGAAAAGCCGTCGGCAAAGCCGGCCTCGGCCATCAGCTTCTTGGCCTTTTCGACATCGCGCTTGTAGCAGAACAGCTGGCTCGGATCGGTCGCCAGCGCTGGGATGGTCAGCGGTCCGGTGACCTTGCCTTCGCCCAGCGAAGCCGTGTCCAGCACCTCCTGCCGGTCGATGGCGCAGGAGATCGCCTGGCGCACCTTGAGCTCGGTCATCGGCTTGCGCGACGGGTTGAGCTGCAGCACGTGATAGGCAAGCACCGGCACGCGGTTCAGCTGCAGGCTGGCCTCCTTCGGCACCAGTGTCGCGACCAGCGGATCGTTGAGCAGGGCGAAATCGATCTGCTTGGTGCGCATGGCGGCCAGGATCGCCGCTTCGTCCGGCAGCACGCTGATCTCGATGCCGTCGACGCCCGTCGCGCCGCCGGCCCAGTCCTTGTTGGCGCTGAGCACCTCCTTGGCGTTGGGGTCCCATTTGTCGAGCTTGAACGGGCCGGAACCAAGCGCCTTGGTGCCGATCGACCCGGCCTTGATTTCACTGGCTGGGACGATCGCCGCGTTGACATCGCTCATCGCCGTCAGGATCGGCACGTCGGGTTGCGACAAATGGAAGACGACGGTGGCCGCATCAGGCGTGTCGATGCCGGCGATCGACAGGAAATTGGCGCGCGCGGCCGCGCCGGTCTTCTCGTCGAGGATGCGCTCGAACGAGGCCTTGACGTCGGCGGAGGTGACGGCCGTGCCGTCCTGGAATTTCGCCTTGGGATCGAGCTTGAAGGTCAGCTCCTTGCCGTCCTTGGAGAATTCCCAGGAAGTGGCGATTGCCGGGATGATCTGCAGGCTGGCATCGACGCGCACCAGCGGCTCATAGATCAGTTCCAGGAGCCGCAGCGACGAAAAGGCCGTCTGTTTATGCGGGTCAAGTCCCGTGGCGTCCTGCGACCACGCCATGTGCAGCGTCGCGGCCTGTGTCGAAACCACAGCCACGCCGAGCATCGCGGCAACCGTGATGGCCGACAGGAGTGTTCTTGTGAGATGCCTTGCCATTTTCGTCTCCCATTATGATTTGAACTTGAGGCCTTGCAGTTTCTACGGACCGCTTCCAAGACACACATGCTTTGGAGTATCGGCCCAGTCTATGCGGCTTCACGTCGTCTTGTCTAAAGCGGCTTCATGCCGTCCTGTCGCTGATCGCCTTTCGCAGGAAACCTCCGGCCTTGCCGAGCGCCGCGCGCGCCGCCTCGACATCGAAGCCTGTGATCGCCACCAGGATCGCCAGCTTCACATCATTGCCGGTCTGGGCGAGCACCTGTTTGGCACGCTGCACCGTGCAGCCGCTGGTCTGCATGACGATCCTGATGGCTCTCGCGACCAGCTTTTTGTTGGACGGGTTGAGGTCGACCATCAGATTCTCATAGCTCTTGCCGATGCGGATCATCGAGGCCGTGGTCAGCATGTTGAGCACCAGTTTCTGCGCCGTTCCCGACTTCAGCCGGGTCGATCCGGTGAGAACCTCAGGCCCGACGACCGGCGAGATGGCGATGTCGGCGATGCCGGCAATGGTCGATGCCGGATTGCAGGACAGGGCAACCGTAGTCGCGCCGACCTGCTTCGCATAGTTCAGTCCGCCGATGACGTAAGGCGTGCGCCCGCTGACGGCGATGCCCACCACGACATCGTCCGGTGTGAGCCCGATCTCCTGCAGGGCCTGCGCGCCCATTTTCGGATCATCCTCGGCACCTTCCGTCGACCGCACCAAAGCGTCCGGGCCGCCGGCGATCAGGCCAATCACCATGTCCTCGGGCACGCGGAAGGTGGGCGGGCATTCCGACGCGTCGAGGACGCCGAGCCGGCCGCTGGTGCCGGCGCCGACATAGATAAGCCGCGCGCCTTTCTGGAAGGCAAGCACGATCCGGTCGACCGCGGCGGCGATTTCCGGCAGCACCTTTTCGACAGCCACAGGCACAATCCTGTCCTCGTCATTGATCTTGCGCAGCACATCGATGGTCGGCAGCAGGTCGATATCCATCGTCCGCGGATTGCGGCCTTCGGAAACCAGCAGGTCCAGCTCAGACATCAACCCTTGCTCGGTCATTCCAGTGCTTTCAAAAAATTCTGCTGCCGGCGTCCGACATGGCTCAACGGGCTCCAGGCACACGGACCTTGGGTCCGTCATCACAGGTTTTTCTTTGTTAACTTTTTAGAATTGGATATTCGTATCGTCAACAGGAAATTGGAATATTTTATTCCTATGTCGCTAAGCCTGCCCTACGCAGAATGATCTCTTGGCAAGGATGATCGCACCGGACACGGCGTCGCCGTCGGCGGGCTTCAGGCGGCGCCTTACATCGGGCGAAAGCCAGGGTTCGAGCGGACTGGCGAGGCCGCCCAGCAGGGTCACACGCGGCGCGCCTTTTTCGAACAGCACCCGCACCAGCGTGTCGATCTGCTCGGCGGCACTTTGCACGATGCGTCGTCCGGCCGGATCGCCCTGGTCGGCATGGCGCATCACCATCGGCGCCAGCGCGGCGTAATCCGTGGCGCTGGCGCCGTCCATCCAGGCGACCGCTTCCATGGGATCGCCCTCGAAGCGCTGCATCACTTCCGCCAGCAGCGCCGTCCGCTCGTGCCGCCCGTCATGGGCGCGCAACGCCATTTGCACGGCTTTCAGGCCGAGATCGGCGCCGCTGCCTTCGTCGGAGATCGGAAAGCCGTAGCCGCCGACGCGCAGGTCGCGCCCTTCGACGAAGCCGAGGCCGATCGAGCCGGTCCCGGCAATTACGATGGCGCCATCCCTGCCGGAATGGGCGCCCAGGCAGGCGCCGACACCGTCGCTGACGTAATCGATGCTCGCAAAGGGGTGCGCGATCGCCCGCAGCACTTCCAACGCGCCCTTCCGGCCGATACCGGCAAGCCCGATGCCGGCGCGGATCCGGGAGGTCTCGCTCGGCCCAAAGCCAGCCTCCTCGATCGCCGCACCAAAGGCTTTGGCTATGGAGGCCCAGGCCGCGTCGATGCCGAGCCGCGTCGTCGCCGGGCCGGACAGGCCCTGTCCAAGCACGTAGCCTTCCGCATCTTCGATACGAGCCCTGCAGCCGGTGCCGCCACCATCGACGCCGAGAAAATAGTCAGCGCCGCTCATGTGCTCAGCCGCTCGATGTCGGCACCGCAAAGCCGCAGCTTGCGGTCCAACTGCTCATAGCCGCGGTCGAGATGATAGACGCGGTTGATGATCGTCTCGCCTTCGCTGACCAGCGCTGCCAGAACCAGCGACACCGAGGCGCGCAGGTCGGTGGCCATCACCTGCGCGCCATGCAGTTTCTCGCCGCCGCGCACCAAAGCCATGGTGCCTTGCAGCTTGATGTTGGCGCCGAGGCGCATCAGTTCGGGCACATGCATGAAGCGGTTCTCGAAGATGGTTTCACGCAGCAGCGACGCACCCTCGGCGCAACACATCAGCGCCATGAACTGTGCCTGCAGGTCGGTCGGAAACCCCGGATAGGGTTCCGTCGTGAGATCGGCGGCCTTGAGCGGCCGGTCGCGCGACACGATGAGCCCGCGATCGCCGGGCCAGACGCTGACGCCGGTGGTTTCCAGCAATTGCACCACCGAGGCCATATGCTCGAGCCGGGCATGGGTGAGCTCGAGCTGGCCGCCGGTGATTGCCGCGGCGATGGCATAGGTCCCGGCCTCGATCCGGTCCGGGATAATGTCGTGTCGGGCCGCGTGCCAGCCTGTCTCGCCGGCGATCAGGATGCGGTGCGTGCCGGCGCCCTCGATGCGCGCTCCCATGGCGTTGAGGCAAGCGGCGAGATCGGCCACTTCCGGCTCGCGCGCCGCGTTGAGGATCTCGGTTTCGCCCCTGGCCGTGGTCGCCGCCATCATGGCGGTTTCCGTTGCCCCGACGGACGGCGAGCTGAGCACGATGCGCGTCCCGGTCAGCCCGCTCGGCGCCGAAGCGACGATCAGGCCATTCTCGATGGCGATCTTGGCGCCGAGCGCGGCGAGGGCGGCGACATGCATGTCGACCGGCCGCGCGCCGATCGCGCAGCCGCCCGGCAGCGAAACACGGGCATGGCCGAAACGGGCCAGCAGCGGCGCCAGAACCAGCACCGTCGCGCGCATTTTTCGTACCGTGTCGTAGGATGTCTCCTTGGAAACGGCGGCACTTGTGTCGATCATCGCGGCATGCGCCGATCGCGTCACTTCGGCGCCGTGAAGCCGCACCACGCCCAGCATGTTCTCGACGTCGGTCACATCAGGCAAATTGGTCAGCTCGAGCGGGTAGGGGCTGAGCAGGGCGGCCGCGATCTGTGGCAAGGCAGCGTTCTTGGCGCCGGAAATGGTGACCGCGCCTTCCAGTCTTGGTCCGCCGACGATCCGCAATCTGTCCATGGCTGAACCCTTTCGTGGCGAAAGCCCGGTCAGAGGCGGGTCTCTCCGGGAGAGCCATTCGATTCTCGAACCTGGCAGGTTCGAGATTTAATTCTGCGTTCTTGGCTGTCAATCGAAATTGGAATATTTTATTCCTCCGAGCATCGAAGCGCTCCTGAGGGTCCATGTCCGTTCTCAAGAAGATCAATGCGAAGCTCGACGGCATGGCGCCCGGCGACCGCGAGATCGGCCAGTACATCGTCGACAATCCCGACCAGATGCTGCGCCTGTCGACGGCAGCGCTGGCAGCCGAGATCGGCCGTAGTCAGTCGAGTGTCGTCAAGTTCAGCCAGAAGCTCGGCTATGCCAGCTACCAGGAGCTCAAGCTCGCCGTCAGCGAGGCCAAGGCACAGGACTGGCAGGTGCCGGCCGGCGTCATCCACGGCTCGATCGAGGTTGGAGACACCTATCCGGTCATCCTCAAGAAACTGATCGGCAGCAAGCTTCTATCGATGCAGCAGACCGTCGCCGCCAACAGCGAGCGCATCATCTCCCGGACGCTGGAGCTGCTCGATGGCGCGCGCCGCATCCATCTGGTCGGCGTCGGCGCCTCCTCGCTGGTGGCGCGCGATTTCTCCTACAAGCTGATGAAGCTCGGCCGCAACGTGCTGCACGACAGCGACAGCCACATCCAGATGGCCAATGCCGCGACGCTCGGGCCTGGCGACGTGTTGTTCGCGCTGTCCTATTCCGGCGCCAGCATCGAAACCTTGCGCATCGCCGAGCTCGCCGCCAAGCGCGGCACGACAGTGATCGCCGTCACCGGCCTGCACGACAATCCGCTGAGCCGGGTCGCCGACATCCGCCTCTACACCATCGCCGACGAGGAGCGCGCGCGCTCCTCCTCAATCACCGCACGCGACGCGCAGCTGACGCTGACCGATCTGTTGTTCATCCTTTTTCTGCAGAAGCAGCCGGACGCCAACGACTATGTCCACAACAGCGAGGCGGCGGTCTCGGTGCTGAAGGCCGAGCGGTCCTCGTAGGCGTGGGCCGCCTGGTCGGCGGATGGGTTATCGCTGGCGGGGTCAGCAAAGCGCTACCAGGTCGTGTGCACCCTCAGCTTGAACGAACGGCCTTCGGCCAGGCGCGCCCGGTGCCGATCCAACCACCGGCTTGAACCGGCAGGTCGGCTCGCGATTGCCCTCAAACGTGCAGCAACGCGCCCATTTCCGCGATCTTATCTATCAGGAAATACTTATATTTTGAGATGCTGTGCCGCTTCGCTCACTATCCAGAAAGAGCGCAATGTAAAATATACGCTTACTTAACCTCCGCGTGCATACTGCGGAGTGGGCAGACCTGCTTGCTTGCTCTCCCGCACGAATTGAGAATGCGCATGTCGGTTACGCGTCGTACGCTGCTTATGGCCGGAAGCGGTGGGTTGCTGATCTCGCAGGCTCAGGCGGCCAGCACTCAGGCGCAGGACGCCCCAAAGCCCGTCGCAGGCGGCGATGTGTTGCGTATCGCAATGCCGGCTTTTGCTTCCAATCCGTTCTTCCCGGCCGATGGGCTGGGCGACAATGGCATAGACATGGAACTGGCGCACGGCATCGCTGCGCAGCTTGGCGTGGAGCCGATGTTCGACCGCTCCGCCGCAACATTCGACGGCATGGTGAACCTGGTGAGTTCCGGCCAAGCGGATCTGGCGATCGGCAAGCTCAGCCGGACCCTTCAGCGCGGTCGGTCGATCGTTTATTCCCGGCCCTACGCCATGCTGCGCCAAGGGCTGATCGCCAACCGGCTCAACCTTGCGCGTATCGCGCAAGGCAAGCCGCCCGAGCTGATCATCCGCGATTTCACGGGCGATCTCGGCGTGATCGAGGGCTCTTCATTCGCCACCTATGCGCCGACAACCTTCCCGCAGGCGCAGATCCGCCGCTTCGCCAGCTGGGATTTGATCATCGATGCGATCCGCAACGGGACGCTCGACATGGCCTACCGCGATGATTTCGAGATCAAGAAACTGATGGTCGACGATCCGTCGATGACGGTCGTCGCGCGCTCGATCACGCTGACCGACAAGGTCGACACCATCGCCGTCGGCGTGCGGCCGGACAATCCGCACCTCGCGGCCTTTGTCGACCTCTATCTCGATCTCGCCCGGGGGCAGCAGGTCCTCAACACGGACGAGATCATCGCCCGCTATCGCCAGGGGAGCAAAGCCTGACATGGCCATCTCCGACGTAGCCGGTCCCGTGCCTTTCGATTGGCGCCTCGCGGCAAGGCGCATCTTGCGCTCGCCGGTAACGACGCTCGCGATGATCGGGGCAGGGATCCTGTGCGGTCTCTACTATCCGGCCTTTGCCCATGCGATCAGCCCTGTCGCGCAGCTCTACCTGAATTTCCTCAAGATGGTCGTCCTGCCTTACCTGGTCTCGTCGGTCATCTTCTCCATCACGGCGATGGTCCAGGACCCCAAATCGGTGCGTTACCTCGGCAAGGTGGGTATGGCCGTTCTGGTCGTGTCGTTCCTGGGCGTACTGGTGAGCGGCAGCTTGTCGCTGATCCTCCAGCCGGGCCAGATCGAGAACCCCCAGTCGCGAATCGAGCTTGGCGAGTTCATCAATTCGCAGGGCAGCGTCTCCACCGATCTCGCCTTCCCGTTCCAGCCGCCATCCAACGAAGGCGCCGACACCGGGCATTCGATCCTGCTCGACCTGGTGCCGAACAATGTCTTCAACGCGCTGGCCTCGGGCCAGACCATCCAGGTCCTGCTGTTCTGCCTGCTTTTCGGGCTCGCCATGGGCAAGATCCCCCAACCTTCGTCCATGAGCCTGACTCAGGCGCTCAACGCGGTCTACCGGGCCTGTACGGTCCTGACCAACTGGTTCATCTGGGGATTGCCCTTCGCAACCTTCATCCTGATCGCGGACCAGACCGCGACGACCGGGACCAAGCCGCTCATGCTGATGGGCGGTTACCTGCTGGTGATGGGGCTTTCCTGCCTCATATTCGTCGCCGGCGCCTTTGCCATTATCGCCATCCGGTCGCGGCGCAGCTACTGGACGACGATCAAGACCTGCCAGCCCCTGCTGATGGTGGCCATCACCACGCGCTCCACCGTCGCTTCGCTGCCGTGGGTCATCAACCTGTTGAGCGAGCGCCTGCGGTTCAACCTGGTGGTCGTCGAACTGCTGGTGCCGCTGCAGGCGGCGTTGCTGCGCACCGGCCCGGCGCTGCTCTACACCTCGGGCACCCTGTTCATCGCCCAGCTCTACGGCCATCCGCTCGGCGTGTCGGACCTGGTGCTCGTCGGCATCGCTTCCGCGCTTCTCGCACTCACGACCGGCGGCATGGGCAGCCTGCTCATCCTGTCCCAGATGTCCATCGTGTGCGGCTACCTGAAGCTCCCCTTTGAAGCGGCGTTCGCCCTGTTCGTCGCGGTGGATGCGGCCGTGGACACGTTCATGACGCTGGCCAGCGTTTGCACGGTCGCCGCGAGCACGGCAATGATCGCGCCCAGCCACAGGGAGGCGACGCAGCCTGTCGAAACCGTCTCGGAACACCTCGAAGCCGAGCCGGTCCGATGATCGACGACAGCATCCGTCCCCAACTCGGCATTATCGGCGGCCTCGGGCCGCTTGCATCGGCCGACTTCTACTTCAAGCTGACCCGAATGACCCAGGCATTCCGGGACAACGACCATGTGCCTGCCGTCATCCTCAGCGTGCCACAGCTGCCCGACAGGACCGAGGCGATCCTTGGCAACCATGACGGACCACTGGCGCCTCTGAAAGCCGCGGTCTCGACGCTCAATGTGCTCGGTGTTACCTGTATTGCCATGCCTTGCAACACCGCCCATCATTGGTACGACCAACTGGCGGCGAATTCGCAAGCGCAGATCGTCCATATCGGCGACGCAGCCGTGGCCGAAACGCGTCGTGGCCTGGACCGGGGCCGGGTTGCGATTCTCGCCACCCAGGGCACGCTGGTCTCCGGCTTCTATCAGGACAAGATGTCGGCGGCGGGATTTGGGCTCTGCCTTCCCGCGAACACCGAGTTCCAGGAGCGCGTGGACAACGCGATCAGTCTCGTCAAGGCCGGTTCGACGATGGAGGCGGCGATCGAGACCGAGCGCGCGCTTGATATCGCGCAAACGGCCGGCGCCGATGCCGCCCTTCTTGGCTGCACCGAACTGTCGGTGGTGGCCGCCAGCCTCAACGATGTCAGTGGATTGGTCGTCATCGACAGCAATGCGGCCCTGGCGCGAGCCTGTCTGACACGATTGGGTTTCGGTGCGCAAGACGCTCGGGGCCTGCTGGCCGTACCGCAGCTGCCGGGACATGACCGATCGCTGCACGCCAGTTCTGTCATACTGGCTAGATGCTCGGTTCCATGAAGGTGGAAATGTCACGGGCTGCCGGCGCTCTTCATCCAGGCGCCGGGCGTCACTCCGACCACGGACTTGAACACGCGCGTCAGATGCGCCTGGCCGAAGAAGCCGGTCGCTTCCGCGGCAAGCGCGGCGGCGTCATGTGCCATCATCGCCTTCGGCCTGCCGATCCGCGTCTGCATCTGCCAGCAATGCGGCTGCTGGAAAGTCGTCCGCGCCGATGCTTATGGTCAGTTGAGCCTAAACGCTTTCGAGATAGGTCTCGATCTCGAAATCGCTGACGTTGAGAGCAAACGTATTCAACTCCTGGCGTTTGCAGGCGACGAAGGAGTCGCGCAGGATCGCCGGGAAGATCTCCGCCACATGCGTACCGCTTTCGAAGGTGGCGATCGCCGAGGCCCAGTCCGGCGGCAGCTTGGCTGGTGCCGCGCCTTGTCCGTCGCTCCCGGTCGGCTCGCCCGGCGACATCTGCCTTTCGATGCCGATCAGGGCCGCGCCCAATATGGCGGCAAGCACCAGATAGGGATTGGCGTCCGCCCCCGACACGCGATGCTCGATGCGGCGCGCTCCGGTCGGGCCGCCGGGAATGCGGATCGCGACCATGCGGTTCTCGTAACCCCAGGCGACCGCGGTCGGCGCATAGGAACGCGGGCGGAGCCTGCGGTAGGAATTGAAGTGCGGTGCGAACACCAGCGTGCTCTCGGCCATCGCCGCCAACAGCCCGCCGACCGCGTGGCGCATGGTTTCCGAGCCCTGGTCGGTGCCGTCGTCGAACACATTGCGCCCTTCGGCGTCGACCAGGCTGAAATGGACGTGAAAGCCGTTGCCGGCGCGGTCGCCATAGGGTTTGGCCATGAAGCAGGCGGCAAAGCCGTGCTTGCGGGCAATGCCCTTCACCGTGCGCTTGAACAGCACGGCGTCGTCGGCCGCCCGCAGCGCGTCGGCGACATGGTTCAGATTGATCTCGAACTGGCCGACGCCATTTTCGGCAATCGCCGTGTCGACGGGAATGCCTTGCGCCCGGCAGGCTTCGTAGACGTCGTGGATGAAGGCTTCGAAATCGTCGATCTCGTCGATCGACAGCGCCGCGTCGGAATCGAGGCGCCGCCCGGTGACCGGCGAGACAGGGCCGACCGGCCGCTGCGATTGCGGATCAACCAGATAGAATTCAAGTTCCGTTGCCGCGACCGGGGTCAGGCCGAGCGCCCTGTAGCGGTCGAGGATACGGGCCAGCGCCCGCCGGGGATCGCCGAGATACGGCGCGCCGCTTTCATCGGCGAGCCAGAGCGGGACAAGCGCGGTCGGATGCGCCGTCCAGTCCACCGGTAGGATGCCGCGTCCCGTCCATTGGCAGAGTCCATCGGCATCGCCGGTGGAGAAGACCAGCGTGTTGCCTTCGATATCCTCGCCCCAGATGTCGAGCCCGATCAGCGAATAGGGCATGCGCAGCTTGCCTTTCAGCGCCTTGCGGGCCTGCTCCACCGGTATGCGTTTTCCCCGCATGACGCCGTTGAGGTCGCACACCGCCGCCCTCAGGCTCTGTATGTCGCTTCTGCTTTCAAGCCAGCTCAGAACGTCCGCAATTGCATCGCTCAATTTTAAAACCTCTGGTTTTCGAAGGTGCCCAAGCCCTGCCGGCTGCGCTATCCCTGGTAAAAAATGCTTGTGAGTTTTCGGAAAGCCTATCCAGCCACTGCGGGATATTTTTCCTTATTTTTTCAAGTCACTAGCTGGGATATCGGGAGGCATTTCAAAACCAATTGCGCGATCTGCGATCGCAACATAGAGGCTAGAAGGCGGAAAGCCAAGGGGCATTCGGCATGCCTGCTTCGCCGCCGGGCTGGCACGATCGGCCTTTGGGGCGAGCGACTATCGCCGTCCAATCCTAGCCTCTGGCGCCCGGAAATCTGGCCTGGCGCAGGATGTGCGCCGCGCCTTCGTCGATGTCGCGAGCGATGGCCGCGCGAGCACGCGCCGCGTCTTGCGCCTCGATCGCGGCGACGACTTCCTCGTGATAGTCGATGTCGAGGATGGAGGCGAGATCGTCCTCGAACCCCATGGCGAGGTTCCTGAGGAAGGGGCCGACCTGCATCCACACGGTCTCGATCAGGAAGATCATCTGCTCGTTACCACAATGGCGATAGATCGAGAATTTGAAGGCGTAATTCTTCCTGAGATAGTCGTCGATATCGCCCTCGCGCGCAGCCAGGGTCAATTCGGTGCTGTGGCGTCGGATCGTCCGCAGATTGTTGCCGTTGATGCGCTTTGTCGCGAGTTCGGTCGCCGAGCCTTCCAGAATCGTGCGCACGGCGGTCAATTGCGAAAACCGTTCGGCCGAAATGACCGGCACTTCGACGCTGCCGTTCGGCATCGGGCTTAGCGCGCGCAGCGCCTGCAGCCGCATGAAGGCGCTGCGCACTGGCATGTCGCTGGTGCCGAGTTCCTTGGCGAGCTTGCGCGACGTCAGCTTCTGGCCGGGCGTGAACTGGCCCGACATCAGTGCCCGCACAAGCTCCAGATAGACCTTCTCATGCAGGGGTACGCTGTCGATGGCGCTCAGCCCGAATCGTGTTCTGTCGGCCATTGGCGGGCGCTACTTCGTTCGTTCTGAAATCTGGCCTGACGACGGCAGCCGCAGGTGATCCTGATTGGGCCGAGCACGGCGGACGCCGAAGTCAGCGATATATCGGTGCATGATAGACGCCTCAATCGTTACGCGGCAAGCCGTCAGCAATGCGGCCAAGGGCAGGTCGCGCGACACGATGCCGGCGCAGGCGGGAGATTGTCCTGCAGCCCGGTTTCGCGCAGCACGGACAACGCAGCCGGCTTTGTCTGTGATTGGCATGCATGATCAGCGTCGGCGCCATGTATCGCGTTCGCCTCGGCGCAACGTTCGCTGGGCAGCGTAATTGCTGGCCTTTCGGCTTGGGTTGCAGGCACGCGGCATCCGCGTGGCGGTTTGCAATATCGCGCTCACAAATCTTGACCTTGCGCGCACTTGCACGTCCGGCCGCTCTCTGGCTTTTTGGGGCACCCATCCGAGCGGACTGATTCGCGTCATGCCGCTCGATTGCAGTGTCTTGCAGACAGTCTGCTCGTGGGTCGTGAAGCGCGCGCAATTGGCGAAGGAGAAGCAGGCATGGCCGAGTTCAAGAAGCCGGAAATCTCCGAGATGAGGCCCAAGATCACCGTTATCGGCGTCGGCGGCGGTGGCGGCAACGCCATCAACAACATGATCGTGGAGCAGCTTCAGGGCACTGAATTCATTGCCGCCAACACCGATGCCCAGGCGCTGACCATGTCGAAGGCGACGCGGTTGATCCAGCTTGGCGCGCATGTCACCGAAGGTCTGGGCGCCGGCTCGCTGCCCGAGATCGGCCGCGCCGCGGCCGAGGAATCGCTCGACGAGATCATGGATCATCTGGCCGGCACGCATATGTGCTTCGTCACCGCCGGCATGGGTGGCGGCACCGGCACCGGCGCTGCCCCGATCATCGCGCAAGCGGCGCGCAAGGCCGGCATACTGACGGTGGGCGTCGTCACCAAGCCCTTCACTTTCGAGGGCCGGCGCCGCATGCAGATGGCCGAGGAGGGCATCGAGCGGCTGCGCGAAGCCGCCGACACCGTGATCGTCATCCCGAACCAGAACCTGTTCCGCATCGCCGATGCCAAGACCACCTTCGCCGATGCGTTCGTCATTGCCGACCGGGTGCTTTATTCCGGCGTCAGCTGCATCACCGATCTCATCGTCAAGGAAGGCCTGATCAATCTCGACTTCGCCGACGTCAAATCGGTCATGCGGGGCATGGGCCGCGCCATGATGGGAACCGGCGAGGCATCAGGCGAAAGCCGGGCGATGAAGGCGGCGGAAGCCGCGATCGCCAACCCACTGCTCGACGAAGTGTCGATGAAGGGCGCCAAGGGCGTGCTGGTCTCGATATCGGGCGGCCGCGACATGACCCTGTTCGAGGTCGACGAGGCCGCCACCCGCATCCGCGAAGAGGTCTACGAGGATGCCGATATCATCGTCGGCGCCATCTTCGACAAGAGCATGGAAGGCCGTTTCAGGGTTTCCGTGGTAGCAACCGGTCTCGATAGGGCGATCGGCGACGCCGATGCCGGCATCGCGCATGACCATTCCATGCCGTCCGCGGCACGGATCTTGCAGTAGACTTTTCTCCTCGAATTGACGGAGCCTTGGGGAGGCGGCCTGCGGAATGACGCAGGCGCGCCGCACTTGCTTGCGCTCCATGTTCGGGCAAAGCGGCCATCTCCGATCGAAATTTAAAACGTTTGCATTTTTGCAAAAGGCAATTACAAACGTTTCAAACTCGCGTGAGGGAGGATCGATGACCACCCGCGTCATCACGCTGAAGGAGCTTGCGGCAAGCCTCGACCTGTCGATCACGACGGTTTCGCGGGCGCTTGCCGGCCATGAGCAGATCGCGCTGAAGACGCGTGAGCGCGTCGCGCAGGCGGCGCGCCAGGCCGGCTATGTGCCCAACACCGCGGCGCGTACGCTCGTCTCGGGTCGCAGCGGTTTCGTCGGCCTCGTCCTGCCGATACGCGGCCCCAATCTTGTCGATTCCTTCCTGGGCGAATTCGTCACCGGGCTCGGCGAAGGGCTGGTCTCGCATGGCGCCGACCTCATTTTGGCCACGGCCGCACTTGGCCATTCCGAACTGTCGGTGCTGCGCCACGTCGTCGAATCGGGGCGCGCCGATGGCGTCGTCGTCACCCGCATTGCCGAGACCGACGAGCGCCTTGCCTATCTGCGCGAGCGTGGCTTCCCGTTCGTCGCTCACGGCCGGCTGCTCGACAGCGACTTTGGCTACAACTGGCTCGACACGGATGGCGCGCACGCCTTCGGCGAAGCCTTTGACATGCTCTATGATCTCGGCCACCGCCATTTCGGCCTGGTGACGATCTCGGAAGCGATGACCTTTCGCCATCTCAGGCAAGATGGCCTTGCCGCGGCCATCGCCCGGCGGGGCGACCCCTCGGTGCGGCTCGACGTGGTCACGGCGCCGCGCTTCGACCAAGAGGCGCGCATCGAGGCCGTCAACCGGATGCTGCGAGGCCCCGACAGGCCGACGGCCATTGTCGCTTTGTTCGACGAACTGGCGCTGACCGTGATGGAGGAGGCCGCCCGTGCGGGGCTCGGTGTGCCGCGCGACCTGTCCGTTATCGGCTTCGACAACATCGCCGCCTCCGCCTATGCGCCGCCGGGCCTCACCACATTCGACGCCTCGATCCGCCACTGCGCGCGCGAGATCGCCGACATGCTGCTCACTGTCATTGCCGAGAAACCCGGCAAGCCGCTGACGCGGCTGATCCGGCCGACACTGGTAGCGCGGGCAAGCCATGGGCCGGCGCCACGGACAAGAAGCTGACGCCGCAATGCCGGCGCATATCCAGGGAGGAAGACCATGATGAGAGCATTGAAGACACTGGCTGGTGCCGCGCTGGCGCTGTCGATCGCCGTCGGTGGCGCCCAGGCTCAGCAGGTGCTGTTTTGGTCGACACAGGCGCGCCCGGTCGAGGAGACGCAGAAGATGCGCGACGAGGTGCTGAAAGGCTTCGAAGACGCGGTCGACTATCAGGTTGCCGAGGACGGTCCCTGGCTCACCCGCCTGCAGGCGGAATTGCAGGCCGGCTCCGGCACGATCGGCCTGCTTGGCGGCCTGCACGGCGATTTCTCCACGGTCGGCGCCAATCTTGTCGACCTGTCGGCTGTCGATGTCGGCGGGGTCAAGGTCAACGAGGCCTACAAGAAGCTCGGCATGCTCGGCACCGGCGAGCAGAAATACCTGCCCTGGATGCAGGCCACCTACCTGATGGCGGCCAACAAGCAGGCGCTGCAATATCTGCCGGCGGGCACCGATCTCAACACCATCACCTATGACCAGCTGATCGAATGGTCGAAGAACATCGCCGAGAAGACCGGCTCGCCGAAATTCGGTTTTCCGGCTGGCCCCAAGGGACTGAAGCATCGCTTCTTCGAAGGCTTTCTCTATCCGTCCTACACCGGTTCGATGGTCACGAAATTCCGTTCGGCCGAGGCCGAGACGGCGTGGAACAAGTTCAAGGAATTGTGGCAGTACACCAACCCGAACTCGACCAACTATGCCTTCATGCAGGAGCCGCTGCTTTCGGGCGAAGTCTGGGTGGCGTTCGACCATGTCGCGCGGCTCGCCGATGCCTTCAACAAGAAGCCGGATCAGTTTGTCGCTTTTCCCGCGCCGGCCGGGCCCGACGGTCGCGGCTTCATGCCTGTCGTAGCCGGCATTGCCATTCCGAAGACCTCGCCGGACCAGGAGAAGGCCAAGGCGCTGGCCGCCTATATGCTGAAGCCGGAAACACAGATCGCGACGCTCAAGGCGACCAATTTCTTCCCCGTCGTCGACGTCAAGCTGCCCGACGACATGCCGGCCTCGGTCAAGGCGTTCGGCCCTGCCATCGCCACCATGACCGGTGCTCCCGATGCAGTGCCGGCGCTGTTGCCGATGGGGCTCGGCGACCTCGGCGGCAAGTTCAACCAGGTCTACACCGACTCCTTCGAGCGCATCGTGCTCGGCGGTGAGGACGTGCACGGCGTCCTCGAACAGCAGGCCGCCGCCCTGAAGGCGATCATCGACCAGGCGAAGGCGCCATGCTGGGCGCCCGACAAGCCATCCCAGGGCGCTTGCCCGGTGGAATAGGCGGACCATGATCCCGAACCGAAGGACCGCGTCAGCGAAAAGTGGAAGCCGGTTTTCGCAAAAGATCATGGTCAAACGATAAGACATCCTCCCGAGGGGGCGTCCGGAGTTTGTTGCACTCCGGGCGCCCAGACCGCGGCACGGCGGCATCGCAAAGGACAAACACCATGCACGGCAAGGCTCTGCCCTATCTGCTGCTGATGCCGGCGACACTGTTCCTGTGCATCTTCTTCCTTTATCCATTCGCGCTCGTCGCCTTCGAGGCGGTCACCCGCGACGGCGCCTTCACCCTCGACAATTTCCGCACCATGGCCGGCAGCTGGAAATTCCCCGCCACGGTGCGCAACACCTTGATGCTGGCGGCAATCGTCGTGCCGATCCAACTGACCATGGCGTTGCTGATGGCAAGCGTGGTGTCGCGGCTGGAGACCGGGCGCAGCGCGGCCCTTTACGTCTTCGCCATTCCGCTCGGCATTTCCGACCTCGCCGCCGGGCTGATCTGGCTCGCCATCTTCGACCAGTCCGGCTTCCTCAACACGCTGCTTTCCAGCCTGGGCGTCGTCGACAGGCCGGTCATGTTCCTCGGCTACCAGAGCAAGCTGACCATCTTCATCGCCGTGGCGCTGGCGGAGATCTGGCGGGCCACGGCAATCATGATGGTCATCCTCGTCGCCGGCATGGGTCTGATCCCCAAGGAATATTACGAGGCGGCCGAGGTGTTCGGGGCAAGCCCGTGGCAGCGCTTCCGGCGTATCACGTTGCCATTGCTGCGCCCCAGCCTGCAGACAGCGATCATCCTGCGCGTCATCCTCGCCTTCGAGGTCTTCGCCGTGGTCGCGGCACTCGGCGGTACCAATCTGCCGGTGCTGATGGGCGAAACCTACAACTGGCAGTTCACGCTGCAGGACCGCAATGTCGCCGCCGCCTCGGCGCTGCTCATCCTCGCCATCTCGATCGGCTTCACGCTGTTTTTCCTCAGGGTGCTGCGTGTGCCCAAGGAGGCACGGATATGAAGGAGGCCCGGATATGAGCGCCGTTGCGGAGACGCCGGTCGCAGCCGTCGCCGACGCACGCAAGGCCGGCGACTGGCTGCTGATCGCCACCGCCATCCTGCTTGGCGTCTGGGTGCTGTTGCCGATCTATCTGCTGATCGTCAACGCGCTGTCGTCGCCCGATCAGGTGACGGCTTTCCCAAAGCGCTTCTTCCCGTCCTTCGATCTCGGCAGCCTCTCGTTCTTCATCAATTTCGCCGGCGTTGCCAGGGCGCTGTGGAATTCGGTGCTCGTCGCCACGCTGACGATGATCCTGGCCATCGGTTTCGGCGCGCCGGCCGGTTACGCGCTGTCGCGCTTCGATTTTCCAGGGAAGGGCAGCTTCCGCTTCCTGGTGCTGATGACCAGGGCCTTCCCGCTGCCGCTTCTGGCGCTGCCGCTGGCGGTGATGTTCATCCGCACCGGCCTCGACGACACCGCCATCGGGCTGGCGCTGGTGCACACCACACTGGCGCTGCCGTTCGCCGTGCTGATCACCTTCTCGCTGTTTTCGGGCATTCCCGTTGAGCTGGAGGAAGCAGCCTGGACGCTCGGCTGCACGCGCTGGCAGGCCTTCCGCAAGGTGATCCTGCCGCTGGCGCTGCCGGGCATAGCCGCATCGGCGGTATTTGCCTTCACCATCTCCTGGAACGAGGTGTTCGCGGCTGCCGTGCTCACCATCGAAAACCGTACGCTGACCGCCTTCCTGCTGCAGAGCCTTGGCGAGTCGCCGCTCTATCTCAAATTCGCCGGCGGGGCGGCGCTGGTCGTGCCGGCGCTGATCTTCATCTTCGCCGTCCGCAAATACCTTTTCGCCATGTGGGGGATCGCCAACCGATGATGCGTTACACGGAGACGGCCCATGGCTGAAATCGCGATCAAGGGCGTGGCCAAGCGCTTCGGCGGCTTCACCGCGCTGCATCAGGTCGACCTCACAATATCTGACCAGGAATTCATGGTGCTGCTCGGCGCGTCGGGCTGCGGCAAAACCACGTTGCTCAGGATTGTCGCCGGGCTGGAACGCCCAAGCCAGGGCGAGGTGTGGATCGGTGGGCGCCGCGTCGACCATCTGCCGCCACGTGAGCGCGGCATCGCCATGGTGTTCCAGAACTATGCGGTCTTTCCGCATCTGACCGTGTTCGAGAACATCGCCTTCGGCCTGCGCATGAAGAAATTACCGCAGCGGGAGGTCGAGCGCCGCGTCAACCGCACCGCCGAACTCATGCACATCGAGCAATTGCTGAAGCGCTATTCCGGCCAATTGTCCGGCGGCCAGCGCCAGCGTGTCGCGGTCGCCCGCGCGCTCGCCATGGAGCCCGACGTCATCCTGATGGACGAGCCGCTGTCGAACCTCGACGCGCTGCTGCGGCTGGAAATGCGCGCCGAACTCAAGGGCGTGCTGGCGGCATCGAAGACCACCACCATCTATGTCACCCACGACCAGGTCGAGGCGATGAGCCTCGCCGACCGCATCGCCGTCATGCATCAGGGCCGCATCGTCCAGGCGGCCTCGCCGGTCGAGGTCTACCGCAATCCGGCCGCACGTTTCGTCGGCTCCTTCATCGGCAATCCGCCGATGAATTTTATCCCGGCGACCAAGGCCGCGAACGGCAGGTGGACCGTTGCCGGGCTGACGCTGCCGGGCCCCAGCTCGGACAGGCCGAAGCTCGAATTCGCCATCCGTCCCGAGGATGTCGACGCGGGCGGCGAGGGTTTGCACGCCACGGTGCGCGTCATCGAGCCGCTCGGGCCGCACACGCTGGTCACCTGCGATGTCGAGGGCGGCCTGTTCCGCGCCATCCTGGACTCCAACGCCGGCGTTCAGGTCGGCGACGATCTGCGCCTGGCGCCCAAACCCGACCGCATCCGCTGGTTCGATCCCGAAACCACCAATGCCCTTTGACACCGAAAGCCCTGAAACGCCCATGACTTCTTCTGCCAATGCCGACATCATCGCCCGCGCCGTCGAGGTGCTCAGGGAGAACGACCATGGCGCCTACACCATCCCGACAAAGGATCTCTACCCGTTCCAGTGGAATTGGGATTCCTGCCTGACCGCGCTCGGCCTTGCCCATTACGACGAGGCGCGGGCCTGGACCGAGATGGAGACCTTGTTCGCGCATCAGTGGCCGGACGGCATGGTGCCGCACATCGTCTTTCACGTCTGGAACGACGGCTATTTTCCCGGCCCCGAAGTCTGGCGGACTGGCCGTCCGACAGCGACATCCGGCATCACCCAGCCGGCGGTCGCCGGCTTTGCCGCGCGCCGGCTGTTCGACCGGGCGAACGACAAGAAACTGGCGGCGGAGCGGGCTCGCGCATTGCTGCCGAAGATCGATGCCTGGCACCGCTGGTTCTATGAGAACCGCGACCCCAAGGGGGAGGGGCTGGTCGCCATCATCCATCCCTGGGAGTCCGGCCGCGACAATTCCATTGACTGGGACGATGCCTTCGAGCGCGTGCCGACCGACGGCGTCGAGCCCTATACGCGCCGCGACACCTTGCATGCCGACCCGGCGCATCGGCCAACGCGCGAGCAGTATGACCGCTACATCTGGCTGGTGCAGCATTTTCGCGGGCTTGGCTGGAACAATGCGAGGCTGCATGACGCCTCGCCCTTCCAGGTCGTCGATCCCGGCTTCAACGCCATCCTGATCCGTGCCGCGACCGATCTTGCCGATCTCGCCGAGGCACTCGGCGAGACCGAAATTGCCGCCGCCAACCGTGCCCGCGCGCAAAAGGGCCTGGCGGCCATGGAACGGCTGTGGAGCGAGGCGCGTGGCCAATACCTCTGCCTCGACCGCGTCACCGGCGATTTGATCGACAGCGCGTCGGTGGGCGGCCTCCTGCCGGCCTTCGCGGCCATCCCCAAGCCTCGTGCCGCCGCAATCGCCGCAACCGTCGAACGGCTTGCCGGCAAGGCACGCTATGTCGTGCCGTCGCATGATCCAGGCGATCCGCGCTTCGACGCCAAGCGCTATTGGCGCGGTCCGGTCTGGCTGGTGGTCAACTACATGATATCAGATGGGCTTACCGCCGCCGGCCACGGCCAAGTGGCGCGGCGCATCACTCAGTCCAGCCTCGATCTCATCCGGGAAAGCGGCTTTGCCGAATACTACGATCCGCTGACCGGCGAGCCGCTCGGCGGCGGCCGTTTCACATGGACGGCGGCGATGGTGATCGAGTTCCTGCGTGGTGCGTAAGTGCGCTGGCCGCCTCTTCAGGACGCTTTCTCGCCGATCAGCTCAAACCGTTCGATCTCGCATTGCCGGGCGACCAGCGCCAGGATTTCCGTCGACGGTTCGATCGCGTCGGGCTGCTTCCATTCGAGATTGAACGAGTAGATGAAGCGGTCGCGGTCGGCGTCGTGCTCCATCATCGAAAGGCGCGCGTCATAGCCAAGCGGGCGCACCATCTCCTGAAGGTCGGGCGGGGATTCCTTCGCCCAGGAGACAGACAGGACCGCATGGTGGTCGCGCGGGATCCGGAGGTCGACCCATTTCAGCGCCTGAAGCGTCACCAGGGTCAGCAGCGTCGTGATTGCGGCAAGGCCGAACTGGCCGCCGCCAAACGCAAGCCCGATCATCGTCATGATCCACATCGTGGCGGCGGTGGTGACGCCGGTCACGAGATCGCCGCGCCGGAGGATGGCGCCGCCGCCGATGAAGCCGACGCCGGTCAGCACGCCAAGCGGAAAACGCAACACATCCATGCGAGCGAAGGAGTCCGCTCCCTTGCCCATCGTATCGAGCAGCAAGTTGGCCTGGATCATGGCAACCGCGGCGGCAAGCCCGACCAGGATGGTCGTCCGAAGCCCTGCGGTGTGGCCGCGCGCTTCCCTGTTCAGACCGATCAGGAAACCTGCCGCCAGCACAAGCAGGAGGCGTGCGACGAGATCGGGCCAGGTCGGATGAAGCGGCATATCGCAGCAAAGCGGTTCGAACATCGTTCCGTGCTCCGCCCCCCATTCCCGGGATTTTCAACACCGCCCGGCACCGATGGTTCCTCGCGGCGCTATGCTTCACGCCCTCGGGGCGAGCCTGGCGTGTCGGTCACCGGACGGCGAAACCCAGCACCAGTGCCAGGACAACGATACCGACCAGGCCGGCGATGAAGATGATTCGCTGCGCGCGGGTGCGCAGGATGATTTCGCCCTGCCTTGCGTCCTGTCCGGAAAAAACCGGTCCCTGCCTGCCGCGATCCTTGCTCATGACGTGCTCCTTCCGGCCGGCGCTGCGACCCTGAACCTCAACTGAAGAACCGTTTTGCCCCCTCGAGGTTCCAGCCGAACGCGCGGCCCATCGACCACGCCGCCGCGCGATTTGAACGGCGGCGCTTGACTCCGGCGAAGCCTTGTGAAAAATTTTGCAGCAACTGATAAAAATATCATAGGGTGGAAATGGTAGGGTTCGGCAACGGCCTCCTGCGCGACGACGAAACCAGCATGGCGACGCGTGCCGCGTGGCTTCACTATGCCGGCGGCCTGACCCAGTCCGAGGTCGCCAAGCGGCTGGGGCTGACCAGCCTCAAGGCCCATCGCCTCATCACCAAGGCCAACCAGGAAGGGCTGGTGAAGGTCTATATCGACGGCGAAGTGTCGGAATGCGTCGAGCTCGAGGACGAACTGTCCCGCCGCTACGGCCTCGATTATTGCGAGGTGGTTCCGGACTTCGATTCCGAGGATCTGCCGCTCAAGGCGCTCGGCATTGCCGGCGCGCAGTTCCTCAAGCGCGAGATCGAGCGCGGCGAGGAAGCGCTGATCGGCGTCGGCCATGGCCGCACGCTTGCCGCCTGCGTGGAATATCTGCCGCGCACCTCGACCGACAAGATCCGCTTCGTCTCGCTGCTGGGCGGCCTGACGCGCAAATTCTCGGCCAACCCGCATGACGTCATCCACCGCCTGGCCGAACGCACGGGCGCCGAAGCCTATGTCATGCCGGTGCCGATGTTCGCCAACACGGCCGAGGACCGCACCGTCCTGCTCGGGCAGAAGGGCATCAGCGAGGTCTTCGATCTCGCGCGCTCCGCCGACCTGTTGTTCGCCGGCATCGGCACCGCCGAACGCGAGGCGTCGCTGGTTGCCACCGGCATGATCGAAAAGGGCGAGATGGAGGAGATCCGCCGCAATGGCGGCGTCGGCGAATTGCTCGGCCATTTCTTCGACGACGCCGGCAAGGCGGTGGCGACGACCGTTTCCGACCGGGCGCTGGCCTTGACGCGAGAGGACATTGCCAGCCGCCGGATCGTCGCCGTCGCCGGCGGCAAGATCAAGGTTCGCGCCATCAAGTCGGTGCTCGAAGGCCGCTATCTCAAGGGCTTGATAACAGACGAGCGGACGGCGCGATCGCTCGTGGAAGAGACGCCGGTCGGGTAGCCGGTATCAGTTTCAGTTGAAACTACCCTGTGGAGGAGAAGACGAAATGCATGAGAAAGAGAAAGACCTCATTGATGCCTTCCTGCGCGGACAAGTCGACCGTCGCGGGCTGATCAAGGGCCTCGGTGCCATGGGCCTTGCCGCCGGCACCGCCGGCACGCTGCTCAATCTTGGGCAGACCCGCGCGCTTGCCGCCGACTTCGACTGGCAGGCGCATAAGGGCAAGACCATCAAGCTCCTGCTCAACAAGCATCCCTATGCCGATGCGATGATCGCCGATCTCGAAAACTTCAAGAAGCTGACCGGCATGAACGTCGTCTATGACGTGTTCCCGGAAGACGTCTATTTCGACAAGGTCACGGCAGCCCTTTCGGCAAGCTCGCCCGAATACGATGCCTTCATGACCGGCGCCTACATGACCTGGACCTATGGCCCTGCCGGCTGGATCACCGACCTCAATGAATGGATCAAGGATCCGGCCAAGACCAACCCGAACTATGCCTGGGACGACTTCCTGCCCGGCGTCAAGAATTCCTGTGCCTGGAATGGCAAGCCGGGCGGCGCGCTGGGTTCGGATGATGCAAAGCAGTGGTGCATTCCGTGGGGCTTCGAACAGAACAACATCACCTACAACAAGGCGATGTTCGACAAGGCCGGCGTCACCATTCCCGGCAACATGGACGAGATGGTTGCCGCGGCGGCCAAGCTCACCAAGGATGTCGGTGGCGGCGTCTATGGCATCGGCGTGCGTGGCTCGCGTTCCTGGGCGACGATCCATCCGGGCTTCCTGTCGGCCTACGCCAATTTTGACCAGAAGGACCTCAACGTTTCGGCAGACGGCAAATTGTCGGCCGCTATGAACACCACCCAGTCCAAGGCTTTCCACAAGCAGTGGGTTCAGATGATCCAGGAGAGCGGCCCCAAGGACTGGTCGACCTACACCTGGTATCAGGTCGGCACCGATCTCGGCGCCGGCGCCTCGGCGATGATCTTCGACGCCGATATCCTCGGTTACTTCATGAATGGCGGCGACAACAAGATGGCCGGCAAGCTCGCCTTCGCAAGCTTCAAGGCCAACCCGGCAGCCAAGGCGGCGACGCCCAACATCTGGATCTGGTCGCTGGCGATGTCCAATTTCTCGAAGGACAAGGACGCCACCTGGTATTTCATGCAATGGGCCTCCGGGCCGGAGCATGGGCTGTTCGGCGCGACCAAGATGGACTTCGTCAATCCGGTCCGCCAGTCGGTCTGGAAGGACGAGATGTTCCGCGAAAAGCTGAACAAGAGCTATCCCGGTTATGTCGAGATGTTCGACGCCTCGGCGCCGGGCGCCTCGATCAAGTTCACCGCCCAGCCGCTGTTCTTCGATCTCACCACCGAATGGGCGGCGACGCTGCAGAAGATGGTGGCCAAGGAAGTGCCGGTCGACGAGGGCCTCGACAAGCTCGCCGAAAGCATCAACGGCCAGCTCAAGGAAGCCGGGCTCGGCTAAGTCGCAACGAGGGCCGGCCTGCCTGGCCGGCCGGCCCTCATCACGCCTTTTCACGTTTGCGATGCGGTGCCGGAAGGTAGCCGCCATTCGCCCCACCGGTCGCCTTGCTCCCTTGGGCGGCCGGCAGGGCGAAGCGACAGCAACAACGGAGCAACTCGATGACTGCGGTGGTATCGCAAAGGCCCAAGCCATCCGGCTTCAGGATCAGCAAGCGGGTGCTGCCCTATGTGCTCAGCCTGCCGGCGTTGCTCGTCTGCATCGGCATCCTGATCCCGTTCCTCACCTCGGTCGTCTATTCCTTCCAGCGCTATCGGTTGAGCCAGCCCTGGGCGCGGCAGTTCAACTGGGGCGACAACTACATCTCCTTCTTCACCGACCCGAAATTCTGGAATACGCTCAAGGTGTCGCTGCTCTATGCCGGCACCACAGTCGTGCTGGAACTGCTTCTCGGCCTCGCCATCGCCTTGCTGCTGCAGAAGCGCTCGACGCTGAACAACTTCATCTCGATCATGCTGTTGATGCCGCTGATGACGGCGCCCGCACTTGCCGCGCTGATGTGGAAGCTGATGACCAATCCCGGCTTCGGCGTGCTCAGCTATGTCGCCAGCCTCATCGGCCTGCAGGATTTCCGCTGGGCGTCGTCGCCGTCGACGGCGCTGTTCACGGTGGTGCTGGTCGATATCTGGGTCTACACGCCCTTCATCATGATCCTGCTGCTCGCGGGCCTGCGCAGCCTGCCGACGCAGCCCTTCGAAGCGGCCGCGCTCGATGGCGTGCCGCGAAGCTTCGTCTTCTTCCGCATCACACTGCCGATGCTGACGCCCTACATCCTGACGGCGACTTTGTTCCGGCTGCTCGATTCCATCCAGCAGTTCGATATCATCTATGCGATGACACAAGGCGGGCCGGGCGACACGCTGACCGTCTTCCAGGTCGAGGCCTATCTCAACTTCTTCCAGTCGACCAATGTCGGCCGCTCGGCGGCGCTGATGATCATCCTGTGGGCGATCACCTATTTCCTCTCCAACATCTTCATCAAGAACTGGCTCAGGCTGCGCGAACGCGCCCGTGGCCAGGCATAGGAGGCCGGGATGGAACACACCTCGCTTCTCGAGCGCATCCTGCGCGGCATAGCCCTGACGCTGGTCGTGATCTTCTTCATGTTCCCGATCGTCTGGATCTTCATGATGTCGTTCCAGACCAACGAGACGATCCTGCGCATCCCGCCGCAGCTGATCTTCGAGCCGACGCTCGCCAACTACACCGCGCTGGTCACCGGTAAGCTGATGACCGCCGCCGGCACGCTCGACATCGCCTTCATGCGCAACCTCTGGAATTCGGTGTTCCTGTCGGTGACCTCGGTCGCGGTCTCGCTGCTTCTCGGCGTGCCGGCGGCCTATGCCTTCGCGCGCCACAAATTCCGAGGCTCGGAGGACATCGCCTTCACACTGCTGTCGTTCAAGTTCGCGCCCGCGCTGCTGGTGCTGCTGCCGCTCACCCTCTATTTCCAGAAGCTTGGTCTCGCCAACACCTATGTCGGGCTGATCTGGGTCTACCAGCTGATCTGCCTGCCGCTGATCCTGTGGATCGTGCGCGGCTATTTCGAGGATATTCCGGCCGACATCGAATATGCCTACCGCATCGGCGGCCATTCCTGGTTCGCCACCTTCCGCAAGATCGCGCTGCCGCTCGCCGGTCCCGGCATCGCCGCCGCCGGCCTGCTCGCCTTCATCTTCGCCTGGAACAATTTCGTCTTCGCGCTGGTGCTGGCCTCGGCCGACAAGCAGCCGGTGACGGTCGGCGCGCTTGCCTTCATCACCTCCTCCGGCATCCAGTACGGCCAGATCTCGGCGGCCATCGTGCTCTCGATCACACCGACGCTGGCGCTCGCCCTCTATGCGCAGCGCTATCTCGTCGAAGGCCTCTCGCTTGGCGCGGTGAAAGGATAGACATGGCCAGCCTCGAACTCAAAAACATCGTCAAGCGCTACAAGAGCCAGACCGTCCTCGACAATCTGTCGCTGACGGTTGCCGACGGCGAGACCCTTGTCCTGTTCGGCCCGTCCGGCGCCGGCAAGACGGTGCTGCTGCGCCTGGTCGCCGGCGTCATCGATCCGGATGAGGGCAAGATCTTCATCGGCGGCGACGACATGACCGATGTCGACGCGGAATTCCGTGGCGTCGGCATGGCGTTCCAGAATTTCGCGCTGTTTCCGCATATGAGTGCGTTCGACAACATCGCAACGCCTCTGGAGGCCAAGCGGTCCTCGCCCGGCGCCATCAAGGCCGGCGTCGAAAGCGTCGCCAAGCTGTTGAAGATCGCCCATGTGCTCTCGCACAAGCCGCGCGCGCTTTCCAACGGCCAGAAGCAGCGCACCGCGCTTGCCCGTGCGCTGGTCGGTTCGCCGCCGCTGCTGTTGCTCGACGACCCCTTGCGCAATGTGGACGCCAAGCTGCGTTTCGAGATGCGGCTCGAACTGCCGCGCCTGCTTGCCGATCGCGGCGCCACCGTCGTCTACGTCACCCAGGATTACAAGGAAGCCATGGCACTCGGCGATCGCATTGCCGTCATGTCACAGGGCGTCATCCGGCAGCTTGGCACGCCCGAGCAGATCTATCGCGAACCGGCCAATATCGAGATCGCGCGGCTGTTCGGCGACCCCACCATCAATCTGCTCGACGTGAAGCCCGCGCGGGATACCAGGGGGATCTATGTCGGCCTGTCCAACGTCCAGGTCCATCTGGCCGGCGCTTACGACGCGGCGGTCGGCCGCGATTGCGTCATCGGTCTGCGGCCGGAAGCGCTGAGCTTCGTCGAGGAGGGTATCCCGGGCGCCATCCCGGTGACGGTCGAGGCCGAGACGCCGCTCAACGAAAAGATCGTCACGCTTGTGCGCACCGTGCGCGGCCGCGAGATCCTGGTCTCGCGCCCGGCCGGAACGCCGGGCCGCAGCGAGGGCAAGGTCCATATCGCCGTCGACGGCAAGAGCGCCTTGCTGTTCGATCACGCCAGCGGCGACCGCCTCGGTTCGAAGAACGTCGTCACCTTGCGCAATGGAGAAGCCGCATGAGCCAGAGCGCGCTCACCATTTCAGGTGTCGACAAATTTTACGGCCCGATCGATCGCGGCGTGCATGCGGTCAAGAGCCTGACGATGGAAATCGGCAAGGGCGAGATCGTCGCCCTGCTTGGCTCGTCCGGCTGCGGCAAGACGTCGACGCTGCGCATGATTGCCGGTTTCGAGGAGGTGTCGCGCGGCGCCATCTCGGTCGGTGGCCGTCGGGTGCACACCTTGCCGCCGGTCAAGCGCAATGTGGCGATGGCCTTCGAAGGCTATTCGCTCTATCCGCCGCTGACCGTGCGCGAGAATATGGCCTTTGCGCTCAAGGCTGCCCGGCTGCCGAAAAGCGAGGTCGACGCTAAGGTCGCCAGCATCGCCAAATTGCTCGAGATCGAGGACATATTGGAGCGCTATCCGAGTTCGATTTCCGGCGGCCAGCAGCAACGCGCCAGCCTTGGACGGGCACTGATCCGCGAGGCCGACCTACATCTGCTGGACGAGCCGATGGGACAGCTCGAACCGCAGCTTCGCGCCGTGCTGCGCGGCCGTATCAAGCACTTCATCAAGGAGCGCGGCCTGACCGCGATCCTGGTCACTCACGATCAGACCGAAGCCAATGCGCTTGCCGACCGCATCGCGGTGATGGAAGGCGGCGTGCTGCAGCAGTTCGACACGCCGGACCAGATCAAGGAACGCCCGGCGAACCTGTTCACCGGCACCTTCGTCGGCGAGCCGCCGATGAACGTCTTCGAGGCCTATGTCGCAACCGCCGCCGGCCGCATCAATCTCAAGCTGCCCGACGGCCTGTCGCTCGACTACGACAAGGACGCCTTCAGCGCTGCGGTTCGCGATCAATTGCTCAGTCGCGAGCGGGTGGTTATCGGCATCAGGCCTTACGCGGTCCGACGCTCGAAGGAGGGTGTTCCCGCCAGGGTCTCAGCCAACCAATGGCTCGGCGACCAGACCCACATCGCCGCCGACTTCGCCGGCGGTTCGCTGGTCCTGGTCGAACACGACCGCACCCGCCTCGATCTGGGTGCGCCGATCAATGTCACCATCGATCCGAAAAACCTGCATGTCTTCGACCAGGCGAGCGGCAAGGCGATCTCGCACGGCATGGAGCTTGCCTGATGCGCGACATCCTGATCGGCATCGACGCCGGCACCTCCGTCATCAAATCCATCGCCTTCGACACGTCGGGCCGGCAGATTGCCGCCGCCGCGTTGCCCAACCACTATGAAACGCTGCCGGGCGGCGGCGCCGAACAGGATCTGGCGCGCACATGGAGCGATGCCGCCACGACCTTGCGACAGCTCGCCGACAAAGTGCCCAATCTGGCCAACCGGACGGTGGCGATAGCAGTCACTGGACAGGGCGACGGCACCTGGCTGATCGACGACAAGGGCGAGCCGGTCGCCAAAGGCTGGCTCTGGCTCGACGCGCGCGCCGCGGCCATCGTCGAGGAAATCCGCGCGCGGCCCGAGGACCGGCTTCGCTTCGAGAAGACCGGCAGCGGGCTCGCCGCCTGCCAGCAGGGTTCGCAATTCGTCTTCATGAAGCGCGCCATGCCCGAAATGCTTGGTAAGGCGGCAACGGCATTCCATTGCAAGGACTGGCTCTATTTCAAGCTGACCGGTGAACGCGCCACCGATCCGTCCGAGGGCACCTTCACTTTCGGCGATTTCCACACCCGCGACTACAGCGACGATGTGCTCGACGTGCTCGGCGTCACCGATCTGAGACATCTGCTGCCGCCGATCGTCGATGGCACCAGGCACAGCACCGCTCTGTCGCAGGCAGCAGCCGATGCCACCGGCATGCTGGCTGGCACGCCGGTCGTGCTCGGCTATGTCGACGTCGTCTGCACCGCGCTCGGCGCCGGCCTGCTCGACCGCGAGCGCAAGCCCGGCTGCTCGATCATCGGTTCCACCGGCATGCATATGCGGCTGGCCGCAACCCCCGACGACGTGCAACTGAACGAAGCGGCGACCGGTTATACGATGGCGATGCCGGCGCCCGGCGTGTTCGCGCAGATGCAATCCAACATGGCGGCGACGCTCAACATCGATTGGGTGCTTGGGCTCGCCTCGGGCATTCTCGCCTCGCAAGGCATTTCGCGCAGCAATGGCGAGATGATCGCGCTGGTCGATGCCTGGATCGCGGCCGCGCAGCCGGCCTCGCTGCTCTATCAGCCCTATGTGTCGGAAGCCGGTGAGCGGGGGCCATTCGTCGATGCCAATGCCAGGGCCGGCTTCGTCGGCATTTCCTCGCGGCACGGCTATGCCGACCTTGTCCGCGCCGTCTTCGAGGGCTTGGCGTTCGCGGCACGCGACTGCTACGCGGCCATGGGGCCGCTGCCGCGCGAAGTCCGCCTCACCGGCGGCGCCGCCAGAAGCCCGGCGCTGCGCAAGATCCTGGGGGCGGCGGTGGGGGCCGATATCCGCACCAGCGCGCGCGAGGAGGCGGGCGCCGCGGGCGCGGCGATGATCGCCGCGGTCTGCGTGGGTCTCTACCCGTCCATGGACGCGTGCGTCGGCGAATGGGTGACGCCGCTGCTGGGCGAGGCCGAGCCGAGCGACCGGAACCTCGCCGCGATCTACGACAAGATGACCCCGTCCTACATGTTGGCGCATCAGGCGTTGCGGCCTGTCTGGCGCGCGATGGCTTCAGTGCAGGCAAATTGAGAAGTCGAGTATGCGTAAGAAAATAGCGATCATTGGCGACAACTTCATGCTTCCGCAGGTGTTTCGCGCCGAAATCGAGAAGGTCGCGCGTGGCGACCTGGATATCAGGACATTGCAGACGGCCTGGCCCGATGAACCGATGGAATTCGGCGATCCGGCGCTCGGCCTCGACAAGGTCAAGGAGTATTTCGGCCATCCCGACGAGGTCGTTGATTTCATCGGCGATGCCGAGATCCTCGTCACCCAGCTGGCGCCCCTGTCGGAGGCCATGATGCGGCGCTTGCCGACGCTTAGACTGGTCGCGGTCTCGCGCGGCGGACCGATCAACATCGACATGGCGGCGGCCAAGGCGCAAGGCATCACCGTGGTCAATGTGCCCGGCCGCAACGCGAGTGCCGTGGCCGAGTTCACCCTTGGCGCCATCCTGGCCGAGACACGGCTGATCCGGGTCGGCCACGAGGCCTTGCGCAAGGGCGAATGGCGCGGCGACCTATACCGCGCCGACCGCACCGGCCGCGAGCTCAGTGAGATGACCGTCGGCGTCATCGGCTACGGCAACATCGGCACCAAGGTCGTTCGGCTGCTGCGCGCCTTCGGCTGCCGCGTCCTGGTTTGCGACCCCTATGTGCAGTTGAGCGCCGACGACCGCAATGCCGGTGTCGAACTCGTCGCTCTGGACAATCTGCTCGTCCGCTCCGACGTGGTCACGCTGCATCCCCGGGTGACCGAGGAGACGCGCGGCCTCATCGGCAAGGACACCATCGCGCTGATGAAACCGGGCGTGATTCTCATCAACACCGCGCGCGGGCCGCTGGTCGACTATGACGCGCTCTACGAGGCGCTGGTTTCAGGGCAGATCGCCAGCGCCATGCTGGAGACGTTCGCCGTCGAGCCGGTGCCGTCGGACTGGCCCTTGCTGCTGCTTCCCAACGTGACGCTGACGCCGCACATCGCCGGCGCTTCGGTGCGCACCGTCACCTATGCCGCCGAACAGGCCGCCGAAGAGGTGCGCCGCTACCTCGCCGGCCTGCCTCCGGTCAATCCGTGCTGAGGCAGTGGCCATGACGCATGAAACCGGCATCGAGGCTGCGGCGACATGAACGGCGGCCTTGAAATCGTCGACCTCTTCGTTGTCGGCGGCGGCGTCAATGGCGCCGGCATCGCCCGCGACGCAGCGGGCCGCGGCCTTTCCGTCATCCTGTGCGAAAAGGACGATCTCGCCGAAGGCACCAGTTCGCGCTCGGGCAAGCTCGTCCATGGCGGCCTGCGCTATCTCGAATATTACGAGTTCCGCCTGGTGCGGGAGGCGCTGATCGAGCGTGAGGTGCTGCTGGAATCGGCGCCGCACATCATCTGGCCGATGCGCTTCGTGCTGCCGCACAGCCCCGACGACAGGCCGGCCTGGCTGGTGCGGCTCGGCCTGTTCCTCTACGACCATCTCGGCGGCCGCAAGCGGCTGCCGGCGACTCGAACGCTCAACCTGCGCACCGCGCCCGAGGGCGCGCCGATCAAGGATGCCTTCCGGCGCGGCTTCGAATATTCTGACTGCTGGGTCGACGATGCCCGCCTCGTCGTCATCAATGCGCTCGACGCCGCGGAGCGGGGCGCCAGGGTTTTCACGCGCACCGCCTGCACCGCCGCCCGCCGCGAGAACGGCCTGTGGGTTGTCGAGATGCAGGAGGGCAGGACGGGTATCAGGACGGTGGTTCGGGCGCGCGCGCTGATCAATGCCGCCGGCCCCTGGGTCAACGACATCGTCAACCGCGTTGCCGGCCAGAACTCCAGGCGCAACGTACGCCTCGTCAAGGGCAGCCACATCGTCGTGCCGAAATTCTGGGAGGGGCGGCAAGCCTATCTCATCCAGAACAGCGACAAGCGCGTGATCTTCATCAACCCATATCAGAACGATCTCGCTCTGATCGGCACCACCGACATTCCCTATGAGGGCCGGCCCGAGGACGTGGCGGCGGATGAGAGCGAGATCGATTACCTGATCAAGGTGGTCAACCGCTATTTCAAGCGCGGCCTTGGGCGCGGCGATGTCGTCTATTCGTTCTCCGGCGTCAGGCCGCTCTATGACGACAATGCCGACAACCCAAGTGCCGTGACCCGCGACTATATTTTCGAGCTCGACGCGCCGGACGCACAGGCGCCGCTGCTCTCCGTCTTCGGCGGCAAGATCACCACCTTCCGCAAACTGGCCGAGCATGCGCTGGACAGGATCGCGCCGTTCTTTCCCAAAATGGGCAAGCCCTGGACCGCGAAGGCGCATCTGCCCGGCGGCGATATCGCCAATGCCGATTTCGAACAGTTCCTCGGCGATCTCGGAGGCGAATATCCCTGGATGCCGGCATCTCTGCTGAAGCATTACGGCCGGCTCTACGGCACCAGGACACGGGCTTTGGTTGGCGCGGCGCGTTCGCTCGATGAGCTTGGGCGCTGCTTCGGCAAGGATTTCTTCGAGCGCGAGGCCGCCTATCTCTTCGACCGGGAATGGGCCGTGACGTCAGCCGATATTCTCGAGCGTCGCACCAAGCACGGCCTGCATCTGTCCGCCGAGGAAAGGGTGGCCTTCGAGCATTGGTGCGCGAACCGGCTGGCGAGGACAGGCTGATGGTCCATTCCGTCGATACTGGCACTGCGGAATTCCGCATGCTGCGCTCCTTGTCGGCCAGCATCGGCGCCGACCCGTTGCTGGTTCAGGGCGCCGGCGGCAACACCTCCATCAAGCAGGCCGGTGTGCTGTGGATAAAGGCGTCGGGCACCTGGCTGAAGAACGCGCGCGACGACGAGATCATGGTGCCGGTCGCGCTGGCGCCGTTGCTTGATGCCGTGGCGCATCGCAGCTCGGCGGCGGAGACCGCGGGGCAGTTCACGCTGGCGGACCTCAACCCTCGTCAGCTGCGGCCCTCCATCGAGACGACGGTGCATGCGCTGCTGCCGCAGAAGATCGTGGTCCACGTCCATTGCGTCGAGACGATCTCGATCGCCGTGCAGGCCAATGCCGAAGCCTTGCTGGAGGGGCGCCTGCGCGGCCTCGACTGGGCCTTCGTGCCCTATCGCCGACCCGGCCTGCCGCTGGCGCAGGCGATCGCCGAGCGGCTGAAGCCCGCGGCCAACGTGCTCGTGCTTGGCAATCACGGCCTGGTGGTCGCTGCCGATACGGTCACCGAGGCAGCCTTGCTGCTGCAACGGGTGACCGGGCTGCTCGCACGGCAGCCGCGCCCGGCTCCGCCCCCCGATCTCGATGCGCTGCTGAGGCTCGCCGCAGGCAGCGACTACCGGCTGCCGGCCTCGACCGCCGCGCATGCCGTTGCGACCGACCTCGCCAGTTGCCGCATCGCCGCCTCCGGCAGCCTCTACCCGGATCATGTGATCTTCCTTGGCGTCGGCTCGGTGATCGCCGGCCCTGGCGAGGACGCGGCGGCGGTCGTTGCCCGCACTGCAGCCGCGCCGACGTCCATCCTCTTTCCCGGCAAGGGTGTGCTCATGCGCCGGGATGCCAATGCCGGCGCCGAAGCGATGGCGCGTTGCCTGGCCGACGTCGTCGCGCGCGTCGATGGCGCTGCGCGCGTCAACTATCTCAGTCCGAAGGAAAACGCCGAACTGCTGAACTGGGACGCCGAGAAATACCGCCAGCAACTCAACCGCGAAGGGGTGACGCTGCAATGACGGCATTCCGCTCCAATGTCTTGCTTTGCGTCGGGGAGGGATAGCGACCTTGGCCTTCACGCTCTCCCTCAACACCAATCCGCTGGTCAATCGCTTCGCCGATCCGGACGACCTGATCGACACCATCGCCTATGACATCGGCATAAGGGACGTGCAGCTCACGCATGAATTCATCAATCCCGGCTGGCCCGCCGCGACGATCGTCAAATTCGTCCGCCTGTTTCGCGGCGCACTCGCCCGCACGGGCGTGCGTGTCACGTCCGGCATGACCGGTCCTTACGGCAGGCTCAATCATTTCGGTCACCCCGACGCCGATGTGCGCCGCTACTATGTTGACTGGTTCAAGACCTTTGCCGACCTCTCGGCCGAGCTTGGCGCCGGTGGCATGGGCACGCAATTCGCCATCTTCACCCATCGCGACTTTGACGACCCCCAGCGCCGCGTGCGGTTGTTCGACATCGCGCTGGACTGCTGGCGCGAGGTCGCCGAGCACGCCCGTGCGGCCGGCCTGACCTATCTGTTCTGGGAACCGATGTCGGTTGGCCGCGAGTTCGGCCACACCATCGAGAATTGCCGGCTGCTGCAGCGTACGATCGACGCCGCAGGTATGGCGATCCCGCTGGAGATGATGGTCGACATCGACCATGGCGACGTCACCTCGAGCAATCCGGCTGACATCGATCCGTACGCCTGGGCCGAAGCCTTTCCCACGAAATCGCCGATCATCCACATCAAACAGTCGTCGATGAACAAGGGCGGCCATTGGCCGTTCACATCAGCCTACAACAGGGACGGCCGCATCACGCCTGAAAAACTGCTGCAGACGGTGCGGCGCGGCGGCGGCACCGACAACGAGATCTGCCTCGAACTGTCGTTTCGTGAGCGCGAGCCGGTCGACCATCAGGTGGTCGCCATGATCCGCGAGTCCGTCGACTACTGGGCGCCGTTCATCGAGACAGGCAGGTCCGATCTTCTGCCAAAGGCCGGTTAGAAAGCGGGCAGGGGCCGATGCGGCTCCTGCCCGTTGAATTCAGCAGATCAATCGACCGGGGCTCAGCCGAATTTCGGGTCGAGGCTGCCCGACTTGTAGCGCTTGGCCATTTCCGAGACCGGCAGCGGCTTGATCTTCGGTGCGTTGCCGGCCGTGCCGAACTGCTCGAAGCGCTCCTTGCAGAGCTTGCGCATCGCGGCCATTGCCGGCGTCAGATATTTGCGCGGATCGAATTCGCTGGGGTTTTCCGTCAGCACCTTGCGGATCGCTCCGGTCAGCGCCATGCGGTTGTCGGTGTCGATGTTGATCTTGCGCACGCCATGCTTGATGCCGCGCTGGATTTCCTCCACCGGCACGCCCCAGGTCGGCTTCATCTGGCCGCCATATTTGTTGATGATCTCCTGCAGGTCCTCCGGTACCGAAGACGAACCGTGCATGACCAGATGCATGTTCGGCAGGCGGCGATGGATCTCCTCGATGACGTTCATCGCCAGCACCGCGCCGTCCGGCTTGCGCGAGAATTTGTAGGCGCCGTGGCTGGTGCCCATGGCAACCGCCAGCGCGTCGACATGGGTGTCGCGCACGAACTGTTCGGCCTGCACCGGATCGGTGAGCAATTGGTCGTGGCTGATCGCGCCTTCGACGCCGTGGCCGTCTTCCTGCTCGCCGCCGCCGCTCTCCAGCGATCCCAGCACGCCGATCTCGCCTTCGACAGACACGCCACCCCAGTGCGCCATGTCGACGACGCGCTTGGTGATGCCGGAATTATAGGCGTAGTCGGCCGGCGACTTGCCGTCTTCCTTGAGCGAACCGTCCATCATCACCGAGGTGAAGCCGTACTGGATCGCGGTGACGCAGGTGGCTTCGTTGTTGCCGTGGTCGAGATGCATGCAGACCGGGATGTCGGGATGGATCTCGACCAGCGCGTCGATCAGCTTGGCCAGCACCACGTCATTGGCATAGGCACGCGCACCGCGGCTTGCCTGCAGGATGACAGGCGATTTGGTCTCTTCCGCCGCCTCCATGATGGCGAGGCCCTGTTCCATGTTGTTCATGTTGAAGGCCGGCACGCCATAGCCGTATTCGGCGGCGTGATCGAGCAATTGTCTCAGTGTGATGCGAGCCAACGAATAGTCTCCCGTATCTGGTTTCAAACCTGGTGGTTGCGGACTGTCCGCGCATCGTCCAGCCCACCGATGCTTCTGGCCGGATTTCCGCGCAACCGCAACCGTCACCGGCCGTCCCGGCAGCAATTCTTGTTACAGCGCCGCGATCGGGGCAAGCGGAATATCCCAAGAATCCATCTCATTATCACAAAAAACTTGATACTTTTGCGACGATAGCTGTTATATCTCTGAACTCCGATCAAGCAGCCGCGCTTCGGCGTTGGCGGTCAGCGGCAATGAAGAGCGACATCAGACGGCAAGGCATTATGGAGTTTCTGATGGACGCCGGTCAGGCCGGCGTCGACGATCTCGCCTTGCGCTTTGGCGTCTCGAAGATGACCGTGCATCGCGACCTCGACGAGCTCGAGGAAAGCGGTTTCCTGCGCAAGGTGCGCGGCGGCGCTTCGATCCAGCCGAGCAGCCTGTTCGAAAGCGACTTCCGCTACCGGCAGAAGCAGGCGACCGAGGAAAAGCAGCGTCTGGCGGTGGCTGCCGTGGCCATGATCGAACCTGGCCAGACGGTGATCATCGATGACGGCTCGACGGCAGGAGGCATTGCGCGCCATCTCACCGATCTGCGGCCGCTGACGGTGATCTCCAACAATCTGGCCGTCATCCAGGAACTGGCCGGCGCCGGGGGGATCAACCTGATCGCGCTCGGCGGCCAATACAGCAAGAAGTTCCACGGCTTCTTCGGCCTGCTGGCCGAGGCTTCGCTCAAATCGCTGCGCGCCGACGTCGCCTTCCTGTCGTCTTCGGCCATCCATGGCGCTTCCGCCTTCCACCAGGATCAGGAGGTGGTGCAGGCCAAGCGGCTGATGATAGCGGCGGCGACCCGCAAATATCTGCTGGTCGACCACGGCAAGTTCGGCCGCACGGCGCTGCATTTCCTGACTGATCTCAGCGCATTCGACGCGGTCTTCACCGGCCGCGCGCCGGAGCCGGGCGTGCGCGCGGTGCTGGATGCCGGCGGCGTCTCGCTGACGGTCATCGACAAGGGATCATGATCCCGGCATCGGGAGATCGTGATCAGCAAAATTAAGGAGCAGTACGCGTGGTCTACTGGGTCGGTACAAGCTGGAAGATGAACAAGACGCTCGCCGAGGCGCTGGATTTCGCGCAGCGCCTGGCCGGCTTCATTCCCGGTTTCGATGACCGCATCCAGCCCTTCGTCATACCGCCCTTCACGGCGGTGCGCGAGGTCAAGCAGGCGCTGTCGTCGACGCACATCAAGGTCGGTGCCCAGAATATGCATTGGGCCGACGCCGGCGCCTGGACCGGCGAGATCTCGCCGCTGATGCTGAGGGATTGCGGGCTCGATCTGGTCGAACTCGGCCATAGCGAACGGCGCGAGCATTTTGGCGAGACCGATCGCACGGTTGGCCTGAAAACGGCAGCGGCTGTGAAGCACGGGTTGATCCCGTTGATCTGTGTCGGCGAGACGCTGGCCGAGCGCGAAAGCGGGCAGGCCGATGCCGTGCTGGGCGCCCAGGTCGAGGGCGCGCTGCAATTCCTTGAAGGCGAGGCGAAGGGCGCGAAAATCCTGTTCGCCTACGAGCCGGTCTGGGCGATCGGCGACAAGGGCATTCCGGCCAGCGCGGACTATGCCGACAAGCAGCAGGCATTGATCAAGACAGTGGCCGGCGCCGTGCTGCCGTCGCTGCCGCCGGTGCTTTATGGCGGCAGCGTCAATCCCGGCAATGCCGCCGAGCTGGTGGGCCAGCCCAATATAGACGGCCTCTTCATCGGCCGCTCCGCCTGGCAGGCGGACGGTTACATTGACATTCTCGGCCGCGCCTCGGCGGCGATCTGAAACCATCCGAACCGGAAAGGGACAACCATGAAAATAGCCATTGGAGCCGACAGCGCCGGCAAGCCGCTGCTCGACGTCATCGCCGCCCACCTTGCCACCAAATCCGGCCTGACGGTCAGCGATCTCAGCCAGGCCGGCTACTATGCCGACCTGTCGCAAAAACTCGCCCAGACCATCGTCGACGGCGAGAACGATCGGGGCATCCTGTTCTGCGGCACCGGCATCGGCGTCTCGATCTCGGCCAACAAGGTGCCGGGCATCCGCGCCGCGCTCACCCACGACACCTATTCGGCCGAGCGCGCGGCGAAATCCAACAACGCGCAGATCATCACCATGGGCGCCCGCGTCATCGGCCCCGAACTGGCCAAGGCGATCGTCGATACGTGGCTCGCCTCCGAGTTCGACGAGAAGGGGCCGTCGGCCGGCAATGTCCAGGCGATCGACAGGCTCGATGCAGCGAAGCGCTAGCTCAGGCTCTTGCGCATCGCGCCGATCACGGTGACGGCCGATGCCGCGCCGGGGTCGATATGCCCGAGCGATCGCTCGCCGAGCCGCGAGGAGCGGCCCTTGGCGGCAATCATGTCCTTGGTTGCTTCCGCCCCACGCGCGGCGGCGGCAAGGGCCGCCTCGAGACACTGAGCCAAGGTCTTGCCGGCTACACTGGCCGCGGCGGCCGCTTCGGCCGCCGGTTGCCAGGCATCGACCATCGTCTTTTCGCCCGGTTCGGCCTTGCCGCGATCCTTGATGCCTTGTGCCATGGCCTGGAACAGGGCGGTGAAGTCCGCGTCCCCCAGCGTCGCCTTGCCCTTGACGGCAGCCCCGCCGCGCATGAAGGCCGTCGCATAGAGCGGGCCCGAGGACGCGCCGACGGCGTTGAGGAACGATTTCGCCGCCGTGTTGAGCAACGCCGTCGGCTCGGTCGCCGCGAGGTCGAGCGAGGCCAGCGCATCGCGCACGGCATTGAAGCCGAGCGCCATGGCAATGCCGTGATCGGCGTCGCCAATGACGCCGTCGAGCTGGCAGAGCCGGTCCTTGTCGGCCTCGATCGCCACCGCGATCGTATCGAACATTCTTTTCAGGTCAGCGGTGTCGATGGTCACGGGAACGCTCTTTCGTCAGCCGGCACGGAACATGGCGCAGTCGCAGGGGTGGTCGAGCATGGTCTGCAAATCCTCGTCGAGATGAAAAAGCGTCACCGAGGCGCCGGCCATTTCCAGTGACGTGCAGTAATTGCCGACCCAGGTCGCGTGGATGGAAACGCCGATGTCGCCGAGCCGCTGCTTGACCCGCCGGTTCATGATGTAGAGCTCCATCAGCGGCGTCGAGCCGAGCGAATTGACCAGCACCGCGACCTTGTCGCCGCGCTTCGGCGCCATCTCGGCGAAAATCTTGTCCAGCATCTCGTCGGTGATCGCGTCGGCGGTCCCGAGCTTGCCGCGGGCGATGCCGGGTTCGCCATGGATGCCCATGCCGATCTCCATTTCGTCCGCGCCGATCTCGAAATTCGGCCGCCTTGTCTGCGGCAGCGAGCAGGGCGACAGCGCCACGCCCATGGTGAAGGTGTGGTCGTTGGCCTTGCGGGCAATGCGCTCCACCCCGTCCAGGGAGAGCATCCGGTCGCAGGCCGCACCGGCCGCCTTGAAGATGAAGAAATTGCCGGCGACGCCGCGGCGCTTCTGCCGCTGGTCGCGCGGCGCCGAGGCGACGTCATCGGTGGTCAGCACGGTACGCACCTCGATGTCGTCCATCGCTGCCATCTCGGCCGCCATGTCGAAATTCATCACGTCGCCGGCATAGTTGCCATACATGAACAAGACGCCGGCGCCGCCGCTGACCGCCTTGGCGCATTCGAGGATCGGATCGGGCGGCGGCGAGGCAAAGACATTGCCGATGGCCGCCGCATCCGCCAGTCCCTTGCCGACAAAGCCGAGAAAGGTCGGCTCATGGCCGGAACCGCCGCCGATCACCAGCCCGACCTTGCCGGGGCGTGGCCCGTCGCGGGCGATGATCGAGCGCGGGCTGCCGTCCGCGCTCCTGAGGTGGCGAGGATGCGCGGCGAGGATCCCTTCGAGCATTTCGTCGACGGCGCGGTTGCCGTCATTGATGATCTTCTTGGTCTGCACCGGCATCCTCCCCGAACTCGGCATTTCGCAAATACTACCGGGTGTTACCGCGATTTCCACCCGGCCGGGAAGACTTCATGCCGCGATCTTTTCCCGCGCGGCGAGAATTTCCACGCAGGCCCTGGCCGCTTCCTTGCCCTTGACGGTGAAGTGCTCAAAGAAGAAGCGATGGTGCTCGGCGCTGTCGTGATAATTATGCGGCGTCAACACCGCCGAAAGCACCGGAATGCCGGTTGACAGCTGCACGTTCATCATGCCGTCGATGACGGCGCTGGCGACGAACTCATGCCTGTAGATGCCGCCATTGACGACGAAAGCCGTGCCGAGGATCGCGCCATAGCGGCCGGTCTCGGCCAAGGTCTTGGCGTGCAGCGGGATTTCGTAGGCGCCGGGCACATCGAAGACATCGACGGCGAAGCGGTCGCCTCCGATGTCGGCCAGTTCCGCCACGAAGGCGTTGACGCACTGATCGACGATATCCGCATGCCAGCGCGCGCGGATGACTGCGATGCGAACAGTTTCATAGTCTTTGTGGGAATGCTGATTCATGGGTCCATCCTTCCGTTTCGAACCAGAATCAGGACGCACGATACGCAATCCGGCCCGCCGGAGCGGTCCGTTTTCCGTTTCGTTCTCTTTCATCCGGACTGTAACCGTCGGCTCCGGAATCACACCGGATCTGCTGACCTTTCCGATTCCGGAAAGCGCTCGCGGGCTTTGGCCGAAACCATTACCGCCGGTGGGGATTTTCACCCCGCCCTGAGAACATTAACGCCTCTGTATGGAAGGGCAGGGGTGCCGCTGTCAACCAGGCGACAGGCCGGTGGCCAATCACGTTCTGTCGACTGGCGCAATTCTGTGAAGAGCCGCTCTATCGCGTGCGCCACGCCGCAGCCGCTGCTGCAACCAGCATCAGCAGCGCCGCAACCATCGCGCAGACGGCAAAGCCGAAGCTGGAATAGATCGGCCCGAAGCCGGTGGTGCCGATAAAGACCGCGAGATAGGTCACGGCGCTGTTCAGGCCCATGATCGTACCGCGCTGTGAGGGATCGAGCGCCGCCAGCCGCATCACCAGAACATTCAATCCGAAATGATTGGCAAGCCCCCAGATAGCCACCATGGCGAGCGTCAGGCCGAAACTGTTGCTCGTCGCGGCAATGGCGACATAGACGGCCGCGACAAGAAGATAGGCGAACGGCATGACGCGGCGGGCGCCCAGGCGATCGATCGCGCCATCGAGGAGGGCAGCCGTGCCGAAGCCAATGCCGTAAGCGAGCGCGGCCCAGCCATTGGCGCTCACCGGCTTGCCCAGTCCGCTGTGCAGGTGGTCGCCGAGATAGCCATAGACACCGTAGAAGGCGGTCATGAAGGCTGCGCAGGCGATGAGAAGCGGCACAATGCCGGGAATGCCGAGCGCCGCCAGCGGCGTTGGTGCCGGGCCGCTCTTCCTGATGTCGCTCAGCGACGTCATGCTGAGGCTGGTCAGCGCCAGCACTGCCAGCACCGCGACGGCGGCGAACACGGCGCGCCAATGCACGAGATCAGCAAGCACGGCCGAGAGCGAAACGCCGGCCACCATGCTGAGCGTCCATCCGGTCAGCACCACGCCGATGGTGCCGCTTTCGCGGCCGGGCGGCGCGATCGCCGCCGAACTCGCATAGATCGCCGGCATGGCGACGCCGGCGGCGATGCCGGCGATGAATTGCGCCGCGACAAGCATGATCAGTACCGGTGCGGCCGCGCTGGCGACGAGAGCAATGGCCAGCAACAGCAATGCCCCTTGCAGCATCCGGCGGGCGCCGAGCCGGTCGATGTAGCGGGCGAGGAACAGGGCGCTCGCCGAGGTGCCGAGGCCGAAGGCGGCCGCCGCGATCATCACGGTCGGGACGCTGCATGAGAAGGACGATGCCACGGCCGGGGCTATAGGCCCCAGGACCAGCGAATTCGAGCCGATCACGGCGATGCATCCTGTCAACAGATAGGCGAGGGCCGGGATCGGCGGCCTGGCATCTGCTGCCAGGGCGGTGGCTTGATTGCTGTTCGACATATCATCATAATGGCCGTATTAAATTCCGTGACAATCAGGATTGTCGACATGGATGAAGAAACAGATGGCATTCTGCAGAACAGGCCGGCGCCCCGCGATATCGATGCAATTGACCGAAAAATATTAAGCGTTCTCGTTGACGACGCCACGGTCAGCTACGCCGAACTCGGCGATCGGGTCGGGCTTTCACCGCCAGCCGCGCATGAGCGGGTCAAGCGTCTTCGGCGCAGCGGCGCCATTCGCGGCACGGCAGCGATCATCGACCCCAAGGCGGTGAAGAAGCCGCTGCTCGCCTTCGTGCATATCGACACCAGGGGCTGGGGCAAGACCCCGGAGCTGATGGCGGTTTCGCAATATCCGGAAGTCGAGGAGATCCATACCGTCGCAGGCGATACCTGCATGCTGCTGAAGGTCCGCACGGAAGATACGAGGGCGCTGGAAGGGCTGCTTGCTCGCCTCTACGAAACGCCGGGCGTCACCTCGACGCGCAGTTATGTGGTGCTGTCGACCTATCTCGAGCGGCCGGTGCAGCCCGGCATCACCGACAAGTGGCCGACGCCGGGGCACATGAGCAAGCCGTTGTACTAGCCGGCGTCGGGCTATGCCCGTTCGGGGAACATCGCCTTCAGGCCGTCGCGCGAGGCTTTGGCGATGCCGCGTTCGGTGATCAGCCCGGTCACAAGCCGTGCAGGGGTCACGTCGAAGGCCGGGTTCGCGGCCGGCGTCGCTTCGGGCGATATGCGCACCTGGGCGATCTCGCCGCTGTCGGTCTTGCCCCAGACAAGCGAGACCTCGTCGGCTGAGCGCTGCTCGATCGGGATCTCCTCGAGCCCGTCATGCACAGTCCAGTCGATGGTCGGCGAGGGCAGCGCGACATAGAACGGTACGTCATTGTCGGCGGCGGCGAGCGCCTTCAGATAGGTGCCGATCTTGTTGCAGACATCGCCATCGGCGGTGGTGCGGTCGGTGCCGACGATGACCATGTCGATCGCGCCGCGCTGCATCAGATGGCCGCCGGCATTGTCGACGATCAGTGTGTGCGGCACGCCGTGGCCGGCCATCTCCCAGGCGGTAAGCTGGGCGCCCTGGTTGCGCGGCCGCGTTTCGTCGACATAGACATGGACCGGGATGCCGGCTTCGGTTGCCAGATAGATCGGCGCGGTGGCGGTGCCGTAGTCGACGGTCGCCAGCCAGCCGGCATTGCAATGGGTCAGGATATTGACCGTCTCGCCCGGCTGCTTGCGCGCCGCGATCGCCTGGATGACGGCAAGTCCGTTCTCGCCAATGGCGCGGTTCAGTCCGACATCCTCGTCGGCGATCTCGGCGGCGCGACGATAGGCGGCTGCGGCGCGTTGTTCCGTCGGCAGCGGCTTGAGGAAGCGCCGCATCTCGTCCAGCGCCCAGCGCAAATTGATCGCCGTCGGGCGCGTCTCGTGCAGCGTCTCCCACACGGCATCGAGCGCTGCGTCGGACGGATCATCCGCCATCTGCATGGCGACGCCGTAGGCCGCGGTGACGCCGATCAGCGGCGCGCCGCGCACCCACATGTCGCGGATGGCGGTGGCGATGCCGGCAACCGTGCCGATCGTTTCGATGCGGAAATCATGCGGCAGCCAGCGCTGGTCGATGATCTCGACCGAACGCCCGTCATCGCTCAGCCAGATGGTGCGGTAGTGGCGGTCGCCGACGTTCAAATGCTGCTCTCCTGTTCGACCAGCGCGGCCAGGGTGTTGACCTCGTCGATGCTGTGTATCTGGCGCCGGTTGACGGCGATGTGACGGCCGAATTTTAGCGCTTTTGCCTCACAACTGGCGCGAAGCTCTTCATCGGCAATGGTCTCGAAATCGGCATTGTGGGCGAGGCCGAGGATACGCCTGTGCACCTCGATGCCGGCAAAGCCGAGCAGGTCGGTCCAGATCTGGTGCAGCACATGGTCGAGCGCCTGTTCCGCACCCAGCTTGTCGCCCTGATCCTCGAACAGGCTTTTTTGATAGAGCATGCCGGTGCGCTCGGTGCGCCACAGATGCGAGAATACGGCGCGGAACACCGCCCATGTCTCTGCGGTAACCCCGAGCAGATAGGCGCGCATGGCATCGCGCTTGCCCTTCTCCTCATGTCCACGCTGCGAGAAGAAAGACATCCAGAAATTGGCGAGCAGCATGCCGACATCGAAGGCCATTGGTCCGTAGAAGGCGAACTCCGGATCGATCATCCGGGTCTCCGTGTCGGTGACCATGATCGAGCCGGAATGCAGATCGCCATGCAGCAATGTCTCGGCATTGGCGGCGAAAATGTGCTTCAGCCGCTGCGCCTCGACCTTCAGGTCGCGATCGGCGCGCAGTTCGGCAACGACTCCGTCGAGCTGCGGCGTATGCCGATTCATCTTGGCGTCGAAATAGGGATCGGAGAACACCAGGTTCTCGGTGATGTCGCAGAGCTCGACATTGTCGGCGAACAGCGCCAGATCGGCTTTGCGATCCTTGGTCACCATCGACAGGTCGGAACCGCGAAACAGCGTGCGGGCCATGAACAGGCCGATATCCCTGGCAATGTTGGGAAGCTGGCGCCCGTCGATCAGGGCACGCCTGAGAATGACGTGTGGTGGCGCCAGATACTCCATGATGATCAGCGCCTGGCCTTCATCGAAATGATAGATCGCCGGCACCGAGCCCGGCGCGCGCGCCTCTTGCCTTGTCAGCGCGTGATACTCGAAGAAGGAACGTTTCAGCGGCAGCGGCCAGCTGTCGCCGACCAGGCGGACATAGGGCAGGGCCTGCTTGACCACCGCCGCGCCGCCGGCGCCCTCGACGATGAAGACGAGGTTGAGATTGCCGTCGCCGACCTCGCGGACTTTCCAGTGTGTCGTGTCCCTGCCGATCTTGGCGCACAGCGCCGCGTTCGTGCCGAGGCGCGTTGCAAGCGTCTCCACCGACAGTGCTTCGAACGGTGATTTTCCGGTCATTCGTGTCCCTCCCGCCTATGCGCTCCGATCATAAGGGAGCCTTGACGGCGGGGCCAAGCTAGGAAGCGATCTGGCAATTGTCAATCGTGTTGACAATTGCCGATGTAGCCCATAGCGTCATGGTCAGGGAGGAACGCATGGTCGGCAATGCCGTGTTCCGTGTAGACGGACTGAGGAAATCCTTTGGCCGCAACGAGGTGCTTGGCGGCATCTCGCTCGAGCTGCATTCCGGCGAGGTCACTGTGCTGATGGGCGCCAATGGCGCCGGCAAATCCACCCTCGTCAAGATCATCAGCGGCGTCTACGAGTGCGGCGGCGGTACGATGACCCTCGCGGACCAGGATTTTGCGCCGAACACGCCGGCGGAGGCGATCCGCGCCGGCGTCGTCACCGTGCACCAGAACATCAATGACGGTGTGGTCGCCGACCTCGACGTCGCCACAAACCTCACACTCGACAGGTTGAGCGGCAGGGGCGTGCCGACGCTGTTCAATCCGACCCGCGTGCGCCGCGAGGCCAAGGCCGTCGCCGACCGCATGGGGTTGGCCATCGATCTCAAGGCCCGCGTCAACGACCTTTCGCTGGCCGATCGCCAGATGGTGGCGATCGCGCGCGCCTTGGCACATCAGCCGAAGGTGCTGATCCTCGACGAGCCGACGTCCTCGCTCTCCAGCGCCGAGGCCGACCGGCTGTTCGCGCTGGTCGACAGGCTGCGCGAGCAAGGCGTGGCGATCCTCTATATCTCGCACCGCATGTCCGACATCAGGCGGCTTGCCGATCGCATCGTCTCGATGCGTGACGGCATTATTTCGGGTGTCTTTGACACCACGCCGCTCGACTATGAAGGCGCGGTCAATGCCATGCTCGGCCGCAAGATCCATCTCGACCAGATCGTTACCAGGAGTTCCGCCAAACCGGTCCTGACGGTCGAAGGCCTGCGCATCGGGCATGGGGCCAGGCCGATTTCGCTGACGCTTGGCGATGGCGAGGTCGTTGCCATCACCGGCCTCGTCGGCGTCGGCAAGACCGCGCTTGCCGAGACGCTGTTCGGCGTGCGCAAGCCGCTGGCCGGCACCATGACGATGAACGGCAAGCCCTATGCGCCGCGATCGGCGGGTGACGCGATCGCGGCCGGCGCGTTCCTCGTCGCCAAGGATCGCGCGACCAGCGGCATCGTCGGCGGCTTCAACATCGAGCGCAATGTCAGCCTGCCGTTCCTCAAGCGCATGTCGAATCTTGGTGTGCTCAAGCGCCGCCTCGAACGCGCCACCGCGCGCCGGCAGATCGAGGAACTCAGCATCGTCTGCCGCTCCGAGAAGGACGAGATGTCGGCATTGTCCGGCGGCAACCAGCAGAAGGTCATGGTCGCCCGCTGGATGGCGCAGAATGCCGCGCTGTTCATCCTCGACGAGCCCTTTCAGGGCGTCGACATCTCGGCCAGGCGCGACATCGCCGCCAAACTGAGGGCAAGCGCCAATGGCCGCGCGACGCTGTTGTTCGTCACCGAACTCGACGAGGCGCTGGAGACGGCCGACCGCATCCTGGTGATGTCGGAACACACGATCGTCGGTGAACACCGCAACGCCGAGGTCGATCTCGATCGCCTGCTGGCCGAGGTCGCCGGCGGGCCGCTGCATAGCGCCGCCTAAGCCGCGCGGCGGGTGGAATTGGAATGGAGAGACTATGGGTCCGAGTTGGATAAGAATGGCTGCGTCGCGCGGGTGGGCTGAATGACGCTGCGCGATTACGCCATCCGCTATGGGTTCATCGTCCTCTTGTTCGGGCTGGTCGCCTATTTCGCGATCGCCGCCGACGGGTTCGTCTCGCCGCAAAGTGCCGTCTTCATCTTCCAGTCGGTGGCCATCACCGGCGTGCTGGCGCTCGGCGTCACCGCCACGCTGGTCGTCGGCGGCTTCGACCTGTCGATCGGTTCGGTCGCCACATCGGCCATGATGGCGGCTGCCTATGTCATGGTGGTGCTCGAGCAGAACGCTGTCGTGGCGGTCGTCGTCTGCCTGCTGATCGGCGCCATTGTCGGCCTGATCAATGGCTGGCTGATCGTCTATATGCGCGTGCCCGATCTCTTGGCGACGCTCGGCATGATGTTCCTGCTCGTCGGCCTGCAGCGCATCCCGACCGAAGGCCGCTCGATCGCCACCGGCATGACCATGCCGGACGGTTCGGTCGCCAATGGCAGATTCGGCGACGCCTTCCTGGCGCTCGGCCGCCACCGCTTCGACTTCTTTATCCCGAACCTCATTCCGGTGTCGGTGGTGGTGCTGCTGGTGCTGGCCGTGCTGATCTGGTTCTTCCTGGAATACACCCGCTTCGGCCGCATGATGTATGCGGTCGGCTCCAATGAGCGCGCGGCCGAACTCGCTGGTGCGCCTGTCAAGGCATACAAGATCTGGGCCTACGTTATTTCAGGAGTTTTTGCCTCGATCGGCGGCATTTTGCTCGCCGCACGGCTTGGACGCGGCGACATCGCCTCGGGTAATAATCTGCTGCTCGATGCGGTTGCCGCGGCGCTGATCGGCTACGCGGTGCTCGGTGCCGCCAAGCCGAACGCCTTCGGCACCGCCGTCGGTGCGCTGTTCGTCGGCATCTTGCTGCAAGGCCTGACGATGATGAACGCGCCTTACTACACGCAGGATTTCGTCAAGGGCGTGGTTCTGGTCGTCGCCCTTGTCTTCACCTTTGCCCTTTCGGGCAGGGGCAGGGGGTAGTCTCGACCGGACAGGATTTTTGGGTTCAACAAGAGTGGAGGAAAACAAAGTGAACATCACGAGAAGACTTCTGGGGAAGGTGGCGCTCGGGCTGGCCGGCGCAACCATGCTGATGCAGGTCCCAGCTTTTGCCGCGGACAAGCCGGCCCCGTTCGACAAGCCCGGCGTCAAGATCGCGCTGGTGCGCTATCTCTCGACCGGTGACTTCTTCCAGGCCTATCTCTCGGGCGTCGAGGCGCAGTCCAAGGCGCTCGGCATCGACCTGCGCGTGCTCGACAGTCGCCAGGATGCCGCCCTTCAGTCCGACATGGTCGACCAGGCCATCGCGCTCGGCGTGCAGGGCATCATCATCCAGCACGGCCTGACGGAATCGATGAAGGATGCGGCCCAGCGCGCGGTCGACGCCGGCATCAAGGTCGTGGCCTTCGACGTCAATGTCGAAAACCCGAAGATCCCGCAGATCGAGCAGTCGGACAAAGACCTTGCCCGCCTCGCGCTCGAACAGGCGGTGAAGGACAATGGCGAGAGCTGGAATGCCGGCTATGTCTACGTCGCCGGTATCGCGCCGCTCGACCGCCGCAACGAGACCTGGGTCGACGTCAAGAAGAAATATGCGGGCGTCAAGGAAGTCGCGATGTTCGGCACGCTCGACAACCCGATCGCCAACTCGGTCGCCAACCAGGCGCGTTCGGTGCTGTCGGCTCATCCCGACATCAAGGTGATGTTCGCCCCCTATGACGAGTTCGCCAAGGGCGTGAAGATCGCCGTCGACGAAGCCGGCCTGAACAAGGGCATCAAGATCTATTCGGCCGATATCTCGACATCGGACATATCGGCGATGCGCGAGCCCGACAGCGCCTGGGCGGCGACCGCCGCCACCAACCCAGCCGTCGTCGGCCAAGTCTCGGTGCGCGCGCTGGCGCAGCTGCTCGCCGGTGAAGACCCTGGCCACAACGTCATCGTGCCGCCGACGCTGATCACCCAGAAAGAGCTGATCGACAAGGACATCAAGAACATGGAAGACCTGTCGGCCAAGCTGCCGCAGTTCGCCCATGCAGATGTCGCTATGCCGGCCTGGATGCCGAACCCGAACGCGAAGTAGGGGTCGTCGTAGCACATATGAAAAGGGCGGCCTGCGAGCCGCCCTTTTTGTTATCTGCCGGAAACCCTACCGCAGCGCCGCCGCGATGTTGCCCCCATCCACCGTCGTCACGTCGGCGGTGGTGCGTTCGGCCAGCGCGTGATGCAGGAAGGCCTGCGCCACATCCTGCGCCGTCACTTCCTGGCCAAGCAGATTGCCGGACATGTATTCCTTTTCCGATACGCCGCGCGCGCCGGAGCGGCTGGCGATCATGGCGTCGGTCAAAAGGCCGGAGCGGATGCGGTCGGCGTTGACGGCGTTCGAGCGGATGCCATGGGCGCCGTAGTCGAGCGCATATTGCCTGGACAGGAACAAAGTCGCCGCCTTCGGCACGCCATAGGCGCCGAATTTCGGACCGGGATTGACCGCCTGCTTAGAGGTGTTGAACAACAGCACACCGCCGGTGCCCTGTTCCAGCATGATGCGCACGGCGTTCTGCGCCACCGACTGGTGGGCGAAGAAGTTGAGCTCGAAGCTCTTGCGCAGCAGCGCATCGTCGAGCTCGCCGATCCGGCCTTCCCAGGCCGCGCCCGCGTTGGAGACAAGGATGTCGACGCCGCCGAAGACGGCGACCGCTCTGTCGAAGGCCGCGCGCACCTGGGCCGGGTCGGTGATGTCGGCGGCGACGCCGATCGAATTGTTGCCGGCTTTCTTGGCGGCATCGGCGGCCTTCTCGGCATCGAGATCGACGACGACGGCATGGGCGCCATTATCGGCGAACAGCTTTGCCGTCGCGGCGCCGATCGCGCCGGCGCCGCCGGTGATCAGCACCACCTGGCCGGTCAGCGGCTTCGGCTTGTTGGAGGCAAGCTTGGCCTGTTCGAGCGACCAGTATTCGAGCGGGAACAAATCGGCCTTGGACAGCGGATGGAAACGGCCGACGGCTTCGGCGCCGCGCACCGCCTCGATCCACATCTCGCCGACATCGGAGGCGATCCTGGCATCCTTTAGCGTGCGGCCGTGGCCGAACATGCCGAGCCCCGGCACCAGCGTCAGCCGCGGCATCGGGTCGAGCATGGTGCGCTTGACGTCGTCGAGTGCGTCATTGGTCTCGAAATAGGCCCGGTACTCCTTGGCGAAGGCGTCGACATGGCTCTTGATGACGGCCTTGTAGTCGCCGACCTTGTCGGCATCGGGCGCCGGCACCGCCATCGGCCCGGTCTTGATGCGGATCGACAGATCCGGTGTCGACACGCCGCGTCCGGCATAGTCGGCGATGGCGGCCGAATTGATGAAATCGACGATCGCGTCGGAGGTGCGGAAGTCAGAGATCATGCGGTCGAAGCGGCCTTCGCCGCGCGCCACCGCAACGGCGCCGCGCAGCATCGGCGCGATGGACGCCGGCGTCGCGAGCCTTGCCGGCAACGCCGCCTTGGCAGCCTTCGGCTTGGCGTTCCTGGCGACGTACTCCTCGGCGACGTTCACATAGTGGATCATCCGGTCATAGGCCTGTTTGGCATCGTTACCAAAGGTGAAGATGCCGTGCTTGTCGAGGATCAGTCCTTCCACCGTCGGGTCGGCATCGAAGACGTCGGCCGCCGCCTTGGCAAGGTCGAAGCCCGGCATGATGTAGGGCACGTAGCCCATCTTCTCGCCGAAGACCGTCTTTACCAGCGGCTTCGAGCCTTCCTGGTCGACGATGGCCAGGATAGCGGTCGAATGGGTGTGGTCGACGAATTTATGCGGCAGGAAGGCATGCAGTAGCGTCTCGACCGAGGGATTGGGCGAGGACGGATCGATGAGGTTTGCCCGCTGCAGCGCCACCATGTCCTCGTCCGCGAGCTTGTCCAGCGCGCGCGCCTTGAGCAGGGCGCCCATCTTGACCGCCGGCAGTCCCTGCGGCTCGATGACGGCCATGTCCCAGCCGCTGCCCTTGACGCACAGCACATCCCATTCATCGCCGACGAGGTCGGTCGCCTTGATCTTGCAGGACGTGTTGCCGCCGCCATGCAGCACCAACTGCGGCACGCCGCCCAGCAGCCGCGTCGTGTAGACGCGCAGCGCGAGGTCGCGGCCGACGCCCTTCTTGGCATAGTCGGCGACGAGTTTCTCGGCCGTGTCGTCGTTCCACAAATTCTTCATGTTCGCTTCGTCCAGTTGCTGTCTTGGGTGGTGAAACAGGAATGCCGCGACGCCTTGATGACAATGCGTCGGCGAAGGGTGCCTTTTCAGGATGCTTTTTGTGGTGCCGCTCCGGCATGATCGAGCAGCCGTTGCGCCATATGCGCACCGACCACAAGATGCGTGCAAAGCTCGCCCGCGAGCGCCGCGAGCAGGGGCTCGAACTTGCTGTCCTCCTGCACCACCATCAAGCGTTTTTCGATGGCACGCAGCGAGCCGAGTTCAGCCGAAATGACCCGACGGTTGTAGCTGCAATCGAGCGCCTCGCCCCTGGCGTCGATGATCTGTCCGGCAATCACCCCGGCTGCGCCGATGCCGCGCAGCGCGGCCATTTCGTCCGGGTCGAGCGCGCCGCATTTGACGACATGGCTGTCTGCATCGACGGTGCCGACGGAGAAAAGCGCGAGATTGCAATCGCTGATGCCGGCCAGCTGTTCGCGGATCACCGGCTCGGCGCGCAACGCGCGCGCGAGATCTTCCGTCGACAGCACCAGCGGCGCGTAGAAATTAAGCCCCTTGGCGTTGAGCCGGCGCGCGATTTCCATGGTGCACTGGTCGGGCCGATAGGAGTAGGGCGCGCCGAGATTGCCGCAGAGCTGCACCACCGTGACATCCTGCAGGTCGGCATAGGACATGATGTCGGCGATCGTATAGACGGTGCGGCCCCAGGCGACGCCGATGCGGTCGCCCTTCTTGACCAGTTCGAGAAAGACGCTCGCCGCCAGCACGGCGATATCAGTCGACGGGTCCGGGATATAGCCGTTCTCCGGCGCGATCCAGACCGCGTCGAGCTTCAAGGCATCCTCGAGCCTGCGCGCCATCACGTCATCAGTGAACAGCTGCGTCGAGGTCGAGATGTTGACGATGCCGGTCTCGCGCGCCTTGCGCAGATACATGGCCACCGAAGCACGTGAAATGTTAAGCTGGCTCGCAACCTGGTCCTGCCGCAGGCCATGCGCATAGTAGAGCCAGGCGGCTTTGTGAATGAGTTGTTCTGCCGGTCGGATCGCCATGCCGTCTCCTCGGCTGACATTAGTCACGGCTCTCGACAAAAGTCAAATTGGCATGCGTGAGTGCGATCGCCTCTAAACAAAACGCATCCGGGATGGTCGTTCTACAAAGTCCGGACAGCATAGCATTTTCGACCATTCAGGGGGATGGCCTGACGAGAGCCCTAAGGTTAGAAAGCTCGAAAAGGACTTGGGGAGGACGGGATGGGCAATTCCTACGAACAGGATCTGGACAGGAACGCGGCCAACCACCAGCCTCTGACGCCGCTCACCTATCTGGAGCGCGCGGCAAAGACCTATCCCGACCACATCGCCATCATCCACGGCCGCCAGCGCATCAGCTACCGCGATTTCTGGCACCGCTCGCTGAAGCTCGCATCGGCGCTGCAAAAGCGCGGCATCGGCAAGGGCGACACGGTCACCGTGATGCTGTCCAACACGCCGCCGATGCTGGAGGTGCATTTCGGCGTGCCGATGACCAAGGCGGTGCTGCATTCGCTCAACACCCGCCTCGACGCCGCGGTCATCGCCTTCCAGCTCGACCATGCCGAGACCAAGGTGCTCATCGTCGACCGCGAATTCTCCGGCGTCGTCCGGCAGGCGCTCGATCTGGCCAAGGTCAAGCCGCTGGTCATCGACTATGACGATCCCGACTACGCCGCCGACGCCCCCTATTCGAAGGGCGAACGGATTGGCGGGCTCGACTATGAGGATTTTGTCGCCGGCGGCGACGAGGATTTCGCCTGGTCGATGCCCGACGATGAATGGGACGCCATCTCGCTCAACTACACCTCGGGCACGACGGGCAATCCGAAGGGCGTCGTCTATCACCATCGCGGTGCCGCCCTGATGGCCTACACCAACACCATCCATGCCGGCATGGCCAAGCACGCCGTCTATCTCTGGACGCTGCCGATGTTCCACTGCAATGGCTGGTGCTTTCCGTGGACTCTGGCCGTCCAGGCCGGCACCCATGTCTGCCTGCGCTGGGTGCGGCCGAAGCCGATCTACGACGCCATCGCCGATCACGGCGTCACCCATCTCTGCGGCGCGCCGGTCGTCATGTCGGTGCTGATCAACGCCCGGGATGAGGACAAGCGCACGTTCGCGCAGACGGTGACCTTCAACACCGCGGCCGCGCCGCCGCCGGAAGCCGTGCTGTCGGGGATGGCCGATGCCGGCTTTGCCGTCACCCATCTCTATGGCCTGACCGAGACCTATGGCCCGGCCGTGGTCAACGAATGGCACGGCGAATGGGACGATCTCGCAAAGGGCGAGCGCAGCGCCAAGAAGGCAAGGCAGGGCGTGCGCTACGCCGCGCTCGAAGGCCTGACCGTCATGGACCCCGAAACGATGCAGGCGACGCCGGCCGACGGCGAGACCATCGGCGAGGTCATGTTCCGTGGCAACATCGTCATGAAGGGCTATCTCAAGAACCGCAAGGCCAGCGACGAATCCTTCGCCGGCGGCTGGTTCCATTCCGGCGATCTCGGCGTCATGCATCCCGATGGCTACATCCAGCTCAAGGACCGCTCCAAGGACATCATCATCTCGGGCGGCGAGAACATTTCCTCGATCGAGGTCGAGGATGCGCTCTACAAGCACCCGTCCGTCGCCTCCTGCGGCGTTGTGGCGCGCCATGACGACAAATGGGGCGAGGTGCCGGTCGCCTATGTCGAGCTGAAGCCCGGCAAGACGGCGAGCGAGGCCGAGATCATTGAGCACTGCCGTGCGCTGCTTGCCCGCTTCAAAGTGCCGAAAGCCGTGATTTTCGCCGAGATTCCAAAGACCTCGACCGGCAAGATCCAGAAATTCCGGCTCCGGGAAATGGCCAAACTCGCCTGAAAAGCGACTGCCTCTCAAAAAATATTTCGAGTTGCCCGCATCCTTGGGCCGCTTGGTGACGTCTGTTGGATGTCACCATCTGTCACGATCTTGAACGCGTACGTCGATTTCGCGTTGACATCCCACCTCCTTCAATTTACGACTGACGAAAATTGAAATTCGTCACTTGTCAAACGAAAGAACCATGTCCGAAGCCGCCAACATCATGGTCGATACCGCCAGACAGGAGAATGTGACCCGCATTCTCGACTGCGCCGAGCGCCTGTTCCGGCACTATGGCTACGGCAAGACCAATGTAGCCGACATTGCCCGCGAGCTCGGCATGTCGCCGGCCAACATCTACCGTTTCTTTGCCTCCAAGGTCGAAATCCACCAGGCGGTGTGCGGCCGGATGCTCGGCGCCAGCTACAAGATGGCTTACGAGATCATGCACCTGCCGATCGGCGCCGAGGAGCGGCTTCGTCGCTACATCCATGCGCAATACAAGATGACGCTGGAGACCATGCTCGATGCGCAGAAGGTCCATGAGATGGTCATCGTCGCGCTTGAGCGCGATTGGGGCGTCATCGACAAGCACGTCGACAGCATCCACGATCTCTTCGCGGAAGTGATCCGCGAGGGTATCGAGGCCGGCGAGTTCGCCAAGCAGGACCCGGTGACCGCGTCACGCTGCTTCGGCGCCGCTACAATCATCCTTTGCCACCCGCAGATGGTGGCGCAGTGCCTTGCCAAGACCAACCGGGCAATGCCCGACGAACTTATCGACTACGCCATCAGAGCCTTGAAATAGCCGCCGGTCGCCGGTGTCGGCAGTCCGCCTCCAGTCGGGAGTATTACTATGTCCTTGTCCCATTCCATCATCCGCGGGTTGCCGGTCGCGGGCCTGGTAGTCGCGGCGCTCGCGCTTGCCGGCTGCAGCCAGGAGAAGGCCGAGGTCAAGGAGATCATCCGCCCGGTCAAGGTCGTCGAGATCGCCCAGGCGCATGACTCCCGCACGCTCTCCTATTCGGGGTCGGTGCGGGCCCGCACCGAAAGCGCCCTGGCTTTCCGCGTCAACGGCAAGATCACCGAACGTCTGGTCGACATCGGCCAGCATGTGGTGCCGGGCGATGTGCTCGCCCGCATCGATCCCACCGACTACGATCTGTCGGTCAAGAGCGCGCAGGCAGCGCTCGATGCCGCCGAACGGCAGGTCGAGACGACAGAGCTTGCGCGCAAGCGCGCCGAGCAGCTTTTCGCCAAAAACTTCGCGCCGAAATCGCAGCTCGAACAGGCGACGCTGACCCATGACCAGGCGGTCGCCACGCGCGACTCCGCCCGTTCCTCGCTCGACCAGGCCAAGAACCAGGTCGGCTATACCGACCTCAAGGCCGACAGGGACGGCATCGTCACGGCTGTCAACGCCGATGTCGGCCAGGTGGTCGGCTCCGGCACGCCTGTGGTCACTGTCGCGGTCGACGGCGAAAAGGAAGTTCTGATCGCGGTGCCGGAAATGGAGATCGCCGAGTTCAAGCCAGGCAAGTCGGTCAAGGCCGGGTTCTGGTCCGACAGCGCGCTGGCGCTCGACGGCAAGGTCCGCGAGGTTGCCGGCAGCGCAGATCCACAGTCGCGCACTTTCGCCGTCCGTGTCAGCCTGCCCAATGATCCACGTGTGCTTCTCGGCATGACCGCCAATATCGAGGCCTCGGCCGCCAACGAAAAGCAGCTGGTTTCGATCCCCTTGAGCGCGTTGGCGGAGAAAGACAGCCAGTCGATCGTCTGGACCGTCGATCGTGACGCCGACACCGTTCATGCCCGTCCGGTGAAGGTTGCCAAGTTCGCCGCCGATGGCGTGCGTGTGGCCGAAGGATTGAAACCCGGCGATGTCGTGGTCGCCGCCGGCACCCAGTTCATGACCGAGAATCTGAAGGTCAAGCTCGCCGGCGGCGTGGCGCAGCAATCCGCGTCCGCCGAGGGCGACGACGCCAGCCGGCTGCGCTGAGGACAGATAGGTCGGCCGCGCGTTGCCGCGGCCGCAGGTTTCCGGGCGGCGTGCGCCCGAAGGTTGAGACGTCACGGCCGATGTACCCCCGCATCGACCTAGCGTCCCACCGCGATGAGTGTCTCTCCGCTCGGAAAGCCTCGCCGCCCGGAAGCCAGATTGAACACGGATGATTTCGTTTCGCGCGCCCTGCTTCTTCGAAGCGCCAGGCGCCGGCAAACAAGCAAAGTGGACCTGCAACGATGACGACCTCCACTGAAGAAAAGCGGCCCTTCAACCTGTCGCGCTGGGCCATCGGTCATCCCTCCATCGCGCGCTTCCTGTTCGGGCTGATCATCATCGCCGGTGCGCTCGGCCTGATGCGCATGGGCCAGAAGGAAGACCCCGATTTCACCTTCCGGGTGATGGTCGTCCAGGCGATCTGGCCGGGTTCCTCTATCCAGGAGATGGAGGACCAGGTCGTCAACAAGATCGAGCGCAAGCTGCAGGAAACGCCGCATCTCGACTTCGTGCGCTCCTTCACGCGCGCCGGCAGCGCCATCATCACCGTGCAGATCAAGGGCGACACCAACGCCGCCGAGGTGACGGACGCCTTCTATCAGGTGCGCAAGAAGGTCGGCGACATTTCCGGCGACCTGCCGCAAGGCCTGCTCGGCCCCTATTTCAACGACGAGTTCGGCGACACCTTCATCACCCTGCATTCGATCAGCGGTGACGGCTTCTCCTATCCAGAGTTGAAGAAGTTCGCCATCCAGGCGCGCGACATGCTGTTGACCACGCCAGGCGTCGAGAAGGCCGTCATCATCGGCGACCAGCCGGAAAAGCTCTATATCGATGTCTCGTCCAAGGCGCTGGCCGAGCGCGGCCTGACGCTGACCGACCTGCAGAACGCCATCAAGGGCCAGAACAATGTCGATCCGGCCGGTGCCGTCGACACCGGCGTCAATTCGGTGCGCATCTCCGTCGAAGGCGACGTCACCAAGGCCGCCGACATCAGGGAATTGCGCCTGCGTGCCGGTGGGCAGGTAACCCGTCTCGGCGACATCGCCACCGTGACCTCCGGGCTCGAGGATCCCTTCCAGCGCAAATACCGCTTCAACGGTCATGACAGCGTGCAGCTTGGTGTCGTCATGGCGAAGGGTTTCAAGGTCACCGATGTCGGCAAGGACGTCGAGGCGACCTACAAGCGCTTTGAAGAAGCGCTGCCTTATGGCGTGTCGGTCGACCAGATTTCCGACCAGCCGGGCGTCGTCACCGATGCAGTGGCCGAATTCATGCATGCGCTCGGCGAGGCGCTGCTGATCGTGCTTGTCGTCTCGTTCCTGTCGATCGGCTGGCGTTCAGGGCTGGTCATCGCCATCGCCATCCCGCTGGTTCTGGCCGCTACCTTCGCCATCATGTACGAGCTCGGCATCGACCTGCAGCGCATTTCGCTGGGCGCCCTGATCATCGCGCTCGGCCTGCTCGTCGACGACGCCATGATCGTCGTCGAGATGATGGAGCGCAAGCTTGAGGAGGGGCTGGTCAAGATCGAGGCGGCTAGCTTCGCCTATACATCGACCGCTTTCCCGATGCTGACCGGCACGCTCATCACCACCGCCGGCTTCATCCCGGTCGGCTTCGCCGCTTCCACGGCTGGCGAATATGTGCGCACGCTGTTTTATGTCGTCGGCATCGCGCTGATCGTCTCGTGGTTCGTCGCGGTCTATTTCACGCCGTGGCTCGGCAACATGATCCTCAAGCAGCGCAAGCATGCCGGCAGCCATCACGATGTCTTCGACACGCGCTTCTACCGCCGGCTGCGCTCGACCGTCGGCTGGGCCGTGCGCCACCGCATCATCGTTCTCGTCATGACGCTGGTGACTTTCGGCACCAGCCTGTGGGCGTTCCAGTTCATCCCGCAGAACTTCTTCCCGCAATCGTCGCGGCCGGAAATCCTCGTCGACCTCTGGCTGCCGGAAGGCACCAGCATCAAGGAGGTCGAGACGCAGGCCAAGGCGCTGGAAGCCAAGATGATGGACGACAAGGACAAGCGCTTCATCGCCACCTATATCGGCGAGGGCGCGCCGCGCTTCTTCCTGCCGCTCGACCAGCAGCTGCGCAACCCGAACTTCGCCCAGATGCTTGTCATGGCCAATGACGAGCCTGCGCGCGAGCGGCTGATCGTCAAGCTGCGCACGGTTCTGGCCGAGGATTTCCCCTCGATCCGCGCCAAGGTCGATCGCCTGTTCCTCGGACCGCCGACCGGCTGGCCGGTGCAGATGCGCGTCATGGGTCCCGATCGCCAGGAGGTGCGCCGCATCGCCGACCAGGTGAAGGCGAAATTCCGCGAGGATCCGCTGCTGGGCGCGGTGCATGACGATTGGCTCGAGCCGGTGCCGGCAATGAAGCTGGTCATCGACCAGGATCGTGCCCGGGCGCTCGGCGTTACCTCGCAGCGCATCCGCCAGATGCTGCAGGCGACCATGGCCGGTGCGCCGCTCGACGACTTCCGCGACGGCGAGGAGACGGTCTCCATCGTTGCCCGCGAGCCGGATGCCAGCCGCAGCCTGCTGTCCTCGGTCGATTCGGTCTACATCCCGACCGATTTCGGCGGTTTCGTGCCGCTGTCGCAGGTGGCCAAGGTGGTGCCGGTGCTGGAGCAAGGCATCGAGTGGCGCCGCGACCGCCTGCCGACGATCAGCGTGCGTGCAACGCTTCCCGATGGCGTGCAGTCCAACGACGTCGTCACCAAGATGTACAAGGACATGCAGGGCCTGCGCGACGGCCTGGCGCCCGGCTACAAGATCGAGATCCAGGGCGGTGCCGAGGATTCGGCCGAAAGCCAGGCGTCGATCGCCGCCAAGGCGCCGGTCATGCTGGCCATCATCGTCGTGCTCCTGATGATCCAGCTGCAGAACTTCGGCAAGGCGATGCTGGTGCTGGCCACCGGTCCGCTCGGCATCATCGGGGCTGCCGCCGCGCTTTTGATCAGCGGCGCGCCGTTCGGCTTCGTCGCCATTCTCGGCGTCATCGCGCTGCTCGGCATCATCATGCGCAACTCGATCATCCTGGTCGACCAGATCGACCAGGACATCGCCAGAGGCATGGAACGTTCGGAGGCCATCATCGGCTCGGCCGTGCGTCGTTTCCGGCCGATCGTGCTGACGGCGATGACGGCGGTGCTGGCGCTCATCCCGATCTCGCGCGCCGTGTTCTGGGGGCCGCTCGCCTACGCCATGATGGGCGGCATCGTGGTTGCCACCGTGCTGACCATCCTTGTGCTGCCGGCTGGCTACGCCCTGTTCTTTGGCCGCGAGCCGAAGAAGGTGGTGAACAATGAGCAGGCGCCCGAGCCAGAGTTGGCGACCGAGCGGCCGCAACTGGCCCTGGCCGCGGAATAAGGAGGTTTCATCGCATCATCCGCCGTCAGCTATGCCGGATGATGCGGTGTGACGGCTGGTCCGTCGCACCGATGAAAATGCTCCCCGCTGCCGATTTTGCAAAACAGAATTCCTTCCCAGGGCCGCAATGCGGTTCCATGTTGAGCGACACCGGAGCGGCAACGCTCGTCCTCATCAGGATGTCTTCCCATGGCAGAAAAACGGCAACTGCGGCTTGGCGCCTTCATGCGCCCGGTCAGCTTGCACACCGGCGCCTGGCGCTACCCCGGCGCCTATCCTGACGCCAATTTCAACTTCGCGCATCTGAAGCGCTTCGCCCAGACGCTGGAGGCGGCGAAGTTCGACGCCTTCTTCATGGCCGACCATCTGGCCGTGCTCAACATGCCGATCGAGGCGCTGCGCCGCAGCCACACCGTGACCTCGTTCGAGCCGTTCACGCTGCTGTCGGCGCTGGCCGCCGTCACCGATCACATCGGGCTGGTCGCCACTGCGTCGACGACCTTCGACGCGCCCTATCACATTGCTAGGCGCTTCGCGTCGCTCGACCATATCAGCGGCGGACGCGCCGGCTGGAACATCGTCACCACGTCCAACCCCGATGCGGCGCTCAACTTCGGGCTGGACGAACATGTCGAGCATGACGAGCGCTATCACCGGGCGCGGGAATTCTACGATGTCGTGACCGGCCTGTGGGACAGTTTTGCCGACGACGCCTTCATCCGCGACGCCGAAAGCGGGCTCTATTTCGATCCCGCCAAATTGCACGTGCTGGACCATAAGAGCGAACACCTCTCCGTGCGTGGCCCGCTCAACATTGCGCGGCCGGTGCAGGGCTGGCCGGTCATCGTCCAGGCCGGCGCCTCGGAAGCCGGGCGGCAACTGGCCGCCGAGACGGCCGAGGTGATTTTCGCCGCCCATGGCGATCTTGCCGCCGGGCAGCGCTTTTTTGCCGACGTCAAGGGCAGGGCACAGAAGTTCGGCCGCTCCCGCGACGACATCAAGATCCTGCCTGGCGCATTCGTCATCGTCGGCGACAGCGTCGAGGATGCGCGGGCCAAGCGGGCGAAGCTCGACAGCCTGGTCTATTACGAGAGCGGCATTGCCTCACTGTCGATCGCGCTTGGGCATGACGCGTCGGCCTTTGATCCCGATGCAACGCTGCCGGACATACCCGAGACCAATGCCTCGAAGAGCAGCCGCGAGCGCGTCATCGAGCTTGCCCGGAACGAAAACCTGACCATTCGCCAGCTTGCCCAGCGGCTGGGCGGTTATTCCGGGCTCGCCTTCGTCGGCACGCCGCAAACCATTGCCGACGAGATGGAGGAATGGCTGGTCACCGAGGGATCGGACGGCTTCAACATCATGTTTCCCTATCTGCCCGCCGGGCTCGACGATTTCGTCGAGAAGGTGGTGCCCGAGCTGCAGCGGCGCGGCATCTTCAGGCGGCAGTATGAGGGCTCCACGCTGCGCGAGAATCTCGGCCTGAAGCGGCCGCCCAACCGGTTCTTCGAGAAGACGACGATCCGCAAGGCCGGTTGACGAAAAGCATCGGGCGCGCCGAAGCGCGCCCGATGCTTCATAAGTCGGCCTGTCAGATGACGAATACCCAGTTTGCGATCAGCATCACCGCCACACCGGCGATCAGCGTCAGATAGGGCAGCATGCCCGCTTTCTTAACCGCGAGGTCAGCTCCCGTCATGCCGAGATCGGCCAGCATGTGGTCGGGGAATTTGCCCTTGTCCTGGATGTAGTGGCGGTAGCAGAACACTGGGATAATCAGTGCCGCGGTGATCAGCCCGGCCCACAGCGCCATCGGGTTCCATACCTTGGCGCCGGCGCCCATGAAGATCGCGTTGACATAGGCGAAGATCGCCCCGATCCCGAGAAGCCAGGTCGGCGCTTTCCACGGCCGCGCGATATGGCCGTTGTCGATGCGATGGATCCAGCCGGCATTGAGGTTGAGGAAGTTGAAGATGATGTAGCCGCAATTCGAAACGGCGAGGATGAAGAAGAAGCTCGTCGCGTCGGCCGAGGCGATGGCCAGCACGATCAGGTTGAAGCAGAGGTCGGTCCACATCGCGCGCGTCGGCGCGCCATGTTCGTTGACGTGGCTGAGATAGCGCGGCAGCCAGCCGTCGACCGAGCCCTGGTAGAGTGTGCGCGAGGAGCCGGCCATCGCCGTCATGATGCACAGCACCAGCGCCAGGATCATCAGCATCACCAGCAGGCTGTGGATAATCTTGCCGCCGCCGACCATGCCGGCCAGCGCATCCGCCACACCCGAGCCGTCGACGATCGGTGTCGCCAGCATGCCGTTCAAGCCCAGCACACCCTGGAAGGTGAAGGGCACCAGGATGAACAGAAGCATGCAGAGCAGGCCGGAATAGAAGATGGCCTTGAACGTGTCGGTGCCGGGGTTCTTGAACTCGGAGGTGTAGCAGACGGCGGTTTCAAAACCGTAGGTCGACCAGGCGGCGATGAACATGCCACCGAGCACCAGCGTCCAGCCGGCGATGTTCCAGGCGCCCGGGTCCGGCGCATAGGCGGCCGCCAGCGGCACCAGCGGCGAGAAATTGGCCCAGTTGATCTGTCCGGTGAAGATCGGCACGACGCCGACGATCAGCATCGGGATGATGACCAGCAGGCCAATATATTTCTGCACATTGGCCGTGCCGAGGATGCCGCGATGCTGGATCGAGAAGATGATCAGCATCAGCACCGCGCCGATGAAGAAGGTGGCGTTGAGCGTGAAGGAGACCGGACCCAGCGTGTGGCTGTACAGCGTCCAGTTGCGGATCGCCGGTGTCGCGGCCGCGGTCACCGCCGTGATGGCGTCCGCGGGCGCTGTTCCGGCATGCGCCGCTATATAGGCGACGACATCAGGCGAGGTCTCGGTGAACAGCGGCACCGGCGCCAGCGCGTTGAGGATATAGGCGGCGGCGATCGAGCAGCCGAGAGACAGCACCGGCGACCAGGCGAACCAGTTGCACCACACCGACAGCGGCGCGATGAACTTGGAATAGCGCAGCCAGGCGGTGGCGCCGTAGATAGAAGCGCCGCCAGACTTGTTTGGGAACAGGCCGGCGATCTCGGCATAGGTGAAGGATTGCAGGAAGCCCATGATCATGGACACCGTCCAGATCAGGAAGGCCAGCGTCCCGGTCGTGCCGGCGATGCCGCCGATCGAAAACAGGACCAGTGCCGGAACGCCGCTCGCCACCCAGAAGGCGCCGCGCCAGTCGATATGCCTGAGCAGCTTGCTTTCGGCAGGCTGCTCGAGGGCCGTGCTTATGGTGCTCATGTCAGTGACTTCCCCTTTTTCTCGTGTTCCCCGCCAGCGATGCCTCGGCTTTGCGAAGCTTGCTCCCCGGCACATGACCTTACGACTCCGGTGTTTCCACTCAGTCGTATTTTTTTCTTAGGAGTGAAGATTGATCCGGCGCGCTTTCACGTCAAGCGTTTTGTGACGCCGTGCACATCACGCTTGCGCGCGCAGGCGGCAATACGTCTCGCGGCACCTCTGACGCGCGCGGTTTTACCTGTCCGGAGGGCAGCAGTCAGGAGCGCGGCCGGGTCTTCTGCGGATCGTAATGGGCGAAGGCGACGACACGCGCCGGCAGCCGTTTGGCGTGGCCGTCGAGCTTGCCGATCTCGACCTCGGCACCAACAGCCGCGTGGGTGACGTCGAGCCTGGCCAGCGCGATGTTCTTGCCAAGCACCGGCGACCGCATGCCCGAGGTGACGACGCCGATCTGGGCGCGGCCGACATGCACGCAATCGCCATGGCCGACCGCGACATTGCTGTCGATGTCGAGCCCCACAAGTTTCGTCTGCGGGTGTTCCTTGCGGCGGATCAGCGCCTCGCGGCCGATGAAATCGTCGGTCTTGCTTTTCAGCGGCACGGTGAAGCCGATGCCGGCCTCGAACGGATCGGTCTGGTCGGAGAATTCGTAGCCCGCGAAGATCAGCCCGGCCTCGATGCGCACCATGTCGAGCGCTTGCAGGCCCATCGGCTTCAGCCCATGCGGCTGGCCGGCTTCCCAGATGGCGTCGAACACTTTTTCGGCGTCGCGCGGATGGCACCAGATCTCATAGCCGAGCTCACCGGTATAGCCGGTGCGCGAGACGACGACCGGAATGCCGTTGCCGCCGCCGATGCGGGCGACCGCGAAGCGGAACCATTCGAGCTCGTCGATCGAAGGCTGCAGCGGCGAAGTCCAGATCACTTCTCTGAGGATATCGCGGCTTTTTGGGCCCTGTACGGCGACATTGTGCATCTGGTCCGTGGAGGAGCGCACCAGGACATGAAGCCCAAGCTTCTTGGCGGTCTCTCGCAGCCATTCGCCGGACAGATCGTCGCCGCCGACCCAGCGGAAATTATCCTTGCCGAGCCGCAGCAGCGTGCCGTCGTCGATCATGCCGCCATGCTCGTAGCACATGGCGGAGTAGACGACCTGGCCGACGCCGAGTTTTTTCACGTCGCGGGTCAGCGTGTATTGCAGCAGCGCTTCGGAATCCGGGCCGGTGACCTCGAATTTTCTGAGCGGCGACAGGTCCATGATCACGGCGTCCTGCCGGCAGGCCCAGTACTCGGCGATAGGCCCCTCCTTGGCGAAGGAGTTGGCCAGCCAGTAGCCCCTGTATTCCGAGAAATTGCGGGTGTGCTTGGCAAAGGACGAATGGAAGGAGGTCTCGCGGGTCATTTTCGGTTCCGAATCGGGCGTCATGCGTCTGGCGATCGCTCGCGAGAATTTGTGCTGGCCGGAATAGGTCCGCACATGGATGTCGGTGAGATCCCAGCCATTGGCCGGCGTCGTGTCGTCGGGGCAGGCGGAGGAGACGCAGACGATGTCGGTCAGCGCCCTGAGCAGCACATAGTCGCCCGGCCGCGACCATGGTTCGTCGGACACCATCACGCCATGCGCGTCGATGGCGGTGTTGAAGAAGAAGTTGATCGCCATCCACCCGGTGCGGGGATTGATGCCCTTGCCGGCCAGGGCGCCATTGAAATTCTCCGAGCAGTTGGTGTGGCCGGGATAGCCGATGTCGTCGTAATATTTCGCAGCACAGGCCAGCGCGAAGGCATCATGCCGGCCGCATGTGTCCTGCACCACCTCGACCAGCGGCTCCATGTCCTGGTCGTAATATTTGGAATGCAGGCCAGGCATCGGATAACTCGACCCCATCAGCGTGCGCGTCGTCGTCACGTCGAGCGGATGGTCGAGGCCCTTGTCCAGCTTGCGCGCCGAAAAGCACTGGAAGTCGGTGCATTGCCGGCCGTCGACATCGATGATCTGCAGATAGTCGCCGGCCTTGACGAAATAGGATTCCGCCGTTGCTGAATGGACGCGCAGGTCAAGCACCGGATCGGCGAGGGGATCGGCCACCTGCGATTTTGTTTTCAGGCGGATCGTGGCGCGGCGCACGATGACGGTGAGCGGCGTCGCCGTGTCATGGCTGTCGACCAGCATCGGTCCGCCGGGCGCGGCGATGACCATCGAGCCGTCGCGCGTGACGGTGAAAGCCTGTTCGGTCCCGGCGGGCGTTGTGCTGCCGAACACGCGCAGCGCCTTTGCCTGATCGAGCACCACTTGCCGGCGCGCCAGCCCGCGGCGTAGGGACGCGAGACTGTCATCGCCCTCGGCGAGGAGCGCCTTGATGCCGGCGGCATTGCTGTTGGATTTTTCGCCGAAGATGCCGGGATCGGTGGTGCCTGTGGTGTCCCAGGCCAGAACTTCGCAGGCCTGGCCGCCTTCGACATTGCGTACGGTGATGATATCGCCGGCCTCGACCTCGATCAGCAAAGCCCCGTTGCCTTGGATCGTGTGGCGCTCCATGCCTGGCGGCAGCGCGATCTGACCGGGCCTCAGGATGAGGCTCGGGCGCGGCGGTCCGGCTGTGACTGTTGGGTAGGGCGACTGGCTCATCTCAGCCTTGCGGTTCGAGAAACAAGTTTGCCTGTGTGTGAAATTATTTTAGCAGCAAGAATAGCAGCGCGGTTGCGTTTGGCAAGGCAGACCACCCCTTCTTCCTTCTCCCCTTGTGGGAGAAGGTGGATCGGCGCGCAGCGCCGAGACGGTTGAGGGGTGGGTGACGGAGTGCCGTCCTTGCCAAGCTGGAACACCCCTCATCCGACCTCGCTTCGCGAGGCCACCTCCTCCCGCAAGGGGAGAAGGGAAAAGCGCGCAAGGGCTACGCCAGTTGCTCTGAATGCGCGATCGCCAGGCCGTACTCCGCAGCCGAGTCCAGCATCGTGTGCCAAAGGCTCTCGGCGAAGGTCGCGAACACCAGAATGTTGAACACCGCCAGCCCATCCGCCAGGTCATTCCCACGCCAGAGCGTGACGCTGGTGTGATCCATCGACGTGGCCGCCGCCGCGCCGACGGCGAACACACCCGAATGCAGATCGATCGACGACAGCTTGGCCAACATCGCCCGCGCCTTGACGCCAGAAACGCTGATCAGCACACGGGCATGCGACTGGTCGGAGAGCGAAGCCGATTGCGCGAACGCTTGGCCAAGCGCCCCAATCGCGTGCTTGCCGCCCTTCGACAGGACAAAAAACTGATCAGGTCCCGACCAGATCAGCGTGGCATCCGAGCCTTGCACCGCCTGCGGTGTTTTCGGAACCGCACTGCCGAAGCGTGCCTTCGCGGCCTTGGCCATCTCCGCCGCCTTGCCGCGCCGCGCCATCACCTGGACGAGGTCGAAATTGCGGATCTCGGTCAGCGTCACGCCGGCATCGCCACGCGCACCATACCGCCCCACCGCGAGCGCGCGATCGAGCGGACTGCGAACGTCCCAGGAAAACTCAGCCACGCTGGCGCCCTCCATCTGGATCATAGAAGACGGGATTGCAGAGCTCGACGTCATAGTCCTCGGCGCGTATCGGGTCATGCGCATGGACGATCTCGCCGATGCGCTCGCGTCCGCGCTCGACAAGCGCCAGCCCAATCCACTGGTCTGATGTCGGCGAGAAGCAGACCGAGGTGACGTAGCCCTGGTCGTTGCCTGGCCCGGGCGTCTGCCCCTTCGGGATGATGTGCGCGCCCGAGCGCAGCCGGCGCGCTCTGTCCGTCGGCTTGACGCCGACGACGACCTGCCGGTCAGGTGCGACAAGCGCCTCGCGACCAGCCATGACGCGGCCGATGAAATCTTTCTTGGTCGACGTCATCTTGCCGAGGCCAAGATCGGCCGCCGTCGTCGTGCCGTTCAGTTCCGGTCCGGCTACGTGGCCCTTTTCGATGCGCATCACGCCGAGCGCCTCGGTGCCGTAAGGCGTGACGCCGAACGGCTCGCCGGCCAGCATCAGATTGCGCGCCGTCGCCTCGCCGTAGCGTGCCGGCACGGAAATCTCGAACGCCATCTCACCGGAGAAGGAGATGCGGAACAGCCTTGCCTTGATGCCGCCGCGCAATGCGACTTCCCGCGCGCCCATGAAGGGAAAACCTTCATTGGACAGGTCCTCCGCCGGGTCGACGATCTCCTTCAGCAGGTCGCGGGTTTTAGGGCCGGCGATCGAGAATTGCGCCCACTGGTCGGAGACGGAGGTCAGCTGCACGTCGAGGTCGGGAAACAGCACCTGCCGGCAGAATTCGAGGTGCTGCATCACCAAACCGGCCTTGGCGGTCGTGGTGGTCAGGAAATAGTGGTCCTCGGCCAGCCGCGACGTCGTGCCGTCATCATAGACGATGCCATCCTCGCGCAGCATCAGCCCGTAGCGCGCCTTGCCGACGGCGAGGTTGGAGAAGGTGTTGATGTAAACGCGGTCGAGGAAGGCGCCGGCATCGAGACCGTGCACGTCGATCTTGCCGAGCGTCGAGACATCGCAAAAGCCGACGCCGCTTCGCACGGCCTTGACCTCACGGGTCACCGATTCCAGCCAGTCCTTCTCGCCAGCGCGCGGATACCATTGCGCGCGTTTCCATAGGCCGGTGTCGACGAAGACAGCACCCTGTTCGGCGGCCCAGTGATGCGACGGCGTCAGCCGCGTCGCGTGGAACGTCTCGTCGCGATGATGGCCGGCAAAGGCGCCGATGGCGACCGGCACGTAAGGCGGCCGGTAGATGGTCGTGCCAGTCTCTGGAATGGATTTTCCGGTCACCGCTGCCATGATGGCTAGGCCGGCGACATTGGACGTCTTGCCCTGGTCGGTCGCCATGCCGAGCGTCGTATAACGCTTCAGATGCTCGACCGATTCAAAACCCTCGCGCTGCGCCAGTTCGATGTCGGAGGCGGTGACATCGTGCTGGTAGTCGACGAAGGCCTTGCCCTTGCCGGCGACGTGCCAGAGCGGCGTCAGCGAGAATGCCTCGTCGTTGGCAACAGGCGCGGTGCCTGCCTTGCCACTATGTCCGGCACCATGTGCCGCTGCCACGCCGGCGGCAAACCCTTTGGCGAGGCAGGCGCCAAGTCCGAAGTCGCCGTTGGCCGCACCGGCTGCGACCATGCCGGGGGGCGCGCCGTCGGGCACGAAGGCAGCAATGTCGTCGCGCCATTTCGGTCGGCCGCGATGATAGGAGGTGAGCCCGACCGCCGGATTCCAGCCGCCGGAAACCGCGAGCCCGTCGGCCTCGACTTCGGCGCGCGCGCCGCCGGTGAGCGACACTGCGATTTTCCGAACACCGTCCTTGCCGCCGTCAACGCCGCTGACGGAGCCGTGCAGCACCGTGAAGCCATTCCTGGAGGCCAGCGATCGATGTGACGGCGAAACGTCCGGCCGCGCGTCGATCACCGCCGCGATCTGCAGCCCGGCACCAAGCGCGGTCTCGACCGTGCGCCAGCCATCCTCATTGTTGGTGAACAGCGCGATGCGCTTTGCTGGAACAGCGGCATAGCGTCCGACATAGGTTCGCATCGCCGAAGCCATCATCACGCCGGGCGTGTCGTTGCCGGCGAAAACGATCGGCCGCTCAAGGGCGCCGGCCGCGACCACACAGCGCTTGGCCACGATGCGCCACATCCGCTGGCGCACCTGATGTTCGGGCGGCGAGGGCATATGGTCGTTGACCCGCTCCAGCGCGCCGTAGGTGCCGCCGTCATAGACGCCGAACAGCGTCGTGCGGGTCAGGATGCGGACATCGGGCATTGCCGCCAGTTCGGCCAGCGCCCGCGACAACCATTCGGCGGCCGGCAGGCCATCGATCGTGCCGCCATCCGACAGCAACCGGCCGCCGAACGCAAAATCCTCTTCGCACAGGATGACTCGGGCGCCGCTTCGGCCGGCGGCCAATGCTGCCGCCAGACCGGCCGGACCGGAGCCGGCGATCAGCACATCGCAATGCGCCCAGGCCTTGTCGTAGTGGTCAGGGTCGGCAACACCGGCGGCACGGCCAAGACCGGCGGCGCGGCGGATCGCCGGCTCGTAGATGGCTTCCCAGAATTTCGCCGGCCACATGAAGGTCTTGTAGTAGAAGCCGGCGACGAAGATCGGCGAGAACAGCTGGTTCACCGACATCACGTCGAAGCGCAGCGACGGCCAGCGATTCTGGCTGGCGGCCTCGAGGCCTTCGTAAAGCTCGGCCGTCGTCGCCTTGGTGTTCGGCTCGCGCCGGGCACCGGTGCGCAGTTCGACCAGCGCGTTGGGTTCTTCCGAGCCCGCGGTCAGGATGCCGCGCGGGCGATGATACTTGAACGAGCGCCCGACCAGCTTGACGCCATTGGCAACCAGCGCCGACGCCAGCGTGTCGCCCTCGAAGCCGGAAAAGCTCTTGCCGTCGAAGCGGAAGTTCAGCGGCGCCGAGCGGTCGATGAGGCCGCCATTGTTCAGCCGGTTTGTCTGCCCACCGGCCATCACGCGCCAACCTTCGCCGCACCGGCGCCCGCTGCCGGTTCGATCGCCGAAATCTCATGCGTCAGCGTGTTGCGGGTGACCTTCAGCCAGGCCCGGCAGCCGCCGCTGTGATACCAGTTCTCGCTCATCACGCCGGCGATGTTGTCGCGCAGATAAACATAATCGTAGATAGCATCTTCACCGGCACCCGCCGCCGGCCGCACCGGTTTGGCGTCGCCGAGATAGGTGAACTCGCCGAGTTCGCGTTCGCCGCAGAAGGGACAGACAATGCGCATGATTTTCCGGCCGTCCTCAGTGCAGGTTCGGTTGGGCGCCCTGGCCCTTTTCGTCGATCATGGCGCCAGTCCGGAACCGGTCGAGGCGGAACCGTGCAGCTTCCTCGTGCGGCGTGTCGCGGGCCAGCAGGTGGGCGAAGACGAAGCCTGAGCCGGGCGTCGCCTTGAAGCCGCCATAGCACCAGCCCGCGTTGAGATAGAGGCCGTCGACCGGCGTCTTGTCGATGATCGGCGAGCCGTCCATCGACATGTCCATGATGCCGCCCCACTGGCGCAGAAGCCGCACGCGTCCGATCATCGGCATCAGCGCCATGCCGCCCTCGCAGACATCCTCCATCACAGGCAGATTGCCGCGCTGGGCGTAGGAATTGTAGCCGTCAATGTCGCCGCCGAAGACAAGGCCGCCCTTGTCCGACTGGCTGACATAGAAATGGCCTGCGCCGAAGGTCATGACATTGGGGATCAACGGCTTGATCGCCTCGGAGACGAAAGCCTGCAGCACATGGCTTTCGATCGGCAGGCGCAGGCCCGCCATTTCAGCGACGCGTGACGAGGAGCCGGCGACCGCCATGCCGACCTTGCCGGCGCCGATCCTGCCGCGCGAGGTTTCGACACCAGTCACCTTGCCGTTGGCGTCCCTGACAAAGCCGGTTACCTCGCAATTCTGGATGATGTCGACGCCAAGCCCGCTGGCCGCATGGGCATAACCCCAGACCACGGCATCGTGCCGCGCCGTGCCGCCGCGCCGCTGCAGCAATCCGCCTTGCACGGGAAAGCGCGCATTGTCGAAGTTCAGGAACGGCATCATCTTCTTGACCGCAGCGAGGTCGAGCAGTTCGGCGTCGATGCCGTTGATGCGCATGGTGTTGCCGCGCCGCGCATAGGCGTCGCGCTGCGCGTCGGAATGGTAGAGGTTGATGACGCCGCGCTGGCTGACCATCGCATTGTAGTTGAGGTCCTGCTCCATCCGCTCCCACAGCTTCATCGACAATTCGTAGAAGCCGGTGTTGCCGGGCAGGCCGTAATTGGAGCGGATGATGGTGGTGTTGCGGCCGGCATTGCCGGAGCCGATCCAGCCTTTTTCCAGCACCGCGACGTTCTTGATGCCGTATTCGCTGGCGAGGAACCAGGCGGTGGCCAGGCCATGGCCGCCACCGCCGATGATCACCACGTCGTAGCGATCCTTCGGCGTGGCGTCGCGCCAGGTGCGCTGCCAGTTCTTGTGGCCGGAAAGGGCGGCACGGGCGAGCGAGAAGATCGAGTATTTCATACGTTCATTCCGAGGTCGCTCGCACCGGCAGGACGGCTATATGTCCAGCGTGTGGTCGCGCTCCCATTGCGTGAAGTGCGAAGCATAAGAATTCCATTCCTGGTGCTTCAGCTTTAGGTATGCCGACGAGAATTCCTCACCCAGCGCCGCCTTGAGTGATTTGTCCTTGTCGAACTCGCGCAGTGCGTCGAGCAGGTTCAGTGGCAGTTTCGGCGCGCCCTTCACCGTGTGGCCGTGCTGGTACATGTCGATGTCGTAGCGCTTGCCGGGATCGGCCTTCGAGCGGATGCCGTCGAGGCCAGCGGCAATGATCACAGCCTGCAAGAGATAGGGGTTTGCAGCACCATCGGGCAGGCGCAGTTCGAAGCGGCCGGGGCCCGGCACGCGCACCATGTGGGTGCGATTGTTGCCGGTCCAGGTCACCGTGTTCGGCGCCCAGGTCGCGCCCGAAATCGTGCGCGGGGCGTTGATGCGCTTGTAGGAATTGACCGTCGGGTTGGTGATCGCGGCAAGCGCGGAGGCATGCTTCATGATGCCGCCGAGGAAGTTCTTGCCCTTGGCCGACAGGCCAAGCTCCATCGAATTGTCGGCGAAGACATTGGTCTTGCCCGCCTTGTCCCACACCGAGATGTGGGCATGGCAGCCATTGCCGGTCAGGCCCTGGAAGGGTTTCGGCATGAAGGTGGCCCGCAGGCCGTGCTTCTCTGCCACCGACCTGACCATGAACTTGAAGAAGGAGTGCTTGTCGGCGGTGGCGAGCACGTCGTCGAAGGCCCAGTTCATCTCGAACTGGCCGTTCGCGTCCTCATGGTCGTTCTGGTAGGGTCCCCAGCCGAGCACCAGCATGTGATCGCAGATCTCCGCGATGACGTCGTAGCGGCGCATCACCGCCTGCTGGTCGTAGCAGGGCTTTGAGGCCGTGTCGTATTGGTCAGAGATGACGCCGCCGTCCGGCGAGATCAGGAAGAACTCGGCCTCGACGCCGGTCTTGACATGCATGCCGTCGCCGGCGGCCTCCGCGATCAGCCGCCTCAACGTATTGCGCGGCGTCTGGTCGACCTCCTTGTCGTCCATGACGCAATTGGCGGCGACCCAGGCCACCTCCTTTTTCCACGGCAACTGGATGACCGAGTCTGGATCCGGCACTGCCAGCATGTCGGGATGCGCCGGCGTCAGGTCCAGCCAGGTGGCGAAACCGGCAAAGCCGGCGCCATCCTTCTGCATGTCTGATATCGCCTGCGCCGGCACCAGCTTGGCGCGCTGGCCACCGAACAGGTCGGTGTAGGAAATCATGAAATATTTGACGTTTTTCGCCCTTGCGAATTCTGCAAGATCAGCTGTCACGGAAGTTCCCCATTTTTTTGTCGATCGTTGCCCCAGAGCGTGCGGGCTTCGGCCCTTCGTTGATCAGAAGCCGTTCTTCCCCGGTATCCAGTTGGTGCCGGCGAGCGGCACGCCGGCCATCGCGGCTGCCTCGATCGTCAATGCGACGAGGTCCTCGGGTTCGAGATTGTGCAGGCTGTTCTTGCCGCAGGCGCGGGCGATCGTCTGCGCCTCCAGCGTCATCACCTTCAGATAGTTGGCCAGCCGCCGTCCAGCAGCCACAGGATCGACCCGCTTCATCAGCTCCGGGTCCTGTGTGGTGATGCCGGCAGGGTCGCGGCCTTCATGCCAGTCATCATAGGCGCCTGATGTGGTGCCGAGCTCGTTATACTCCGCCTCCCAGCGGGGATCATTGTCGCCGAGCGCGACCAGCGCCGCCGTTCCGATGGAGACCGCGTCGACGCCGAGTGCCAGCGCCTTGGCGACATCGGCGCCATTGCGGATGCCGCCCGAGACGATCAGCTGCACCTTGCGGTGCATGCCGAGATCCTGCAGCGCCTGCACCGCCGGCCGGATGCAGGCGAGCGTCGGCTGGCCGACATTCTCGATGAACACTTCCTGCGTTGCCGCCGTGCCGCCCTGCATGCCGTCGACGACGACGACATCGGCGCCGGCCTTCACAGCAAGCGCGGTATCGTAATAGGGGCGGGCGCCGCCGACCTTGACGTAGATCGGCTTTTCCCAGTCGGTGATCTCGCGCAGCTCGAGGATCTTGATCTCGAGATCGTCCGGGCCGGTCCAGTCGGGATGGCGCGAGGCGGAGCGCTGGTCGATGCCTTTCGGCAGGGTGCGCATCTCCGCGACGCGGTCGGAAATCTTCTGGCCAAGCAGCATGCCGCCGCCGCCCGGCTTGGCGCCCTGGCCGACGACGACTTCGATGGCATCGGCACGGCGCAGGTCGCGCAAATTCATGCCGTAGCGCGACGGCAGATATTGATAGACCAGTTGCTTGGAATGCCCGCGCTCTTCCTCGGTCATGCCGCCATCGCCCGTCGTGGTCGACGTGCCCGACAGCGTCGCGCCACGGCCGAGCGCCTCCTTGGCCGGACCGGAGAGCGAACCGAAGCTCATGCCGGCAATGGTGATCGGAATCTTCAATTCGATCGGCTTCTTGGCATGGCGCGAGCCGAGCACGACGCTGGTGTCGCAGCGTTCGCGGTAGCCTTCGAGCGGATAGCGCGAGATCGAGGCGCCGAGGAACAAAAGGTCATCGAAATGCGGCAGCTTGCGCTTGGCGCCGGCGCCCCGGATGTCATAGATGCCGGTCGCCGCGGCGCGGCGGATTTCGGAAAGCGTGTAGTCGTCGAAGGTCGCGGATTTGCGCGGCGTCGTCGGCGGGTTGCGATAGGTCATGCTGCCTCAATACGCGTCGGCGTTGTCGATATTGAAATTGTAGAGGGTGCGCGCCGAGCCGTAGCGCTTGAACTCCGATGGCTTGACGCCGGTGACGCCGGCGCGGTCGAGCAAGCCCTGCAGCAGTTCCAGATGCTCGGGCCGCATCTCCTTGGCGATGCAGTCGGCGCCGAGGCTGTCGACCTTGCCGCGCACGAACAGCCGCGCCTCGTAGATGGAATCGCCCAGCGCATCGCCGGCATCGCCGAGCACCACCAGATTGCCGGACTGCGCCATGAAGGCCGACATGTGACCGATATTGCCGTGCACGACGATGTCGATGCCTTTCATCGAGATGCCGCAGCGCGACGAGGCATTGCCTTCGATGACCAGCAGGCCGCCCTTGCCGGTGGCGCCGGCATATTGGCTGGCATCGCCTTTCACGATGATCGAGCCCGACATCATATTCTCGCCGACGCCGGGCCCGGCCGAGCCGTGCACGGTGATGGTGCTGCCGGAATTCATGCCGCCGCAATAATAGCCGACGCTGCCGCGCACATCGATGGTCACGGGCTGGTCGACGCCGACGGCGACCGAATGGCTGCCCTTCGGGTGCAGCACTTCCCACACCGTTTCGTTCGAGCCGGGCGTCAGATTGTGCAGCGCCTGGTTGAGCTCGCGCAGCGAAGACACATCGAGATCGAAGATCCGCGAGGCGTGGTCGTGGGCCGCCGCCTTTGAAAGTTTGGTTGCCGTCATGAACTCAATGCTCCCAGAAATAGACGGTTGCGGGTTCCGGTTCCCAGACCCTCGCATTGTCTATGCCGGGCAGTTTGGTCAGCGCGCGATATTCCGAGCCGAAGGCGACATACTGGTCGGTTTCGGCCATGACGGCGGGCTTGCAGGCGATCGGGTCGCGCACCACGCCAAAACCGTTCTTGGTGCCGACGACGAAGGTGAAGAAGCCGTCGAGATCCGAGAGCGTGCCTTCCAGGGCTTCGCCGAGGTTCTTGCCATGCGCCATCTGGGACGAGAGATAGGCGGCGGCGACCTCGGTATCGTTCTCGGTCTCGAATTTCATGCCTTCGCGGATCAGCTCACGGCGGACATTGTTGTGGTTCGACAGCGAGCCGTTGTGCACCAGGCACTGGTCGGCGCCGGTCGAGAAGGGATGAGCGCCCATCGTCGTCACCGCCGATTCCGTTGCCATGCGGGTGTGCCCGATGCCATGCGTGCCGGCCATCTTGCGGACGTCGAAGCGATCGACCACCGCTTCCGGCAGGCCGACTTCCTTGTAGATCTCGACGACGTCGCCGGCGCCCATGATGCGGATGTCGGGGCGAAGTGCCTGGATGGCCTCGCGCGCTTCGTCAATCTTGGCCGGCGTCGTCCGCACGACGGCGTGCGTCGACTTGACCGCAATGCTCACCGGCGCACCGATGGCCTTGGCAAGCTCGGTATCGAGGTCGCGAAAATCGCGCGCGGGCTTCGCCGACTGGATGGTGATCTTGGCTTCATTCCTGGAAGGCGCGCCATAGATGGCAATGCCTGCGCTGTCGGGCCCGCGATCGCTGAGCGATACCAGCATCTCCGACAGCATCGCGCCGAGCTTCGGCTCCAGCGACTTGTCTTTCAAAAACAGTCCGACAATTCCACACATGTCAGCCTCCCGGCATTTGTAGCTAGAAGATGATGTATCGAATGAGTCCCGCAAATTCAATCATATGAAAAAAATTTTCCTCTAGTTACGTATGGGGCGTAATGCCGCCATGCGAGTTATCGCTGCCCTGCGTGGCATTGTGAACCCACGTGGCATGGCGGATACGGGCGAGCTTGTAGGCGTCCAGGATGGATAGCGCATAGATCAGAAAGCCGCCGGCGTGACGGCCGATGAAGCTAGCGTCGGGCAGCGCGATCTTGGCGGTCACCCATGCCAGGATAACCATGAAGAAAAGGAACTGCAGCCCGCGCACCGGAACGCCCAGAATGACATGGCCGCTCGCCGGCAGCACGATTGACGCGCCGAGGACGAGATAAGGGCTCACCGGCGCCGGCTGCGTGTTCGAACCGGTCATGCGGCTTGCCGTTCGCTTCGGTTGATGGCGTCGCGCAGCGCCGAGAGCGAGGTGAGCAGCCGGTCGATCAGCGCTGGATCGATCTGTGCCTCACCGAACGCGGCCTGCCGGAAAACGCCGTAGCGCGCCCGTTCGGCCTCGGCCAGCAGCCACACGATGCGCACCCCGTTTGGCGTGATCAGCAGCTCCTTGGCGCGCCCTTCCGAAAAGGGTTCCAGATGTTCGGCGATGATGCCTTGCGGGAACCGCGTGCCGCGGCGGTCGGTCCGCAGCACCGCCTCGGGGGGAAATCCCGGAGCCTTGGGCAGCGTATGCTGGAGATGGTCGAAATTGGAGAAGGTCGTCGGCGAGCCCGGCCGCATCATCATGTCGAAGGTCGCTGGGACGGCGACCTTTTCGGTGATCGAAACGCTGAGCCAACGCGCCGGCAGTTTTCGTGTCGCCAGCGTGTCGACGATGGTGCGCAACTGAACGCGTTGGCCGTTCCACGACCCTTCCCAGGTGACGACACCGGCGGTGCCGTCCGAAACATCAGCGGCGTCGGCGACAATGGTGCGTATGCCGGCCTCCTCGGCGGCGAGCGCCGCCAAGGCCCTGTTGCGGCTGCGCCGTGCCAGCCACGCAAGATGGAGAGCGAGAACCAGGACAATGGCCCCGGCGAACAGTGCTGATGTCACGTCGGACATTTTGTCATGTCCGGCCCGCCAAGGATCGGGGCGGGCCGTCTCCCATCAATAGCCCTGCGGTTTCGGCCACGGCATGGTGAACTGGTCGCCGCGCCGTACGAATTTGTAACGGTAGAAATGGAACCACAGCGAGATCAGGAAATAGAAGATGGTCATCGCGATCAGCTGTGAGCCGAACCCGAGGAAGATGGCGAAGAAGGTCACCACGCAAAGGCAGAACAACACGATCGCCGGCAGCGGATGGAAGGGATGCGTGTAGCCGCGGCGGATCGTGCCGAGCGGCCACTTCTTGCGGAACATCATGATGTTGATGCTCATGAAGGTGTATTGCAGCACGCCCGACAGGATCGAGAACGTGATCGCCTGGTTGAGGTCGGCAATGAAGGCGAAGGCGAGCGCGATCGGCAGCAGGAACAGGATCGAGCGGTAGGGCGTGCGATATTTCGGGTGCACGGCCGAGAACCAGCTCGGCAGATAACGGTCGCGGCCGAGCGAGAACCATGCGCGCGCCGCATCGTTGATGCAGCCATTGGCGGAAGCCAGCGCAGCCAGCAGCGTTGCGATGAACAACAGGTTTTCCAGCAGCGGACTGCCGGTGAGCTTGCCGGCGTCCCACAGCGGATAATAGGTGATGCCGAGATATTCCCAAGGCATCAGCGAGGCGCAGACATACCAGGTCATGGCGGCGGCGATCAAAAGCGTGATCATGCCGGCCATCGTGCCGTAGGGCAGCGAGCGGGCCGGCGAACGCACTTCCTCGGCCGCCTGCGTGGTGCCTTCGATGCCGAGATAATACCAGATGCCAAACTGGAAGGCGGCGATGACGCCGATCCAGCCATAGGGCAGCGCATTGCCCGGCGTCACCAGCTCGTTGAGCTTCAGCACCGCGCCTTGCGTCCACGGGCTGACCGAGAAGAACAGGATGACGATCGAGATATAGGCAATTGCGGTGATGACGAAGTTGACGTTGAGCGTCATCAGCACGCCGCGATAGTTGAGCCAGGCCAGCACGACGATGGTGGCGGCGATGAATGAATTGTGGGTGAGCCCTTCGACGCCGGCCTTGGCGACGATGGTGTCGCCGAGCAGGATGGCGTCCGAGACCTCCAGCATCGTGTAGGCGAAGACCAGGAACAGCGCGACGTTGAAGGCCATCAGCGGCCCGACAATATGCTTGGCCTGCGCATACTGGCCGCCGGCAGCCGCCACCGTCGACGTCACTTCGGAATCGATCATGGCGACCGAGGTATAGAGCAGCCCGACGATCCAGCAGACGATCAGCGCGGCGAGCGCGCCGCCCTTGTCGGCCGAAAAATTCCAGCCGGTGAATTCACCGACCAGAACGATGCCGACGCCGAGTGCCCAGACATGGGCCGGGCCGAGCACCCGCAGCAGTGAAACCCTGTCGCCGTGAATTGCCGGTTCAAGTACGGTCGTCGTCATTGTTCGTCCCCACTCAAATCCGGTGTTTCTCGGAAACGGCTTCAAGCTCGCCTTCGCGTGACGAGGTCAGAACGTCTTCGGAATAGGTCGTGTCGACCTTGAACCAGTCGTAGAGCATCCACAGGGCGAGCACGATCGAGATGCCCCAGCATGCGTAAGAGAGTGAAATCCACATGGTGCGTCCCCGATTGCTTGCCTTCGGAACTCTTACTTGTCGTTGAATTTTTCGTTGATGACGTCGCGATATTCGCGGTCGGAGGCTCGGAACAGGAAGACGAAATAACCGATCAGCACCGCCGCCATGATGATCAGCGTCGGCCAGTCGATGACATAGTGGAAGCGGTTCTGGATGATGTCATGCGCCGTCTCGGGTGTGTAGCCGAGCTTCTCCCAGATGGCTGCCATGGTCGGGTTCTGGCCAAGCGCTTCCCAGGTCTTGGCATCGAGCGCGTCGATGGATTTGGCGGCTCCGGCAAGGCCGAGCTTCAGCGGCAGCCACAACGCCACGAAGATGGCGACAACCACGACGACGATATCGAAAACCTGGCCGGCCTTGCTCTGCTCCGGCGGCGTATAGCGGGACATTTCTTGTACCCCTCAGGACTGGCGGTTGCGGGATGCGTCGGCGTTCTTGATGTCGAGGCCGTAGATGAAATCCTTGTCTTCCTTGTAGTGTTTGACCATCGCCAGGATCGCGGCCGTGTTGAAGATCAGCACGGCGGCGGCGGCAATCGCGACGACGGCCTTGATGCCGGCGTGCGGGATGTACGGCCATGTCATGAACAGGACGAAGAGGATCGTCGCCCACAGGCAGACGATCAGCAACGCGGATCCGCGCAAATCGGAACGGTACAGCGCCTCGATGCGCTGCTGCAGGTCTGACATCGGTTTGTCCCCTTTTTTCGACGCCCGGTTCCGAATCCACCTTGCGTCGCTCTCTTTCAAGAGAGTGAAATTTTTTTCATAAATTCAGACCGTTTACCGCAATTGTCAAGACGAATTTACGCTGAGTTAACTGTTTGCTTGGGGCGGCCAATTTTGCCTGACAATGAAATTATTTGCATTCAGGGGATTGCGGCTCTCCCGCGTTTGCGGTCAATATTCGCTCCAAAGCTCCGGCCACCGCGCCAAGGAGCGGGGAACAGTGGATTTTTGAACGGAGGACGAGCGGATGACGGCATCCTGGAGATTTTCGACCCTGGCGGATCGCCATCGCGCGCTGGGTTCGAAGCTCGAAGACTGGAGCGGCATGGGCACCGCCTGGACCTACGACAAGGATGCCGACGAGGAGTACATCGCCATCCGCACCAAGGCCGGGCTGATGGATGTGTCGGGCCTGAAGAAGGTGCACATCACAGGGCCGCACGCCTCGCATCTCATCGATCTCGCGACCACCCGCGACGTGGAAAAGATCTACCCCGGCAAATCGGCCTATGCCTGCATGCTGAACGAGGCGGGAAAATTCACCGACGACTGCATCCTCTACCGCACCGGCCCGAACAGCTGGATGGTCGTGCATGGCTCGGGCACCGGCCATGAGGAATTGCAGCGCGCCGCGATGGGCCGCGATGTCTCGCTACGCTTCGACGACAATCTGCACGATCTGTCGCTTCAGGGACCGACCGCGGTCGACTATCTGGCCAAGCATGTGCCGGGGATTCGCGACCTGAACTATTTCCATCACATGCAGACGCAGCTGTTCGGCTTGCCCGTCATGATCTCGCGCACCGGCTACACCGGCGAGCGCGGCTACGAGATCTTCTGCCGTGGCCAGGATGCTGGCACGATCTGGGACAGGATCCTCGAAGAGGGCAAGAGCGCCGGCATCATTCCGTGCCGTTTCACCACGCTCGACATGCTGCGGGTCGAAAGTTATCTGCTGTTCTATCCCTACGACAATTCGCAAAAATATCCGTTCGAGAATGAAGGCCCCGGCGATACGCTGTGGGAACTCGGCCTCGACTTTACCGTCAGTCCCGGCAAGACCGGCTTTCGCGGAGCCGAGGAACACTACCGTTTGAAGGGCAAGGAGCGCTTCAAGATTTTTGGCGTGCTGCTCGACGGCAAGGAGCCGGCCGACGAAGGCGCGCCGGTCTATCGCGACGGCAAGAAGGTCGGCGTGGTGACCTGTGCCATGTATTCGCCGCTGGTCAAGAAATCGATGGGCATCGCCCGCCTCGACGTCGACTGCGCGGTCAAGGACACCAAGCTCGAAATCCGCAACAAGAGCGGGTCGATCAAGGCGACGGCGCAGCCATTGCCGTTCGACGATCCCAAGAAGACCAAGCGCACGGCGAAAGGCTGAGGCATAATCAACAGCGAGGGGTTCGAGGCACGAAGATTTAAATGGCAGCAAAAAGCATCATCAGCCGGCCGGTCTACGGAACGCTCTCTCCGCAGCCCGGCAAACACCATCTTTTCATCGCCGATGCCGAAGGTGCGGTCGCTATTTCAGACATGGCCGCAAAAGCGCCTGCCGGGTTTTTCGATGGCGCCGAAATCGACTTTATCCCGGGGCCGGACAACAAACACGTCGCCGCCCTCGAAGCGCTGAGGCCGGCGCAGTTTCATCAGGCGCCATCCTTTGCCAGCCTGCTGCCGAGGCTGAAGCAGACGCTGGGCAATGCCCATATGGGCTTGCGCCTCTACCTCGCCGGCACCGAGGGACTGATCGGCCAGGCCATGCAGGTGGCGCTCGAAGCCGGCATCGACCACACCTCCATGCAGACGGAGCATCGCGGCTCGCTGGCCAGGCGCATGCAGTGCGTTCACTGCAAGGGCATCACCGAGAATGTCACGACACAGCCATCGACCTGTTCGCATTGCGGCTTGCTGCTTCTGGTGCGCGATCACTATTCGCGGCGCCTCGCCGCTTTCCAGGGCGTCTGCATCAATGCCGAGGATCGCTCGGAGATTCCTCCAATGGAGGAGGCCTTCCCATGAGCACCGGCACCACAAAACTCGATGTCGTCGTCAGCGACGTCGTTCCGGTCAACGAACTGGTCACCCGCTTCCATTTCCGCAGGCGCGACAGCGAGCTGTTGCCGACCTTTTCCGGCGGCGCCCATGTCGTGGTCGAGATGCGCGACGGCGACCGCACCCGGCTCAACCCCTATTCGCTGATGGGTTCGCCGCTCGACACGCGCGAATACACGATCTCGGTGCGCCGCGACGATGTCGGGCGTGGCGGCTCGCTGTTCATGCACCGGTCCGTCAAGCCGGGCCTGGAGATGGTGATCAGCTATCCCGTCAATCTGTTCTCGCTCGACTTGCGTGCCAGGAAACACCTGATGCTGGCCGGCGGCATCGGCATCACGCCCTTCATGGCGCAGACCGCGCAACTGGCGGGCGAGGGCGGCAATTTCGAACTGCACTACACCTGCCGGACCGCCTCTCTGGGCACTTATGCCGACGTGCTGCGGGAGCGCTACGACAGGCGCATCAGGCTCTACCATGACGACCGTGACGAGCGCATCGATCTTGATCGATTGCTGTCGACGCAGCCGCTCGGCACGCATCTCTATGTCTGCGGCCCGGCCGGCATGATCAACTGGGTGCGCGACCGCGCGGCCGCCTTGGGCTGGCCATCGGAGGCCGTGCATTTCGAGCATTTCGCGGCACCCCAGCCCGGCCTGCCGTTCGATGTGACGCTGGCAATCAGCGGCAAGACCATCCGCGTCGATGAACAGCTGAGCCTGCTGGAAGCGATCGAGGCGGCCGGGGTCGACCCGCCCTATCTCTGCCGCGGCGGCGTCTGTGGCCAGTGCGAGACCAACGTGATCTCCTACGATGGCAAGTTCATCCACAACGACCACTGGCTGAGCGAGGACGACCATCGCTCCGGCTGCAAGATCATGCCGTGCGTGTCGCGCTTCGAGGGCCGGTCGCTGGTGCTGGAAAGATAGGAGGCGAGCTTGGGCATCACCTTTCGCAAGGAAACCTTCCGCGACGACTTCACCTTCAGGAACAGCCCGGAGCACATCAGGCGGTTCCCGTTCCCGTTCCATGAAGACGCCTACATGTATGCGGTCAACATCGAGCCGCATGTCGCCGGGCCAAAGGGCTCAGTGCTGGAGAACCTGATCGATGTCGACGAGCACTACGTCGCCGAGATGCAGGACCGCGCTTTGGTGCTGGCCGAGGATCCGCTGCGCTGCCAGTCGCTGCCGCATATGACGCTGGCCGGCTGGGATCTGCTCGAACTGCTGATGGAACAGCAAGCCCTTGGCTATCCCGAACATTTCACGCTGACGCGGGACGGCGACCGCTGGCGCTGGATCAACCGGCCGCTCGGCATCGACGACACCTTCACCTTCGGCGACACCTCGACCCTGCCTTACGGTCCGATGGAATACATCACCCGCCAGAGCCAGGGCGATTTCTGCATCCTCGACCAGCGCGACGGCAATCTGTGGATGGATGCCGGCATGGTCACCACCCAGGCCGATTGGTCGCTCGATTTCGACATCGGCATGAATTTTTTCGAGTGGCACGCACCGGTGCCGCTGGCGCATGAGAAGGGCATTTTCACCAGGGCGCTGAAATTCCTCACCAACATCCAGCAGGGTAAGCCGGCGCGGCGCCTCAACTGGACTATGACCATCAATCCGCGCCTCGATACCAGCCCGGAAAATTACCACAAATGGGGTCCGGACCGGACAACCGTGACGCCCGAAAATGTCGGCGACAAGGTGCATCTGCGCGTCGAGCTGCAAAGCTTCTGGCGGCTGCCGCGCTCCAACGGCATCGTCTTCCCGATCCGCTGCTACCTGATCAAGATGGACGAACTCGTGACGCAGCCGAAATGGGCGCGACGCCTGCACCGCGTCATTCGCGATCTGCCCGAGGAACTCGCCACCTACAAGGGGCTCACACGCTATCGGCCAACCTTGGTGGAATGGCTGTCGAAGTTGGATGACGGGAGTGCGACGTCACTGGGGTTTGGACCTGATTGAAATCTGCCTGCTGCTATTTCAACGGGGACCTGATTTTCTTTCTCCGCTTGGATAATGTGACACGATGACCGAAAATCCCGAATATACCTTCCGATACATGCGGAAGGATCATACTGGCCAACTTCACAATGGCATTGTGTTGGTTGAGAGATACCTTGATGCGGCGGTGAGGCAACACGCTTTGATGATGGAAGCGTGGCAGGCAAAGCAGCCTAGGCGGGCCCTAGTGGAACTACACTTTTTTCTAATTTCCGTAGACAGAGTTAAGGATGGCATTGCCTTGGCAGCTAAAGTCCTAGGTAATAAAATGGCTAATCATTTGAGCGCGCTTGACCTAACCTTTTACAAGCAGGCCAGGGATCACTTTGAGCATATCGACGACCGGCTGTACCTATCTCGCAAGAATGCTCCAAAGCCGATTGAGGAAAATGGATTTGTGCGAACGATTCACTTTGGCTTGTCGTCTAAAGACATGACTTTCCGGTGGAGTGATCAAAGAATTGACATCTCGGGTCAGTTTTTAGACGTGTTTGTCGCGTGGGCCAAGGAAGCCTGCGCGATAGCCGATCAATCCCTCGTCGAACTTTAAAGTGTCGACAGAAAACCTCACCCCGCGCTGTTCTGCGGATAGCAGATGATCGACAAATACCGCATTGGCAGTTTCGTCAGCTGCTCCGGTCCGTGCGGCGCGTCGGCGTCGAAGAACAGGCTGTCGCCGGGCTTCATCGGGTAGAGGTTGCTGCCGTGCCGGTAAACCACTTCGCCCTCCAGCATATAGAGGAACTCCATGCCCTCATGCTGGAAAGTCGGGAACACGTCCGAATCTTCGGTCAGGGTGATCAGGTAGGGTTCGACGACGACGCCGCTGGTGTTCGACCCGATATGGCCGAGCAGATTGTACTGATGGCCGGCGCGCGTGCCGCGGCGCTCGACATCCAGCCCTTCGCCGGCTTTGACGAAGACGGCGCTGCGCTCCTCCTCGAAGCGGCGGAAGAAGGCGGTGACCGGAACGCCGAGCGCCCGCGACAGCGCCTGCAGCGTGGTCAGCGACGGCGAGGTGATGCCGTTCTCGATCTTCGACAGCATACCCAGTGAAATGTCGGTGGCGACGGCGAGATCGGCGACGGTGATGCCGAGCTTCTTGCGGAACGCCCGCACCTCGCGGCCGATGGCCACCTCCAGCACCTTCTCGCGTGTGTCGCGGATGGCGTGCGGGTTCTGCGTCAGTGGTGCGCGGATGGTCTTGCCGTCCGCCGAGACCTTTGGCTGGGGCTTCGGCTTGGCGCCGGCAAGCCCGGCCTTGGAACTGTCTTTCGCCATGTCGCCCCCGGACTTCGCGGATTTATTTCACTCAAGGTGAACATGTCAGGTGGCGATACAGCAGCGCGGCTGTGTCGGCAAGCTGTCTTAAGTCCATCGGACGATCCCATGGATTCTGTCCGCGAAGGTTTTTCGTCAGGAATCCTTTGCGGGCAAACGCCGTTCCCGCAGATGTCTGTTGACAGCACCGAAGGGCCAATTAGTGTCACTGTCAGTGAAATTTGTTTCGCTGGGGAAATCAAAAATGAGGAGGCCCTGGAAATGAAAACTCGTGTTGCCGTCATCGGCGCCGGACCGTCCGGCCTGGCACAGCTCAGGGCCTTCAAGTCGGCTGAAGACAAGGGCGCCGACATCCCCGAAATCGTCTGCTTCGAAAAGCAGTCGGACTGGGGTGGCCTGTGGAACTACACCTGGCGCACCGGCCTCGACGAGCATGGCGATCCCGTGCATGGCTCGATGTACCGCTACCTCTGGTCGAACGGACCGAAGGAATGCCTGGAATTCGCCGACTACACTTTCGAGGAGCATTTCGGCCGGCCGATCGGCTCTTATCCGCCGCGCGCAGTGCTGTGGGATTACATCAAGGGCCGCGTCGAAAAATCGGGCCTGCGCAAATGGGTGCGCTTCAACAGCCCGGTGCGCATGGTGACCTTCTCGGACGAAACCAAGAAATTCACCGTCACCGCGCATGACCGCGCCAACGACGTCACCTATTCCGAAGAGTTCGACAACGTCGTCGTCGCCTCAGGGCATTTCTCGGTGCCCAACGTTCCCTATTTCGAGGGTTTCGCCACCTTCAACGGCCGCATCCTGCACAGCCATGATTTCCGCGACGCCATGGAATTCAAGGGCAAGGATATCCTGATCATTGGCCGCTCCTATTCGGCCGAGGACATCGGCTCGCAATGCTACAAATACGGCGCCAAGTCGATCACCTCCAGCTACCGTTCGAAGCCGATGGGCTTCAGATGGCCGGAGAATTGGAAGGAAGTGCCGCTCCTGCAGAAAGTCGTCGGCAAGACCGCGTACTTCAAGGACGGCACGTCAAAGGATGTCGACGCCATCATCCTGTGCACCGGCTATCTCCATTCCTTCCCTTTCCTCACCGACGACCTCAAGCTCAAGACCGCCAACCGCATGTGGCCGCTGGATCTCTATGAAGGCGTGGTGTGGGAAAAGAATCCGAAGCTGTTCTATATCGGCATGCAGGACCAGTTCTACACCTTCAACATGTTCGACGCGCAGGCCTGGTTCGCCCGCGATGTCATCATGGGCCGCATCAAATTGCCGTCGGCCGAGGCGATGGCAGCGCACGGCGCGAAGTGGCGGGCGCGCGAGGAAACGCTGGAAGACGCCGAGCAGATGATCTGGTTCCAGGGCGACTACACCAAGGAACTGATGGACCAGACCGACTATCCCGGCTTCGATGTCGAGGCGGTCAACCAGACCTTCATGGAGTGGGAACACCACAAGGCGGAAGACATTATGGGCTTCCGCGACCATGCCTACCGCTCGCTGATGACCGGCACCATGGCGCCGTTGCATCACACGCCCTGGCTGCAGGCGCTGGACGATTCCATGGAGAGCTATCTCGAGGTGAAGGGCGTCGCGGCGGAGTAGCCGCGACGCATCTTCTGCCTATCCCAGCCTTGCCCGCGCCTTCGCCGTCCAGGCGTTGAACAGCCGGTCGGCGACGATGCCGATGAAGGCGATGGCCAGGCCCGCGACGATGCCGCGGCCGGAATCGGCCTTGGACAGCGCGATGAACACCTCCTGGCCGAGATCGCGCGTACCGACCATGGCGCAGATGATGATCATCGCCAGCGCCATCAGGATGGTCTGGTTGACGCCGAGCATGATCTCCGGCAGCGCCAGCGGCAATTGCACGCGAAAGAAGGTCTGGCGCGGCGTGCAGCCCGACACCTTGGCTGCCTCGATCAGAGCCGGCGGCACCTGTCTTATCCCGTGATTGGTGTAGCGGATCGCCGGCACCACGGCGAAGGCTATTGTTGCAATCATGGCGGTCACGTCGCCGACGCGGAACAGCATCACCACCGGGATGATGAAGCAGAAGGACGGCAGTACCTGCAGTGTGTCGATGATGGGCGTGACGATCTTCTCGAAGCGGTCGCTGCGCGCTGCCATCAGCCCGATCGGGATGCCGATCAGGCAGGCGATGAAGGCCGAGATGCCGCAGAGATAGACCGTCGCCATGGTCTTTTCCCACAGCCCGGTGACCGCGCAGAAAGCGGTCAGCGCTGCGACCAGGGCCGCCAGGCGCAGGCCCGAGAGCTGATAGCCGGCAAGGCCGAGCAGGAACACCGCGCCCAGCCACGGAAAGCCTTCGCAGAAGGCGCGCACCGGGTTGAGCACGTTGAGGATCAGCGCAACGCGAAAGGCTTCGATGGCATCGAAGAAGTTGATCGTCACCCAGTTCACCGCCGCCTTCCACAGCGGCGCGGTGGTGAAGGTGATCGCCTTCGGCACCGCCGCGAAGGCCGGCACGAACAGGCCGAGCAGCGTGGTGACGGCAAGGATGGCGATGGCCAGCGACAGATTGGGATAGCGCCGCCAGAAGCTCGGGCTCACCGCCTGATGAACATGGCCCTTCGCCTGCTTGTGCGCGATGGCCTGGCTCAGCCGGTCGAGCGCGATCGCCAGCGTCACAATGGCGAGACCAGCTTCCATCGCCTCGCCAACCTTCAGCGCGCGCAGCGCCAGAAGCACGTCGTAGCCGAGGCCGCCGGCGCCGATCATCGAGGCGATGATGACCATGTTGAGCGCCAGCATGATCACCTGGTTGACGCCGACCATCAGCGTCGGCCGCGCCGAGGGCAGCAGCACCCGCCACAGTTTCTGCCGCGCCGTGCAGCCGGCCATGTCGCTGAATTCGCCGATCTCCAGCGGCACGCGGGTGAGGCCGAGCATCGTCGCCCGCACCATCGGCGGCGTGGCGAAGACGGCGGTGGCGATCATCGCCGACACCGGACTGTTGCCGAACAGGAGCAGCATCGGGATGAGATAGGCGAAGGTCGGGATCGTCTGCATCAGGTCGAGGGCAGGGGAGACGATAAGCCTCTCCGCCCAAGGCTTGCGCCAGGCCCAGATGCCGGCGAACAGGCCGGTGACGATGCAGAACGGCACGGCGATGGAGATCAGCGCCAGCGTCAGCATGGCGCTGGTCCATTGGCCGAACAGCGCGATGTAGAGGAAACAGCCGCCGACCAGCAGGCTGAGTTTCCGGCCGCCCACGGCATGGCCGGCGAGGAAGGCGACGGCGCAGACGCCAACCCAGGACAGGCGCGGCAGGACATAGGCATCCGTGCCGTGGCCGATCTTGAAGTTCTTGGCCAAGAGATTGAGCGCGAAATCGAGCGGCACCCCGAGGACCGCGGTAATCGAGCGGGTCAACCATGACAGGTTCGACTTGATCCAGCCCATCAGCGCGCTGACCCAGTCGGCGACGGGCACGACGGCGTTGGCCGGATAGTCGACAGCCCAAGGGACGCTGTCCTGCAACAGGAACACCAACAGCACAGCGGCAAGGGCCGCCGCCCAGACCAGCAGCCAGCGCTGAAGCGGCGGCCTCGGCTCGCTGGCGCTTGCCGTCACCGTCATGCGTCGGCTCTTGCGTGCTCGATGCCGGCCAGCAGATCGATGACCGCTTGCGGCGTCACTTCGCCGATCGGCTTGCCGGTGCCGTTGACCACGGCGAACGGCTTGCCGGCTGAAACGATGCTGGCCGAGAAACTGGCGATCTTGGCATCCGGCGAAACCGTGCCACCATGCTCCGAACCATCGCAGGCACGCATCAGGCTGTACGCGGAAATCACCTTGGCGCGGTCGACGTCGCGGGTGAATTCTGCGACATAGTCAGTCGCCGGATTGACCACCAGCTCCTCCGGCGTGCCGATCTGGATGACCTCGCCGTCCTTCATGATGGCGATACGGTCGGCCAGCCGGATGGCCTCGTCGAAATCATGGGTGATGAAGACGATGGTCTTGTGCAGCATGGTCTGCAGCCGCATCAGCTCGTCCTGCATTTCGCGGCGGATCAGCGGATCGAGGGCGGAGAACGGCTCGTCGAGGAACCAGATCTCCGGTTTGGTCGCGAGGCTGCGGGCGATGCCGACGCGCTGCTGCTGGCCGCCGGACAATTCGCGTGGGTAGAAATGCTCGCGGCCGCGCAAGCCGACCAGATCGATGACTTCGCGCGCGCGCGCCTCGCGCCTTGCCCGGTCCTGCCCCTGGATGCTGAGCGGAAAGGCGATGTTGTCCAGCACATTGAGATGCGGCAGCAGCGCGAAATTCTGGAACACCATGCCCATGCGGTGGCGGCGCAATTCGATGAGCGCCGCATCGGAAATCTTGAGCAGGTCCTTGCCCTCGAATTCAATCTTGCCATGGCTCGGCTCGACCAGTCGCGACATGCAGCGCACCAATGTCGATTTGCCGGAGCCCGACAGCCCCATGATGATGAAGATCTCGCCCTGGCGGATTTCGAGATCGACCGCGCGCACGGCTCCGACCAGTCCGGCAGCAGTGACATCGGCCATGCTGGCCCTGCCGTCGCGCTCGCGGATGAAGCTGGCTGCGTTCACTCCGAACAGCTTCCACACATTGCGGCAGGCAAGCTTTACCGGGCGATTATCCGTGCCCGGTTGCGTCGATCCCTGTTCAGTCGTCATCCAATCATCCTTCTGGAACATCAAGACCTGAGACCCGGCCGATCAACGGCCAGGCCCCATTTTTCCAGTCGGAACGATCACTGCGCCCAGGCTTTCCAGTCTGCCTCATGCGCTGCGATCCAGGCGGCCGCGACCTGTTCCGGCGTCTTGCCGCCGAGGTCGATGTCGCCGCTCATCTTGTTGAGCTCGTCGGTGTCGATCGTGAAGGCCTTTGCCACCTTGTAGGCGACCGGCCATTTGTCCTTCATGCCGGACCAGGAGTATTTCCAGATCTCGCCGTGCGGCTTGCCGCAGTCATATTTGGCGTCGGGGTTCACGCCCCATTTCGGATCATTATAGCATTCGGGTGTGTATTCCGGGAATTGCACCCACTCGCCCTTGTACTTGGCCGGCGCCCAGTGCGGCGAATAGATCCACAGCATGATCGGCGCCTTGCGCTGATAGGCGGAATCGAGTTCGGCGAACATTGCCGCATCGGTGCCGGCGTGGATCACGGTGAAGGGCAGTTTCAGCGCCGCGACACGCTCGTCGTCAAAGCCTTCCCAGGTCACCGGGCCGCCGAGATAGCGCCCTTTCGGTGCGGTCTCCGCCGTCGAGAACGACGCCGCGCATGTCGGGTCGAGCAAGGCATGCCAGTCCGGCAGTGTCGGGCATTTCTCCTTCATATATTCGGGAAACCACCACTCTTCCTTGGCCTTGGGTCCAAGCTTGCCGAGGCGCTCCGTCTGGCCGGTCGCATCGGAGGCCTTCATCGCCTCGCCGGCAGTCGTGTCCCAGAATTCCAGGCCGACATCGAGGTCGCCATTGGTGAGGCCTGTGGTCAGGCTGGAGAGATAGTCGGCGGTCGGGTATTCAACGGTATAGCCGAGCTTTTCCAGGATGCCGCCGAGGATCTTGGCGTTGAGGTTGACGCTGGTCCAGTCGAACAGCGCGATCTTGATCGGGTCGTTGGATTCGGGCGCGGCGGCTTGGGCGGAAGGCGTCAGCAGGCTTAGCGTGGCGAGCGCGACGGCGCCCATCGACAGGTTCGAGATCTGGCTGCGAAATGACATGCTTGTTCTCCTTCAAGCTGTGTGAAAATTATCGTTGGTTCCCTTCTTGCGGCTTTTCTTGATTGTGTTGGAAAGGCGGTTCGTTGCGCAAGCCCGTCGGCGCCGAATTGTCGCCATGGCTTTGGCCCAGGCAGGCAAGACGGCGCTCAATTCTGGTGATGGCGGAATAGGTCTGGAGTGTCGGGGTCATGGGTGCCGACGGACCGCTGCGGGAGCGATCACCTGTGGGTCATTTGCCAGTCTTGCGGCGCCCTGCAAGGTGCGAGCCATCAAGGTCCCATGATCTCGGCTGTCGGCCCTGGCAAGCCCCATCTCGCCAAGACCGTTTCATAGGATGAAATTATATATACCAACATTCATATCGCGCAACGACTAACGCCTGCGGCATGCACAAATTCAGACTGCACGCGAAGCCGAGCCCGGCCAGTCGATCTTTCGTCCTACCAGCAGACGTAGCCGCCATCGACGATCAGGTCGAGGCCGGTGACGAAGCTCGACGCGCGGCTGGCCAGGAACACCGTCGGCCCGACCATTTCCTCAGGCGCTGCCATGCGTCCCATCGGCGTGTCGCGTTTGAAGATCTTGATCTCCTCCGCCACTTCCGGCCGCTTGTTCATTGGTGTCAGCGTATAGCCTGGGCTGACGACATTGACGCGCAAGCCCCGGTCCGCCCACTCCATTGCAAGACTCTTGGACATGTGGATGACGGCGGCTTTCGACGAATTGTAGTGCGCCTGCGTCAATCCCCGATTGACGATGGTACCGGACATCGAGGCGATGTTGATGATCGAGCCTTTGCGGCGCGCCAGCATCTTGCGGGCTTCGGCCTGGCAGGACAGGAAAACGCCGGCGACGTTGACCTCGTGCACCTTCTGCCACTTATCGAGCGACAAGGTCTCGGCCGGTTCCGAACCGGCGATGCCGGCATTGTTGACGGCAACGGTCAATGCACCGAGTTCGACCTCGACGCGATCGATTGCCGCCGCCAGATCGCTCTCCGAAGTGACCGTGCCGGTCAGCACCAAAGCCTTGCGCCCGAGTGCCGTGATTTGGTGCGCGGTTTCTTCCAGCCCGCCTTTCGATGCATGACCGAAACACGCGACGTTGGCTCCTGCCTCGGCCAATCCAATTGCGATTGCCTGGCCAATGCCGCTGCCGGCACCGGTAACCAGCGCGACATCGCCGTGCAGCTTGAAAAGATCCATCGATAGCCCTCCCGTTTCAGGGAAAGTATGCGCTGCGCCATGTTTCGATCAAGCGCTCAATGCGCAAGCCGGCAGGGGCAGCGATGCCTAGAAATAGCCGTCCGACGCAGCGGTGGCTTCCTTCGGGATCTCGACGCCGTCGACCAGGATCTTGTCGACCAGTTCGTGGTGGAAGCAGACCAGTCCCTTGATGCGCTCGGCCTCATGCACCGGCTCGGGATAGTACCAGACGAGATTCTCGTGCCGCTTCTTGGGCGTCGTCACGTGATAGTAGTTGGAGATGCCCTTGTAGGGGCAGCGCGAAATGTAGCGGCTGGGCGCGAACATATCGAGCCGCGTGTCCGAGATCGGCAGATAGTGGCGCACCGGATGGCCGGTTTCGAACAGGAACACGCCGCGGTGTGAATCGGCGACCTGTTCGCCGTCTAGGATGACCTGCACCCGTCGCGAGGAGGGCAGGCAGTCGACCCGGCGGAACGGATCGCGGGCGTGGACGAAGATCTCTTCGTCTTCCTCATACCAGTGCGTCATCTTGGGCCAATAGAAGGACATGTGGTCCGAAAGCAGGGGCGATCCCTTGACCGGATCCAGATAACGCCAGGCGGCATCCTCGACCAGCGTGATGCCGGTGTTCAGCGAATAATGCGTGGCGACGCCCTTGAACGGGCTCTCTGTCGTCGTCCTGCTCGGCAGCAGGAACTCCTCGCGCACGTCACTCACCGGAAAGTAGTAAACCGGCAGATGATCGGATTCGTAGAGCACCAGCGCCTTGGTCGTATCGGCGACGATCATCGATCCCACCTGCACACGCAGCCGCTTCTGCGTCGGCATGGTGAAGGCGACATAGCCCGGCTCGATCTCATACTGCACGATATTGTCGAGCAAGGGGAAATGCGGTCCGCGACCGCGCAAATGAGGCTTGCGAATGGTGGTCTCCCGTTTCTTGTCTTTTGTCATCGAGCGTTGGCGCACAGCGAGATGAACCTGCATTGAGCCATGGTGCCGCTGAGGGTTTCCGGGCGGCGGGTTTTCCGTGCATCGAGCCGCTCGAACGATGGCCCCCATCGCTCTTCGCAGCCTTGCCAGCGGATAGCCTCGCCGCCCGAAAGCGGAATTGTCCAATCCAGTCTCTATCCCAGCGACACGCGATCGAGCAGCAGGCCGGCGGCGATCGGCGGCAGGCCGCTGACATTCTTGCGCACCGGCACCAGCAGATCCGGGAAATAGCTGAAAATGACCGGCGTCTCGTCGAGCAGCAGCTTCTGGATGTCGGAGGCCGCCGCGCGCTGTGCGCCGATATCGAGTGCCTTGAGGTAGGAGGCGACCATGCCGTCATAGGCAGTGTTTTTGAAATGCGCCGCGTTCCACGGGCCATCGCTGACCAGCGGGCTCTTGAGGAAGACGTTCGGCACACTGCGATGGGCGTAGTCGGTGATCCCCAATGGGCTGTCCAGCCAGTCCGACTGGCCGAACACCGCCTTGCCGTAATATTTGTCCTGGTCCTCGATGTTGAGCGCGATGCGGGCACCGATCTCCTTGGCGAAATTCTGGAACAGCTGCGCGTAGCCTGGAATGTCGGAATAGCGCAGCGTCGTCAGGGTGATGTCGAAGCCGCTGGCGAGGCCGGCCGCCTCCATCAGCTGCTTCGCCTTGGCGATGTCCTTGACGCGCTGCGGCACGGACTTGTCGGTCGCGGGGAAGGCCGGTGCGAACGGGCTGTCATTGCCGGTGGCCGCCATGCCGCGGCAGAGGCCGTCGACAAGCTTGGAGCGGTCGATGCTGAGCGCCAGCGCTTGGCGCACACGCTTGTCGGTGAAGGGACCGGTGTCGCAGCGCATGTGCAGCTGGCGATGCGCGGTCGAGGCGACACGCAGCACCGTGATGTCGGGGCTGTTCAGCACCACTTGGCTGACGTCGAGTGGCACGGCGTCGAGGAGGTCGACCTCGCCGGCCTGCAGCGCCAGGATGCGCGGCTGCACGTCGCCGTAGAACTTGAACTCGAGCCGGTCGGGCAGCGCCTTCTCGCCCCAATAGTCGGGATTGCGGATGAAGGTCGCGCCAACCTTCGGCGTGTAGCTCTCCAGCCGGAACGGCCCGGTGCCCTCAAAGGTCTTTTCGTAGTCGCCCTTGTAGCTCGCCGGCAGGATGACGGCGTTGTAATTGTCGATCGACACCGAATAGGGAAAGCTGCCGTTCGGCGCGTCGAGATGGAAGGCGACGGTGTGGTCGTCGACTTTCTGCGCGCCGCCCTTCGACAGCAGGCCTTTGAATACCGAAAGCGCGTTCGAGGCGCCGTTGGGATCGGCGAGGCGGTCGAAGGTCGCCACCACGTCGTCGGCTTTGAAGTCCTCGCCATTGTGGAATTTCACGCCCTTGCGCAGCTTGAAGGTCCACACACTGCCGTCCGCGTTCGGCGACCAGCTTTCCGCCAGCACCGGCTTCAAGGTGAGATCCGGCTGCGTGATGCAAAGGAATTCGGCGGTCTGGAAAACCAGCTGGTAGCTGCCGCTGTCATAGTAGGTGACCGGGTCGATGGCGCCGCCCGGTGTCGCCACGCCCGCGCGCACCGTGCCGCCCGGCTTGCCCTCGGCGCGGACTTGTTGCGTGCCGAGGCCGGCGGCCGCGACAAGGCTGCCCAGGAACGGCAGGGAAAGGCCGAGCACGCTTCCGTGGCGCAGAAAATCGCGGCGGTCGAGCCTGCCGGCCAGCAAGTCGTCGACAGCAGAATTTTCGATTGCGGTCAGGTTCTTGCGAGCAGTGTCGATCGTCATGAAATGCCTTGGCATGGCTGCATTCCTCGCCTGCTCTTCGGGGTCGGCCATTTAGGTCATTGTTGACCGCGACCGGAAAGCGATATTTTTTGATAGGGTCCATCGAAATTTTCGATGCAAGGTGTAAGCCATGGATACCGAGAACCTGCGCAGTTTCCTGGAGGTCGCCGAACATGGCAGCTTCACCGTCGCGGCCAGCCGGCTCAACCTTGCGCAGTCCACCGTCAGCGCGCGGATCAGGGGGCTGGAGGAGCAGTTGGGGCGCCGGCTTTTCGTGCGCGACCGCGACGGCGTCACGCTGACGCCGGCTGGCCGGCAGTTCCTGCCGCACGCCTCTTCCATCACCCGCACCTGGGAGCAATCGAGGCAGGACATCGCCGTTCCCGACGGCTATGACAGCCTGCTGCGGCTGACCGCTCCCGCCTATCTGTGGGAGCGCATCACCTCGCCATGGGTCGAGTGGATGCGGGCCAGGCGGCCGAACGTGGCCCTTCGGCTCGAAGGCAGTTTTCCGGACCTGGCCATCGACCAGCTGGCGGAAGGCCTGCTCGACATCTGCATCCTCTATCTGCCGCGCCCGCATCCCGGCATCGTTTATGAGACGCTGGCCGTGGATCAGGTCGTGCTCGTCCAGCATGCGGCGCAGACCAAGCCGTGGACTGAAAACTACATACTGATGGACTGGGGGCTCGAATTCCGCATCGAACACGACCGCGCCTTTGCCGGCATGGTCAAGCCGGCGATTTCCGCCGGCCTGGTCTTCATCGGGCTGCAGCATGTGCTGTCGCGTCAAGCGGCGGCCTATCTGCCGCTCAGCGCCGTCAGCGGCCATATCGAGCGCGGCGAGATGCGGCGTATCGACAACACACCGGTGTTTCAGCGGCCGATCTATCTCGCCTATCCATCGAATCCCGTCTCGTCGGATGTTCTGGATGTCGCGCTGACGGGCTTGCGCTCGCTGGCCAGGGACTGGACCAGCGAACAGGGTTTTTCGGAAGGCGACCGTTCCCTGGGCATGGCCGGCCTGAGCTAACCGGCCGGCGATGCCTTGCTATGCCGGTTCAGTCACGGCTGCCTTCTGCAGCCTGGCAAGTTCCGGGTAGGGGATGTGGCAGCGGATCGAGTGGCCGGGCTGTGCCTCGGCCAGCGGCGGCTCCTGCTGCTCGCAGATCGGACCGATCTTGCGCGGGCAGCGCGTGTGGAAGACGCAACCCGGGGGCGGGTTGGTGGCGCTCGGGATCTCGCCGTCGAGCCGGATGCGCGCCGTCTCGGTCTGGTCGAGCTTGGGCACCGCCGACAGCAGCGCCTCGGTATAGGGATGATGCGGCCCAGAGAAGACTTCCTCCGATGGGCCGATCTCCATGATGCGGCCGAGATAGAGCACGGCGATCTTGTCGGAGAGGTAACGCACCACGCCAAGGTCGTGCGAAATGAAGATGTAGCTGACGTCTTCCTTGGATTGCAGGTCGGCGAGCAGGTTGAGGATCGCCGCCTGGACGGAGACATCGAGCGCGGAGGTCGGCTCGTCGCAGACGACGATGCGCGGATCGCCGGCGAAGGCGCGCGCAATGGCGACGCGCTGCTTCAGACCGCCTGACAGCTGGCGGGGCTTGACGGCGAGATGCCGGTCGGTCAGGCGCACCGAGCGGACGAGGTCGTCGAGGCGCGCCTCCTGTGCCTTGCCGGAGAGGCCGGCCAGCCGCTTCAAGGCGCGGCCGAGAATGTGGCGGATCGAATGCGAGCGGTTGAGCGCGGAGTCCGGGTTCTGGAAGACGATCTGCATCGCCTTGACCTGGTCGTCGCCACGGTTCTCCAGCTTCGGCGCCAGCGCCTTGCCCTCGAGTTCGATGGTACCGCCGTCATCGGGCGGCACAAGGCCGAGCAGCAGCCTGGCGAAGGTGGTCTTGCCGCTGCCGGATTCGCCGACCAGCCCCAGCGTCTCGCCGGGCCTTAGATCGAGCGAGACATCCTTGACGGCGCGCAAGGGATGGCCGTGGCTGGCATAGGTCTTGTTCAGCCCGGCGACGCGCAGCACCGGTGCGGTTGTCGGCTTGGGCGCTGTCGCAACATCGCTCGGTGTGGCGCGCGGCAGGGCTTGCGCCTTGTCGTGGTGAAAGCAGCGCGACAGCCGCTTGCCGCGCTCGTCACTCAGATCATAGAGCGGCGGCAATTCGGTGCGGCAGCGATTGTCGGCGAGCGCACAGCGGTCGGCAAAGGCACAGCCCTTGATGTCGGAGCCTATGCCCGGCAGGAAGCCCGGAATGGTGTCGAGCCGGCCCTGGTCCTTGCGCTGGCCGCCGCGTGGCAGGCAGCGCAGGAGCGCGACCGTATAGGGATGGCACGGATCGTTGAAGACGACATCCGTCGGCCCTTCCTCGACCAGCATGCCGGCATAGAGCACGCCGACGCGGTCGCACATGTTGGAGACGACGGCGAGGTTGTGGCTGATGAACAGGATCGAGGCCGACAGCTCTTGCCTGAGCTGCGCGATGAGGTCGAGCACCTCGGCCTCGACCGTCGCGTCGAGGCCGGTGGTCGGTTCGTCGAGGATCAGCATCGAGGGATCGTTGGCCAGCGCCATGGCGATCGCCACCCGCTGCTGCATGCCGCCGGAGAGCTGGTGCGGATAGCGCTGCATGACGCTTGGCGGATCGGAAATGCGCACGCGGTTGAGCATGGCGATGGCGCGGTCAGTCGCTGCCTGTCCCGTGATCCCGCCAAGCTCGAAGATCTCGGTCAGTTGCCGGCCGATGCGGATCGACGGGTTCAGCGCCTTGCCGGGATCCTGATAGACCATCGAGACGCTTTCGGCGCGGGCGCGCCGCAAGGCCTCGGCATCGAGCTTCATGACGTCCTGACCGTCGAGCGAGATCGCGCCGCCCGATATCGAGCCGTTTCTTGGCAAATAGCGCACGACGGTGAGCGCCACGGTGGATTTGCCGCAGCCGGACTCGCCGACCAGCCCATAGGCCTCGCCTTGCCTGATGTTGAGGCTGAGATTGCGCAGCACGGCGCGGTTGCGCCCGGCCACCCGGTAGGCGACCGACAGATCGCGCAGCTCGAGGGCGTTTTCAGCCTTTGAGGAGTTAGTCATTGAGCGCTCCATGAACGCCGTCGGCCACAAGGTTGACACCGATCACCAGCGAGGCGATGGCGAGTGCGTCGAACAGCACCGTCCACCAGAAGCCGCCGCCGATCATGCCGTAATTGCTGGAGATCGACAGCCCCCAGTCGGGCGAGGGCGGCTGGATGCCAAAACCCATGAAGGAGAGCGTGGCGACCGCGAAAATGGCGTAGCCCAGCCGCACGGTGGTCTCGACCAGGATCGGCGGGATGACATTGGGCAGGATCTCGACGAACATCGTGTGGAAGGCGCTCTCGTGCCTCAACTGTGCGGCGGCGATATAATCGAGTTCGCGCTCGGCCAGCACCGCCGAGCGCACGGTGCGCGCAATGATCGGCGCGAAGCTCAAGCCGATGACGACGATGACGGTGGCCTTGGACGTGCCGAGCGCGACGATGGCGAGCAGCGCGACAATGACCACGGGGATGGCCATGAAGGCTTCCAGGATGCGGCTGACGACATCGTCGACGATGCCGCGGAAATAGCCGGTGAGCAGGCCGAGTGCCGTGCCGGCGATCGTCGCCAGCAAGGTCGCCAGCGGGGCGACGGTGAGGATGTCGCGCGAGCCGACGATGACGCGCGAGAAGACGTCGCGGCCGATCTGGTCGGTGCCGAACCAGTGTTCGGACGACGGCGGCGCCAGCGCGTTGATGATGTCGTCGGCAAGCGGGTCGTAGGGCGCGAAGTGCTCGCCGAACAGCGCGCAGGCGACCCAGAACAGCACGATGGCAAGACCGACAAGGAAGGTCCGTGAGCGCATGAGCGAGAAGAAGACTTCCGCCATGGGGCTGCGCCGGCGCGTGTCGTCTTGCGGGGAAGAGGTGGTCTGGACGGCGCTCATTGGTCTGACCCCAGCCGGATGCGTGGATTGAGCACGGAATAGAGGAAGTCGGCGATCAATGTCGCCACCGCATAGACGATGCCGATGGTGAGGATGCCGGATTCCAGCATCGGGAAATCCTTGCCGCGCGCGGCGGTGAAGATCAGCGAGCCGATGCCCTGGTAGCGGAACAGCGTCTCGATCACCACCAGGCCGCCGATGAGATAGCCGGTCTGGGTGGCGATGACGGTGATGGTCGGCAGCAGAGCATTGCGCAGCACATGCCGCCAGATCACCGTGCGCCAGGGCAGGCCCTTGAGCACGGCCGTCCGCGTATAGTCGGAATCGAGCGCCTCGATCATGCCGGAGCGCGCCATGCGCGCGATATAGCCGAACAGCACCAGGAACAGCGGCAGCGACGGCAGGATCAGATAGTGGAGCTGGGTGAAGAAGCCGGCGTTCTTCGGCCATGCCGCCGAGATCGGCAGCCAGCGCAGCCACACGCCGAAGATCAGGATCAGGATGATGCCGGTTACGAACTCCGGCAGCACCGTCACCGACAGACCGCCCAGGCTGATGATGCGGTCGAGCGGGCGGTTGAGGTTGAGTGCCGCCACCACCCCGCCCAGAATGCCGATCGGCACCACCAGGACGAAGGCGACCGCGGCCAGCTTCATCGAATTGCCCAAGGCATCGATGACGAACGGCGCCACCGGCGAGCGGAAGATGTAGGACGTGCCCATGTCGCCCCGGATAAAATTCCAGATCCAGGTCGCATATTGGGTGAGCAGCGGCCGATCGACGCCCAGCGTATGATTGAGCGCATCGACCGCGCGCTGGTCGGCAAACGGCCCCAGGATCGCGCGCCCGACATTGCCGGGCAGCACCTGGCCGCCCAGGAACACCATGATGCTGAGCAGGAACAATGTAACCAGCGACAGCGACACACGCCGTGCAAAGAAGGAGAGAATGGCTAAGACTCCTTGTGGAGCCAGCCCCCACGCGGGAGCTGGCTGTTAGAGGATTGGCTTTCCCTTTTTCGTTTTAGGCCTTCGATGCCTTTTCGAGGAACAGCTGCGACATGGCGGTCGGCTGCACGCCGGCCACGCCTTTCGCCGTTGCCGTCAGGTAGTCGTAGAAATAGCCGAAGATGACGGGCGTTTCCTCGAGCAGCAGCTTCTGGATCTTGCCCGCCGTCGCCTTTTGCGCCTCGAGATCGAGCGCCGCGATATAGCTGGTCGCCAGCGTGTCATAGTCCTTGTTCTTGAAGTGCGCGGCGTTCCAGGTGCCGTCGCTCTTCAGCGGTGCGGCAAGGTACACGTTCGGCACGCCGCGGTGACCATAGTCGGTGATGCCCATCACCGAATCCAGCCAGTTTGATTTGCCGAACACGGCGTCGCCGTAATACGCGCCCTGGTCCAGGATGTTGAGCTCCAGCTCGATGCCGATTTCCTTGACCCAGTTCTGGATCAGCTGGGCGTATTCGGGAATTTCCAGGTAGCGCTCGGTGGTCAGCGTCACCTTGAAACCCTTGCCGGCGCCGGCCGCTTCCATCAGCTGCTTGGCCTGCGCGATGTCCTGCTTGCGCTGCGGTATGCTCGTATCGGTCGAAGGGTAGACGGCCGCGAACGGGCTGTCATTGCCGAGCGCCGAGCGACCCTTCATCAGGCCTGCGGCCAGCTTGTCGCGGTCGAGGCAGAGCGCGATGGCACGGCGCACGCGCGCGTCCTTCAGCGGGCCGTCGTCGCAGCGCATATGCAGTTGCTGGTGGGCCGACGACTTCAGGCTGATGATGTCGACGCTCGGATCATTGAGCAGGGCGACGCCGGCCAGCACCGGCATCTGGTTGATGATGTCGATCTGTCCGCCCTGCAGCGCCAGGATCTGCGGCTGCATGTCGGCGAAGAAGGTGAATTCGGTCCGCTCCGGCAGCGCCTTTTCGCCCCAATAGTCCTCGTTGCGGACGAAGGACGCACCGACCTTGGCCGTGTATTTCTCGACCTTGAACGGGCCCGTGCCGTCGAAGCTTTTCTCGTAGTCGCCCTTGTAGCTCGCCGGGATGATGACGGCGTTATAGTTGTCGGACGACACCATGTAGGGGAAATTGCCGTTCGGCGCGTCGAGATGGAACTCCACCGTGTAGTCGTCGACCTTCTTGGTGGCGCCCTTCTGCAGGATGCCGGTGAACACCGACAGGGCGTTGGACGAGTTTGCCGGGTCGGCGAGGCGGTCGATGCTGGCCACGACGTCGTCGGCCTTCATCTCGCCGCCGGAGTGGAATTTGACGCCCTTGCGCAGCTTGAAGGTCCACACCGTGCCGTTGTCGTTCGGCTTCCAGCTTTCGGCCAGCGCCGGCTTGAGCACCAGGTCGGGGCCGTCGACGCAGAGAAATTCGGCAACCTGCTGCAGGATCAGCAGGCCGCCGGCATCGGCGATGGTGACCGGGTCGATGGTTGCCGCCGGCACGCTGCTGCCGACACGGATGGTCGCGCCAGGCGCGCCCTGCGCGCGGGCGAGCGACGGCATGCCACTGAAGCCGGCAGCGGTGGTGATGCCGCCCAGAAGCGGCAGCGACAGGCCGAGCAGGCTGCCGTGGCGAATGAAGTCGCGGCGGCTGACACGGCCGTCGACGAGACCGTCGATGAGATGGTTTTCGAGCGGCGAGCGATTGCGTCGGATCAGGTCGAGAATGCGGTGGTTCTTGCTCATGGGTTTAACCCTTTCCCCTTGTTTCTTATGGCTGAAGAAAGCACTTCCGGTTGACGAAATTCCGTGGAGTTCTCCTTGCCCCGGCCGTCAACGAAGTCGGTCGACCGGGACTGTAGCATGCGGCTTTATCCGGTCCATCCGATCGTTGCGGCGAAGCGGTCAGATTTTCTTGAGGATGTTTCCACCCATCCGGTCCTGCCGTCGCGACCCAATCGCGGCGGCGGCTTGTTTCTTGACGACGTCTCCTTTCCCTTCTCGTTCTCCTAGTTCAGCGGCAGGCGGCGATATGTGCCGGGCTTCGCCGGGTCGTGATATTTGTTGCACGGGCCGTTATCGGCGAAATCGCGATGGCAGGCCGCGAGGTTTTTCCGCGACAAGGTGATGCCGAGACCGGGACCTTCCGGGACGTGCACGACATTGTTCCTCGGCGAAAATGGCCCTTCCTCGGTGATGTCCATGGGCTGCATGCGAAACAGCGACTGGTTGGGCTCCCGGATCCAGCCGAGCGCCGCGCACAGGTGCAGGTAGGCGGCGCTGCCGATGCCGCTGTCGCCGCTGTAGCACCAGAAATCGACGCCGGCATGCTCGCAGGCGCCGACGAAACGCAGCAGGCGGCCGATGCCGCCATGCGCCGTCGGATTGCCGACGAAGGCATCCGGAACCTTGAGGTCCATGGCACGCGCAATGTCGATGTTGTGGGTGGAGAACGGGATCGAGCAATGTTGCCGCAGCTGCCGCATCTCCTCGAGCGTCGCCACCGGATCCTCCCAGTTGCGCACGCCGAGCTCTTCGAGCGGCCGCGCCAGCCGCCGCGCCGTCGCCAGCGAATAGGCCTGGTTGGAATCGATGCGGATCATCGCCTCGTCGCCGAGCTTTGCGCGGATCAGCTCGACCATTCTCAGCGAGACTTTCGGGTCTTCGGTCGAGAACTTGCCTTCGAAGAAGGTCGTACCATGCGTCTCGTGCAGTTCGACGCAATAATCGGCGACTTCTTCCGGCGTCGTCTCGCCTTTCACATCGGGCCCGTCGCCGCGCAGCGAGAAATAGTCGGTGAACGGGATGTCCTTGCGCACGGCGCCGCCGAGCAGCTGGTAGAGCGGCTGGTTCCACGCCTTGCCGCGCAGGTCCCACAGTGCCATCTCGATCGCGCCGAAAGCCATGATGCGGGTGCGGTCGTTGATCGACTGCACACCGGTCCAGTAGGGCAGGCAGACATGCTCGGCGCCGGCGATGTCGAAGGCATCGCGGCCAACCAGGCGCTCGGCCAGAACATCATTGATGATTGCGGCCGCCGCCGGCGTCGGCGCCTCGCCGAGGCCGACCAGCCCATCCTCGGTCTCGACCTCGACAATGGTCTGCGAAAAACCGTCGAGCTCGCCGAACACCCAGCCATAGGGTGCTTCGAGACGAAGATTGATCGGTGTGGCCGTGATGCCTCGGATCTTCATCTCAGCCGACCTCGAAGAAAGGCTTGCCGAGCAGGCTCGGATCCACATCGATGCCGAGGCCGGGGCCGTCCGGAATGCCCATGTGGCTGCCGGTGACCGGCGGGGCGTTGAAGGCCGTGCGCACCGTCACCCATTCATGGAAGGCAATGGCATGCAGCCGGCGCTCCTCAGGCGTCGACAGCGACAGATGCGCCATCGCTGCCGTGTCGATCTCGGCGCCGCCTGTGTCCTCGACAGTGATCATGAAGCCGAGGTCGACGGCAACGTCGCGGATCTGGCGCGTCTTCGTCACGCCACCCAGCCGCGAGATCTTCAGCGTCAGCCCGTCGGCCGCGCCCAGGCGATGAATCTCCAGCATCTCCTCCAGCGAGGTGACGGATTCGTCGAGCACCATCGGCTTGTCGAGCATGCGGCGCACCGACATGTTCTCCTCGAGCGTCGTGCAGGGCTGCTCGAACGTGTAGTCGATGCCACGCGTGGCATCGGCGAACTGCCGGGCCTGGTAGGGTGTCCAGCCGGCATTGGCGTCGCAGAAAATCACCGTACCTTTCGGCACCGCCGAGGCGACTGTCGTCACTCGCTCGATGTCGTCGTGCACGTTGCCGCCAACCTTGACCTGCAGACGGCGACAGCCCTCGGCGATGATCCTCTTTGCCAGTGCCGCCATCTGATCGAGCGTGCCGTGGGTGACGACCCGGTAGGTCTCCGCCATATCGCTCTCCTTGCCACCGAGCAGCGTCACCAGCGGCACATCGGCGGCGCGCGCGGCGAGATCCCAGCACGCCATGTCGAGCGCCGATTTGATATAGGGATGGCCCTTGAACACCGTGTCCATCAGCCGGCCGATCCTGGCCAGCCCGCGCGGGTCGTGGCCGATGAGATGCGGCGCGATTTCCGGCACGCCCGCGCGTGTTCCCGCCGGAAACGCGGCCGAGTAGAAATTGCCGAGCGGCGCCATCTCGCCCCAGCCGGTCAGGCCGCTGTCGGCGGTGACGGCGACGATCACCGCGTCGAAGGCGTCGGCCTGGCGCCCCTTGGACATGCGGTAGGGGCCGTCCACGAAGGGCTGCACGACACGGTAGGCTTTGATGGATTTGATCTGCACTCTGTCTGTCCGCTGGCTGCGATGTCTGGGAATTGGTCAGGCGCCCTTCGACAGGCGCTGTTCGAGGCTGCGCGCATAAGAGAGCAACTGCTCGAAGTCGAGATTGATATGTTCTCGTGCGTGACGCTGGGCAGCGCGCATATCGGCGCCCTTCATCAGGTGCACGTAGGTTTCATGGACGTCTTCGGCCGGCACCGGCTCGTTGCGCGCATGCTGGTGCAGCGCGAAATACATTTGCAGCCGGCTGGTCAGCCGCTGCCAGGTTTCCAGAAGCACCGAATTGTCGGCCCACTCATAGATCAGGCCATGCAGTTGCAGCGCCGTTTCGATCTGCCTTGTGGTGTCGAGGTTGCGTGTCGCCTGTTTTACCGCTTCGTGGCGCCGGTCAAGTTCGTCGAAGAAACGCTGGTCGCGCTGTGGCCATGTCCGTTCGATGGCGAACTCGTCGAGCACCTGGTTGAGCGAATAGGCATCGTCGATGTCCTTGGCGGTGACGTCGATGACGAAGGTGCCGGCATAGGGGATGCTGGTCAGGATGCCTTCCTGCACCAGCTCGCGCATCGCCTCGCGCAATGGCGCGCGGCTGACCCGCATCTGTTCGGAGATTCTGAGCTCGTTGAGCTTCTGGCCGGGTTGCAGTTGCCCGGTCAGGATGGCGCGCCGCAGCAGCGCGACGATTTCGGCGCGACGCGTCGTATCTGCAATCGGGCTGAAATCCGTCTTCACCATCCGGCCCACTCCAGCGAGTACAGCGGCAAGACAATCAGATTGTCGACAATCTAACAAGAGCTATTTATGCATTCACGCTGCCAAGGCCGACCGCGCCGACGTGGCCGCTCTTGTCGGCCTGCTTGTAAATGCGGCGCCCACGACCCGTGGGAAGGTCGCGGGCGCCGCGCGGAAACCGGGCCTGCGGGGGAGTCAGGTAGCCGGTTTCTGTGGCAGTGGCGAGATCGGCATTCCGGGTCCGATCTTCTGCAGATTGCCTGTGATCACCTGGTCGCCTTCCGAGACGCCGCTCAAGATCGCTACAAGGTCACCGCTGGTCGGGCCGAGCGAGACCAGCCGCTGGTCGACCGTGTTGCCCTTGCCGACGACGTAGAGATATTTGCCGAGCTGGCTCGAGCCCAGCGCCGTCTGCGGCACCATCAGCGCGTCCGGCTGTTGCCTGATGTGCAGCCGCACGCGGACGTACTGGCCAGGCATGAGCGTGAACTTCGCATTGCCGATGGTGGCGCGCGCGGTGATGGTGCCGGTCGAGTGGTCGACCGTGTTGTCGACGAAGGTGAGTTCGCCCTTCTGGCTGGTCTCGGTCTGACCCGGCAGCAGGACTTCGACATCGACCGGGCCGGCCGCGCGGGCCTGCTCGATCTCGGCCAGATCCGTCTCGCTCGGATTGAAGGTGACATAGATCGGGTCGAGCTGCACCAGCGTGTTCAGCACCGTGCCGGCGACGCTGACCAGCGTTCCGACCGAAGCCTGGTTGCGGCCCAGGCGTCCGGTGAACGGCGCATGGATCTCGGCGTAGCTCAGATTGAGCTCCGCCGTGCGCACGGCCGCTTGGTTAAGCGCCAGCGACGCCTGCGCTTCGCGCAAGGTGCTGGTGCGCTGGTCGAAGCTGTCCTTGTCCAGATAACCGCTCTTGGCGAGCTCGGTGCCGCGGCCGAGATTGGACCGCGCATAGTCGAGGGTCGCCGTATCGCGCTGGACCTGGGCTTTCGCCTGGTCGAGCGCGGCCTGGAAGTCGTCGGGCGAGACCCTGTAGAGAAGGTCGCCTTGCCGCACATCCGCGCCGTCCTGCGCCGTCTGTTCCTGCAAATAGCCCGGCACGCGCGCCTGCAGCGTGATGCTGCGGATAGGCTCGATGCGGGCGGCATAGTCGAGATAGATCGGGATCGTCTTCTTGACCACGCTCGCCACCGGCACCGGCATGACGAATGCCGCCGGAGCGGGCGTTGCCGCACCGGCCGTGCCGGTGCTCAGCCTGAGATTGCCCATATCGAGCAGGTGGACGCTGGCCACGGAGATCGCGCCCACCGCGACGGCCGCTCCCAAAGCGATTTTCCATTTACGCATAATATTTCTCCAATCTTATTCGGCCGCTTCCGCCAGGGGAGGGAAGGCGGGTTCGGCAGTTGGTTCAGTATGCCTGGAGGCGGGTTCGCCGCTTTCGCGGCGCTCCCGCAACTGTTCGATGACCGCGTAGAAGACCGGCACGAACACCAGCGACAGGATGGTCGCAGCGACCATGCCGCCAAACACCGTGGTGCCGATCGACTGGCGGCTTGCGGCACCGGCGCCGGTGGCGAACATTAGCGGCAGCACGCCGAGGATGAAGGCGAAGGCCGTCATCAGGATCGGCCGCAGCCTGAGCCGGGCGGCTTCCATCGCCGCCTCTACGATGCTGAGGCCCTCCTCGCGTCGCCGCCTGGCGAACTCGACGATCAGGATCGCGTTCTTGGCCGCCAGGCCGATCAGCATGACGAAGCCGATCTGCGAGTAGACGTCGATCTGCATGCCGCGCACCGATAGCGCCGCGAAGGCACCGAACAAGGCCAATGGCACCGCCAGCAGCACCATGAACGGCATCGCCCAGCTCTCATATTGCGCCGCCAGGATCAGGAAGACGAAGACGATGGCGAGGCCGAAGACGACGGACGCGATGGATCCTGCCTTGAGCTCCTGGAAGGTGATGCCGGTCCATTCGAAACCGAAATCCCTGGGGAGCGCGGTGGCGGCCGCCCGTTCCATGGCAGCGACAGCCTGGCCCGAGGAGAAGCCCGGCGCGGCACCGCCATTGATCGAGGCCGAGGCGTTGTTGTTGTAGTGCGGCACGGTTTCCGGCCCGACGAACGGCACCAGCTTGCCCAGCGTGCTGAGCGGCACCATGCCGCCCGAGGCGTTGCGTACATAGAGCCGCGAAATGTCGGCGGCGCCCGCACGTGCATCCTTGTCGGCCTGGATGGTCACCCGGAAGGTGCGGCCGAACAGGTTGAAGTCATTCACGTAGAGCGAGCCGAGATAGATCTGCAGCGTGTTGAAGACATCGGGCAGGTTGAGGCCGAGAAGCTTGGCCTTGCTACGGTCGAGGTCGTAGTTGAACTGCGGCGTCGAGGTCGAGAATGGCGAGAACAACTGCTGCGGATTGATTTCCGGCTGCTTGCGCGCCTCGGCGATCACGGCTTGCGTCGCGTCATTGAGGGCCGTGCTGCCGCGACCGGTGAGATCCTCGACGACGAATTCGAAGCCGCCCGTGGTGCCGATGCCCGGGATCGAAGGCGGATCGAAGGAGAGCGCGAAAGCTTCCGGAATCTGCATCAGCTTGCCGCGCACGTCGGCGACGAGCTTCGATGCGCTCTGGTCGGGGCCACGCTCTTCCCATGGCTTGAGGATGGCGAACTCGACAGCCGAGTTCGACTGCGCCGCACTGGTCAGGAAGTTCAGGCCGCTGATCGAGCCGACAATGTCGACGCCGGGCGTTGCCTGCAGGATGTCACGCGCCTTCTGGGCCACCGCGTCGGTGCGCTCGAGCGAGGCACCGTCGGGCAACTGGATGACGACGAAGAAATAGCCCTGGTCCTCGACCGGAAGGAAGGTCGACGGCAGTTTCTGCCAGACGAAATAGGTGGCGACCAACCCGGCGGCGAACAGGCCGAGCATGATCCAGCGTAGGCGGATCAGAAAGCGCACACCGTGGGCGTAGGCATGCGACAGCCTGTCGAAGCCGGTGTTGAACCAGCGGAACAGGAAGAACTGCGGCCCATGGCGATGACGCAGGAAAGCGGCACTGAGCGCAGGGCTCAGCGTCAGCGAATTGAAGGCCGAGATGCCGACCGAAATCGCCACCGTCAGCGCGAACTGGTTGTAGAGCCGCCCCGACACGCCCGGAATGAAGGCGACCGGCACGAACACGGCCATCAGCACCGCGGTGGTGGCGATGATCGGACCGGTGACTTCGGCCATGGCGGCCTTGGTCGCCGCCAATGGTTTCAGCCCGGCCTCGAGCTGTCGTTCGACATTCTCGACCACCACGATGGCGTCGTCGACGACAAGGCCGATCGCCAGCACCATGCCGAGCAAGGAGAGCATGTTGAGCGAGAAGCCCAGCATCTCCATGACGACCAGCGTCGCCACCAGCGACACCGGAATGGCGATGGTCGGGATGATGGTCGTGCGCCAGCTCTGCAGGAAGATGAACACCACGGCAACGACCAGCACCAGCGCTTCGCCGAGCGTGATCAGCACGTCATGCATCGACGCCGAGACGAAGCGCGTCGTGTCGTAGTGCATGGCATAGGACACGCCCTTCGGGAAACGCGCCGACAGTTCCTGCATCTTGTCCTTGACGCGCTGCTGAAGGTCGAGCGCGTTGGAACCGGGCATCTGGTAGACGGCGAGGACCACGGTCGGGTCCTTGCCGAAGAACGCCGAGGACGAATATTGCAGCGCGCCGAGCTCGATACGCGCGACGTCGCGCAGCCGCACCAGCGAGCCGGAGTCGGTGTTGGCGCGCACGACGATGTCGCCGAATTCCTTCGGGTCGCTCAGGCGCCCGACGGCGTTGACCTGCATCTCGAAGGCGGTGCCGGCGGGCGCCGGCGACTGGCCGATCTTGCCGGCCGCCACCTGGACGTTCTGCTCGGCGATGGCATTCTGCACGTCGACGGCGGTAATGCCGAGATTGGCAAGCTTGTCCGGATCGAGCCAGACGCGCATCGAATAGCGCCGCTCGCCGAAGATCTGCACGTCGCCGACGCCTTGCAGCCGCTTCAGCGGATCGACGACCTGCAGATAGGCGAGGTTCGACAGCGCCACCGGATCGACCGACTTGTCGGGCGAGGTGAGGTTGACGATGAGCACGAAGTTCGGGTTCTGCTTCTTGATCGTCACGCCGCCCTGATTGACGATCGCCGGCAGCGAGGAGGCCGCCTGCGAGACGCGGTTCTGGACGTCGACGGCAGCGGTGCTCAGGGAGTAGCCGACATCGAAGGTGATGGTGATGGTCGAGGAGCCGTCATTGGAGCTCGTCGACGACATGTAGGTCATGCCCTGCACGCCGTTGATCTGCTGCTCCAGCGGCGTCGTCACCGTGTCGGCCACGACTTGCGCGCTGGCGCCCGGATAATGGGCGCTGACCACGACCTGGGGCGGCGTGATGTCTGGAAACTGCGAGACCGGCAGCAGGAAATAACAAATCGTCCCGGCGAGCACCATGATGATGGCGATCGCCGACGCGAAGATCGGACGGTGAATGAAGAAATTTACCACGACACACATGCCTCGCCGGCTGCTCTTGCCCGCCCGAAGGCGCTGGCAACTCTGGATAACTGGCCGTGCCCGTCACGGGAGGCTTCCCGTGAACGCAGCAACGGCACTTCGCGACGCTGCCCATCGGCAAGCGAGCGAAGCATCTTCTCGAGGGCCCGGGGGTCGACCCCATCTGCCTTCATGACCAGCCGGATCATCGGATCCCGGACGGCCTCATCTATGGTAAGATCGCGGCGCTGTGGCATTGGCCGGCTCCTTGTCTGTCGATTCGCAGCCCATGCTCGCGAACCGTTTTCCATTCCCTCACCGGCCGGAGCCGCATGATTGGCAGTTTCTCGTCCGTCTCATCTGGCAGGACCAGTTCACGGCCTTGTTATTGACGACGGACGACGTAGGTGTTACCAGTAAGTAACATTCTGGAAGTTACAGACCGGTAACACCCTAGTCAAGAGGTGGCCGAGGGTTTTTTGGAAACGAAAGGAGATCATGATGACAGACGGCGTCGTGGAGCGCTCTCGTCCCAGGGATCGGATTCTGGAGACGGCACGCGACATGTTCCACAAGCATGGCATCAAGGGCGTCGGCGTCGACGCCATCACCGAAGCTGCCGGCACGAACAAGATGACGCTCTATCGTCACTTTGAATCCAAGGACGAACTGATCGTCGAGTGCCTGCGCGCCAATGCGGCCAAGGCCGGCGCGATGTGGGATGCTTTCGAGGCCGAGTTCCCCGGCGACAAGCTCGCGCAGCTGCATGCCTGGGTTCGCAAGGCGGCTGCCATGCTCAATGCCGACGGCCGCGGCTGCGACATGGCCAATGCCGCCGCTGAGCTGACTGAGCCGGACCATCCGGCGAGACTGGTGATCAAGGAGCTCAAGGAAGCCCAGCGCGAACGCCTGGTGGCGCTCTGCCGGGGTGCGGGCATCGGTCAGGCCGAACTGCTTGCCGATACGCTGTCGCTGCTGTTCGAGGGCGCCCGTGTCAGCGTGCAGACCGTGGGCGCCGAAGGCCCGAGCACGCAGTTCGTGCGCATGGCCGAAGGGTTGATCGTTTCCTTCCGGGGCACCGCCGCCGGTTGAAATCCGCCGCGACTGCTGGCGATTTGCCGGTCGTATGACCGAGGCGATGCTTGGCGCCCTTTGGCGCGGGCGGCACAGGAATTTCCGATATTGAATGAAAAAAGCCCGCTGCCGGGAGGAGGTGGCAGCGGGCTCGATTTTCGAATGTGGCGCGGGAGGAGGTGCGCCCCATTCAGCGTCGGCATCGCATCTGGGAGGAGTAGATGGCCGACGACCAGAAACTACGAGTTGCCCAATGATTCGGCAACAATGAATTGTGCATAGCAGCTGTGCAGATTTGCCGTGTCAATTATCAGACAAATCCAAGGAAAGCCGGCATTGCCAGGCGGTCTCGCCTCACTGCACCGGCACGTTTTCCCTGAAAATCAGGCGCGGCTCGATGAATTTCCGGGTAAGATAGGGCGCCGATGAGGCGATGGAGCCGAGCAGGCGGATGACCGACTGTTCGGCGATCAGCCTGGCGTTCTGGTCGATGACGACGTCGGCGAGGTCGTCGACGAGGTAGCCGCGCGTCTCCTTTGTAAGGTCGTGGCAGATGAACACCGGCTTGCGGTTGGGCCTGGCTTCCCGGATGGCTCTGGCAACACCGGAGCGTCCGGCCCCGACGCAATAGATGCCGAGCAGTTCCGGTTCGTTGTGCAGTGCCTTCATGGTCTCGGCGTAGCTGGCATCCGGTTCGTCGTTGATCTCGACGGCGCTGGTCACGGCGAGGTTGGGAAACTCCTCGCCGAGCACGGAGCGAAAGCCCATTTCGCGCTCCTCATGACCGCGGTAGGAGCGTGAACCGACGACCATCGCCAGATGGCCTTCGCGGCCGCCGAGGAAGCGACCCATCAGAAGTGCCGCCGTTCGGCCCGCCACCCGGTTGTCGATGCCGACATAGGCCGAGCGGGGAGCGGCCGGAATATCGGACACCAGCGTCACCAGGCGGATGCCGGTTTCGACGATGTCGCGCAGGATGTTGCGGGTTCGCGGATGGTCGATGGCGATGACACCGACGCCATTGGCCCTCAGCGACAGGTTTTCCACGGCGCTCTGCAGCGCGTTCGGCGAGATGCCGGCGAGGTTGTGGATCCGGCACGAAGCGACCAGCGGCAGGCGCGATGCATAGTCCTCGATGTGCCTTGCCAGATCCTGCATGAAGGCGTTGCTGCCGATCGGCAGGAAGAACTCGAGGTTTGCCGGTCTGGAGGGAAGCGTCACCTGATCGGCGACCGGCAGATAGCCGAGCTGTTTGGCGGCTTCCATCACGCGTTGCCGGTTGGCGGCGCTGGCGCCCGGCCGGTTGTTGAGCACCCTGTCGACCGTCGCGGTCGACAGTCCGCAATTCCTGGCGATGTCGGAGACGGTGGCCTTCATGCCGCAACCCTACGCGCCGATGCGATGACGCGCCAGATAAGTGATTTCGCAGCCGATGCGATCCGACGGACGGGTGATTGACACCCATCGCCGCCATGCGCATTGAGCCGCTTCGGCAAGACGGGTCCGCCCGTCCTCAGTGCGACGGCCTGCCGTCGGCGACGGCGTCGCGGATTTCCTTGTCCGACATGCCGGTGATGATCCGTTCGACCTCCGTCACGGTTGTCTTCTTCGGGTCGATGTCGTCGGCGACCACCTTGCCCCGGCGCATGACGACGATGCGGTCGACCACCTGGAAGACGTGATGGATGTTGTGCGCGATGAAAATGCAGGAATGGCCGGAATCGCGGGCGCTGCGCACGAAGCTAAGCACCCCTTGTGTTTCGGCGACGCCGAGATTGTTGGTCGGCTCGTCGAGGATGATGAGGTCGCTGTCGAAATGCATGGCGCGCGCGATCGCCACCGCCTGGCGCTCGCCGCCGGAGAGCGAGCCGATCGGCGTCGTCGGTGGAATGTTCTTCGAAATGCCGACCTGTTTGAGCAGGTCGCGGGCGACGTTGTTCATCGCCTCCTGGTCCATGCGGTTGAGGAAACGCGGCGGCTTGATCGGCTCGCGCCCGAGGAACAGATTGCGGGCGATCGACAGTTGCGTGACCAGCGCGGAATCCTGGTAGATCGTTTCGATGCCCTGCGCGATGGCATCGCTGGTGCTGCGCAAGGTGACCTTCTTGCCGCGGATGAAGATGTCGCCGCTGGTCAGCGGCACCGCGCCCGACAAGACCTTGATCAGCGTCGACTTGCCGGCGCCATTGTCGCCGAGCAGGCCGACGATCTCCCGCTCGTTGACATGGAAATTAGCGTCCACAAGCGCCTGCACGCGGCCGTAGGACTTGCGGATGTTCTGCATGCGGATCAATGGCTCGGCCATGGTTCAAGTCCCTGCCTGGTGCCGGCGTTCCAGCCATGAGTGGAGCGCCATCATGCCAAGGATGATCGCGCCGATGAAGATATTGTAGGCAAGACCGGGCACGCCGATCAGCACGATGCCGTTGCGCATCACGCGCAGGATCAGGATGCCGAGCACGGTGCCGATGATGGTCCCGCGTCCGCCGGTCAGCGCCGTGCCGCCGATCACCACCATGGCGATGACTTCGAGTTCGTAGCCGGTGCCGCTGTTGGGATTGGCGGCCGACGTGCGCAGCGAGGAGATGACGCCGGCCAGCGAGGCCATGAGCGACGACAGCACGAACAGGCCGATCTTGACGCGGTTGACATTGACGCCGCGGGCACGCGCCGCGTTGGGATTGCCGCCCGCCGCCTGGATCCAGTTGCCGGTCCGGCTTTGCGTCAGCACATAGCCGAGCGCGATCGCCGCGGCGATGAACCAGAACAGCGACATGTAGATGCGGAACGGCCCGATGAAGAAGTCGCCGACCAGTGCCTCCGCCAGCCAGCTGCCCTCGGCGCTCCAGGTGCGCTGCGGAAAACCGTCGGTGATGAAAAGCGCGCTGCCGCGCACCACCAGCAGCATGCCGAGCGTCACCAGGAAGGACGGGATCTTGAGCTGCGTGACGAACCAGCCATTGACCAGGCCGATCAAGGCGGCAACCACCAGCGCGACGACGAAGCCCATCTCCAGCGATGTGACGCCGCCGTTGAACAGCGTCCACATCAGCACTGGCGAGAAGCCGAACAGGGATCCGACGGACAGGTCGAATTCGCCTGATGTCATCAGCAAGGTCATCGCCAGCGCGATCAGGCCGAGTTCGACCGTGAAGGCCAGGGTGTTGGAGATGTTCTGCGGCGACAGGAAGTCGTGGTTGAAGCCCCAGAAAACGCCGATCTCGACGATGAGCAGCACGAAGGGACCGAATTCAGGCCGCGCAATCAGGCGTTGGACAAGCGAATGATTTTCCACTGGGAACCCGCGACATGGTTGGAACGGGCCGCGATCTCCACCGCCTCGGATGGATGGTCGCGGCGCAAGCAGATATCTGGCGCCGCGTGCCAGATGGGCGCGGCGCCAGGGATCGCGGTTTATTTGCCGGACAGGATCTTGTCGTAGACGCCGGCGGTGTCCTTCTCATAGAGCGCGCCGGTGATGACGTTGAAGCCCGGGGGAATGCCTGACGCCGCCATGTTGGCGAGCGACAGCGCGACATAGCTGGTCGCCTGCGGGTCCTGCCACTGGCCGGCATTGACGTAGCCGTTCAGAACCTCCTGGGTAGTGTCGAGCGAGTTGCCCCAGCCGACAACAGGGATTTCACCCGGCTTGACGCCGACCTGGTCGAACACCCGCTTGATCGAGCCGGTGACGAGGTCGCCCAGCCCGATAACGGCCTTGACCTTGCCCTTGTGGGCGGTGAGGTAGTCGACCATGCGATTGATCACCTCGGCCTGGTCGAGCGTCGCTTCGGTCACTTCATAGGTGATGCCGAGCGGTCCGAAGACGCTCTTGATGCCTTCCTCTTCCTGGACGCCATAGGTGGCGCCGGGGACCTCGACCGGCATCCAGACGAAGTCGCCCTTCTTCACCAGGCCCTTGTCGACCAGATACTGCGCCCAATGCTTTCCGAAGGTGACGTTGTCGCCGCCGACATAGGCATTGAAGTTGGCTTTTGGATCGGGCGTATTGAAGTTGATGATCGGGACGTTGGCCGCGCGGGCTTCCTTGACGATCTCGACGAGGCTGCCCGGATCGGGGCTGGTGGTGACGATGCCGTCGGCCTTGGCCGAGAGGGCGGCGCGAACCGCTTCCTGCTGGGAGGCAACATCGCCATTGTGGAACGAGGTGTTGACGGTGTTGCCGGTGTCCTTGGCCCATTGCTTGGCCCCGGCCAGGAAGTAGGTCCAGACCGGGTCGGCGGGGCCGCCATGCGAAATCCAGTAGAAGGTCTTGGCCTGCGCGGCTGCCGGAATGACCGTCAGCGCGACCAGAAGGCCGTAGAGCACAAATCTCAGTCTTGTCAGCATTTGATTTCCTCCCGGTTGAAGATGATCCGTCCCTGTTCCGGCGTCGGCCGGATTGCGTCTTTTGCCAGCGCCGCTCGGATGCCTCAGAGCATTCCCTTTTTCGACGGATGGCAAGCCTCCATCTGCAGATGTAGTTGGCGCCTGACGCGACGCCATCAACGGTCCCATCAGATTGCATCAGCCGGGGTGATTTTTCAGGAGCGGTCGGATGATTGGCGGCGAGGCTCAGCCGGGCGGATTGTCCGCGCTGTGTCCGGCGCGCCAGCGGCGTCGCAGCCGGTCGATCGCCAAGGCAAGCACGACCGGAGCACCGGTGGTGAAGGCGGGCCCAGATGGCATCCACGCCAAGCAAGGTCATGGCGTTTTGGATTGAGTCTAGATCAGATCGGCCTTTGCCAGGTCGCGCATGAGATGGCTGGCGCCGTAGGTCCAGTGCGGGCAGTCGGGCGACAGCCGCACCCGGTTGACCAGCGCGCCGAATTTTTCCGATGAGATGGTGACGATGTCGCCGACCTTGTGGGTAAACCCCTTGCCCTTCTCGCCGCGGTCCTTCGACGGCACGAACATGGTGCCGAGATACAGCGTCAGCCCGTCCGGATACTGGTGGTGCGGACCCATCGCGGCGGCAACGAGCTCTTCGGGCGAACGGCTGATCTCGGCCATCGAGCTTGCGCCCTCCAGCGAAAAGCCATCCTCGCCCTCGACCTTGAGGCGCACGACCGCCTTCTTCACGTCGTCGATCGAGAAGGTGTCGTCGAACAGGCGGATGAAGGGTCCAAGCGAGGCCGAAGCATTGTTGTCCTTGGCCTTGCCGAGCAGCAAAGCGGAACGCCCTTCGACGTCGCGCAGATTGACATCGTTGCCGATGGTGGCGCCGACGATGCTGCCGCTCGAGGCGGCGACCATGGCGATCTCCGGCTCCGGATTGTTCCAGGTCGACACCGGGTGCAGGCCGACATCGGCGCCGAAGCCGACCGACGCCATTGGCTGGCACTTGGTGAAGATCTCAGCATCGGGGCCGATGCCGACTTCCAGATATTGCGACCAGGCGCCGCGCGCGATCAGCTTGGCCTTGATCTCCATGGCTTCCGGCGAACCGGGCTTGAGCTTCGACAAATCGTGGCCGATCAGCCCGGCAATGTCGGCGCGGATGGCGTCGGCCTTTTCCGCCGAGCCGCGCGCCTGTTCCTCGATCACCCGCTCTAGCAGGCTGACGACGAAGGTGACGCCCGACGCCTTGACCGCCTGCAGGTCGACCGGGGAGAGGAGATAGGGTTTGGCCTGATCGCGCCCGGCTGCAAAACTATTGGCCGCGATGTCGTCGAGCGAGCCGATCGGCTTGCCCTTGGCCGAGCGCACATGCCCTGCCGGATCGGCCATCTCGCAGATGTCCCGCACGGTCGGCGCCTCGCTCGACGTAATGTCGAAGACGGTGCCGTCACGCACCGTGACCACCAGGGGATGGGGCACAGCCGGTGATCGAGCGCGGCCGAGAAAGACGCCATCGTCAGGCAGAAACGTCATGTTTGTCATTGCACTCTCGTTATTGCGCAGGATGGTTCGATGTTATGAGGTGCGCATGGCCTCTTCAAGCCGACACGCCCTGAAGCAGCATGTGCCAAGCGATGGACGATCAACGGAAATGGCCTTTGCCACCATGCCACTGCACCGCTTCGCGACTTCCGATCTGGCGCTATAGCTCACCCCAGCGTAACCGCAAATGCGCGCTTGTCGATCCGCCTTTTTCCAGCGTCGTCAGGCCGCTGCCGTGATGGGCGTCCACCACATGTGAAACGGGTTCGAAGCAGAAGAAATCAGCGTCTCGTGCCGGCGAATAGAGGACGAAGACATTCAGCGAGGGCGACGCCTCGACCGTGAGGGCGATGGCGTCGTCCGGCTGGATGATCGAGGCGTGCCCGTTCCAGCCTTCGAAGGCATTGTTGACCCAGGCGTCGGGAAGCGGCGAGGCTTGCGAAAAGTCCCAGTCCGGCCGGGAGGCCAGCGGCACCACCCCCGTCGGCAGGTGTCGTTCGTCTTCCAACCAGACACTGTGCGCCGATGCTTGCAGCAGAGTGCGCGGGCGGCGCGGAAACCAGGGGTGGAAGCCCAGCCCGTAGGGCAGGCGGATGGCGGCTCGGTTTTCGACAGCCAGCACGGCGGACAGCGCGCCTTCCTCCAATGCATAGCGGACGCTTGCATGGTAGCGGTAGGGTCCGATCGCCCCATCCTCCAGAGCCAGCTCGATTTCAGTGCCGGTTCGCCTCGTCAACCGCCACGGTCTTTGAAATGCGTCGCCGTGGAGTGGGAACCGCTCCCCTTCGACATTGGGCTCTATCGCATGGAAGCGCCCGTCAAACTCGAAGCCTCCACCGGAAATGCGGTTTGACCAGGGAATCAGCAGTTGAGACCCGAACTTCAGCAGACCTCTCGATGGCTCAAGCAGAGGCGTAGGTGCTCGGCCGGGGCGGAGCGCGTCGTAGCGCAGGATGGCGGCGCCCTCGCGGGGACACACCACAAGGCTTGCACGCCCGTCGGCAAGTTCGATCTCATCGCCATTTGTCATTGAAGGGCCGCTATGGCTACCATCCGCCATCGATGTTGATGTTCTGACCGCTGATCATGTCCGAGGCCGGGGAGACGAGGAACAGCACGAGATCGGCGATATGCTGCGGCTCGATGCGTCGCTTCAGGCATTGGTTGGTAAGGATCCAGTCGTTGTATTCCTCGAGCCGTTCTCCGAAGACGCGCTCCTCTGCCTCGGAAACGACGGCGCCTGGCGACACCGCGTTCACGGTGATGCCGTGTGGTCCTAATTCCCGCGCCAGCGACTTGGTGAGCCCCAGCATGGCTCCCTTCGAAGCCACATAGGGCACGTAGCCGTCCCAGCGGCCGTTCAGCGTCACCGAGCAGAAATTGACGATCCTGCCCTGGCCCTTCCTCTTCATGCCAGGCGCGCAGGCGCGCGCCAGCGCGAAGGCGGCTGACGAATTTACACGGATCTGGTCCTCGTACTCGCCAAGTGAGAATTCCTCGAACGGACGGTTGATGATGAGCGCCGCGTTGTTGATCAGAATATCGATCGTGCCTTCTTCGTCGACGAGCGCCTTGACCGCTGCCTCGGCTTCGGCCAGCTGGTTCAAGTCGCAACCGACATAGACGATCGTACCTTTGTTTGTCGCCGCCAATTCCGCCGCGATCTTGGGCCCTTCCGCATTCTCCGGTCGGTCAAGCAGAAGCACGCGCGCGCCAGCGCGGGCAAGCGCGGCAGCCTGGGCGCGGCCGAGCGAACCCAGACCACCCGTCAGGAGCACGACTTTACCGGAAAGGTTCGTCATCACCGTTCCCGCTCCTCAAAGCACGTTGTGAACTTCATCGATGGAGGTTTCCTCGATGCGCTTGTCGAGAACGACCTCGCCGCGCGCCATCGCGACCACACGATCACAGCAATCAAAAACGTGATGCATGTTGTGGCTGATGAAAACGCCGGTCACCCCTTGCGCCTTCAATCCACGCACAAAGCCGATGACCTTGCTGGTCTCCTTGACCGAAAGGTGATTGGTCGGCTCGTCGAGGATCATCACCTTCGACTTGAAATGCATGGCCCGCGCGATGGCGACGCCCTGCCGCTGGCCGCCTGACAATTCACCGACCAGTGCGTCGGGCGAGCGCAGATGCAGGTCGACATTGGCGATCGCCTTGATGCTCTCGCTGGCCATCTGCTTTTGATCCAGGATGCCGACGCCGAATACGGAAAACAGCGTCGGTTCGCGGCCGATAAACAGGTTCCTGGCGATCGACATGGTGGGGACCATCGAATTGTACTGGTAGATGGTCTCGATACCGAGGTTCATCGCGTCGCGCGGCCTGGCGATTCGCACTGGTCTGCCTTCGACCAGGATCTCGCCCTCGTCGGCGGTGTGGACGCCTGACAGAATGTTGATGAGCGTCGATTTGCCGGCACCGTTGTCGCCGACCAGCCCAAGTGCCTCGCCTCGCTTCAGGTCGAGGCTCACGCCCTTCAACGCGTGGACGCCGGAATACCATTTGTGAAGATTGCGGACGGAGATGATTGCGTCTTCCATGGCTCAGCCCTCCATCTTGATCGCCTTGGCGCGCTTGCGCATCCAGGCGTTGGCGACGACGGCGAAAATGGTCAGGAAGCCGATCGCGAATTTGAACCAGTTCGCGTCGACATTGGAGAGCACCAGCCCGTTGTCGATGATGCGGATGAGGATTGTGCCGATGATGCCGCCGGCGACGGTACCGATGCCGCCTGCGAGCGACGCGCCGCCGATGACCGCCGAGGCCACCGCCTGGAGCTCCAGGCCTTCGCCGATGGAAGGCAAGGGAGAGCCCAGCCTCAGCACTTGCAACATGCCGGCGAAGCCCGACAGCATCGAGCAAAGCACGAAGCATGCGAGTTTTACTCTCGCGGTCGGGATGCCCATGGAGGCGGCAGCCGGGTGGAAGCCGCCGGTGGCCTTTATCCAATTGCCGAAATTGGTTCTGGAAAGCATCAGTGACGTCAGCAGGGCAATTCCCGCAAACCACAGGAACGACATGCGGAACATGTTGCCAGGGCCGACGAACGAAGTGAACAGCCAGTTCGGAAGATCGGCGGGAAGCAAGGGTGGAAACCCGCCCGAGACGACGATCGTCAGCGACCGGGCGATGAAAAGCATGCCGAGCGTGGTGATGAAGCTCGGGATCTCGAACCAGATCGTCACATAGCCGTTGATAAATCCGATCACCGCGCAAACGACAAGCCCGGCCACCAAAGCAAGCGGGAAAGGCACCCCTTCGACCATGAGGACCGCCATGCACATCGGCATCAGGGCAAACACCGATCCAACCGAAAGGTCGAACTCTCCGCTGATCATCAAGATGGTGACGCCGATGGCGACGAGGCCCGTTTCCGGCAGAATGCCGAGCATGCCGCGAAGGTTATCCTGGTTGAGGAACACGCCATTCGAGCGGATCTCGAAAATCACCACCAGAAGCACCAGCAGGATCAGTCCCGCCAGTTCCGGCTTTTCCAGATAGGTCTTGAAGAGGCGTTTCAAGGCAGGCTCCAGGAATTCGAGGCAAGGGACCACCCGGCGGTGCGAACACCGCCGGGTGAACACATGGCGCGCGTGGGCTTAACGCAGGCCTTGCGATGAAAGTGTCATGATCGCGTCGGCCTGATTCGGGCGCACGATGCCTTGACCCGTATCGATGTCGGAGGGGGCCAGACCTACCTTCTTGTTCAGGTAGGCTTCCATGACCGGCATGAAGCCCTGCATGTAGGGCTGTTGGTCCACCAAAGCCTGTACGTAGCCCTTCTGCATCTGCTGCAGCACTTCCGGCACCAGATCGAACCCGCCAAGGAGGACCTTGCCCGGCGCGACGCCGCGATCCTGCAGCGACCGCGCTACGCCCGCGCACCAGAAGCCGGTGTCGAAATAGGCTGTGGTGTCGGGATGCGCATTGAGATAGGCGCCGACACGATCGGACGTGATCGCGAGGTCCGTTCCGCTGTCGATCCGCTCCCATGAGACCTGGCGGTCGGGGTGGGCCGCCTTGTACTCTTCCAGGAACTGCATCACGCCTGCGCCGCGGCTTTCGGACCAGTTCTGGCCGGGTGCGGAAATGCCGACCAGAACCTTGATTGCCCCCTCTTTCGGGAAGCTCTCGGAAATCGCCTTGCCGAGCGAATAGCCCGCCGGCTTGAAACCCTGCCCTATGAAGGCCTGCCGCGCATTGCCCTTGGCGCCCTCGGTGTCATCCACATTGACGGCAATCACCAACACACCGGCATCTCGCGCTTCCTTGATGACGTCGTCGAACGCCTTGTTGTCGACAATCGAGGTCAGCAGGGCATCCGGCTTTGCCGCAAGCGCGGCGCGCATGTTGGCGAGTTGCTGCTCGACCGAGCCTTCGGTCTGGGTGAAAATCATGTTGCACTTGGCCTCGACCTTGCCGCAGGCATCGTCAAAGCCCTTTTTCACCGCCTGCCAGAAGGTGTTCGACGCCGACGAATGGTGCGTGAAGACGATGTTGAGCCCGTCGGCGCTGGCGACGGAAGGCCCGGCGAACAGTGTCGTCGCGAGCAAAAGCGTTGCAGTCAGTCGTTTCATTACTAATCCTCCCGTTGGTGTTCTTCAGATGTCCGCCTTGTCGGAGACGCGGCGATGGACGGTGTAGGCCCGACCGAGGTCGGGATTGAGTTCCAGCCCGAGGCCGGGGCCAGGCGGCACGGTGATCATGCCGTCCTTGACTTCCGGTAGCGCGGTCACGAGGTCGCGATACCAGGTCCTGTAAAATGCCCGCACACTCTCCTGTACGAGTGCGTTGGGCGCGTTGAGGGACAAATGCGTGGACGCCGCCAGAACCACCGGCCCGGTGCAGTCGTGCGGCGCGACCGGCAAATGCCAGGCCTCAGCCATCGCCGCGATCTTGCGTGCTTCGGAAAGCCCGCCGCACCAGGAAATGTCCAGCATGACGATGCCTGCGGCGCCGGTCTCCAGAAGGTCGCGGAATGCCCAGCGACTGCCCAAGGTTTCCGACGCCGAGATCGGTGCCGGGCTCGCGGCCTCATAGCGCTTGAGATCGGCGAGGCTGTCCATGCGGATGGGATCCTCATGCCAGTACGTGCCGTAAGGCCCGAGCGCCTTGGCAATCTTGATCGCGGGCAAGAGCTGCCACATGGAGTGGAACTCGACCATGATGTCGATCTTGTCACCGACAGCTTTGCGGATCTTCTCGAAGGGTTGCAGCGCGGCTTTCAGGTCGCCGGCGTTGATGTCTTGCCCTCGGCTTTTCTCGGCCGCATGGTCGAAAGGCCAGATCTTCATGGCCGTGATGCCGTCCTCGAGCAGCTCCGCTGCCAATTCGTCGGCGCGGTGGAGAAACCCGTTCAGGTCGTCGTAGCCTTGCCTTGTGCCGAGACCATAATTCGCGGTGGTCTGCCCCTTGCTGTCCTTGATGTATTCGGTGCCGGCGCAGGTGTTGTAGGTACGGATGGACTGCCGCGAAAAGCCTCCCAGGAGTTGCGCGATCGGCTGGTTCATGGCCTTGCCGAAAATATCCCAGAGCGCGATGTCGAAGGCGGAATTGCCGCGGACTTCGACCCCGCTTGAGCGGAAACCAAGATAGCCGACCAGGTCCGCGGAAAGCAGATCGATCTGCAGTGGATCGCGGCCGATCACGCGCGGCGCGACATATTCATGGACATATTCCTCGACCGTGCGGGCCAAGAAAAAGGTTTCGCCAAGGCCGGTGATGCCCTCGTCGGTATGCACCTCGATCCAGAGCAGATTGGGCCGCTCTTCGATACGAATGGTCTCAAGCGAGCGGATTTTCATGCGATCCCCGCGTCGATCAATGCCTTGACGCTTTTGTCGAAATGCGCGGCCATATGTTCGGCGGCGAGTTGCGGGTTCCCCGCGATGATCGCCCGAGCAATATCCGCGTGCCCCTCGATCATCTTGATCTGCTCTTCCTCGGTTGCACGCGTACGCCAGCCGATCACCCAGGTGCGTCGCGTGACGCCGCTGAAGGCGTTGATGATCAACGAAAACACCGGGTTGTGAGAGGCCCGCGCGATCGCTTCATGGAATGCGATGTCGTGTTCCATGACGATCTCCGGCGCACGGTAATTCTCGCGCATCAGCTGCGCGCATTTCTGAACGTCAGCCGCCTCCGCGTCGGTCCGCCGGAGCGCGGCCAGCGCCACCGTGCGCATTTCGATGGTGCGGCGCACATCATAGACCTGCTGGATGCTGATCTGTTCGGTCGTGACGCCGTGCTCGATCACCATCGACATCGCGCCAATGTCGAGCTTGGCAACGCTGGCGCGCCGCCCGGCGCTCATGTCGATCAGGCGCATCGCCGACAGCGACCGAAACGCCTCCCGCACCACCGTGCGCGAGACACTGAGCTTGCGGGTCATGTCGGCTTCACTGGGCAAGAGGTCGCCAGGGCCAAGGCCTTCAACGCGGATGTGTTGGGTGATGGCCTGAATGGCGGCGCTCACCAGCCCGGGATTTGTCTCGTCAGGCCCTATGCTGCGATCGCTTACCATTTGCCCAAAACCTGTATGACATGTTTTCTTGAAATGTGTATATCTTTGTGAAATCTTGTCTGTCAATAGCGGTTGACTACGCGACAGTTGGAGAGGAAGGGCAGTGGATAGCGGAGAAAAACGGCCAGGCTTGGCGTTCGATGCCCAGGATATCGTCGGTGAGAGCCTGCTCTGGGACGAGAACAGGAAGACACTGATCTGGGTGGATATAGTCGGGCGACGCATCCACCAGCTCGATCCGGTTACTCGCGATCATCAGAGTTGGCAGACACCGGACCTCGCAACCTCGATTGGCCTGCGCGGGGACGGTGGCGCGATCGTCGGGCTGCGAAAGGATGTGGCTCTGTGGGATTTCGGAGAAGCCTTCAGGACGATCGCGACGATCGAACCGGACAGCCCTGACACACGGTTGAATGAGGGCGTGGTCGCCCCGGATGGCTCGTTCTGGGTCGGCACCATGGAAAACAACATCGACGACGATGATCTTGCGCGCGATATTTCGCGAGATGCGGGGCGGATCTATCGCGTCGACACAGCCGGCATTGTCGAGGCGCTCAGTGCCGATCGCTTCGGCATCACCAACACGATGATCTGGACAGCGGATAATGCCTTCATCACGGCGGACACGACGAAGAACCAGGTCTTTCGTTATCGCTGGGACAGGGTGCGGTCGCGAATAACCGATAGGCGTCCCTTCTTCTCGGACTTTCCACGCGGTCTGCCGGACGGGTCGTGCATGGATGCGGAAGGCTATGTCTGGAACTGTCGCGTTGCGGGGGGCGGGTGCCTGGTTCGCATTTCACCTGACGGGGTCCTGGACAAGGTGGTGGACCTGCCGTGCAGCTGGCCCACGAGCTGCACCTTCGGCGGCGAGAATTTCGATACCCTCTTCGTCACTTCGGCGCGGTTTACCATGAGCGAGAGACATTTGCAGGCAAACCCGCAGGAGGGCGGGCTGTTCGCGGTGCGCGCAGCCGTTCGAGGCACACCGGCCAAACGGTTCGGATGAGATTAGCTGACGAACGCGGCCGAGAACGGCAGGCTTACCAGGTCGGCTACGGCTTTTTGACCATACCGGGCAAAGTCCCAAGCGTTCCGGCAGTCGCTGGAGCGTTGATGACAACCAATTCAGGAAAGCCGGATTCTGCTTGACAGTTTCACGAATATGAAAAACTGTTAGCCAATTTCAAATTTGGTGGGCAGGTCGATGTCGGCCTTAGTTGCAGCACAAGCGCCAGGGGCCCGGTCTTCATCGGGCTTCCGGCTCGCCATGCTTTTGCCAGGGGCGCTGGTCACTTTCCTGCTGATCCTGTTCGCGCTTGGCCTGGTGCTGTTCCTCGCCTTCCGCGGCAATGACGGCTCGCTCCTCGGCGTCGGGCTGACCGTCGAGAACTTCGTCACCGTGGCCACCGATCCGCTCTACTGGACGGTGACGCTGCGCTCGCTGGTCATCGCCGGCCTGGTGACGCTGGCAACCGTCGCCACCGCCTATCCCGTCGCCTATTATCTTGCCTTCCATGCCGGGCGCCGGCGCGGCCTGCTCTTGTTCCTGGTGACGCTGCCATTCTGGACCAGCTATCTCCTGCGCGTCTTCGCCTGGAAGATCGTGCTCGCCTATAACGGCGTCCTGAACTCGGCGCTGATCGAAAGCGGCATCTGGTCGGAGCCGACACTGGCTTTTCTCAACACGCCGGCCGCTGTGGTCGTCACGCTGGCTCACGCCTATGCGCCCTTCGCCATCCTGCCGATCTATGTGGCGCTCGACACCATCCCGAAATCGCTGCTCGAGGCTGCCTCCGACCTCGGCGCGCGGCCGTTTACCGCGTTCCGCCGCGTCGTGCTGCCGAACTCCATGCCGGGCGTGCTGGCGGCCGCGCTCGTCGTCTTCGTGCCGACGGTCGGCGACTATGTCACGCCGGCCATGGTCGGCGGCCCGGCCAGCACCATGATCGGCACGCTGATCCAGTCGCAGTTCGGCAAGGCCAATGATTGGCCGTTCGGCGCCGCGCTTTCGGTCTGCGTCATGCTGGTCATCCTCGTCGTGGTGCTGGTCGCGCGCGGTGCCGACCGCAGATTTGGCAGCCGCACATGAAAGCCGAACGCGCCGGCACGAAACCGGATGGCCGCTGGCTCGGCCTCTACGTCCTTGCCTATCTGGTGTTTCTCTATCTGCCGGTCCTGCTGATTCCGCTGTTTTCCTTCAACGATTCCATCCAGGCGGCGTTTCCGCTGCAGGGTTTTACGTCGCAATGGTATGCGACGCTCTACGGCAATCCGGCGCTGTCCGGCGCGCTCTTGAACAGCCTCGTCATCGGCACCATCGCCGCTTCCGGTGCCACGCTGTGCGGCATCACCGTGTCCTATATGGACCTCTATGGCCGCTCGCCGCTTGCCGCCACCATAAGCGCCATAGCCCGCCTGCCGATCCTCATCCCCGGCGTCATCGTCGGCATATCGTTGCTGATCCTGATCAACCTCATCGGCCTTGGGCCGTCGCGAGTCGCCATCGTGCTCGGCCACATACTCGTGGCTTTGCCGACGACCGTGGTCGTCATGCGCAGCCGTTTCGCCGCCATCCCCAGGACGGTTCGCGAGGCGGCGCTCGACCTCGGCGCCTCCGACTGGACGACGTTCCGGCGCGTCATGCTGCCGCTCAGCCTGCCCGCCGTGCTGTCGGCCTTCATGCTGGCCTTCCTGATCTCCTTCGACGAGTTCATCGTCGTCTTCTTCCTTGCCGGAACCGAGCCGACCCTGCCGCTCTATATCTGGAGCCAACTGCGCTTTCCCCGCTCGCTGCCGACCGTCATGGCGCTGGGGACGGTGATCCTGGCCACATCCTTCATCATCGCCGGCACTGCCGAGATCCTGCGCCATCGCGGGCTCGGTGCCGCGCGCCGCGATCCAGCCTGACCATAACAATGAGAGGAGAACGAAAATGACATTCCACCTGACATCGATAACCGGATACAAGGCGCGCGCCGGCCTCGCCGCGCTGGCGCTAGCACTGTCTTCGACCGTAGCGCCGGCCGCCGAAAAGCTGCAATATTTCACCTGGTCGGGTTACGAACTGCCCGATTTCAACAAGAGCTTCCTCGCCGCTCATCCCGATGGCGTCGAGGCCTCGATCTTCGGCGACGACGACGATGCCTTCACCAAGGTCAAGGCCGGCTTCCGGCCTGACATCGCGCATCCCTGCTATGACAAGGTGGCGCGCTGGAACAAGGAAGGCCTGCTGCAGCCGATCGACACCAAGCGCATCAAGAACTGGGATTCGATCTTCCCGGTGTTCAAGAACCTGCCCGACCTGCAGGCCGGCGACGGCAAGGTGTGGATGGTGCCGTGGGACTGGGGCAACACCTCCATCCTCTACCGCACCGATCTGGTGAAGAACCCCGAGGCAAGCTGGAACCTGCTGTGGGACAAGCAATATGCCGGACGCATGGCGACGATCGACGCCGTGCATGACACGCCGATCGTCGCCGCGCTTCTGGCCGGCGTCAATCCGTTCGACATGACGCCCGCTGAGATGGACAAGGTCGCGGCAAAGCTGCGCGAACAACGCCCGCTGCTGTCGAGCTACACCACGGACATGACGTCGGTCGAGCAGGCGCTGGCCAGCGGCCAGCTTGTCGCCGCCATGACCTGGAACGCGTCGGCCACCTCGCTGAAGAAGCAGGGCGTGCCGGTCGAGTTCATGAAGCCGAAGGAAGGCATGCTGACCTGGGCCTGCGGCTTCGTGATGCTGAAGGACGCCAAGAATGTCGATCTGGCCTATGATTTCATCAACAGCCGGCTCGATGCCGATTCGGGCAAGTACCTGATCCAGTCCTATGGCTATGGTAGTTCTCTGAGCACCGCCTTCGCCGGCGTGGCGAAGGATGAATTGGAAAAGCTGCAACTGCCGTCCGATCCGGAAGTGATGCTGAAAACCACGATCTTCACCGGGCCGATGAAGCAGAACGACGATGTGGCCAAGATGTTCGAGAAAGTGAAGGCTGGTGGGTGAGCACTCTTGCCTTCTCCCGTTGCGGGAGAAGGGAAAGACAACGAGGACGAATGCATGGACATGCTGGACGACGCCGCCGAAAAACCCAGGGACGATGCCGATGTTCGCGTCGGGCGCCGTGTGCGGGCGCTGCGGCTGGAGCGGCGCCTGTCACTGGCCGAACTGGCGGCCAGGGCAGGCGTGTCGATCGGCGCGCTGAGCCAGATCGAGCGCGGCATGTCCTCGCTGCGCGTCAAGGTGATCTGGCCGCTCGCCGCCGCCCTCGACATCGAGCCTTCGGCGCTGATCGCCGATGGCGACGAGGCCGTCAACGATCTCTATTGCGTGCGCGCCGACAAGCGGCGCTCCATTCCCGTCAAGTCGGAAGGCATTGCCAAGGCGCTGCTGTCGCCGCCCGGTGCGACGCTGACCGGCATGCTGGTGACGGTGGAGGCCGGTGGCGGCACGGCGGAAGCCTATGCCCATGCCGGTCATGAATTCGGCTATGTGCTTTCGGGCGAGGCCGAACTGGTGGTGGACTCGACAAAATACGGGCTGAAGACCGGCGACAGCTTTGCCTTCAAGAGCACGCTGTTGCATGCCTTCCGCAATCCCGGCGCCGAGCAATGCCAGATCCTGTGGGTCAACACCACGAAGCCTTCCGAGGTTCGCGATGGCGCCTGATCCACTCGTCCGGTTGCAGGCGGTCTCCAAGGTTTTCCCGGGCGGCATCGTTGGGCTCGATACCGTCGATCTCGACATTATCAGCGGCGAGTTCATCACGCTGCTCGGGCCGTCAGGCTGTGGCAAGACCACCAGCCTGCGCGTCATCGCCGGCTTCGAAAGCCCGTCGAGCGGCAAGGTCTTGCTCGACGGCCGCGACATCACGGCGCTTCGGCCTTTCGACCGGCCGGTCAATACGGTGTTCCAGGATTACGCGCTGTTTGCGCATATGGATGTCGCCGACAATGTCGGCTTCGGCCTGTCATTGCGCAGATTGACGGGAGTCGAGCAGGCAAAGCGGGTCGGCGAAGCGCTGGGCATGGTCGGTCTCGCCGACAAGCTTCGCGCCCGTGTCTCCGAATTGTCGGGCGGCCAGCGCCAGCGCGTGGCACTTGCTCGCGCCATCGTCTGCGAGCCGCGCGTGCTCTTGCTCGACGAGCCGCTGTCGGCGCTCGATGCGCATCTGCGCGAACAGATGCAGGTCGAGTTGAAGCGGCTGCAGTCGCGGCTCGGCACGACCTTCGTCATGGTCACCCATGACCAGACCGAGGCTCTGTCGATCTCCGATCGCATCGTCGTCATGAACAAGGGCCGCATCGAGCAGATCGCGCCGCCGGCGACGCTCTATGACCGGCCTGCGACGAAGTTCGTGGCGAGCTTCATCGGCACCATGAACCTGCTGCAGTCGCGCTTTGTCGGCCGCGACGGCGATCGTTTGCGCTTCACTGCCGGCGCTCTGCCGCTGGAGGCTACCTCCGAAACCGGCCAGGCACCCGGCGAAGGTGAGATGCGCACCATCGGCGTGCGTCCGGAGGACTTGCTGGCCGCCACCGAGGCGACCGAAGGAACCGCGCCGGCGCGGGTGAACAGCATCGTCTTCCACGGCCGTACCTTGCGGCTGCATGCTGAACTTGGGCAGGGGTTGCCGGTGGTGATCGATGCGCCGCGCCAGGCCGAGGGGTTTCAATTCAGCATTGGCGATGTGGCGCATGTCAGCCTGCGCCGTGGCGCCAACTGCCCCATGCTGCCGGGCTAGCCTCTTCCGCCTTCGCATGGTCGCCCGCAACCGCGGGTCTGATCGACATGTGAACAAACGACCATGGAATTAAGTAGGAATTGACTAATCTAGGAAGACATTCCTAAATTAGTTGATGCCGGAATTGAGCACCCGACCGCGCCGAAATGTACAAACCCTATGCCTCGCGCACGAAGTGGGGCAACTCATTCGTGTCCGATGCCGGCACTGCAACATCACCCGGCACTATCTGCCCGGCGATCTCGCGAAGCTTGTCGGTGACATTGCCTTTTGGGATGTCGAACGGCATATGCGGTGCGAGCGCTGCAAGCTTCGCGAGCTTGATGCCGACATAATTTTGCCGAGCGCTGCCGAGCGCTTGAAAATTCGTGTGAGACGCCTTGTCGAAATCCGCATGGTTCGCCGTGTGATATGGCGAGACGAGGAATGAGGAACGCGGCTGTCCCTTCAGCCTAGAACAGAGACCCTTGGGCCGGTGCCTGCTGCGGAAACTTGATTTGTGTGGCTGGCTTCTCAACGACGACCAACGCGTTGTCTGGCGCTGTTCGCTGCAAATGCCGTGCTTCTGCCCAGGGTGCCGCCAGCCAGGCCTCGGTCTCCTCCGACGTGGTCAGGATTACTGGCATGGCCTTCTCATGGATCGGCGCGATGAGGGCGTTAGGCTTGGTTGTCATGAAGGCAAATAACTCGAAGTCGCCCGGTCCGTCCTTGACCTTTCGAACACCCTGCCAACGGGTCCAGAAGCCGGCGAAGAAGAACAGCGGCCGGCATTCGTCACGGGCAAACCAGTAATTGCGCTGGATGCCTGTTTCTGGGTCCTTGTCGCTCGGTGTCGGGCTGGGTTCGGCAAAACTGGTGACCGGTACGACGCATCTATGCTCGACCCCGACAAACTGTTGCCAGTGCGAATATTGTGGATTGCGAACGTTGGTCGTGCCGTAGTCGGCCTTACCCTTCATGCGCTCTGGTGGCGTCGGCAACCCCCAAAGCAGTTTCGCCAGCTCACGCTTCCCGTCTGCCGTGTTGCGGACGACCGGGCCGGGCTGATTGGGGTAGATGTCAACGGAAGGTTCAAGGTTGCCGCTGATATCGCGCAGCGCGCGCGTCCATTGGCGGACCGCCTCTTGCGTCGTGGTGATGTTGTAGAGGTTGCACATGCATCCAGCATTGCGGAATTGGCTTGCGTCCGCAACCGAGGCCGCTGCCGGCGCTCCTGCAATTCATCGTCACAGAGCCGCGCTATATCGATCGTCCTGACACACTTTGTCAGCTGTCATGTGGGCACAGGTGGCAGACGGGCAGGCTCTTCCCTAATTGCAGTGCGTCTGAACAGGAGGAACACACATGACCATCACGGACATTGCCAAGGATTTCACCGAACTCCTCAAGCAGGGTGATAACGCCGGTGCTGCTGAAAAATACAATGCCGACGATATCGCCAGCTACGAAGCCATGGAGGGCCCGATGGCCGTCAGCCATGGCAAGGAGGCCCTCAGGCAGAAAAGCCAATGGTGGCAGGAAAACCATGAAGTGCATGGCGGCTCGGTCGAAGGGCCCTATGTCAACGGCGACCAGTTCGCGGTGCGCTTCAAGTTTGACGTCACGCCCAAGGCCACCGGCGAGCGTGTCGCCATGGACGAGGTTGGCCTCTACACGGTCAAGAACGGCAAGATCACCGAAGAGCGCTTCTACTACTGAGGCTGGAAGCTCCGACTTCGGAGTCGGCTCTTCGCTACAGGATCGAGAAACAAGCATGGCGGCCGGGACGGTGTCCTGGCCTCCATGCGAGAGGTTCAAATCGTCTTCACATACTCGGCAAGCTGATCGGTCACAGTGCCCCAGCCATCGAAGAAACCCATCTCTTCGTGGTTGTCGCCCGAAAATTCCGCGGTTGCGGGCCTGGGTGCTGGCAAAGCGGGAAGGGCGGTTTTAGGCTGTGGGACGGATTCGACTGTCAGCTTGAGGGACGCGCTTTGACGATTACGATCTACGGCATCACCACCTGCGACACGGTCAAGAAGGCGCGCGTCTGGCTGGAGAGCCATGACGTGGCCTATCGCTTCCACGATTTTCGTGCGGAGGGGCTGGACGCGAAGCGGCTGGATGGCTGGGTCGGCAAGGTCGGCTGGGAAAAGCTGCTCAACAAGGGCAGCACCACATTCCGAGAACTGGCGGACAAGGACAAGCAAGGCATCGATGAAAAGAAGGCCAAGGCGCTGATGCTGGCCACGCCGACGATGGTCAAGCGGCCGGTGCTGGAAATCGGCGATCGGGTTCTGGTTGGGTTCAAGCCGGATGTTTATGAGCAGGCGGTGAAGTAGGTAGCGAAGCCGTTGAAGCTGCCGATCTCCCCCCTTGTGGGGGAGATGTCCGGCAGGACAGAGGGGGGCGCTGTCCCGCCGGCCCCAGAAAGTTATGGCCGCCTCAGCCTCTCCCGCGCAAATACTCCGCCAGCGCCACCGCATTGTTGTGCGCCTCGTCATGGGCGCCGTAGAGCAGCGTTACCTTGCCCTCCCGAAGCAGGTCGCGCAGTTGCGTCACCGCTTCTTCATTCCGATCCAACTCGACGCGATAGCGTTTCTGGAACTCCGCCCAGCGTGCGGGCTCATGCCCGAACCACTTCCGCAACTCGTCGCTCGGCGCGATCTCCTTCAGCCACAGCGCCAGCGCGGCATGCTCCTTGCTGACGCCGCGCGGCCAGATGCGATCGACCAGCACCCGCTGCCCGTCATCGGCAGCGGCCGGCTCGTAGATCCGCTTGACCATCAGGTCGAACGCCATTCGACCTCCCTACGCCGAACCCCTCAGGCCCACTCGCCCTTGCGCATCACCGGCACACGGCTGCCGTCCTTGTGGACGCCGTCAATGTCGATCTTGTCCGAGCCGATCATCCAGTCGATGTGGATGAAACTCTTGTTGCCGCCGCGCGCGGCGATCTCGTCCTGGCTGAGCGAGGCACCGTCGACAAAGCACTTGGAATAGCACTGGCCGAGCGCGATGTGGCAGGCGGCGTTTTCGTCGAAAAGCGTGTTGAAGAACAACAGGCCGCTGGCCGAGATCGGCGAGGAATGCGGCACCAGCGCCACCTCGCCGAGACGCCGTGCGCCCTCGTCGGTGTCGAGCACCTTCTTCAGCACATCCTCGCCCTTCGACGCCTTGGCCTCGACGATCCTGCCTTCCTCGAAACGCACCGAAATCTCGTCGATCAACGTTCCCTGGTAGGACAGCGGCTTGGTCGAGGAGACATGGCCCTCGACGCGCCTGGCATGCGGCGTGGTGAAGACCTCCTCGGTCGGGATGTTGGGATTGCAGGTGATGCCGTTCTTGGCGGTCGAGGCGCCGCCCATCCATTCATGGCCGTCCGCCAGCCCGACTGTCAGGTCGGTGCCTGGTCCGGTGAAGTGCAGCGCATGGAAATTATGGCCGTTCAGCCATTCGGTTCGGCCGCGCAGCGCGGCGTTGTGCGCCTTCCAATTGCCGATCGGGTCTTCCACATCGACCCGCGACGCCGCGAAGATCGCGTCGGCGAGCTTCGCCACCGCGACGTCGTCGGCGTCATCGGGAAACACCTGCTTGGCCCAGGCGAGGTCCGGATAGGCGACGATGTTCCAGTTGATGTCGAAGCCGGTGATCTTTTCCAGCGCCGGCTGGTAGGCCATGGAATTGGCCTTGTTGGCGCGCGCCACTTTTGCCGGGTCCTGCGCCGACAGGAGCGACGGATCCTCGCCGCGCACGGCAAGCCTGGCGGCATTGTTGGAAAAAGCCTTCGCCATGCCTTCATAGAGCCAGCCGGCGGCGCGATCGAAGCTGGCGTCGGCGCCGAAGCGATAGCGCGCCAGCGTCATCTCGTCATCGTTGAAGATCGGTGTCACCAGACCGGCACCGGCCTTGTAGGCATGCTCGACGATGCGCCTGGTCAGCGGCAATGCCGCGATCGACGAGGTCAGTACGAGATCCTGGCCGGGCTGCAATTGCAGGCCGACCTTGATGGCGACTTCCGCCAGCCTGTCGAGCTTCACCGTGTCGATCGTTGCGGAAACGCCGCGCGAATGTGTAGTCATGATCCTGCCTGCCGTGATGTGAGGTCCGATACCTTACATAGACCGGCGCCACCCGTCTTTCCACCGCGATTGCGCTGGGCCAGTTCAGGCCATGGCCCCCAAAAGCGGGCACCGGTTTTCGAAAAAAGATCATGGTCCGCCAAAAGCGACAGAGCCTCATCCCGATTCCATCGGGATGGGACAGGCTTTATGCCGCGCTTTCGAGTGATCCGAACTGCGCCATCGTCGCCTCGATCTCTTCCTTGATCCAAGCCTTGAAATCCCGGACCTTGCGGCTCTCCGTCTTGGCCGACGCGGTCACCAGCCAGTAGCCGAGTCCGCTCTGGGCGCGGATGCTGAACGGCGCCACCAGCCGCCCGTCGGCCAGCGCATCCGCCGTCAGCAACTGCCAGCCCAGCATCACGCCATGGCCGGCGATCGCCGATTCCAGGCACAGCATCGGGTCCGTGAAGCGCGCGCCTTTCTGGAAGGTGACGGGCGCAACACCGGCCGCCGCGAACCAACTCTCCCAGTTGATCATCGCCCGCTCGTCGGTGATGGCGCAGGTCTGCGCAAGGTCCTCGATCGATTTCAGTTTTCGGGCGATGTCGGGTGCGCAGACCGGGAACACTTCCTGCGCCAGGAGCAGTTCAGCCCGCCCGCCGGACCATTTGCCGTCGCCAAGCCGGATGGCGATGTCGACGTCGGAATGGTCGAGATTGGCCAGCCGCACCGAAGCGTCGATGCGCAACAGCACGTTGGGATGGCGGTCGAAGTGGCGCGACAGTCTGGGCAGCAGCCATTTCGAAGCGAAGGCTGGCGCTGCCGAGACGACCAATGTGCATTGGCTCGCTTCGTCGGCCAGCGCCACGGCCTGGGCAAGCTCGCGAAATCCAGCCCCGAGGCGGGTCGCGAAGACGGCGCCGAACTCGGTCAGCACCAGACCGCTCGCCGTGCGCTCGAACAGCGCCTGGCCGAGCTGCTTTTCGGTGCGGCTTATCTGCTGGCTGACGGCGCTGACGGAAACGTTGAGCTCACCGGCGGCCGCCGCTAGCGAGCCGAGACGGGCAACGGTTTCGACGGCACGAAGGCCGTTGAGATGAACGCGGTTAAGCATGGCCATTTGAGATTTTCTAAACTGGTCCGGCTGAAATCTCAATTGAAAGACGCGAGGGAACGGCAGACTTTGTCGATGGGAGCCAGATCCGAGGAGGCTCAAATGTTAAGGCTGTTGTCGTCACTGAAGGTTCTGTTTGCTGCGGGCACGCCGTCCGGGTCGCGCGCGCAAAGCGACACGCAGACCTGGCTGACCGATCCGCTGTCGCATCCTGTGCTGAACACCATGTCGGAGCGTGAATTGGGCGACGTGCCGTTCAGGCTGACGGCGCGGCGAACGGTGCACGAGACCGCTTCATTGCACGCCGGTTTGGGTGGGCGCTGCTGAGCCGACGACGCGCCTTCGGCTTGACTTGAAGTCGAACCGGTCGCGCCTCTGCGCGCACTGGCCCAACGGATGGCGGATTGTTTCAGCGATCCCTGCATTTATTGTGCGCTGCAATGAGATCGGCCACCTCAACAGCACTGCGCTTCACCCTCGCCGGCATGATCGCGATGGCGGTGGCCATGGGCATCGGCCGCTTCGTCTACACGCCGATCCTGCCCGGCATGATGGAGGAGCTGCATCTGTCGCCGGCCAACGCCGGGTGGATCGCGTCCGCCAACTATCTCGGCTACCTCGTCGGCGCGTTTGTGGCGGCGGGCGGCTGGGCGCATGGGCGCGAGCGTGTGCTGATGCTGGGCGGTCTTGGCGCCAGCACCATCCTTGCCGCGTTGATGGGGCTGACCGACGCCATGGCCGCCTTTCTCCTCATCCGCTTTCTGGCCGGTCTGGCCAGCGCCTTCGTCATGGTCTTCATGGCCAGCATCGTTTTCAGCCATATCAATGCCGCCGGTCGCGGCGACCTGCAGGCCTGGCATTTTGGCGGCGTCGGCCTCGGCATCGCGATCTCCGCGGTGATGATGGCGGGGCTGGTGACCGAGCATGCCGGCTGGGCCGCGGGCTGGTTGTGGTCGGCGGCAATTTCGGCTTGTGGCTTCGTGGTCGTGGCGCTGCTGGCGAACGAAGGCCCGCTCACAAACGGCCAAGCCGTCCGTGAACCGGCGCTGCCGAAAGACCGGTCGCTGATGAAAATCATCATCGCCTACGGCCTGTTTGGCTTTGGCTATGTGGTGACGGCGACGTTCCTGGTCGCCATCGTCCGCCAGGGCGGCGGCGGCCGGGTCTTCGAGGCCATGGTTTGGCTGGTCGCCGGTCTTGCCGGTTTTCCCTCGGCCTGGCTGTGGCAGAAGATAGCCGGGCGGGTCGGGCTGAACGCCGCCTATGCGCTGGCATGTCTCATAGAAGTGATCGGCGTCACCGCCAGCGTGGCGCTTGGCGGATATTTAGGACCACTGCTTGGCGGTCTGCTGCTCGGCGGCACCTTCATCGCCATCACCGCGCTTGGCCTGCAGGCCGCGCGGCAGCAGGCGCCGCAGGCGCCCCGGCGCATCTTTGCCTTGATGACGGCGTCGTTCGGCCTTGGCCAGATCATCGGCCCGATCGCCGCCGGCCTGTTGGCGCAGATGTCAGGCGATTTCTTCCTCGCTTCGATCGTCGCCGCGGCCATGCTGGTGGTCTCCGGCGCCATCACATGGTCGGCCGTGCCAAAATCGCCATGATTTGTGGTCTTGCTCTGCGCCGGGCATCGGGGCAGGCATTTTCTTTCCCACTAATGTGTGACCTTATGCCCGCCGAAGTCAGCTGATTTGCCCACCAAGCAAGGAATTCGCCACAGTGTTCGTATCCTTCTTCCCGCAGCCGAAGCTCTTCTTTTCTTCGGCTGCCATCTGGAGCCTTGCCGCAATCCTGTTCTGGTTTTTCGGTGGCCAGCAGTTGGGAGCGCACCTTGGCTTCCCGCCAGCAGCGCCCGCTGCGCCGCCCATTCTGGGCGTGCCGATGTTTTGGTCGCCGCCATTCCTGTGGTTCTATATTTATTTTGCGGTGATGTTGGCCGCTTTCTATCTGTTCTGGCGTTTCTATGCACCCCATCCCTGGCAGAATTGGTCTATCCTGGTATCCGCGTTCATACTCTTTTCGACTTACATAAACGTGCAGATCTATGTAGCTCTGAACAATTGGCGCGGCCCATTCTTTGATCTTTTTCAGAAGGCGCTAACCACACCAGCTTCGGTGTCGGCCGCGGAGCTTTACAGTCTGTTCTCGATCTACGCTTTGATCGGCTTGATGTTCATCTCGCTTTTCGTCGTAACGCGTTTCGTTGTCAGCCACTACATCTTTCGCTGGCGCACTGCGATGAACGAATTCTATGTCCAGAATTGGCCGAGGCTGCGCCACATCGAAGGCGCTTCGCAGCGTGTCCAGGAAGACACAATGCGTTTCTCCACCACCATGGAGTCATTGGGCGTCGCATTCGCCGATTCGCTCCTGACGCTCATCGCGTTCCTGCCGGTGCTCGATACCCTCTCGACTCACATCACCGAGCTGCCGCTGATCGGCCCAATTCCTCATTCGCTGGTGATCGCCGCGCTGGTATGGTCAATATTCGGCACGGTTCTACTGGCCGTCGCGGGCATCAAACTGCCCGGCATGGAGTTTCGCAACCAGCGGGTGGAAGCCGCCTACCGTAAGGAACTCGTCTATGGCGAGGATGATCCGAACCGAGCCACGCCACTCACCCTGGGCGAGTTGTTCCAAAACGTGCGGCGCACGTATTTTCGTTACTATTTTCACTATGCCTATTTCAACATCTTCCGGGCCGGCTTCGGCCAGGCCGATGCGATCTTCTCCAGCGTTATCCTCATTCCGACCATCGCCGCTGGCAAGATCACCATGGGTATATGGCAGCAGATCAGCACTGCCTTTGGCCAGGTTTCCAGCTCGTTCCAATATCTTGTCACCGCCTGGCCAACTATTGTGGAACTGATCTCGATCTACAAACGCCTGCGCGCCTTTGAGGCGACGCTGCAAGGAGAGCCGCTGCCTGATATCGACCAGCGCTATTTGGCAGGGCAGGGTGTCAAGGACACGGCCTAAAACTGCGGTCTGAAAATCGAACCAGGTTGGCGGCTCAGCCGCCAACCGAGGCCTGCTTCTGGCTGGCAGCCTGCCGCGAAACGTAGTCGCGAAAACTGATGCATTCGACATCGGCCTTGACGCAGACCTCGCCGGCAAAGCGCTCCAGCGCGTTCCAGTAGGCGCCGTCATTCATCAGCGTGAAGTGGAAGCCGAGTTCCAGCGGAATGCGCTTGCCCTGATACTGCGCGTCGAAGGCGGCGCGAAAGGCCTGATAGGTCCGGTTAGCGAACTCGTCCGCCATGCTCGGCCGCTCGAAACCGCCGGAATGCCTGACATAGAGATTGTAATCCATGGCGATTACCGGCCTGGATTTCGGTCCTTCCGGGATCTGCGGCAGTGAAAAGCGGGTGATGCCGCCGACGGTCGGCGGCTGGGCAGGACCTTGCGAGACGCCGCTGGCGTCGAACTCGTAGCCGGCGGCGGGCAAGGCCTCGTAAAGCGCCTTGCTGGCCGACAGATACGGCGCGCGGAAACCGATCACGGCATGCCGTGCGAAGTCGCGCCAGCCCGTGGGTTCGGGCGCGATGCCGTTGATTGCATAGGCGTTCTCGAAAATGTGTTCGAACGAGGCGAATTCTTTCAGCCAGTCGGCCTTGCTCCAGTCCTTGCCGTCGAAATGGCCGCAGGCATGGCTGGCGATATCGTGGCCTTCATGCGCGGCGAGGCCGATCTGTTCGAGCCGCTCGGCCACTTCCTGCTTGGAAGCGGCAAAGCCGATGTTGGATTTGCCGGCCGTTTTGCCTGGTGCGGTGTATTCCTGGCGTGTCTCCTGCGACAGCAGGAAGACGCAGGAGAGAAAATAGGTGAAATGCGCGCCGGTGCGCTGCGCCAGCGCCCGGCTGCGCTTCCACTGCGAGAAGTCGCGGGCGCTGTCGAAGGAGATGATCACCATCTGCTTCGGTTTTGCCGGCATTGGCGGCGCGGGCGGATCGGCCAGGGCCACGCCGGCGGTGGCGAGGGAGACAAGCGAAAACGCGGCAACGCGGGACAAACAAGGCATCGGCAAACTTACAGGCTCCGGGCGGTCAGCAAGCCGGCTATCCCCGAAATGTGGCATGGGTGCGATTGGGCTTTCTGCCGGTTTGCCTGGGCAAAGATCCGTTTGCCCGGTGGGAATAGGCGATTTTCAGGCCGAACCCCTTCCATGCCGACAAAATTTCGCTAAAACGCGGGCTCATGAACCGCCCCGGCCCGGGGCAGGAATGGTTTTGATTGATGTCCGACGACAGTTTTATCCGTGAAGTCAACGACGAGATGCGTCGCGAGCAGGCGCAGAAGCTGTGGGACCGTTTCGGCCCGGCCTTGCTCGTCATCGCCATCCTCGTGGTGCTCGGCACCGCCGCCTTCGTCGGCTATCGCTATTGGGACGAGACGCGCGCCAACCGCTCCGGCGATGCCTTCTCGCAGGCGCTGAAGCTGGCCAATGACGGCAAGAACGACGAGGCGCTGGCCGCGCTCGATCAGCTGGAAAAGGATGGCTACGGCGCCTATCCGCTGCTTGCCCGCATGCGTGCCGCCACCGTCAAGGCGAGCAAGGGCGACGCTGCTGCCGCCGTCAAGGATTTCGACGATGTCGCCGCCGACACCGCCATCCCCCAGGGCATTCGCGACATGGCGCGGCTCAGGGCAGCGCTGCTGCTCGTCGACCACGGCTCCTTCGCCGACGTGTCCAGCCGCGTCGAGGCGTTGACGTCGGACACCAACACGCTGCGCCACGCGGCGCGCGAGGCGCTCGGCCTTGCCGCCTGGAAGGAAGGCAAGACCCAGGACGCGTTGAAGCTGTTCGACCAGATCGCCGCCGATGACGGCGCCCCGCGCAACACCCGCGAGCGGGCAACGCTGATGTCCGAGCTGATCCGCGGCTCGGGCAATGCCTCGTAAATGCATGTCGCCCAAAAAGTGTGCAGCGGTTTTGGGACAACGACATGCATGATTGTAGGACCGTATGACCTTCAAAGTCGCCATCATCGGCAGACCTAACGTCGGCAAATCGACCCTTTTCAATCGGCTGGTGGGAAGGAAGCTGGCGCTTGTCGACGACACGCCGGGCGTCACCCGCGACCGTCGCGTCCATGCCGCCAAGCTTTACGATCTGCATTTCGACGTCATCGACACCGCCGGTTTCGAGGACGCCGGCGCATCGACCTTGCCCGGCCGCATGCGTGTGCAGACCGAGATCGCCATCCACGAAGCCGACCTGATCTTCTTCACCATCGACGCCAAGTCCGGCCTGCTGCCGGATGACAGAACCTTCGCCGAGATCGTGCGCAAGTCCGGCAAGCCGGTCGTGCTGGTCGCCAACAAGGCCGAGGCCAAAGGCGCGCAGGGCGGCATGCTGGAAGCCTGGGAGCTTGGACTTGGCGAGCCGATCCCGGTTTCCGCCGAACATGGCCAAGGCATGCCCGATCTGCGCGATGCGGTGATCGCGGCACTTGGCGAGGGGCGCGCTTTCGGTGAGGACGAAGGGGGCGAAGACGACGAGATCGCCGCCACCGAGGTGCTGATCGGCGAGGATATTGCCGACCCTGACGCCGAGGATGTGCACACTTACGACGACACCAAGCCGATGCGCATCGCCGTCGTCGGCCGCCCGAACGCCGGCAAGTCGACGCTGATCAATGCGCTGATCGGCGAGGAGCGGCTGCTGACCGGACCAGAAGCCGGCATCACCCGCGATTCGATCTCGGTCGACTGGGATTGGCACGGCCGCCGGCTGAAGCTGTTCGACACGGCCGGCATGCGCCGCAAGGCGAGGATCCACGAAAAGCTGGAAGTGATGTCGGTGCAGGACGGCTTGCGCGCCATCCGCTTCGCCGAGATCGTCATCATCGTGCTCGATGCCACCATTCCCTTCGAGAAGCAGGATCTGCAGATCGCCGACCTGATCATCCGCGAGGGAAGGGCGCCGGTGATCGCCTTCAACAAATGGGACCTCATCGATCATCCGCAGGAACTGCTGGCGGAACTGCGCGAGAAGACCGAGCGGCTGCTGCCGCAGGTGCGCGGCATCCAGGCGGTGCCGGTCTCGGCCGAGACCGGGCGCGGCCTCGACAAGCTGATGGATGCGGTTCTCAGAACCCACAAGGTCTGGAACAGCCGCGTTTCGACCGGCAAGCTCAACCGCTGGCTCGAAGCCATACTGGCGCATCATCCGCCGCCCGCCGTTGCCGGGCGCCGGCTCAAGGTCAAGTACGTCACCCAGGCCAAGACCCGGCCGCCGGGCTTCGTGGTCCAGTGCTCGCGTCCGGATGCGATGCCGCAATCCTATGTGCGCTATCTCTCCAACAGCCTGCGCGAAGCCTTCGACATGCCGGGCGTGCCGATCCGCATTGCGCTGCGCACCTCCGACAATCCGTTCGCCGGCCGGGCCAAGAAACGCGGCTGAGCCTCAGTGCTCGTCCGATCAGGCGACCGCACGCAGGCCGGTAGTCCTCGCATTGCCCGGCAAGGCCTGCCGCGCCGCCTCCAGCAATATGGCGGCGAGGCGGGCCGCCACCGGCTCGGGTTCGGCATCCCGGCGGTGCAGAAAGAGCGCCATCTTGGGCAGTGCCGGCAGACCGGCAATCTCCGGCGTCATCGCGCTGACGCTGGCCGGCAGGCCGACATCGGTGCGGATCGTCAGCCCCAGGCCAGCCGCCACGGCCGCCCAGATGCCGCCGAGGCTCGGGCTGGAGAAGGCCATGCGCCAGGGCAGCCCGGCGCGATCGAGCGTCTCGGTCGCAACCGTGCGCAACAGGCATGGCGCCTCGAGCGCCACCAGGGGCAGCGGTTCGCCGTCGCGCAGGCTGGTCTCGATGCGCCTTGCCGGGCCGATCCAGCGCATGGGAACATCGGCGACATGCTCGCTGTAGGGCAGCGTCTGGCCGCTATGCCAGGCGAGCGCGATGTCGAGGCTGCCTGACATCACCCTTTCGGCAAGCTCGTGGCTGCGCGCGATCCTGGCCTCGATCTTGACCTTGGGGTGGGCACGGGCGAAGCGACCGAGCACATCCGGTAGCACCGCTTCGCCAAAATCCTCCTGCAGGCCGAGCCGCACCCAGCCTTCCAGTTCGACATCATGGATCGCCGCCGCCGCCTCGTCATTCAGCTCGAGCAGCCGCCGCGCATAGCCGAGCATGGTCTCGCCGGCGTCCGTCAAGGCCAGCCCACGCCCCGATTTGCGGAAGATCGGCGTCGCTGCCTGCTCCTCCAGTTTCTTCAATTGCGCGCTGACCGCCGAGGTCGACCGGCCAAGCCGGTCGGCCGCCTTGGCAAAGCTGCCCAGCTCCATGCCGGTGACGAAACTGCGGAGAACGTCGAGGTCGAAGGTCACGCGTCGCATGGAAACGTCCTGTTTTTCAGGATCAATAATCAAAAACTTCCTGATTTTAAGGATGAACTTATGGCGCTAGGGAAATGCCGTCAAGATCCACGCGACTGGACCACCACGGGAATGAAACCATGTCCGCCATCGTCGACTGCACCGACCAAGACACGCAAAAACGCTTGGGAGGCAGTGGTGCCGGCCCTGCCGGAAGGGTATTCAGCCCTGGCCACCGCTGGAAGGTCCTGGGCATCGGTGTCGCTGCGAACGCCAGCTTCTCGGCCACCTTTTCCGGCATACCGGCAACGGCGGTCGTGCTTCGTCAGGGCTATCACCTGAGCAATGCCGAACTTGGCCTGGCACTCGGCCTTCTCGGCCTGGGGGTTGCGCTCAGCGAATTGCCCTGGGGCTTGCTCACCGATCGCTGGGGCGACCGCCGCGTGCTGCTGATCGGGCTTGGCGCGACGGCGGCCTGGCTCCTTGCCATGGCCATGCTCGTCGTGCCGACAAGGTCAGGCGTTCCCGATGTCATGCTCCTGCCGGCAAGCCTGCTCCTCACCGGCCTGCTCGGCGGCAGCGTCAATGGCTCGAGCGGCCGTGCCATTATGGGCTGGTTCCAGGAAGACGAGCGCGGTTTCGCCATGAGCATAAGGCAGACGGCGGTGCCGCTCGGCGGCGGCCTGGGCGCGCTTGTCCTGCCTTCGCTCGCCTTGGCTTTCGGCTTTGCCGCGGTGTTCGCGCTGCTGGCCGGCGCCTCCGCTCTCTCGGCGCTGTTTGCCTGGCGCTGGCTGCATGAGCCGCCGACGGCGGGGCACGTCGTCGCGTCGGCTGTGGCTGGACCGGCGCCGCTACGCAACATCGAGGTCTGGCGCATCGCCACCGCCATCGGCCTGCTCTGCTTCCCGCAGGTGGCCGTGCTCACCTTCGCATCGGTCTTCCTGCACGACTTCGTCGGGCTGGGGACGGCGGCGATCAGCGCGAGCCTCGCCGCCGTGCAGATCGGCGCCATGGTCATGCGCGTCTGGAGCGGCCGCTTCACCGATCGCCATGGCAACCGCCGCCAGCTTCTGCGCGCATGCAGTGCGCTCAGCGGGTTGGCCTTCTCTGTGCTTTGGCTGATGGTCATGGCCAGCCCCACATTGCCGGGCGGCCAGTCCTTGCTGATTGCCGTCCTTCCCTTGGTGCTGATTGTCGCGGGTATCTCGGTTTCCGCCTGGCACGGCGTCGCCTATACCGAGCTTGCCACGCTGGCCGGCGCCGGCCATGTCGGAACCGCGCTCAGCTTGGCCAACACCTTCGTCTTCGTCGGCTTCTTCCTGGTGCCGGTGGCCATCCCCGGGCTGCTGCACCTCTGGTCATGGTCAGGCGTATGGTTGTCGGCCGCCATCTGCGCGCTGGTCGCCTGGCCGGTCTTCCTGCGGCCGGCCTGAACGTCCGGCCGCAAAACCGCCCGACTTCCAAATCACGACCTTGAGCCGACTGAGAAAACCCGATCGATCCCGTTAACGTCCCATCAAGGTTAATGCATCATTTTGCTCTCCAGTGGGGTCAGTAGCGTTCCTGGAGAGAGTTCCGTGCATCGACGCGTCTTGAAGCGGCTTGCTGCCGCCGCCGGTGAGAAGAAACGCAATTTTGTGTCTCCTTTCATCATCGGCCTCGGCATCTGGATCGGCTTCCCGACCGTCGCCGCCTACCAGGACATGACGAGCCTCGTTTCCGGCCTCGAATCGCCGACCGCGCGCTGGAATTCCTATGTCGAGAGATCCGTCGCAGGTTCGACCCATGCCGCCGAGATGCCCTTCGTCGATTCCGACGTCACCGGCTCGATCTCCGGATCGGGTATTCACCTGGCTGGCGTCGGCAACGTTTCGTTTCGCGGCAAGGGCGGCAAGGTCAGCGGCTCGCCCGACGAGGACCGCGTGGTGCGCGCCGACAAGAAGGGCCGCATCGTCCAGGTGTCGCCCGTTGCGCCGCCGAAGAACTTCAACGCCGGTTCGATCTTCCAGCGGACCTCCTCCTTGATGCGGCCGAGCATGGACGGCGGCCTGAAAATGGCCTTTGCCAAGCCGCAGATCAAAGGCAAGGAAATCCAGATCGCCGCGGAATTCCATGCGCGTGAGGACAAGAAGCCGGATCCCGGCGTGCCGGCCATGCTTGCCGCCCTGGTCAACAACGAACATCCCGATGTTCTGGCGACGGCCTATGCGCAATCCGAGCCAGACTATGCCAAGGCCTCGCCCTTCGAAGCCCTGCTGCAGGACGAACAGCCCAACAGCGGCCGCTTCATTCCGCCGATGGCCAAGGGCGACCATTGGTGGATCCAGAACCCGCTGCCGGCCAGCGTCTTCTCCAAGCCTGAGCAAAAGTGCCTGGCCAACGGCATCTATTTCGAGGCGCGCAGCGAATCCGTTCGCGGCCAGGCCGCCGTTGCCCAGGTCATCCTCAACCGCGTGCGCAATCCGGCCTATCCCAATTCGATCTGCGGCGTCGTCTATCAGAACGACAGCTGGTTCAACCGCTGCCAGTTCTCCTTCGCCTGCGACGGCAGGAAGAAGCGCATCGACAGCCCGGCCGCCTACAAGACCGCGCAGGATATCGCCATGGCCGTCACCGCCGGCAAGATATTCATTGCCGAGGTCGGATCGTCGACGCATTACTATGCCCAATATGTCCATCCGGGCTGGGCGCGCACCATGCAGAAGATGACGAAGATCGGCCTGCACATCTTCTACCGCACCTATGGCGGCGGCTGGAGTTGAGAGCTCGCCGGCCGATGGTCTTTTCCATCGGCCGCAGGCTCGACCAGGCAGCCATTGCCGGGAGGATTCGCGCAGCGCATCCCCATCATCGCGGCGGGCACGATGTCGCACCTCGCTAATTAATTGATTTTATTGCTTAAAATACATGGCAATGATCTTCCGCCCGTGGCTTGACGGGCGCAAACCCTCTAACTATGTTGCCGGCGACTTTAGAAGCGGACGGACGGTGACGGTCTGACCGGGCAGGGGGGTTGCGATGGCCGATAAAAACAGGCCAGACGGAACCGGAGAAACCGGCCGCGGCAAGCAGCATGAACCTGACATCCGCGACGACGATCTTGAGCGACGTCGGCGTGAACTTGAAGCATCGCTTGCGACAAGGCTGCCGAACCGGCTCGAGGGGAAAGACGACGCGAAAGCGGGCAGTGCGGCCGGATATGGCCAGGCGGTCAAACTCTCCAGTGAATTTATCGCTGGCGTGGTGGTGGGCGCCGGCATCGGCTGGATCATCGACCGTATGGCGGGGACATCGCCGTGGGGTCTGATCGTTTTCCTGCTGCTTGGTTTTGGCGCCGGCGTGCTCAATGTCATGCGTTCGGCAGGCGTTGTGGCAGAATTCGGACAGGGCGACAAATCACGCTCTGGCCGGGACGACAGCAAATGACCGCCTTTCAGGCGGCATTCGGAAATAGCCGCCCTCACGCGGCAATGGTAATTTGGCCGTACGCGGCATTGACGGGGTTAGAACGTGGCAGCTGACAAGGTCGATCCGATCCACCAGTTCCATATCATCAAGCTGGTTCCGATTAACATCGGCGGCTACGACCTGTCCTTCACGAATTCGGCACTGTTCATGGTCGCGACCGTGGTCGTCGCAGCCGCGTTCCTGTTCCTCACGACATCGAGCCGCAGCCTGGTTCCCGGCCGGCTGCAGTCGATCTCCGAGATGGCCTATGAATTCGTCGGCAACATGTTGCGCGATGCCGCCGGCACGCAGGGCATGAAGTTCTTCCCCTTCGTGTTCTCGCTGTTCATGTTCGTGCTGGTCGCCAATCTGCTGGGCCTGTTTCCTTATTTCTTCACCGTCACCAGCCACATCATCGTCACCTTCGGCCTCGCCGCCTTGGTGATCGGAACCGTGGTGGTCTACGGCTTCATGAAGCACGGCCTCGGCTTTCTGAAACTGTTCGTGCCGCATGGCGTGCCGGTGTTCCTGCTGCCGCTGGTGGTACTGATCGAAGTCATCTCCTTCGTCTCGCGCCCCGTCAGCCTCTCGGTTCGTCTGTTTGCCAACATGCTTGCCGGTCACATCACCCTGAAGGTGTTTTCAGGCTTCGTCGTCAGCCTCTCCGCGCTCGGCGCGGTCGGCGTCGCGGGCTCGGTCCTGCCGCTGGCCATGGCGGTGGCGCTGACGGCGCTTGAATTGCTGGTCGCCTTCCTGCAGGCCTACGTCTTCGCGGTGTTGACCTGCATGTATCTCAACGACGCCCTGCATCCCGGGCATTGAGGAAGAGTTTCCGGCCCAAGGACATTGGCGCCGGATGGAAACGCAACGGAATTTCAGATCCAAAGGAGTTGAACAAATGGACGCAGAAGCAGCAAAGTACATCGGCGCCGGCATCGCTTGCCTGGGCATGGGTGGCGCGGGCATTGGCCTGGGCAACATCTTCGGCAGCTACCTGTCGGGCGCGCTGCGCAACCCGTCGGCTGCTGATGGCCAGTTCGGCCGCCTGATCTTCGGCTTCGCCGTGACCGAAGCTCTGGGCATCTTCTCGCTTCTCATCGCGCTGCTGGCCCTGTTCGGCTGAGCCAGGCTTTGGGAAGATTGGACAGGCCGGCCGCGCAAGCGGCGGGCCTGATATCTGGGGATAGTCCATGTTCGTGACATCTGCCTTCGCGCAAGAGTCCGCGCCATCAGCCGATACCAGCCATGCCGCGACCGGAGCCGATACGAACTCCGCTACCAGCGTGCCTGCCGAAGCGCATGGCGCATTTCCGCCCTTCGATCCTGCGACCTTCCCGTCGCAGCTTCTATGGCTGGCAATCACTTTTGGGCTGTTCTACCTCTTCCTGAAGCGGGTCGTGGTGCCGCGCGTCGGCGGCATCATCGATGTCCGTAACGATCGCATCAGCCAGGACCTCGATCAGGCATCGAAGTTGAAGGGCGAGGCCGACGCCGCCGTTGCTGCCTACGAGCAGGAACTGGCCGAAGCCAAGAAGAACGCCAACTCGATCGGCCAGCAGGCCGCGGATGCGGCCAAGGCGGAAGCCGAGACCGCGCGCAAGAAGATCGAGGCCGCGCTAGACGAGAAGCTTGGCGAGGCCGAGGCGCGCATTTCATCCATCAAGGCCAACGCCATGAAGGAAGTCGGCGGCATCGCCGAGGACACTGCCTCGGCGATCGTCGAGGCCCTGGTCGGCGGCAAGGCCAGCAAGGCCGAGATCGCGGCCGCGGTCAAATCCGTGGCCCGGTGAGGAGCGCATCATGGACGCTACATCTCTCGCAACGCTTTGGGCCACGATTGCCCTGATCATCTTCCTGGGCGTCGCCATCTACATCAAGGTGCCCGGTCTTATCGCCAAGGCGCTCGACGCCCGCGCTGCCAGGATCAGCAGCGAACTCGACGAGGCACGCAAGCTGCGCGACGAGGCCCAGCAACTGCTCGGCCAGTACAAGAAGAAGCGCAAGGAAGCCGAGCAGGAGGCAGCCGACATTGTCGCGGCCGCCAAGCGCGAAGCCGAAATGCTCGCCACCGAAGCGCACAAGAAGACCGAAGACTATGTCGCCCGGCGCACGGCACTTGCCGAGCAGAAGATCGGTCAGGCCGAGCGTGACGCGGTCGCCGAGGTGCGCGCAAGCGCCGTCGACATCGCCGTCGAAGCCGCCCGCGCGCTGCTCGCCGCCAAGGTCGACGTCAAGGCCGGAGCCGACCTGTTCAAGGCTTCGCTCGCGGATGTGAAGGCCAAGCTGAACTGAGCTGACATTTCGATATCAAAAGGCCGCCCGGGCAACCTGGCGGCCTTTTTTGTTTCAGCGCCGAGGCCAACGCTGCCGATCTCCCCCCTTGTGGGGGAGATGCCCGGCAGGGCAGAGGGGGGCGCCAAAGAATGCCGGCCTTGGTTGCCTCTGGCCAACTTTGAATCCGCCTTAGGCTGGAGATGTTCAGGAAGCCGAGTAGGATCGATCGATATCCCGGCGGGACAGCGCCCCCCTCTGTCCTGCCGGACATCTCCCCCACAAGGGGGGAGATCAGCTATGTCGCTGTCGGCTCAATCCAGCCCGGCAAGGCTCTCTTCCTCAACCACCTCAGCCCCGCCCAGCCTGAACGGCGCGAACGAAACGCGGTGCAGCCGTGCCACCGGGCCATGCGTCTCGATCGCCGTGCGGTGCCGGGCCGTGGCGTAGCCCATATGGACCTCGAAGCCGTAGCGGTCGTGGTGGCTGCCGCAGCCGCACATCATGCGGTCGCGCATCACCTTGGCAACGATGGAGGCGGCGGCGATCGACTGCGAGCGCTGGTCGCCCCTGATCAGCGCGCGTCCATCGCATGGCAGTCCGGGCGGCACGTCGCGGCCGTCTGCAAGCGCGAGCTTCGGGCGAACCGACAGCCCGACCAAAGCGCGGCGCATCGCCTCGAGGCTGGCCTTGAGGATATTGCTGCCGTCGATGCCTTCGGCGCTGATCGACGCCATCGAAACCGCCTGCGCGGAGCCGAGAATGCGCAGGAACAGCGCCTCGCGCTGCAAATGGCTGAGACGTTTGGAATCGTCTAGGCCTTCAGGGATGTTGGCGGGATCGAGCACCACCGCTGCCGCGACCACCGGTCCGGCCAAAGGACCGCGGCCAGCCTCGTCCATCCCGGCGACCGGCCACAACCCGTCGGCCATCGCCTTCGTTTCGAAGGAGAAATCGGGTTTCTCGACGATTTCGAAGAGAAGCGGAGAATCGGAACGCGCGCGAGCCATGTTGCGGCGAGGTTCGCATCGGCTCCGATTCTCCGCAAGTCCCTCCGGGTCGGGTGGGGCGCCGGACCGGGAGGGCACCGTCTGCAGGCCGGGGCAGGCCGGACGGGATTTTGTGCGCCGTGGCAGCTCAAACCGCCGCCGCGAATTGCAGTCTTAGAGCAGCATCAACTGCTCCTGGTCCTTTCCGGCGGCGATAAACTGGTCGGTGCGCAGCGTGCGCCGTTCGATATTGAGGCCGAGCCGCTTGGCGGTGATCTCGAATCGCCGGCCGATCTGCCAGGCGTAGGGTCCGGCGCCCTTCATGCGCTTACCCCATTCCGAATCGTAATCCTTGCCGTCACGCATCGACCGGATCAGCGACATCACGTGGCGATAGCGGTCGGGATAGTGGCGCAGCAGCCAATCCTTGAAGATTGGGCTGACCTCCAGCGGCAGGCGCAGCACGACATAACCCGCCTCGCGCGCACCGGCGGCGTAGGCCGAATCGAGGATCCGCTCCATCTCCTGGTCGGTGAGGCCGGGGATGATCGGCGCCACCATGACCGAAGCCGGAATGCCGGCGTCAGAGAGTTGCCGGATCGCTTCGAGCCGCTTGGTCGGCGTCGACGCGCGGGGCTCCATCGTCCTGGCCAGCATGCGGTCCATGGTCGTCACCGACAGCGCCACCTTGGCCAGTCCGCGTTCGGCCATGCGCGACAATATGTCGATGTCGCGCGTCACCAGGGCGGATTTGGTGACGATGCCGACCGGATGGCCGCGCGCTTCCAGCACTTCGAGGATCTCGCGCATGATCCGGTACTGTTTCTCGATCGGCTGGTAGGGATCGGTGTTGGTGCCGATGGCGATGGTGCGCGGCTGGTAGCCGTCCTTGGACAGTTCCTTGTCGAGCAGCCGCGCCGCATCCGGCTTGGCGAACAGCTTGGATTCGAAATCCAGTCCCGGCGACAGGCCCATGAAGGCGTGCGTCGGCCGCGCGAAACAATAGACACAGCCATGTTCGCAGCCGCGATAGGGGTTGATCGACCGGTCGAAGGAGATGTCGGGCGATTCGTTGCGGGTGATGATGGTGCGCGGCTTTTCCACCTGCACTTCGGTCTTGAACGGCGGCAGTTCCTCCAGCGAACTCCAGCCATCGTCGAAGACATGCCGGCTGACCGGTTCGAAGCGGCCGGACGGATTGATGCCCGCCGACCGTCCGCGATTGCGGTCCGGACGGATGCGCATTCCACTCTGCTCGATCATCGCATTGGCCATTTCGGCTCGTCCTGCCCCGAAGGCTGCAATGTCGGCACGCACGATCGGTTCCATCTTGGCCCGCTCCCAGGGACTGTCCATGTTGTGTCGAATCGCTCTGTTCATGAAATTATTCCTATTTTGCCGACGAGAACAAAGCAAGAACTTTTTATGCTGCGCCGCAAAAACTGGCGCTGTGCGCGGCTTTCCGCTATTCGGCTAAATATGCTCAGTGTTCTCATCGAAACCCGCAATGACGAGGAGGCTCTCGCCCGCACGCTTGGCTCGCTGATTGGCGGCGCGGTCGAGGGCGTGGTGCGCGAAGTTGTCGTCTGCGACACCGGCTCCAACGACCAGACGCATCATGTCGCCGACCATGCCGGCTGCCACTATGTGGCAAGCGGCGGTATCGCCGCCGGGATAAGGCAGGCCAAGGGTGATTGGCTGTTGCTGCTGGAGCCGGGCGCGCGGCTGGTGGAGGGCTGGACCGACGCGGTCGTCGCCCACACGGCGAGGCAAACCATGGCGGCGCGGTTTTCGCGCGCGCGGGGCAGCCGCACGCCTTTCCTGGCCAGGGTCTTTTCGGGAAACCGTGCGCTCGCCGACGGGCTGGTGATCAGCAAGCGCCAGGCCGCATCGCTGTCAAAGAGTGCCAGCAGCGCCGAGGCGCTGGCGCGGGGCCTTGCGACGAAGAAGCTCGAGGCCGAGATCTGGGTGGCGCCGCCGAAGCAGCAACACCGCGCGCCGAAGTGATTTTTTGCACCTGCTCTGCTCATTGTGCATTGCACAAAATCTGACGCACGGTTAGCCTTTCCCGAGGTGGGTGAATTGGGTTTGGGTCATGCGAGTGGTGGGCACCGATGCGGCATCGGTGTCACCCTCAAAGAAGAGGACCCGATGACGCTTTCAACCCCTGACAATTCCGGTGCTGACAGTCTCGAAGCCATTGCGCGCAATGGCAGCCTGCTGCGGCGTATTGCCGTGCGCATTCCGACCTATCTCACGGACCTGCGCGAAAACCCGGCCTGGCTGCCGATGTTCATGCTGGCGCGCACCATGCCCGGGCGTCGGATGCATTGGCTGGCCGCAAAACGCGCCCGTCCTGCCGACAATGTCGGGGATACGATGTTTTCCGGTGTCGAGCGGGCGGCGGTGGTCGATGCGCTGCGTTCCGACGGCCTGTTTTCAGGCCTCGTCCTGCCGCCGGAGATCCATGAAGAGATCGCGGATTTCGCCGGGCACACCCCTTGCTTCGGCAATTTCGACCGCCGTCTCGAATTCATGCCGGGCGACCATGCGCAGGCCGAGAAACGCCTGGGCCGCTCTCTGCTCAGCGGGCACTATTTCGAACGCATCCTCGACTGCCCGGCGGCACTCGCCATACAGCGCGATCCGCTGCTTCTCGACATTGCAGCGCACTATCTCGGCGCTCAGGCGAAACTGATCACGACGCGCGTCTGGTGGAGCTTTCCGACCGGCAAGGCCTCGGACGCCGACAAGAACCTTGCCTCGCTCGGCAAGTATCATTTCGACCTCGACGACTGGCGCATGCTGAAGTTCTTCTTCTACCTCAACCCGGTCGATGCCGACACCGGTCCGCATGTCTATGTCAGGGGCAGCCACAGGCGCCGCGCCATCAAGCATCAGTTGACCCTGCTGGTCGGCCATCCCGCCCAGGAGGTGCTGGACGTCTATGGCGAGCACAGCCCGGTGACGCTGACCGGCGAAGCCGGCCTCGGCTTCGTCGAGGATCCGTTCGGCTTTCACATGGGCACCGTGCCGACGCGCACGCCGCGGCTGATGATGGAAGTCGGCTTCGGCGTCTCACGCCCCTCGCGCCGGCGCTTTCATGGCGAACCGGTTATTCGGTAAAGGCGAACCGGATCTCCACCTGCATCCACCGCACCTGTCGCCGGGCAATGCGGCTTTCCCTGCTCTCGGCATCATAGTCCATGGCGACTGGTTCGCGGCTGAACTTCAACCGGTCGTCCAGGGCATTGACGATGGCGATCGCCCTTGAATCACCGTCATCGGTGGTGATCGCCGCGACGTAGACACCGCAGTCCCGGCAGATCAAATAGTCGGCTGTACGCAGGCCGAACCGATATCTGTGCAATTGGGCTTCGTCCTTGATCAAGACGGTCAGCCTGCCGTCCGGATCGGCGACGGCGCGCGAGCCATGTTTGGTGCAGAACGAACATTGGCAGGCGCGGACCTCGATTTGCGAGGGGTCGATATTGGTTGAAAATCGAAGTCGTATGTTGCCGCAATGGCACCCGCCGGCATGCTCGTTCATCGTATCTTCCTGGGTCGTGATCGGCCTTCCACGAGAAGGTACTTTCTCCGGCATCCGGTTTGGAATGGCTTTTCGAAGGCACTGACGCCGTTCTGCCTTCCAAGCGCGGCGTGAAACCCGGGCTTTGCCCTCAGCTCTTACGGAGCCGACTTCCCGCGCTGCAGATGTTCGTCCAGGCGCGGCATGATCTCGACGAAGTTGCAGGGCATGTGGCGGTAGTCGAGCTGCCCCTTGAGGATGGCATCCCAGGCATCCTTGCAGGCGCCGGGCGAGCCCGGCAGCACGAAGACGAAGGTGGCGTTGACGACGCCGCCGGTCGCCCGGCTCTGGATCGTCGAGGTGCCGATCTTGTCGTAGGAAATGCGGTGGAACACTTCCGAAAAGCCGTCCATCCGCTTTTCGAAGATTGGCTCCAGCGCCTCCGGTGTCACGTCGCGCCCGGTAAAGCCGGTGCCGCCGGTGGTGATGACGACATCGATGGCCTTGTCCCGCGACCATGCCAGCACCGTGTCGCGGATCTTGTCGCGGTCGTCGGTGACGATGTCGCGAGCGGCCAGGATGTGACCGGCCTCGGTGATGCGGTCGGCCAGCGTCTGTCCGGATTTGTCGTCTGCAAGGCCGCGCGTGTCCGAAACCGTCAGCACCGCGATACGCACCGGAATGAAGGAACGGCTCTCGTTGATACCAGCCATGTCACTCAGCCTCCGATGGCATGCTGCGCGTCGCCGCGACGAACCAGTCGGGCTGGCGGCCGCGGATCTCGGCAGCCGCGCGCTTGGCGACATTACCGGTCTCGAACAGGCCGAAACATGTCGCGCCCGATCCCGACATGCGTGAAAACCCCGACCCGGCCTTGTTGAGCCATGACAGCGCCCTGCCTATTGCGGGCTGCAGCGCAAGGGCTGCCGGCTCCAGATCGTTGCGGGTAATCTCCAGCCAGTTGCGCAGGCTGTGAAAATCGATGCTGCGCGGCAGCGGCGGCAGGGGCTCGTTGTCGCGGCGGGACAGGGCCGCGAAGACATCCGCCGTCGACACCGGCGTGCCTGGATTGACCAGCACCAGTCCCAGCGCCGAAAAGTCCGGTACGATCGACAGCTCGTCACCGATGCCGCGCGCCACCAGTGGCTTTGCCGCCAGGCACATCGGTACGTCGGCGCCAAGCGAAAGGCCGATCCGCGCCAAGCCGGCGTCGTCCAGATCCAAGGCCCATGCCTGCGCCAGTCCGCGCAACACGGCCGCCGCATCGCTCGACCCGCCGCCGACGCCGGAGGCAACCGGCAGGTTCTTTTCGAGTTTTATGGAGATGGGCGGGGTCCGTGAGGGGTCAGCCTCCCGTCGCAAGGCATCGCGGGCCTTGAGCACAAGATTGCTGGCGTCGAGCGGAACCGCCGGCGCATAACGGCCCGACACGGTGAAATCATCGTTATCGGCGAGCGCGATCTCGACCCGGTCGCCAAAGCGTGTGAACACCGCCAGACTGTCGATCAGATGGTAGCCGTCAGCACGCCTGCCGGTGACGTGCAGCGCCAGATTGATCTTGGCATGCGCGTGCCAGATACACGAACCGATCTCGGTGTCCACGGCGTCAGTCGTATAGGGGATGATGCTCAGTCCTTGGCCAGCCGGTATTCGCCGGTCTTCGGGTCCTTGACCAGCGTTCCCATCGCGCCATTGGCCGCCTGCTTTTCGGTGCGCCGCACCTTGGCCGTCACACGCTCGGCTTCCCGGATGAAAGTGCGGTAGCCAAAATAGGCGGCGGCGCCAACGACGGCGAAGAAGATGATCTGCGGCATGTCACAACTCCTACCACGCTGGGCCGGCGAAGGCGGCCGGTCGGGTCGGTTGATGCATGTCGCCCAAAACTGTGTCCGGTTTTGGAAAAACGGCATGCATGGACTTCAAGCCTTCATGCTAGACGGTTTTGCGCGGTTTTCAAAGCCCGAAGCGGGCCCACAATGCGCGCTCTTCCGCCGCATCGATGACGCCGCTGGCGGCGGCGGCGGCAATATCGGGCGCTGAAAAGCCCTTGCTTGAGCCGAACAGGCCGAAACGACCGAGGAAACCGCGCGGCGCGGTGATCAGCCTGAGCTGGGTCTTCGCGCCAAACCGGGTCTTCAGCACCGTGCGCATGTCGCCGAGTGCATCGACGAGGCCGAGCTCCACGCCTTTCTTGCCGGTCCAGAACAGACCGGTGAACAGATCCGGATCGTCCTTCAGCTTCGTGCCGCGCCGCTCCTTGACCAGATCGATGAAGGTTTCGTGCACCTCGAGCTGCAGCGCCTTCAGCCGTTCCACGTCTTCCTTTTTCTCGGGCTTGAACGGATCGAGCACCGCCTTGTTCTGGCCTGCGGTGTGGACGCGGCGTTCGACGCCGATCTTCTTCATCAGTTCGGGAAAGCCGAACGAGGCCGAGACCACACCGATGGAGCCGACGATGGAGGAGGGATCGGCAAAAATCTCGTCGCCGGCGACCGCGATCATGTAGCCGCCCGAGGCCGCGACATCTTCGACGAAGATCAGCACCTTCTTGTTCTTTTCAACCGCCAGGTCGCGGATGCGCCTGAAGATCAGGCGCGACTGCACCGGCGAGCCGCCAGGCGAATTGATCGAGATGGCAACCGCCGGCGCATCGAAGGAAAATGCCTTCTCGATAAGGCCGGCTGTCGAGGCCAGCGACAGATTCTGCCGGAACTGGCCGCCGGCCATGATCGTGCCGTGCAGCCGGATGACCGGAATGGTGACGACGGTGGAGCGCCAGGATTTCGGCAGCAGGCGGTTGAAAAAGCGTTTCACGAGGGCGCGGTCTCCGGTCGATAGGTTGCAGGCATGTAGGGATTTCCCGGCCAACGGCAATGCGGCGGCGAGGAATAGCTCAATCTCCAAACAGCGAGGCGAGACCGTTGGCAATCATTTCGCTGCGCTCGTCGGGGCCATTGCCCGATTGCGCGTGAAGCATCAAAGGCGGACGGATGGCAAGTTTTCCGCGCGCGCCGAGCGCTGCCCGCACAATGATACGGATCGCCGCTGCGTCGGGGCGAGGGTGCACGGCGAGCAGCTCGGCATCGCCGAAGCGACCTGACATCGCGTCGAGAATGGCGCCGAGCTGTTCGGGCCGCGCGATGACGGCAAGCCCGCCGCGCGGCCTGACCACCGCTGCCGCGCTGCGGATCCAGCTTTCGAACAGCCCGTCCTGCATGACATGGGCTTCCTTTCGCAGCCGGTCAGGCGTGGCGCGGTCCCTGGCTGCGTTGAAGGGCGGGTTCATGATGACATAGTCGAAGTCGTTGTCGGCCAGACCTGCCGCCACCCGGGCCTGGCCTGAAACCGTGACGTCGGCGACGAGCACGGATGCGCGATCGCTGAGATGCGCATTGCCGGGGTGAGCAAGGGTAGCCGATGCGAAGGCGGCCATTTCCGGTGCGCGTTCGACCAGAACGGCCCGGGCAGCCGGGCAGCGCGACAGCACCGCCAGGCCGGCAGCGCCGGCGCCGGCGCCGAAATCGGCGAGACGTCCGCCAAAGACGGACGGCACGGACGCCGCCAGCATCATCGCATCCATGCCGGCGCGGTGGCCGCCATGCTTGGGCTGGACGAGCCAGAACCGGCCGCGATGGAAGGCATCGACCGTATGGGCCGGCGTGTCCGGGCCAAGGGTGTCAAGGGCAGGGGCGGCTGGCGCGGCCGACATTATTTTGTGCGGATCTCGTTGGCGATGCCGGCATCCCTGAGGATGCGACGAGCGGCATCGGCCTGGTCGGCGTCGACCATGACGCGCTTCTGCAAAAGCCCGATCGACCCTTCGAGAATGCTCATATTCTGATCGGCGACAAAGCAGGCGATACCGGCGTCGCGCATCAGCGATTCGACGAAGGAGATGATCACGGCATCGTTGGTGCGGACAAGCTCTATCATCGTATGAAACTCGCAGTTTGCGCCATTGATGTAAACGGGCAGGGGATTCGGCGGCAGAGCCTTGACTCCATCCAGGATCGTTAACAGGCTGTCACCGCCGCCGCGCCAATTCGCCACTTGCCGTGGCCGTGTCCGCCGCCCTAGAGTCCGTATCGGGACTAAGGGTGCCGTCGCACGCGTTGTAACAAGACGGGAGTTATTGTCGTGGGTGTCGTTCTCAACATCGAAAACGGGAAGCGGGAGCCCGCCTCCATCAAGGATCTGATCGATCTGACGGCGGCCGACATGGGACGCGTCAACGAATTGATCCTGTCCAAGGCCGGCTCCGACGTCGAGATGATTCCGGAGGTCGCCAACCATCTGATCTCGTCGGGCGGCAAGCGGCTCAGGCCGATGCTGACGCTCGCCGCCGCGCAGATGTTCGGCTATGCCGGCGAAGGCCATGTCAAGCTGGCCACCTCAGTCGAGTTCATGCATACCGCGACTTTGCTGCACGACGACGTCGTCGACGAGAGCGGCATGCGCCGTGGCAAGAAGACCGCCCGCATGATCTGGGGCAACCAGGCAAGCGTGCTGGTCGGCGATTTCCTGCTTGGCCAGGCCTTCCGCATGATGGTCGATGTCGGCTCGCTCGAAGCGCTCGACATCCTGTCGAGCGCCGCCTCGATCATCGCCGAGGGCGAGGTCATGCAACTCGCAGCCGCCAAGAACCTTGAAACCACCGAGGACGAGCACTTCGCCGTCATCAAGGCCAAGACAGCCGCACTGTTTTCGGCTGCCGCCGAAGTTGGACCGGTCATCGCCCAGGCGACCCGCAATGATCGCGCGGCACTACGCTCCTACGGCATGAATCTCGGGCTTGCCTTCCAACTCATCGACGATGCGCTGGATTATGGCGGCACCAGCAAGGACCTGGGCAAGAATGTCGGCGACGATTTCCGCGAGGGCAAGGTGACCTTGCCGGTCATCCTGGCCTACCGGCGCGGCACCAAGGCCGAGCGCACCTTCTGGAAGCGCGCCATCGAGGACAATGTCGTCGACGACGCGGGCCTGGAAAAGGCGATCGGCCTGATGACCCGTCACGGCGCCATCGCCGACACGATCGGCCGCGCCCGCCATTTCGGCGAGATCGCCCGCGACGCGCTGGCACCGCTGGAAGAAACGCCACAGAAATCGGCGCTGATCGACGTCATCGATTTCTGCATCAGCCGGGTGAACTGAGAAGGCCGTCTTTTCTCCGAATTTCCCGTCGCTTTGTACTGGGGAGAACGATGGCGAACACGGCCTCGTCGTCTCGACAAGCGGCCTTACGGCAAATTATCTATAAAACATGGCAAAGGGCACGGACGACACCATCGCGGTGCGCATCAGCAAGGCGCTGGCGGACCGCATCATCTCGGGCGCGATCGAGCCTGGAGCGCGGCTGCGCCAGGATCATGTCGCCGAGGAATTCAACACAAGTCATGTTCCGGTGCGCGAGGCCTTCCGCCGTCTGGAGGCGCAAGGCCTGGCCGTCAGCGAACCGCGCCGTGGCGTGCGCGTCGCGGCTTTTGATCTCGGCGAGGTCAAGGAGGTCGCCGAAATGCGGGCCGCGCTCGAAGTGCTGGCGCTGCGCCACGCCGCGCCGCATCTGACGTCGGCCATTCTCGATCTTGCCGAGGAGGCGACCAAGGCCGGCGACAAATCCCGCGACGTCCGATCCTGGGAGGAAGCCAACCGCGCCTTCCACCGGCTGATCCTGGCGCCATGCGGCATGCCGCGCCTGCTCGCCACCATCGACGATCTGCATGCCGCCAGCGCCCGTTTCCTGTTTGCGGCATGGCGCTCGGAGTGGGAGGCGCGCACCGACCAGGACCATAGGGCGATCCTGACCGCCTTGCGGCAGGGGAACACCGAATCGGCCGCGGCGACGCTGGGGCGGCATGTCCAATGGATCGGCCGCAAGCCGGTCAGGACGGCGTCCGGCGCGACGCGCGAAGCCTTCGCGATCGTGGGTTGATGCCCCTCACCCAAAAGCGGCCCTCAATTTGGGGCGCCATCCATAAAGCAATGACCTGAAGCGCATCGCGACGCAGTTCAGACGCTCTTTGTCGTGGGAAGGCTTGCTATGTTGCGAGAAATGTGGATTCGATAATAGATCGAAAACAGAAATTATCTATAATTTCAAATCGACCGAAGGGACCCTCATGACAGACATCGCATTCACGTCCAGCAAGCCGTCCTTCAGCCCGCTCCGGCTTCAAGACCGCTCGCTCGCCTGGCAAGTCGGAGCCGTGGTGCTCGGCACGCTGTTCCTGGCGCTGTCCTCCTACATCGAAGTGCCGATGGTACCGGTTCCCGTGACCATGCAGACCTTCGCGGTCACGCTGATCGGCGCGCTCTATGGCTGGCGGCTTGGCGCGGTCACCATTGCGGCATGGCTGGTCGAGGGTGCTGCCGGCTTTCCGGTGCTGGCCGGGGGCGCTGCCGGCGTCGCGCATTTCGTCGGGCCGACCGGTGGCTATCTCTTCGCTTTCCCGATCACCGGCGCGCTTGTCGGCTGGCTGGCCGAACGCGGCTGGAACGGCAACAGGGTGGTGCTTGCCTTCGCCGCCATGCTGCTCGGCAATCTTGCCTGCCTGGTGCTCGGCACGGCATGGCTCGCCGTCATGATCGGCACTGAGAAGGCCATTACCTTCGGCTTCCTGCCGTTCATTGTCGGCGGCTTGCTGAAGTCGGCGCTTGGTGCCGCGACACTCATGGCGCTCCCCCGTGGCAAGGCGAAGCCGGCCAATCCGTGACGATCAGGCTGCGCGCCCATCATCTCCTTTGCCTGCTCACCTATGTGGGCAAGGGATACAGCCCCGCCTTCACCGTCAATTATGACGCGATCGCGGAGCGCCTGAGCCGGGGCGAGGACATCCTCCTTGTTTCCGGCCCGGATGATGTCTGCGCGCCTTTGCTCGAAGGGCCGGACCCGCATTGCCGCAACGAGAGCGTCATCGAGCGGGACCGGCTTGCCGCACGCGATGTCGGGGATCTTCTGGCCCGACCAATCGAGCCCGGCGTCCGCCTCGATCTCGACGCGGCAATCCTGGCGCGGCTGCGACAGGCGTTCTCGATTGGTGGCGTGCGCAAGGCTTGCGGCGGTTGCGAATGGAACGAGCTGTGCGGCGCGATTGCGGCCGGCGGCTTTCCCGAGACGAAAGTGCAGCGATCCGTCGTGCAGCGCTGACCTTGACGCCGGCTTTTCCACGGCCGAAAATCTCCTCCAGCCATGGTTTGTTAATCGGCTGACCCGATTGTGAATTTCAGGCGGATTGAAGCGCGACCCCAAAAAGGCCATGCTTTGCCCGGAAAGATCGAGTCTACGTCGATCCCGCTGAAGCGGAGATGGCGCCTGGCTGAAAGGGATACGATGCAGCAAGGACGTGCGCGCTGGCTGACAAGGCTGGCAATTGTGACGGGCATGGCGATTTCGGCTTTGCCGGCCTATGCCAAGCAATCCACCGAACCGGTCAAGATCTCGTCGTTCTCGGGCGCCTATCTGGCAGCGCGGATCGCCGAAGGCGACAACGACCTCGACAGCGCCATCGCCTACTACAAGCAGGCCCTGGCCTTCGATCCGAGCGACACCGGCCTGCAGCAGAGCCTGATGCTGTCGCTGATCGCGCAAGGTCGCTTCGACGAATCCCTGGTCTATGCCGACAAGCTCAAGGAAGTGTCCGATGTCGAGCGCTTCTCGCGCCTGGCGCTGGCCGTTGATTCGTTCCACAAGAAGGATTTCACCAAGGCCCAGTACTGGCTGAAGCTGTCACTGGAGTCCGACCTTGACCGGCTGATTTCCGGCGTGATGTCCGGCTGGGCCGAACAGGGTGCTGGCCAAGCCGGCGACGCGATGGCTTCGATCGACAAGCTGCAGGGCCCGGACTGGTTCGGCCTTTTCAAATCCTTCCACCGCGCCCTGGTCGCCGATGCCTCCAACATGCCCGAAAAGGCCGAGGCGATCTACGCCGCGACGATGCAGGATACCGCCGCCGGCGGAGCCGCGCCCGAAACCTGGATGCGCAACGCGCAGGCCTATGCCTCGTTTCTGGCCCGCAAGGGCGACAAGGCCAAGGCGATCTCGGTGCTCGACCAGGCCGAGGCGTTTTCGCCGGGTAAGCTCGAAATCGTCGCCTTGCGCGACAGGATCAGCAAGGGCGACAAGATCGCGCCCTTCGTGTCCGGTCCGTCCGACGGTGCTTCCGAAATCCTGCTCGACCTCGCCACGGCGCTCAACCGGGGCGGCGGCGAGCCGTTCGTTCGCCTTTACCTGCAATATGCGCTCGCCCTGCGGCCCGACAGCGACGCGGCTCTCGTGCAACTCGCCGCCGTCGCCGAGCAGCTGAAGGACGGCGAGGGCGCCATCGCGCTCTATCGGCGGATTCCCGATTCTTCGCCGCTGAAGGAGCTTTCTGACCTGCAGCTTGGCCTCAACCTTGCCGATCTCGACCGCCATGACGAGGCGATCACCCATCTGAAGGCCTTCGTCGAGGCTCATCCCAACGACATGCGCGCCTATCTGGCGCTTGGCGGGGTCTATTCCTCCAAGGACGATTTCCGCTCGGCCGCCAACCTCTACGACAAGGCCGTCGAGGCGCTGAAGACGCCGACCGCTGCCAACTGGAACATCTTCTACCAGCGTGGCATCGCCTACGAGCGGCTGAAGGAATGGCCTAAGGCCGAACCGAATTTCCGCAAGGCGCTGGAACTGCAGCCGGACCAGCCGCAGGTGCTGAACTATCTCGGCTATTCCTGGGTCGACATGAACACCAACCTCAAGGAAGGCCTGGCGATGATCCAGAAGGCCGTCGACCTCAGGCCGAGCGACGGTTACATCGTGGATTCGCTGGGCTGGGCCTATTTCCGCCTCGGCCGCTTCGATGACGCGGTGCGCGAGATGGAACGCGCCGTATCGCTGAAGCCCGAAGATCCGGTTCTCAACGACCATCTCGGCGACGCCTACTGGCGCGTCGGCCGCAAGCTGGAAGCCACCTTCCAGTGGAATCAGGCGCGTGACCTGAAGCCCGATCCCGACGTGCTGGCCACCTTGCAGCAGAAGCTGATGAAGGGCCTGCCGCCGATCGAATCCAACACGGCGCAGGAAACGCCCAAGGTCAAGCCCGAGCCGGTGCCTGTCCCGAAGGGGTGAGATCGGCTACTTTTGAATGCGAACGGGGCTTCTTTGGGAGCCCCGTTTTCGTTTGGAGGCGCGCAGCCCTCAAAACAGCTTCCGGTAGACGACGAAACCGGAGCGTTCGCCGACCTTGTCATAGAGTCTCATCGCGGTCTGATTGGTTTCGTGCGTCAGCCAATACACCCGTCCGGAGCCGGCGGCCTGCGCGCGCTCATAGACGCCTTCGATCAGCGCCCGGGCGATGCCTTTGCCACGCGAAGCCTGCGTGGTGAAAAGATCCTGCAGATAGCAGTTCGGTGCGATCGCCGTCGTGCTGCGGTGGAACAGATAGTGCACGAGGCCGAGGAGCTGTCCCTGGCTTTCAGCCACCAGCGCATGGACCGGTTCATAGGCGTCGAAGAAGCGCGACCACGTCATCGCGGTGATCTCGCTTGCCAGCGCCGTCTCGCCGGCCCGGCCATAAAATGCGTTGTAGCCGTCCCAGAGAGGCAGCCATTGCTCGTAATCCTGTCGCGTGACCGGGCGGACGATGATGGAGCTGGGCATGGCTGGACCTGTGGTCGTTGATTTGGGCTGTAGGGACGAAACAGACCGCAGGCTCCCGAGCCCGGCAATGGGCCAGTCCCCGGCAAAGTCTTCAACACCGCCCGGCATACTCACGGCGGCTCGCATCCGGCGCGCCCCTTGCTTGACGCTTCGCCGCCGTGTCTCTAGGACGGGCCGGCAAGAGCACGATCCCGAAAAGTGGATACCGGTTTTCGGAAAAGATCATGCTCGAGGACAGGCTCCAGCCTTTGATGTCGAGGCCACCCGTGACGATTGAAATCCCTGCCCATATGCACCCCAGCCGCTCGTTCCAGGGGCTGATCCTGACCTTGCACAATTACTGGGCGGCTTATGGTTGCGTCATCCTGCAGCCCTACGACATGGAGGTCGGCGCCGGCACGTTTCATCCGGCAACGACGCTGCGCGCGCTCGGGCCGAAGCGCTGGAACGCCGCCTATGTCCAGCCCTCGCGCCGCCCCAAGGATGGCCGCTATGGCGAGAACCCGAACCGGCTGCAGCATTATTACCAGTACCAGGTGATCCTGAAGCCGAATCCGCCGAACCTGCAGGAGCTCTATCTCGGCTCGCTGGCGGCGATCGGCGTCGATCCGCTGCTGCATGACATCCGCTTCGTCGAGGACGACTGGGAAAGCCCGACGCTCGGCGCCTGGGGGCTTGGCTGGGAATGCTGGTGCGACGGCATGGAAGTCTCGCAGTTCACCTATTTCCAGCAGGTCTGCGGCATCGAATGCGCGCCGGTGGCGGGCGAACTGACCTACGGGCTGGAGCGGCTCGCCATGTATGTGCAGGGCGTCGACAATGTCTACGACCTCAACTTCAACGGCCGCGAAGGCGCCGACAAGGTGACCTATGGCGATGTCTTCCTGCAGGCCGAGCAGGAATATTCGCGCCACAATTTCGAATACGCCAACACGGCGATGCTGCTCAGGCATTTCGAAGACGCCGAGGCCGAGTGCAAGGCGCTGCTCGAGGCCGGCGCGCCGGCGTCGAACGACAATCTGCCGATGCACAAGATGGTCTTTCCGGCCTACGACCAGTGCATCAAGGCCAGCCATGTCTTCAACCTGCTCGACGCGCGCGGCGTGATCTCGGTTACCGAGCGGCAGAGCTACATCCTGCGCGTGCGCAATCTGGCGAAGGCCTGCGGCGAGGCGTTTTTGAAGACACAGGCGGGTGGATTGGCGGCCTGAGCAATTCCAGGAAAAGCGCGTAGCTTTTTCCCGGGAGAGTTGCGCCAAACAAAGCTCTGCTTCAGGCAGACCTCATCGTCTCGAGGGTAGCGTTGATCGGTGACAGGATCTGGCCGCTCGAGCCAGCCATTGTCCGCAATGCCTGCCGAACACCCGGCATCGAGAAAGCGCCATGGACCTGCGCGGTGAAGCAGGCGCTGAGCGCGAGGATCTGCAGAAGTCTGGATGCCGTTTTCATGGTCGTTCAGCCAATAGTTCCCTGCCTGAGCGTGGGTCGCTTCAGCGCTGCGTTCGGTTCACGGAAATCTTTGATCCAAGGACGGACTGGGGCGCCGCGTCCCGACAAGGCAGCCAAAATTTCTGGAAAGGGTGACAGCGGCCAGCCGAGTTGCTATGCCCCGCCCGGACCACTCTCCCGCATGAGCTGACCCCAATGCCTGACCTGCTTCTAGAACTTCGCTCCGAGGAAATCCCCGCGCGCATGCAGCGCAAGGCGGCGGGTGATCTCAAGAAGATGCTGACCGACGGTCTGGTCGAAGCCGGTCTGACCTATGAGGCGGCGCGCGAATACTGGACGCCGCGGCGCCTGACGCTCGACATCAGGGGCCTGACGGCGCGCTCGAAGGATATCCGCGAAGAGATCAAGGGACCATCGACGACGGCACCCGAGCAGGCGGTCCAGGGGTTCCTGCGCAAGGCAGGGCTGTCCTCGGTCGCCGAGGCGCATGTCCATTCCGACCCGAAGAAGGGCGACTTCTACGTCGCCCACATTTCGAAGCCGGGCAGGGCGGCCGAAGAGATCATCGCGGAACTGGTGCCGGGCATTATCCGCAATTTCCCCTGGCCGAAATCGATGCGCTGGGGACCGGCCTCGGCCAAGCCAGGCTCGCTGCGCTGGGTGCGGCCGCTGCAATCGATCCTGTGCACCTTCGGCCCGGAAACCGAGGAGCCTGTCGTGGTCGATTTCGAGATCGACGGCATCCGCTCCGGCAACGTCACATATGGCCACCGTTTCCTCGCCCCGGGCGAAATCACCGTGCGCCGCTTCGAGGATTATGTGAGCAAGCTGGAAGCGGCAAAGGTCGTGCTCGACGCCGACCGGCGCAAGGAGATCATCCTTGCCGACGCCCGCAACCTCGCTTTCGCCAACGGGCTCGACCTGGTCGAGGACGAAGGGCTGCTGGAGGAAGTGTCCGGTCTCGTCGAATGGCCTGTCGTGCTGATGGGCGAGTTCGAGCAGGATTTCCTCGCCATTCCGGCCGAAGTGATCCGGCTGACCATCCGCGCCAACCAGAAGTGCTTCGTCACGCGACCGCAAGGTGAAGGCGAGGCGCTGTCCAGCCGCTTCATTCTCACCGCCAACATCGAGGCCAGGGACGGCGGCAAGGAGATCGCCCACGGCAACGGCAAGGTGGTGCGCGCCCGCCTCTCCGATGCGCTTTATTTCTGGACCACGGACCAGGGCGATCTGCCGGACCTCGGACAACTCGAAGCCTCGGCGAAAAAGTTTGGCCTCGATCTGAAAAGGCCGCTCGACCAACGCATGGCCCGCCTCGACCATCTCGGCGTCACCTTCCACGCCAAGCTCGGCACCCAGGGCGAGCGGGTGGAGCGGATTGCCCAGCTGGCTGAAGACCTGGCACCGACCGTCAGTGCTGACCCGGCGCTCGCCGCACGCGCGGCGGTTCTCGCCAAGGCCGATCTCACCACTGAAGTCGTCGGCGAGTTCCCCGAATTGCAGGGCGCCATGGGCCGCAAATATGCGTTGCTCCAGGGCGAGCACCCATCCGTTGCAGCAGCCATCGAGGAACATTACAAGCCGCAGGGCCCGTCCGACTATGTGCCGAGCGACCCGGTGTCGGTCGCCGTCGCGCTTGCCGACAAGCTCGATACGCTGGTCGGCTTCTGGGCGATTGACGAAAAGCCGACGGGGTCGAAGGACCCCTACGCGCTGCGAAGGGCCGCGCTGGGCGTGGTGAGGATTGTCCTCGAAAACAAGATCAAGCTCGCCTTCAGTACCGCGATTGCCGCGACGGTCGCGGCCGCACTTGATGCCTATGAGAGCATGGGCGAAAGCGCTGAGAGCCGGGGCGCCGTGGCAATGCTGGATGCCCGGATTAAAGACTACAGGGGCGAGAGCCGACTGTTGCCGGAAGCGGGACTTATTGCCGACCTGGTGAGGAACGGCCTCGACAAGGCCATATCCGAAACATTCGAGGCCACCGATCCGGAGAGCGAATTCTTCGATGGGCAGCGTATGATGGAAATGCAGGCCTCCTTGGCTCCGTTTACCGCCGACCTCCTCGCCTTCTTCCACGACCGCCTCAAGGTCTACCTCCGCGACCAGGGCGCCCGCCACGATCTGATCGACGCCGTCATCACCCCGCAGTCCGACGATCTCCTGCAGATCGTTCGTCGTGTCGAGGCACTCGGCACCTTCCTCGACACCGAGGACGGCAAGAACCTGCTCGCCGGCACCAAGCGCGCGGCCAACATCCTGGCCGCCGAGGAGAAGAAGAAAACAGCTGTTGCCGAAACCGTTGAGCCGGCCTTGTTCAAGGAAAATGCCGAAAAATTGCTGTTTGTGGCGGTGAATCAGGCCGAGAAGCAAGCCGGCGAAGCGATTCAAAACGGAGACTTTTCCGCCGCCATGCTGGCGCTTAGCGCGTTACGCGAACCGGTTGATTCATTCTTTGAAGGTGTTCTCGTGAATGATGAAGACCTGGCGGTGCGAGCCAACCGTCTGGCGCTGCTCACGCGCATCCGCGCGGCCACCGGTCAGGTCGCGGATTTCTCGAAAATCGCCGGCTGAACGCTCAGGAAAAATATCTGCGAGCCGGCCGTTCGAGCCGGCTTACAGTCATATGACGATGATCTCTGCGTGGCAAAAGGGACATGTTCCCCAACCCAACGGAGGCTTCCAGGAATTCCGATCACGACATCGAAGTGACTGAAGAAACCTCGGCCGCCGCCGAGGCGCTTGAATCCGCTTCCGAAACCGCCCTCGATCATGCCGCTGCCACGGCGGTCGAAGCCGCCGATCACTCTGATGACGAGGATGGCGACGTAGAAGAAGGCGACGACGCCGAAGACGAAGAAGAATCCGAAGGCGGCGAGTCCGAAGAAGACGAGGACGACAAGGAAGAAGCGGCCTGAGATTTCAATCCGGCTCTGTCGAGAAGCGGGCGGCACATCGGCGCCGCCCTTTGTCATCTTCCCGGACGCTTGTCAGTTCTCCAGGATGCGGACGCGCACGCTGTCCTCGTAGACGTCGACCTGGATCAGCGGTTCTCCATTGACGATGGCGCGCTTGGTCGACGAACTCATCGCGCCGGGACGCTCCAGCATGCGCTGCAGGTCCGCGCGCTGGTCGTTGGTCCTGAACCAGGCATCACCCTCATCGTCGCTGTCGCGGCGATGGAATTTGTGCCAGTTGGCGCGGTCCTGCCGCACCATCTGCGCGGCGTTGTCCAGCGCATAGCCGTCGCTCGCCTGATGGTCCCGATCGGAAATACGCGCGACATAGGATCCCAGCATGTCATCGGCTTGCGCTGCACTGGCGCCCAGCAGCGATGCCAGCAGAAGTCCGGCCACGGTAACGATCTTGCATAGTCTCATGATCAACCCCCTTTGAAATAAAACCCGGCTGCCAGAGCCGCCCCTTTCCCTGAATCGCTCGACCAAATTCAGGCGGCGGCTTCGAGCGGCAAGATATGCCGGCACGAACTCGCGCGGCAATGGTGCGCAAGGCCCCATCAAGCTGTCAACGAGCTGGCCCAGTCCAGCAGTTTGCCGGCCGGCTACTTGACCTTGCCGACCTTGGAAGCGGGCGCCGATGCGGCTGCCGGTGCGGCCGGCTTCTTCTGCGTGCCCGACGCCGGAGCCGCCGAGGCGGTCGCCTGGGCCGGGGCAGGAGCCGCGGCGGTGGTGGCGGCCGGTGCCTTGGTTTGTGTCGGTGTCGAGAAATCGCCGCCGACGATGCCGCCGCGAATGATCATCGGGCTTGGCATGAAGCCGTGCTGTGCCTCGGGCGGGTTGGGGATCGCCGCCACCTTCTCATAGGTGACGTCGGGCTCGCCGAGTGCGACGACGGACACCACATCGCTTGCCTTGATATCGGCCGCCTTCAGGGTCAGGATGGAGGGCGTCGCGACCGGCGGGCCGGGAAAGACCAGGGACGAGGCCTGAACTCCGCTGGCCATCGTGGCCAGAGTTATTCCCAGCAGTACGCGCACAGACACTGATATAGCTCCCCTTTGCCCCGAAGCTGCTCAATAGCAGGCCAGAATTGATGCCGGCTTTCGCACAAACATAGCATTTTAGGGATTGATAAATCGCCAAGACCCTCTCTTGCCCAACAGCCGCCATCGTACTACGCAGCCGGCATCTGCGAGGTGACGAGAGTGGCTGAGATACTTGCCGTCGGCGAGGCGCTGGAGCGGGCGCTGGCTTTGCTTCAGGGCGGCGACGTCGTCGCCATTCCGACGGAAACCGTCTACGGGCTTGCCGGCGATGCCACCAACGGCATCGGCGTGGCGCGCATCTTCGAGGCCAAGGGGCGGCCGCGCTTCAATCCGCTGATCGCCCATGTCGCCGACATGGCCATGGCCGAGCGCATCGCCGTGTTCGATCCGCTGTCGAAGAAACTCGCACAGGCCTTCTGGCCGGGTCCGCTGACGCTGGTGCTGTCGCAGCGGCCCGGCAACGGCATCCATCCACTGGTCACAGCCGGGCTCGACACGATCGCCTTGCGCATGCCGAGGGGCTTTGGCGGCGACCTCATCGCAAAGCTCGGCCGGCCGCTGGCCGCGCCCAGCGCCAATTCCTCCGGCAAGATCAGCGCGACGACGGCGCAAGCGGTGGCGGCCGATCTCGGCGCCCGCATCAAGCTGGTGGTCGATGGCGGCGCGACGCCGGTCGGACTGGAATCGACCATCGTCAAGGCCGAAGGGGCAGGAGTGCGCCTGCTCCGGCCTGGCGGCATCGCCGCCGGGGAGATCGAGGCGGCCATCGGCATGGAACTGTTGCGCGGCGGTGCAGTCGGCGTCGAGGCGCCAGGCATGCTTGCCTCGCACTATGCGCCGGGTGCTGAGATGCGGCTCAATGCCGGAATGGTTGGCGAGGGCGAGGCGCTGCTGGCCTTCGGCGGCCAGCGAGCCGAAGGCTGGCGCAATGCAGCCGCGTTCCTCAACCTGTCCGTATCGGGTGACCTGCGCGAAGCGGCGAGCAATCTTTTTGCCTATATGCAGGAACTCGATCGCAGCGGCGCACGCACCATCGCTGTCGAGAAGATTCCCGTTGATGGTCTTGGCGAGGCCATCAATGACCGGCTCGCTCGTGCTGCCGCCCCTCGTGACAATGCACAGCCCACAACATAGTTTTGCCGCATGACCGAAATCGCAAAGACACTCGATCCCGCCCTCATCGACCGCTTTGCAGCGATCGTGGGTGACAAATACGCGCTGCGCGACGAGCAGGACATTGCGCCTTATCTCGTCGAGCGGCGCGGGCTCTGGCATGGCGCGACGTCGCTGGTGCTGCGGCCGGGTGGCGTCGACGAGGTCAGCCGCATCATGCGGCTGGCGACCGAGACGGCAACGCCGATCGTGCCGCAAAGCGGCAACACCGGGCTGGTCGGCGCCCAGGTGCCGGACAAATCCGGTCGCGAGATCATCCTGTCCTTGTCGCGGCTGAACCGCATCCGCGAGATCGACGTCCTGTCCAACACGGTGACGGCGGAGGCCGGCGTCATCCTGCAGACGCTGCAGGAGGCGGCCGATGCCGCCGACCGGCTGTTTCCGCTGTCGCTCGCCGCGCAAGGCTCCTGCCAGATCGGCGGCAATCTTTCTTCCAATGCCGGTGGCACCGGCGTGCTGGCCTACGGCAATGCCCGCGAACTCTGTCTCGGCGTCGAAGTGGTACTGCCGACGGGCGAGGTCTTCGACGATCTGCGCAAGCTGAAGAAGGACAATACTGGCTACGATTTGAAGGACCTGTTCGTCGGTGCTGAAGGCACGCTCGGCGTCATCACCGCCGCCGTGCTGAAGCTGTTCCCGAAGCCGAAGGGGCGTGAGGTCGCATTCGCCGGCCTGTCGTCGCCCGAGGCGGCGCTATCTTTGTTCAGCCTGGCGATGGACCGCGCCGGCGCTTCGCTCACCGCCTTCGAATTGATCGGCAAGAGGCCCTACGATTTCACGCTCAGGCATGGTCAAGGTATCGTGCGGCCGCTGGCCGACGACTGGCCCTGGTATGTCTTGATGCAGGTTTCCTCCGGCCGCTCGGAAGCCGATGGCCGGGCGCTGATCGAGGAGGTGCTGGCGGATGGCCTCGAGCAAGGCATCGTTGGCGATGCGGTGGTCGCGGCCAGCCTTGCCCAGGGCGACGCTTTCTGGAATTTCCGCGAGACGCTGCCCGAATGCCAGAAGCCGGAGGGCGCCTCGATCAAGCACGATATTTCGGTGCCGATCGCATCGATCCCACGCTTCATCGCAGAGGCCGCCGGCGCGGTGGCGTCGGTCAGTGCCGGCGCCCGCGTGGTCTGCTTCGGCCATATGGGCGACGGCAACCTCCACTATAACATCTCGCGGCCCGTCGATGGCGACGATGAGGCGTTTCTCGCCCTCTACCATCCCATGAACAAGGCCGTGCACGATGTCGTGCGCGCCTTCCACGGTTCGATCTCGGCCGAGCACGGCATCGGCCAGTTGAAGCGCGACGAACTGATCGCCACGGCACCGCCGATGGCCATCGATCTGATGCGCCGGGTGAAAGCCGCCTTCGATCCGGCCGGCATCATGAATCCCGGTAAGGTTATCTGATCCTTTCAACATCTAGTGGCCGGTGGCATTCCGATAACCATCCCTGAGATCAGCAAAATTTAACCGACTTTCTTAAGCGCGGCGGTAAGGAGCCCGCGCTACTGTTTCCCCATAACGAGGCCGGGAAAACTGGCCCGGAGAGAACCGGACACCGGCTCTCAGGAGACAGACAGGAAGGCACTCTATGAACACCGGACTGAAGCCAGTCTGGGCGGGACGCAACATGCGCCTCGACCCATTCCGACTGCCCCAGATGGTCAGCTACGCCACCCGCGACGATTATGGCGACGTGACGTTCACCATCGACCACCGTGGCGCCGTGATCCGCCGCATGCTCGAGATGAGCGGCGTGCCGGCGATCATCGCCCTGCCGGCCAATGCGTTCCGCGGCGTTGCCGCCCGCGCGATGGAGGATCCGGAAGGCAACGTCACGGTGACCTTGGAACTCCTGCACAATGATCCGATGCTGTCGGTGCCCCTGCTGGTCGCCGACGATCTCGACGATGTCGCCGCCGACTGGCGCGCCTGGGCCGATGCCTACCGCCTGCCTATGCTGCTGATCGAATCGGACGGCGTCGCCCGCACCCTGGAGGAATCGCTCGGCGCCGCCATCAAGACGCTGCCGCCGCAGGATCGCCGCAAGGGTCGCGTTTCCAACACGCGCCGCCCTCGCTTCCTTGCCCGCCGCAGAGCCGGCAACCTCGGTCTCAGGCTGGTCATCGGCGGCCAGGAGATCATTTCACGCGACTAAACCAGCGGCTTCAGCGCCACCCACAATGCGCCGCCGATCAGGCCGAGGAAGATCAGCCAGCCGACCTGGTTGTTCGACCGGAACAGCCGCAGGCATTGGTCCGGATCGTTGATGTCCAGAACCGCGATCTGCCGCGCCATATGGGCGCCGGCGGCGATCAGTCCGGCGAGCGCCACCACGGGCGCCTGCGCCGAGGCGAAGGCGATGGCGAAGCAGACCAGTGTGCCGCCGTAAAGTCCGGCCAGCCACGATTTTGTGTTGTCGCCGAACAGGCGCGCCGTCGAGCGCACGCCGACAATGGCATCGTCTTCCTTGTCCTGGTGCGCATAGATCGTGTCGTAGCCGATCACCCACAGGATCGAGCCGATATAGAGCATGATCGCGGGGCCATCGAGATCACCGAACTCGACCGCCCATCCCATCAGCGCGCCCCAGGAAAAGGCAAGGCCGAGAAACAATTGCGGCCAGTTGGTTATCCGCTTCATGAATGGATAGATGGCGACGATCACCAGCGAGCAGATGCCGAGCAGAATGGCGAAGCTGTTGAACTGCAGGAGCACGACAAGGCCGACCAGGGCCTGCAGCACGAGAAACAGCCAGGCCCGCCGGCGCGTGGTCTGACCCGATGGCAGCGGACGCGAGCGGGTGCGTTCGACCTGGTTGTCGATGTTCTCGTCGACGATGTCGTTATAGGTGCAGCCGGCGCCGCGCATGGCGATGGCGCCGACCAGGAACAGCACGAGGTACAACGGCGCCGGCAGCAGTGAGAGCAGCGGGTCGCCGGGGCGCGGATAGGCGCTTGCCGCGAGCGCCGCCGACCACCAGCATGGCCACAAAAGCAATTGCCAACCGATCGGCCTGTCCCATCGCGCAAGCTGCGCATAGGGCCAAACCGCGCGCGGCAGCACGCGATAGACCCAATGGCCGTTCGGCGCATCGGCAACACGGCCCTGGGCCGCTTTCGACTGGATAGGTTCCATGTCCATGGAGTGGCAGCAGCCGCGGAAACCGTCAAGCGTCAAGCGGATGAGCAGCGACCGTCAGCCTGTCAGGAGGTGAAGATGTCGCGCGTGGAAAACCAGTCTTTCGCCGTCTCGACGAATGCCAGTGCCGCATGCGACACGCGTTGATGCGTGTCATAGGTGAGGATGATGCGTTGCATCGGCAGCGGATCCGACAGCGGCTTGCAGATCAGGGGCAGTCCATCATAGCTGCGGTCGCCATGCGGGCGGGTGTAGCTGACGGCGACGCCAAATCCGTTCGCCACCATGCTGCGCTGGAGTTCGAACGAGCTTGTCGCCCTGTCGGCCACCGGCGAGAGGCCACGGCCACGGAACAGGTCGAGCATGTGCTGCCAGCTGTGCGGCTGGTCCGTCGTGATCAGCGGATAGGCCGCCAGATCCGCCAGGCTGACCTCGGGATAGTCCACCAGCGCATGACCTGCCGGCAGCAATGCGTGCGGCCGCAGCTCGTGCAGCAGGATGCGGGCGAAATGCGCGGGCAGGCCAAGGTCGTAGCTGAGGCCGAGATCGATGGCGGCATCCGCCAGACGCCGCCCGAGCGTTTCGAACGTTTCGTCGCGAACGATCACCGTGACGTTTGGATGGCGTTCGGAAAAGGCGCGGATCAGACCTGGCGCGAAATAGGGCGCCAGATCCTCGAAACATCCAAGCACCAGCTCGCCGCCGATGGCGGAATTGCCCGAACCCAGACTCATGAGTTCGTCGGTCTCGGCAAGAACCTGTTTTGCCTTGGCCACGACGACGCGGCCGAAGGAGGTCAGCGAAACGCCGCTGCCGCGCTGGCGCACGAACAGTTTCTGGCCAAAATCCTTCTCGACCGCGTCGATCGCCACCGAAATCGAGGGCTGGGAAATGTTCAGTGCTCTGGCCGCCCCGGTGACGCTGCCGAGGCGGGCGACAGCGACCAGATAACGCAATTGGGTGAGGCTGAGGCCCATAGTCTTGTTCTATGTGTCAGATGAGAAGTTATTATTTTACTGAATGAATCCGGGTTGCGATAGTCGTCCCGATCCTGAAAGGAGGACACCATGGCTTCCCAGACTGCTGCCCGCGCCATCGACTGCGGCCTGATCGATGCGGAGACGATTGCCGACTACCAGCGTGACGGCGCGGTTTGCATCCGCGGCGCTTTCAAAGGCTGGGTCGACACGATTGCCGCAGGCATCGAGCGCAACATGCAGAACCGCAGCGCCACCGCGTCCGACATCGCCAATGGCCGCGGCAGCTTCTTCGACGATTACTGCAACTGGGAGCGCATCCCCGAATTCGTCGAGCTGGTGCGGAAATCGCCGGCCGCCGAACTGGCGGCGGCGGTGATGCGGTCGCGCACCGCGCAGTTCTTCCACGATCACGTTCTGGTCAAGGAACCCGGCACGCAGAAGCCGACACCCTGGCACCAGGACATCCCCTATTATTTCGTCGATGGCCGGCAGACGGTGAGCTTCTGGATCCCCATCGACCCGGTGAAGGAGGCGACGCTGCGCCTGATCGCCGGCTCGCACAAATGGGACAAGATGATCCTGCCGGTGCGCTGGCTCGACGACAGCAATTTCTATGCCGGCGAGGGCGACTACCTGCCGGTGCCCGATCCCGACAACGACCCGTCGATGAAGGTGCTCGAATGGAAGATGGAGCCGGGCGACGCCATTCTGTTCGACTTCCGCACCGCGCATGGCGCGCGCGGCAATTTGACCTCGGCGCGGCGCCGGGCGCTGTCGCTGCGCTGGGTCGGCGACGATGCCCATTATGTCGAGCGGCCGGGCCGTACTTCGCCGCCCTATCACGGCCACGGCATGCAGCCCGGCCAGAAATTGCGCGAGGACTGGTTCCCGGTGCTCTTTCCCGGCTGAAGCGGGCCAGAATAGGGGCGCCGGAATTCGCCGCCCATATTCGGCTGGGATAACGTTCCCGTGCGCAATTCGGATCAAAACACCCTGATGCCTTGACCCGTCGCCCGGAGAGCAATAGCGGGTGCTCTCCAGGGTTTGCATCGAGAGGTGGCCATGAACGTTCTTCTTCTGGGCTCCGGCGGCCGCGAACACGCGCTTGCCTGGAAGATTGCCGCCTCGCCGCTGCTGACCAAGCTCTACGCGGCCCCCGGCAATCCGGGCATCGGTGCTGAGGCTGAACTGGTGAAGCTTGACATCACCGACCACGCCGCCGTGACCGCCTACTGCCGGGAGAAGAAAATCGACCTCGTCGTCGTCGGACCGGAAGGGCCGCTTGTCGCCGGTATCGCTGACGATTTGCGCGCCGAAAACATCCGCGTCTTCGGGCCTTCGAAGGCCGCCGCGCGGTTGGAAGGCTCTAAGGGTTTCACCAAGGACCTCTGCGCCCGATACGATATCCCCACCGCCGCCTATGGCCGTTTCAACGATCTGGCCTCGGCCAAGGCCTATGTCGAAAAGACCGGTGCGCCGATCGTCATCAAGGCCGATGGGCTCGCCGCCGGCAAGGGCGTCACCGTCGCCATGACGCTGGACGAGGCACGGGCGGCGCTCGATGCCTGCTTTGAAGGCTCCTTCGGTGCCGCCGGCGCGGAGGTGGTGATCGAGGAATTCATGACCGGCGAGGAGGCGAGCTTCTTCTGCCTCTGCGACGGAACCACTGCACTTCCTTTCGGCACGGCACAGGACCACAAGCGTGTCGGCGACGGCGATGTCGGCCCCAACACCGGCGGCATGGGCGCCTATTCGCCGGCGCCGGTGATGACGCCTGAGATGGTCGAACGCACCATGCGCGAGATCATCGAGCCGACCATGCGCGGCATGGCCGAGCTTGGCGCGCCCTTCGCCGGCATTCTCTTTGCCGGGCTGATGATCACCGACAAGGGACCGAAGCTGATCGAATACAACACCCGCTTCGGCGATCCCGAGTGTCAGGTGCTGATGATGCGGCTGAAGGACGACCTTCTGGTGCTGCTCAATGCCGCCGTCGACGGTCAGCTGGCGCACACGTCCATACGCTGGCGCGATGAGACGGCACTCACCGTGGTGATGGCGGCGCGGGGTTATCCCGGCACGCCGGAAAAGGGGTCGGTCATCCGCGGCGTCGAGCAGGCGGCGGGCGAAGGCGTCCAGATCTTCCACGCCGGCACCGCCATCAATGGCGGCGCGCTGGTCGCCAATGGCGGCCGCGTCCTCAATGTCACCGCGACCGGCGCCACGGTCGGCGAGGCGCAGGCGCGAGCCTATGCCGCGCTCGGCCGGATCGACTGGCCGGACGGATTCTGCCGTCGCGACATCGGCTGGCAGGCCGTGGCGCGCGAGCGGGCGAGCTGAGATTTGGGAGCGGCGGCCTACGGCTGGCCGCGATCGATTTCGGTCGAACCGGTGCTGACCGGGTCGGCCGCGGCAAGGGCGGCGTCCAACTGCTCGGCTGGGCGTTGCCCGGTCCGCTTCCAGGCGACATATTGAACGATGCCGAAGCCCTGCCTTTGCGGCACCGTCTTCACCACCGGCATGCGGAACCCGTCGCGGAATTTGGACCAGCGCGAACCGAGCACCGCGACCATTTCCTCGAAGGTCGGCGGCGTTGCCACATCCGCATAGATGAGGGTGGTCTTGCCGGCGAGCGCTGCTTGGCGCGAGAGCGGCACCGGCACGCTGGCAAGGTAGTCGGATGGCACGTCGATGAGCCCGCCAAAGGGCCATTGCTGGCGCAGCGTGGCGGCATCCGCCGGCACGACGTTGACGTCGATATTATCGGGCGTGCCGGCCACCCTGTAGGGGCAGCGGAAGCGGCCGCAATTGGCTTGCGCGGAAAATTGCCAGAGCGCGTAGCCTTGCCAGTTGCCCATCGGGAAATGCACGTCGATATCAGGCTTGTAGCGTGCGTACCAAAGCGGCAGCCGCGACAAGAGCCGGTATTTGTAGCGGTTGTCGGCGATGTACTGCGCGGTCTTGCCGTTGGTGTAGAGCACCGGGAAGCGGCCGATGCGCCGATGCACCTGGCGCACGAACTCCTCGGCATCGTCGAGCGACATCCATTGCGAGGGATCGATGCCCTCGATGTCGAGCGCCATGAGATCGTCCGGCGCGGGATCGGCGAAATCGAGGAAATTATTGGCCTGCTCGACCGGGTTGCCAGGTCGGGCGAGGTGATAGGCGCCCCATTTCATGCCGAGTGCCTTGGCGACGACCCGTCGCGTCTGAAACAGTTCGCGCGTCACCGCATGGCGCTTCCACAGCGCCTTGCACAGCTTCACGTCGGCGTCGCTGCCGAAACAGAAATAGGGCGGCGGCATGCCGTCGGAGGCCTTGTTGATGAAGGCGACGATGCGCTTGTCGGTGGCGAGCTGCGCCCAGTCGATCGAATTGTACTCGTAGGCGTCGACGACCAGCGCGCGGTCGGCGTTCTTCCACGGCTCGGAGAAATCCGAGGCCTTTGCCGCCGATATCAGCGCCATCATCGCCGCAAGAGCGATCGCTGAGCGGCGAAGAAGGTGCGCCGGCGTTTTCAAACAGGGGATCCCCGTTGATCAAACACCGATGGTGAACCGCTATGGTTAAGGAATGCTTCTCGAAGCAGGGCCGTGGGGAGCTAGCGCCGGCTGAACGGCTGGAATTCAAATGGATCGGGCGCGGGCTCCTGCTGCAGCGTGCCTTCGGCGGCGCGCTTGCGGTGGTGGGCAAGAGAACATTGCGGCGAGCACAATATGCCGCGATCCGACCAGTAGGCGGCGCCATGCTCCAACTGGCCGCCATGATGCCAGAACCCCGTTGCGCGATAGGGCAAGCCACATTCGATGCAGCGATAGGCGTCGGGTCTGGCGAGCATGGGCTTGTTCCGGTCGGCTGCTTCTGGTCCGTCGCCGGTCGGCTTGATGCGGCGCCTATTGAATTTAATACGGGCCGGCGCGATTGCAAAATCCGCGTGACAAAGTTTGACGTTTACGTAAAAGAAATGGGGAGACCGCCCAAAGGCGGATGGTTTTGCGGCCGCGCCGGCTCTAGGGTTGGCGAGGCTGGTGCATCAGGAGGATCGAGCGGCATGTATCGGGCACCGGTCGAGGATATCGCGTTCACGCTGAAGCATGTTGCCGGCATGAAATCCGCCCTCGACGCCGGTAGGTTCGGCGATCTCGGCGAGGACCTGGTCGACGCCGTCCTTGGCGAGGCCGGCCGTTTCGCCACAGAGGAGGTGGCACCGCTCTACAAGATCGGAGACGAGCAGGGTGCGGTGCTCAAGGATGCCGCCGTCACCATGCCGCCCGGCTGGAAGGAGCTTTATCGCCGCTGGATCGATGGCGGCTGGAACGCGCTGTCGGGGCCTGAAGACCATGGCGGCCAGGCGCTGCCCACCATGCTGGGCGTCGCGGCGCTCGAAATGTGGAACTCCGCCGCCATGGCCTTCGGCATCGGCCCGACGCTGACCATGGGCGCGGTCGAAGCGCTCGACAAGCACGCTTCCGAAGCGCTCAAGGCGACGTATCTCGCCAAGCTCGTGTCGGGCGAATGGATGGGCACGATGAACCTGACCGAGCCGCAGGCCGGCTCCGATCTCGCCGCCTTGCGCTCCCGCGCCGAGCCCGCCGGCGACGGCACCTACCGCATCTTCGGCCAGAAGATCTTCATCACCTATGGCGAGCACGATTTCACCGACAACATCATCCATCTGGTGCTGGCACGGTTGCCGGACGCGCCCGCCGGCACGCGCGGCATCTCGCTGTTCCTGGTGCCGAAATTTTTCGTCAACGACGATGGCTCGCTCGGCGCCCGCAACGACGTCTTCTGTTCCGGCCTCGAGCACAAGCTCGGCATCCATGCTTCGCCGACCTGCACCATGATTTATGGCGACGGTTTCCAGGGCGCCAGACCCGGCGCCGTCGGCTGGCTGATCGGCGAGGAGAACAAGGGTCTCGCCTGCATGTTCACCATGATGAACAATGCCCGCCTGGCCGTCGGCATGCAGGGTGTCGCGGTCGCGGAAGCCGCCACCCAGAAGGCGATCGCATACGCCAATGAGCGCCGCCAGGGCAAGGCGGCGGATTATGCCGGCGCCGGCATGGCGCCGATCGTCCATCACCCCGACGTGCAACGCAATCTCCTGACCATGAAGGCGCTGACGCAGACGGCGCGGGCGATCAGCTATTCCTGCGCCCACGCCATCGACATGGCGCGGGTCTCGGATGGCGATCAGGCGTCACACTGGCGCGACCGCGCCAATCTTTTGACACCGCTTGCCAAGGCGTTTTCGACCGATGTCGGCGTCGAAGTTGCTTCGCTCGGCGTGCAGGTGCATGGCGGCATGGGCTTCATCGAGGAAACCGGTGCTGCAGCCTTCTACCGCGACGCCCGCATCGCGCCGATCTACGAGGGTACCAACGGCATCCAGGCGATCGATCTGGTCACCCGCAAGCTGCCGCTCGGCGGCGGCGAACACGTGCATGGCTTCATCGGCGAACTGGCCGCCGTCGCCAATGCCGTGCGTACTTCCAACCTGCAGGGTTTCGGCCGAACAGCCGATGCGCTCGACGCAGCCCTTGGCGACCTGACGCAAGCGACGCGCTTCCTGCAGAAACTGTCGGCCGACGGCCGGTCAGACGAGGCGCTGGCGGGAGCGACGCCGTATCTCAGGCTGATCTCGCTTGCCGCTGGCGGCGCCTATCTGGCGCGCGGCGCGCTTGCCGATCAGGACCGCATCGCCCTGTGCCGCTTCTTCGCCGAAAACCTGCTCGGCGAGGCACACGCCTTGAAGGAACGCGTCATCGACGGCGCGGAGAGCCTCGCTGCCGCCGGCAAGGCGCTGATATCAGCTTGAATTCTCATAGCGCTCCATCAGGGAAGAAGACCGTGACAGACCATATCCTCGTCGAGCGCCAGGGCGCCATCCAGATCATCCGCATGAACCGTCCGGACAAGAAGAACGCGCTGACGCGTGCCATGTACGCAAAGATGTCGGCGGCGCTTGCCGAAGGCGATGCCGATCCGGCGATCCGCGTCCATGTCTTCCTCGGCGTGCCCGGTGCCTTCTCCTCCGGCAACGATCTTGCCGATTTCATGGTTGTCGCCACCGGCGGTGACGGCGGCACGGAAGTCTGGGATTTCCTGATGGCGCTGGCCAGGGTCGAAAAACCCATCGTCTCCGGGGTCGACGGCATCGCGGTCGGCATCGGTACGACGATCAACCTGCATTGCGACCTGACCTTCGCCACGCCGCGCACCGTGTTCAGGACGCCTTTCGTCGATCTTGGCCTGGTGCCCGAGGCCGGCTCCAGTCTGCTGGCGCCGCGCATCCTGGGTCAACAAGGCGCCTTCGCGCTGCTCGGCCTTGGCGAAGGTTTTTCCGCCGAGCGCGCGAAGGCCTCCGGCCTGATCTACGACGTGGTCGAGGAGGGCGCGCTGGAGGCCTCGGTGCTGGCGGCCGCCGGCCAGATCGCCGCCAAGCCACCGCAGGCGCTGAAGATCGCGCGCGACCTCATGCGTGGCTCGCGCGACGATCTCGTCGCCCGCATCGGCGAGGAAAGCCAGCATTTTCGCGAGCGGCTGAAGTCGGACGAGGCCCGCGCCGCGCTCACCGCGTTCATGACCAGGAAGAAGAGCTGAGGCCTTGCCCTCTCAGGGATAAAGCCGCGTCTTGTCCCAATCGCCTTTGGCATTGCGGGTAAAGACCACCCGGTCATGCAGCCGGAACGGACGGTCGTGCCAGAACTCGATCGTCTTCGGCACGATGCGGAAACCCGACCAGTGCTTCGGGCGCGGAATCTCGCCGATGGCGTAGCGCGCCGTGTATTCGGCGACAGCTTTCTCCAGCGCGAAGCGGCTTTCCAGCGGCCGTGACTGCTTCGACGCCCAGGCGCCGATGCGGCTGCCGCGTGGGCGCGTCGCGTAATAGGCGTCGGCCTCGGCATCGCTGACGATCTCCACCGGGCCGCGAATGCGCACCTGCCGGCGCAGCGATTTCCAATGGAAACACATCGCCGCCTTCATGCTACCTAGAATCTCCTGGCCCTTCGCGCTCTCGAAATTCGTGTAGAAAACAAAGCCGCCTTCATCGAACCCCTTCAGCAGCACCATCCGCACATCCGGCATGCCTTCGGAATCGACGGTCGCCAGCGCCACGCCGTTGGCATCGTTGATTTCGTTCTTGGTGGCGTCGTCCAGCCATGCGGCAAAGAGGCGAAATGGCTCGGCCGCTTCGGTAAAGTCACTGGTTGTTAACTCTATGTCGCTCATAGTTTTTCTCAAATTGTCACGAAATCAGGGAGGTTGCCGATTGTCGCGCATCGCGCAAGCTTTTGACAGCAGGCAATGGGGCGTTATCGCTTCGGCCAGCGCGAAAGCGGCGATCGTGGCGGCGGCCTTGCCGCTTGCCGCCTGCGGCGCGGGTGGCTTCAGCCTGGAAAAGGCCGAAGTCGACCGCTCGATCCTGACCAGCAGCACGCAGGCTTCACCGGCGCCTGCCGATTCGGATCGCGACTCCGACCAGACGACGATCGGCAATGCGGTGTCCTCCGCCGACATCGAACAGCTCGGCGGCCAGGCCGTGCCGTGGGCCAATGCCGGCACCGGCTCGCGCGGCTCCATCACCGAACTGGCGGAATTGAAGGACAGGGGCCAGACCTGCCGCCGCTTCAAGGCCTCGCGCGAAAGCTTTGACGGCGTTGCCATGTTCGAAGGCGAACTCTGCCTGGCCAGTGCCGGCGGCTGGCGCATGCAGGGCTTCAAGGCGCTCTGATTTCCGCTTTCAATATGGCCATCAGCTACTGGAATTTCTTCCTATCCGAGCGCATATAGGAGGCAAGTATGGACTCAACTCATTTCCAGGGCAGGAAGCATGCGCGACCCGTATGAGGTCCTGGGCGTTGCAAAGAACGCATCGGCCAAGGACATAAAATCGGCGTACCGGAAACTCGCCAAGAAACATCATCCGGACCAGAATCCGAATGATCCCAAGGCGAAGGACCGTTTTGCCGCGGCCAATCAGGCCTATGAGATCGTCGGCGACGAGAAGAATCGTGCTGCTTTCGATCGCGGCGAGATCGACGCCGACGGCAAGCCGCGCTTCCAGGGCTTTGAGGGCGCCGCCGGTGGCGGCGATCCCTTTGCCGGGTTTCGCCGCCAGCAAGGCGCCGGCGGTTCGCGATTCGAATTCCGTTCGGGGCGCCCGGGCGGGGATCCGTTCGACGGCAACAGCGATATTTTCAGCCAGATCTTCGGCGACGCCTTTTCCGGCGCGCGCGGTGCCGGCATGGGCGACCGCCGCCAGCCCGCGACGGCGGCTGATTTGAACGTCACGCTCGACGTCACCATCGAGGAAGCGGCGACCGCCGAAAAGGTGACGGCGATGTTCCCGGATGGCCGCAAGGTGGCGGTTAAACTGCCGGCCTTTGTCGAGGATGGCCAGACCATCCGGCTGAAGGGACAGGGCGAGCAGGGACCGGGCCAGCCCGGCGACGCGCTGGTCAAGATCCATATCCGCCGGCATCCGCGCTACCGCATCGAGGGCCGCGACCTGCATGCCGATCTGCCGGTGTCGCTGGCGGATGCGGTGCTGGGCGCCAAGGTGCCGGTCGAGACGCCGACAGGCAGGCTGGCGGTCAACGTTCCCGCCTGGTCGAGCTCGGACAAGGTCCTGCGGCTCAAGGGCAGGGGCCTGCCGGAAAAGGCCGGCGGCCATGGCGACCTCTACGCGCATGTCCGCATCATGCTGCCGGAAGGCGGCGACGGCGCGCTCGAAGCGTTGCTACGTGGTCAAAAAGGCTGATCCATCGCTCTTGTCCCCCGAACTGTCCGGTTTGAGCGCTTGAAGGGGCTGTGTGCCTGTGCGATAGGCACTCCACAAAGAACAAACCTTGCGGAGAGCGCTCACATGGCGGGTGGACAGGGCCTGATGGCCGGCAAGCGCGGCCTTATTCTTGGCGTCGCGAACAACAGGTCGATTGCCTACGGCATCGCCAAGGCATGCGTCGACCATGGCGCAGAGATCGCGCTGACCTATCAGGGCGAGGCGTTCAAGAAGCGCGTCGAGCCGTTGGCGGCGGAACTGGGCGCCTTTGTCGCCGGCCATTGCGACGTCACCGATCCGGCTAGCCTCGATGAGGTTTTCGCCAATGTCGCCAGGCATTGGGGCAAAATCGACTTCCTCGTCCATGCCATCGCCTTCTCCGACAAGGATGAGCTGACCGGCCGCTATGTCGAGACGACGCGCGACAACTTCCTGCGCACCATGGACATTTCGGTGTTTTCCTTCACCACCATCGCCAAGCGCGCCGAGGCGCTGATGACCGAGGGCGGTTCACTGCTCACGCTAACCTACTACGGCGCCGAGAAGGTGATGCCGCACTACAACGTCATGGGTGTCGCCAAGGCCGCGCTCGAAGCCAGCGTGCGTTACCTCGCCGTCGATCTCGGCGGCAAGAAGATCCGCGTCAACGCGATCTCGGCCGGCCCGATCAAGACACTGGCCGCCTCGGGCATCGGCGATTTCCGGTACATACTGAAGTGGAACGAATACAATTCGCCGCTGAAGCAGACGGTCACGCAGGAGGAGGTCGGCGATTCCGGCGTCTATTTCCTGTCCGACCTGTCGCGTGGCGTCACCGGTGAGGTGCACCATGTCGATTCCGGCTATCACGTGGTCGGCATGAAGGCGGTCGACGCGCCTGATATTTCGACGGTCAAGGATTAATTCCGTCCCCTATCCTCAGTCCAGGCCCTTGCCCGACCTTGGGAAGACTTGATGTACCCGCTGGTTTATATCGTGCGCCACGGCGAGACCGCGTGGAACGCCGAGGCCCGGCTTCAGGGCCAGGCCGACACCGATCTCAATGAGCTCGGCCGCCAACAGGCAACCGGAAACGGGAATCGGCTGGCCGGCCTCGTCAACAAGCCGGAGGATTTCGATTTCATCGCCAGCCCGATGAAGCGGACGCGCGAAACGATGGAGCGCATCCGCGTCGCGATGAAGCTCGATCCGCTCGTCTATCGAACCGATCCCGATCTCGTTGAAGTCAATTTCGGCGATTGGCAGGGGTTCACGTTTGCCGAACTCGAGACACGCTATCCTCGTGCGAAGAGGACTCGCGCTTTGGATAAATGGAACTTCCGGCCGCCCGGCGAAGGTGCCGAGAGCTACCAGATACTGCTCGAACGGGTGAAGCCCCGGTTCGACGAGATTGACCGCAAGACGGTCTGCGTGACGCATGGCGGCGTCATGCGCACCCTGTTCCGTTTCGTGCTCAATATGGCGGAGGACGAGGCCGCGAACCTGGAAATACCGCACGATCGCGTGCTCAAACTTGAAGGCCGGAGCCTGGAGTGGGTTTAAGCCGCCTGACCTAGTTCGTGTCGCTGTCCGGCAACTGCATATCGGTCACGACATTCTCGCCATTGGTCACGTCGTAAGCGATGACGATGTCCATGCCCGGCTTCAGCGAGTCGAGATCGGTTTCGGCGTTCAGCTTGTAGGATTTGCCGTCATCCAGCGTCAGGGTCAGCGCGTCCTTGTCGATCTTCTTGATCAGGCCTTCGGTCTGTCCGGCGAAGGCGGCGGTGGAATAGAGCAGGGCTGCGGCAACAGCGCCAATCAGGGTACGCATGATCGTCCTCTTTGGTCATTGCGCCGGCACTGCGGCGGCGGGTCCTCAACGGCGGATGGAAGAAAGCAGAAACCAGCCGAATGTGTCAAAACTTAAACGGCAGGGATGACAGTTTGACCACCGCAAGAAACGCCAATAGAAGGCAGGCTTCAACCGGCTCCGCTGCCGGCAGGGCACTTTATCAATGTCTCATAACACGTTCGGCCACCTTTTCCGCGTCACCACCTGGGGCGAAAGCCATGGCGCAGCACTTGGCTGCGTGGTCGACGGCTGCCCGCCCGGCATCCGCTTCACGCGTGATGAAATCCAGGCCGAACTCGACAAGCGCCGGCCGGGCCAGTCGCGCTTCGTCACCCAGCGCCGCGAACCCGACGAGGTGAAGGTGCTGTCTGGTTTCGTCCTCGACGAGGACGGCCAGACGATGATCACCACCGGCACGCCGGTCTCCATGTTGATCGAGAATGTCGACCAGCGTTCCAAGGACTATGGCGAGATCGCCCGCCAATACCGGCCGGGCCATGCCGACTACACCTATGACGTCAAATACGGCATACGCGACCATCGCGGCGGCGGCCGCTCCTCGGCCCGCGAGACCGCGGCCAGGGTCGCCGCCGGCGCGCTCGCCCGCAAGGTGGTGCCCGGCATGGTGGTGCGCGGCGCCCTGGTTTCGATGGGTGAAAAATCGATCGACCGCGCCAACTGGAACTGGAATTTCATCGGCGACGCGCAGAATCCGTTCTTCACACCCGATCCCGCTTCGGTTCCCGTCTTCACGCAGTATCTCGACGGTATCCGCAAGGCCGGATCCTCGGTCGGCGCCGTGATCGAGATCGTCGCCGACGGCGTGCCGCCAGGGCTTGGCGCGCCGATCTATGCCAAGCTCGACCAGGACATTGCGTCGGGCCTGATGTCGATCAACGCCGTCAAGGGCGTCGAGATTGGCAACGGCTTCGAGGCCGCCCAGATCACCGGCGAGCAGAATGCCGACGAGATGCGCATCGGCAATGACGGCAAGCCGGTGTTCCTGTCCAACAATGCCGGCGGCATCCTTGGCGGCATCTCGACCGGCCAGGCGATCGTGGCCCGTTTCGCCGTCAAGCCGACCTCATCGATCCTGACGCCGCGAAAGTCGATCGACAAGGACGGCAACGACGTCGAGGTGATGACCAAGGGCCGGCACGACCCCTGCGTCGGCATCCGCGCCGTGCCGATCGGCGAGGCAATGGTTGCCTGCGCCATTGCCGATCACTATCTGCGGCACAGGGGACAGACGGGGAAGGGAATAGGCAGTAGGGAATAGGCATTTGGCCGCCCGACACAGCCTTTTCATTTCCCTACTGCCTATTCACTAATCCCTGCGAGCGAAGCGAGCACCCCATGCCTTACGATCAGAAGAAGATTGTCGAAGCCATTCGCGCTTTCGAACGCGGCGAGATCGTCGTCGTCATGGACGATGACGGGCGCGAGAACGAGGGCGACCTGATCGTCGCCGCCGTTCACTGCACGCCGGAAAAGATGGCCTTCATCGTGCGCAACACCTCGGGCATCGTCTGCACGCCGATGCCGCGCGAGGAAGCCAAGCGGCTCAACCTGCAGCCGATGGTCGCCGACAATGATTCCGCCCACACCACCGCCTTCACCGTCAGCGTCGATTTCAAGCATGGCACGACGACGGGCATTTCGGCTGACGACCGAACGCTGACCGTGCGCAACCTCGCCAACGGCAATGTCGGCGCCTCCGATTTCGTCCGCCCCGGCCACATCTTCCCGCTGATCGCCCGCGAAGGCGGCGTGCTGATGCGTTCGGGCCATACCGAAGCGGCGGTCGATCTCTGCAAGCTCGCCGGCCTGCCGCCGATCGGCGTCATTTCCGAACTGGTCAACGACGACGGCACCGTCAAGCGCGGTCCGCAGGTGCAGGCTTTCGCCGAAGAGCATGGCCTGAAGCAGGTGTCGGTCGCCGACCTCATCGCTTACCGCCAACGCAAGGAAACGCTGGTCGAGCGCGTCGCTTGCTCCGATATCGACACGCTTGGCGGCAAGGCGCAGGTCTTCACCTACACGCTGCCCTGGGACACGATGCATCACGTCGCAGTCGTGTTCGGCGATATACGCGATGGCGAGGAAGTGCCGGTGCGTCTGCATTCCGAGGATGTGGTGACCGACGTCTTCGGCACCAGCCATCGCCTGGACGGCATCATGAAGGCGATAGGCGAGCGCAAACGCGGCGTCATCGTCTATCTCAGAGAGGGCTCCGTCGGCGTCGCGCACCAGGAGCGCAAGCGCCCGCTGAGCGGTGACCGCGAGGATCACGAAGAGGCCCGCCGCCGTGAGAATGAATGGCGCGAAATCGGCCTCGGCGCACAGATCCTGAAGGATCTCGGCATTTCCTCGATCAACCTGATCGCCTCGCGCGAGCGCCACTATGTCGGCCTCGAAGGGTTTGGCATCCACATCGCCAAGACCGAGATCCTCTAAAATATATTCGAGACTCAGGTCAGGTCGGCCTGACCTGAATCTCGACATATTCTGGCTATCACTCGGCCGGAACGGCGGCTGCTTCGCATCCGTCCAACTCGCATTTATGCGTGGCCAGGATGCGTTGGCCGAGCAGCACGGTGGCGAGCGCAATCGTGCCCGATGCCACCGAGACCCAGAACCCGTTCTGGGCGCCGAACGCATCCACCACGGCGCCGGCGGCGAAGGAGCCAAGCGCCATGCCGATGCCGATCCCGGTGGTCACCCAGGTGATGCCTTCGGTCAGCATCGCTTCGGGGACATGCCGCTCAATCAGGCCAAAGGCCGTGATGAAGGTCGGCGAGATCGCCACGCCGCTGATGAAGACGGTCAGCGCCAGAAGCGGCACGCTGTTGGCGGTGAGCGGCAGCAAGGTGCCGAGCGCGACCAGGGCGACCGCGATGGCGAGCTGGCGTTGCAGTGGTGCCTTCAGGTTGAGCGCGCCGACAATGATGCCGAGCATGAACGACCCCAGCGCGTAGACGCCGATGACGAGGCTGGCGGCGCCGGGCTGGCCGAGCTCCTTGGTGATGGCCACCGTGCTCACTTCCGTCGTCGCGAAGGTCGCGCCGACGAAGATCAGGGCAAAGGTGATGACCTGTACCGGCCGCAGGCGGATCGCCGAGCCGCTCGAGCCATGGTCTACCGGGCGCACCTGTGGCTCGGTCGATCGCTGCAGGATGAACGCGGTCGAGCCCAAGGCGAGGAACAGAGTGCTCGCCAGCATGCCCGCTTCCGGAAACAGGGCGGCGCTGAGGCCGACCGACAGCGATGCGCCGGCGATATAGACCAGTTCATCCGCCGCCGATTCGAAGGCGAAGGCGGTGTTCATCTCGGGCCGACCCCGGAAAAGCTCGGTCCAGCGCGCGCGCACCATGGCCGGCATGCTGGGCATGGCCGCCGCCAGCAGCGCCGACACGAACAGCGTCCAGACCGGCCAGTCCTGATTGGCGGCCGCGACCAGCGTGATGAAGGCGAGCACGGAGATGACTGTCGTGGGCACGACGATCCGCGTCTGGCCAAGGCGGTCGACCAGTCTTGATATTTGCGGCGCCAGGAATGCGTTGGCCAGCGCGAATGTCGCCGAGACAGCACCCGCCAGCCAGTATTCGCCACGCGTCTGCGACAGCATCGCCACGATGCCGATCGGCGCCATGGCGATCGGCAGGCGCGCCATGAAGCCGGCGGCCGCAAAGCCCCTCGCTCCAGGGGCGCGGAAGATTTCCGAATAGGGGTTTTGCATGGGGTTCCTCGACAAAGGGCGGTTCGACAATTACATACGAAGCGTATGATCATTAGATAGAGCATACGCGACGTATGTCAATTGGCATACGGAACGTATGTGAATAGGACCAGACGGAAATGCACAGACCCCGCAAGGAAATGATCGCCGAGACGCGCGCCAAGCTGATCGCCGCGGCCCGCCAGGCCTTTGGCACGATCGGATATGCCGAAGCGTCGATGGATGATTTCACGGCATCGGCCGGGCTGACGCGCGGCGCCCTCTACCACCATTTCGGCGACAAAAAGGGACTGCTGGAGGCGGTTATCGCCGAAATCGACAGCGAGATGGCTGCTCGGGTCAATGAGGTCGCGTCGAGAGCGCCGACCCGCTGGCAGCATTTCGTCGACGAGTGCACGACCTATATCGAAATGGCGCTGGAGCCGGAAATCCAGCGCATCATGTTCCGCGACGGTCCGGCCGTACTGGGCGATCCCGCGCAATGGTCGAATGCCAATGCCTGCGTCGGTTCAATGACCGATCATCTGACCGCGCTGCAGGGGGAAGGGGTGGTCGTCCCGGGCGTCGACCCCGAGACCGCCGCGCGGCTGATCAACGGGGCGAGCAGCCAGGCGGCGCAGCGGATCGCCAATTCGAACGACCCCGAAGCGACGTCGAAGATCGTGGTTGCGGCGTTCAAGCAATTGCTCGAGGGACTGCTCAGAAAACCAGCGTCGAAACAGAGCTAAATCCCCGTTGCGCACCGCTGTCCACCGCTCATGATTGACAATCCTCGGGGTGAGCGCATCCTTCCCAGCCATCTCTGAGGGGAGATTCGGGCATGTGGGATTTCGATATCGGCAGGTCGGTGTCCATCATGATGCGGACCTGGCCTTTCATTGTCTTTCGCATGATCGTCTATTTCGGCATCACGCTTGCCTATATCGTGGCGACCGGCACGGGAGCGTCGGTCGGCTATGGCGTCGGCCATATCTCCACGGATCCCGACGGGCCGATGTCCTTTGCCCTGTGGGGCGGCGTGGTCGGCTTCGGCGTGGTTTCGATCGCCGTCTATTGGATCCGCGAATATATCCTCTACGTCGTCAAGGCCGGCCATATCGCCGTGATGGTCCATCTGATCGACGGCCGGGATGTCCCCGACGGCCAGAACCAGATCGCCTATGCCAGGCAGGTCGTGACCGAGCGTTTCGCCGAGGCCAACATCCTTTTCGTCGTCGACCAGCTGGTCAAGGGCGCCATCCGCGCCATCACCGGCCTGCTCGGCGGCATCGCTGCTTTCCTGCCCATTCCGGGCCTGAGCGGTCTGGTCTCCTTCATCAACACGGTGATCCGCCTGTCGCTCACCTATGTCGACGAGATCATCCTCGGCTACAACATCCGCATCAACTCGTCCTCACCCTTCGAGACGGCGCGGCAAGGCGTCGTGCTCTACGCCCAGAACGGCAAGACCATGGTCAAGAACGCCGTCTGGCTGGCGGTCATCATGTGGGGCGTGTCTTTCGTCATCTTCCTGCTGATGCTGGCTCCGGCCAGCGCCGTTCTCTTCATCATGCCCGGACAACTCGCCGGCTGGGCCTTCGTGCTTGCCATCGTCTTTGCCTGGGCCTTCAAGGCGGCCTTCATCGAGCCCTTCGCCATCGCTTGCCTGATGCAGGTCTATTTCAAGACCATCGCCGGCCAGGTGCCCGATCCGGCCTGGGATATCAGGCTGGCCGAGGCGTCGTCGAAGTTCAGGGAGCTGAAGGACAAGGCGCTGGCCTCCTTTGGTGGCTCGCGCTGGGGCACGGCCGGCGCGACGAACTGATCGGCTGGGCAGGTCGTCGCCGGCGCGACATCGGAGGCGTTGAGGCGGGCCACGGTCGATTTCAGTGGCGCCTCGCCTTGCCCGCAAAAAGTCTCGCTCATGATCAGGTCGGGCAGCGGCAGCCGCCGGCCCCAGCCATGCGTTTCCAGGTCTGGTTTGGATGCGAACTCGGAAACCCGGCCGACGCAGAGATAGGCGACGGGCGTCACATGCTCGGGAATGGCCAGCAGGCTCTTCAACGCTTGCGGCTCGATGATGCTGACCCAGCCGACGCCGACGCCTTCGGCACGCGCGGCCAGCCAGAAATTCTGCACCGCGCAGACCGTGCTGTAGAGATCCATTTCCGGATTGTGCCAGCGGCCCAGTGGCGAACCTTGCGAGCGCCGACGGTCACAGGTGATGCAGATGTTGAGGGCGCTTTCGCAGATACCTTCGAGCTTCAGCTTGCGGTAGAGCGCCTGTCGTTCCTCCTCGATTTCAGGCAGTTCCTGTTCGCGCGCGGCCAGGAACAGGTCGCGCACCTCTGCCCGTCGCGCGGCGTCGCGGATGACGATGAAATTCCATGGCTGCATAAAGCCGACCGATGGCGCATGATGGGCGGCAAGCAGAAGCCGGGCCAACACCTCGTCGTCGAGCGCGTCGGGCAGGAAATGGCTGCGCACGTCGCGCCGCGTGAACATGGCGCGATAGACCGCATCGCGCGCCGTCTGGTCAAATCCGTCGCCCACAGGAGCGGTCATGTGTTCCGGCATCGCTCGTCCCCTTGCGATTGCAATAGTTCCACACCGTCAGAGCACTTTGTGCATCCAACTGGACGCGCGTTGCTCCGATGCCAGCCGCCTGACCATGCGGATGACGATGCCTGCCAGGCCGGTCTTCTGGCTCGGGATCAACCCGCGTCCGGTGCCTTCCCGTCATCGACAGTGGCATTTACCGGCGCGGTCCCCCTCACAGCGTTGGGCACGCCACGGAATTCAACCGTGTTCCCGATTCTCCCGCTCGCGGCGAGCACCAGGCAGTGGCGCGACCTTACGCCGAAGCCTCGGCCGCGCCAATCCCCGCAGCGGCGCCAATGGACGCAGGCGCGATTTTCCCCAGTGATCGAGCCGCAATGCATGGCCATCGCGGCGCCGGGGCACTAGATAGGGAGCATGACAACCCGTCTCTACACGCACCCGATCTTCCTCGAACACATCACGCCGCCCGGCCACCCCGAGCGGCCGGACCGCTTGCGCGCCATCGAGCGCGTGCTCGACGACGAGGCTTTTGCCGCGCTCGATCGTGCCAAGGCGCCGGAGGGCGACGAGGCCACCATCCTCTACGCGCACCCCGCCGATTTCGTCGCCCGTGTGCGTGCCGCCATTCCCGAGGAGGGTATTGCCCGCATCGATGCCGACACCACCGCCAGCCCGAAGAGCTGGCAGGCGGTGATCGCCGCGATCGGCGCGGCCAACGCCGCCGTCGACGACGTCTTTGCAGGCCGCGCCGACAATGTCTTCGTCGCCGCAAGGCCGCCCGGCCACCATGCCGAAAAGACCACCGCGATGGGCTTCTGCTTCTTCAACACGGCGGCGATCGCCGCGCGCTATGCGCAGAAGAAGCATGGCGCCGAGCGCGTCGCCGTCGTCGACTGGGATGTGCATCACGGCAACGGCACGCAGGACATTTTCTGGGACGATCCCTCGGTTCTCTATTGCTCGACGCACCAGATGCCGCTTTATCCCGGCACTGGCGCGAAGACCGAGACCGGCGCCGGCAACATCGTCAACGCGCCCTTGGCGCCGCAGACCGGCAGCGAGGTGTTTCGCGATGCCTTCCTGTCGCGGGTGCTGCCGTCGCTCGACAATTTCGCGCCTGACCTGATCATCATCTCGGCCGGTTTCGACGCGCATCACCGCGATCCGCTGGCCGAGATCAACCTGACCGAGGACGATTTCGACTGGGCGACCGGCCAGCTGATGCAGCGCGCCGCGCGCCACAGCGGCAACCGGCTCGTCAGCCTGCTCGAGGGCGGTTACGATCTGCAGGGACTGGCATTTTCGGTCGCCGCCCATGTCGGGCGACTGATGAAAGGATGAATGATGGCTGGTGAAACCAACGAAGACGTCAAGGCGATGAGCTTCGAGCAGGCACTCGACGCGCTGGAGAAGATCGTCGATGATCTCGAGCGTGGCGACGTGCCGCTCGACCAGTCGATCAAGATCTACGAGCGCGGCGAGGCGCTGAAGGCGCATTGCGACCGGCTGCTGAAGGCGGCCGAGGACAAGGTCGAAAAGATCAGGCTGTCGCGCGACGGCAAGCCGGTCGGAACCGAGCCGCTCGACGCGGACTGAGGCACGGAGCAGCCTTACCGGTTTTGGACACGATCATGGTTGAGGATTAAGCTCGTCCCGATTGAAACGGCTCCAGGACAAGAGGAGATACGGAAGCGATGTGCAGAAACATCAAGACCCTGTTCAATTTTGACCCGCCCGCAACCAATGACGAAGTGCGCGACGCAGCCCTTCAGTTCGTCCGCAAGCTGAGCGGAACGACACGGCCGTCGAAACAGAACCAGCATGCGTTCGATCATGCGGTCGAAGCCATCGCGGCATCGGCGCGTGAACTCCTCGATTCGCTCGAAACCAACCAGCATCCGCGCAATCGCGAAGAGGTGGCGGCCAAGCTGCGGGCAAAGGCGGCGATCCGTTTTGCCTGATGCCGCCAAGTGGCCCTTGACCGCTAACAAGGAGAGTCCATGAGCTTCTTTCCCGGGAAAGACCCTGAAGCCGGCGACGCCTTTGCCAGCGACCAGATCGAGTTGATGGTCATCCCGAACGCCAAGGACATTGGCGGCTTCGAGGTGCGTCGCGCGCTGCCGACCGCCAGGCGGCGGCTGGTCGGGCCGTTCATTTTCTTCGATCGCATGGGTCCGGCGATCCTGCGGGCAGGCCAGGCTCTCGATGTCCGTCCTCACCCGCATATCGGCCTGTCGACGGTGACGTATCTGTTCGACGGCAGGATCAGGCATCGGGATTCGCTGGGCACCGAAATGGTGATCCAGCCCGGCGACGTGAATTTGATGACCGCCGGCCGCGGCATCGTGCATTCCGAGCGCACGCCGGAGGAATTGCGCGGCGCGCCGATGTCGATCTCAGGCCTGCAGACATGGCTCGCCTTGCCCGATGGCAAGGAGGAAGTGGCGCCGGTGTTCGAGAACACCGCTGCCTTGCGGCTGCCCGAGATCGATGCCGAAGGCGTCCGCGGCCGCATCGTCATCGGCGATTTCCAGGGGCAGCGCTCCCCGGTAAGGGCCGATTCCGAGACACTTTACGCCGACCTTAGGCTGGCTCCGGGCGCCAGCATAAAGATTCCGGCCGACGCGGAAGAGCGCGCCATCTACACGCTGGAAGGCGAGGTCGCGATTTCGGGCGACGTCTTTCCGGCAGAGCGGCTCCTGGTGTTCCGGCCCGGTGACGAGATCATCATATCGTCGCAAACCGGTGCGCATTTCATGCTTTTCGGCGGCGCCTCGCTCGGCTCGCAGCGCTACATCTGGTGGAATTTCGTCTCCTCGTCGAAGGAGCGCATCGAACAGGCCAAGCAGGAATGGAAGACGGGACGCTTCGATATCGTTCCTGGAGATGAGAAAGAGTTCATCCCGCTGCCGGAAAGCTGAGGAAATCGGCGAGGGGACCTGATAGATCCGCGTCACCGACACGCATTTACTTTCGCCGGCCGGCGGCTTATCCCGCCGTTGAACAGAAAGCCTGAGCTCCCGTGAACGCAACGCCGCATACGCCGCTTCTCGACAAGGTCCGCATCCCGGCGGATCTGCGCGCGCTTGACGAGAGCGAGCTGCCGCAACTGGCATCCGAGCTTCGCCTCGAACTGGTCGACGCCGTGTCGCGCACCGGCGGCCATCTCGGCGCCGGCCTCGGCGTGGTCGAACTGACGGTGGCGCTGCATTATGTCTTCAACACCCCGGACGATCGCCTGATCTGGGATGTCGGCCACCAGGCCTATCCTCACAAGATCCTGACCGGCCGCCGCGATCGCATCCGCACGCTGCGCCAGGAAGGCGGCCTGTCCGGCTTCACCCGCCGCGCCGAGAGCGAATACGATCCCTTCGGCGCCGCGCACTCCTCGACATCGATATCGGCCGGCCTTGGCATGGCAGCCGCCCGCGACCTTTCCGGCGGCCGCAACAACGTCATCGCCGTCATCGGCGACGGCGCCATGTCGGCCGGCATGGCCTACGAGGCGATGAACAATGCCGGCGCGCTCGATGCCCGGCTCATCGTCATCCTCAACGACAATGACATGTCGATCGCGCCGCCCACCGGCGCCATGAGCGCCTATCTGGCGCGTCTCGCCTCGGGCAGGGCCTATGCCGGCCTGCGCGACTTCGGCAAGAAGCTGACCTCTTACCTCGGCAAGCGTGCCGATCGTGCGATCACGAGGGCTGTCGAGCATGCGCGCGGCTATGTCACCGGCGGCACGCTGTTCGAGGAGCTCGGTTTCTACCATATCGGCCCGATCGACGGCCACAATCTCGAACATCTGATCCCGGTGCTCAAAAACGTCCGCGACAATGGCGAAGGCCCGGTGCTGATCCATATCGTCACCCAGAAGGGCAAGGGCTACGCGCCGGCGGAGGCCGCCGCCGACAAGTACCACGGCGTCAACAAGTTCGACGTCATCACCGGCGCGCAGGCCAAGGCGCCGGCCAACGCACCGGCCTACACCAAGGTGTTCGCCGAAAGCCTGATTGGGGAAGCCCGCGAGGACGACCGCATCGTCGCCGTCACCGCCGCCATGCCGAGCGGCACGGGGCTTGATCTGTTCGGCGAAGTGTTCCCGTCACGGACCTTCGATGTCGGCATTGCCGAACAGCATGCGGTGACCTTTGCCGCCGGTCTCGCGACCGAAGGCTACAAGCCGTTCGCGGCGATCTATTCGACCTTCCTGCAGCGCGCCTACGACCAGGTCGTCCATGACGTCGCCATCCAGAAGCTGCCGGTGCGTTTCCCGATCGACCGCGCCGGCTTCGTTGGCGCCGATGGCGCCACCCATTGCGGCGCGTTCGACACCACCTTCCTGGCAAGCCTGCCGGGCTTTGTCGTGATGGCGGCCGCCGACGAGGCGGAGCTGCGCCACATGGTGCGCACCGCCGCGAGTTACGATGATGGCCCGATCGCCTTCCGCTATCCGCGCGGCAACGGCGTCGGCGTCGACATGCCGGAGCGCGGCTCGGTGCTCGAACTCGGCAAGGGCCGCATCGTCAGGGAAGGCACAAAGGTGGCGCTGCTGTCGTTCGGGACGCGCCTCCAGGATTGCCTGATCGCCGCCGAGGAACTCGGTGCGGCCGGGCTTTCAACCACAGTTGCCGATGCCCGCTTCGCCAAGCCGCTCGACGAGGATCTGATCCGCCGGCTCGCCCGCTCGCACGAGGTTTTGGTCACGGTGGAGGAGGGCGCCATCGGCGGCTTTGCCAGCCATGTGCTGCAGTTCCTTGCCCATGAAGGACTGCTGGAAGGCGGCCTGAAGGTGCGCCCGCTGGTGCTGCCCGACATTTTCACCGACCACGCCAAGCCGGAGAAGATGTATGCCGATGCCGGTCTCGATGCGGCCGGCATCGTGCGCACGGTATTTGTCGCCCTCGGCCATACAGCCCGCGCCCAGCGCGCCTGAACCAAAGTCTCAGGGGCTTCAATCAGTTTGCCGGCTTGACGTCTTAACGCATTGTTAACGCTGCCGTTTGGCATTCTGCTTACCGTGTCCCTTGGCCGTTTTTCAACGGCGCCCTGCTAGATCGGTGATCAGGCAGGGAGACAAACAACAATGAGAACGCTTCTGTGCGGCGTGGCGCTTTCAGCGGTCATCGTCGCGCCGGCCGTCGCCGAAACGCGCTATGATCGCAGCCTTGAAAAGGCGGCGATGGGCATCATCGCCGGCAAGATGGGCGATATCCGCGGCGGCTTTTCCTACAAGCAGGTGCCGCAACTGGTCGTCCTGCCGGATCCTGTTCCGCCGCCCGCCACTGCCACCGAGCATCCTGCCGTGCAAGCCTCAGGGGATCGCGACGACGGTTTGTCCCCGGCCATCGAGCGCCAGGTTCCGCGCACCATCTTCTAGAACCACATATCGCGCACGCAACGGCCGTCGCGGGGCAGGTCGTCATATGTGTCGAGGCCATCGAAATGGTCGATCGGCAGATCGGCGACCGCCTCGGGTGGCGCCAGCCTTACATTGACGGCGATGCGCGTTTGGCCAGACGCCTCTGCGCGCAAACCACGCCAGGCGAGCACGCAGGCGCAGGTCGGGCAGAACAGGATTTCGAGCGACGGGCTGTCCTTTCCGGCGCGCGTGTAGCTGCCCATCGGTCCCGCAACGCGGATGCGTTCGTCGACATAGTCATAAGCCCAGAGCACGCCATAGCGACGGCAAAGCGTGCAGCTGCAGGCGGTGATCGGCCCGGGATCGCCCTCCAGGGTCCAGTGGGCTGCACCACAGTGGCAGGTTCCTGTTAGCATCCGTGCACTCGCATTCGGATAAACGGCGCCCCTCCTCAACATTGTGCCGGGTTGATGCGATACCCGCAAGCGGTGCGGCGGCTTGGTGCGTTCGCTCGCTTTTCGACGATGTTCCTGATCCCGCCCCAATGTCCTTGCCTTCGCTGCCGGCTTTCGCCATGAAGGCCGATGAACTCGCCTCCCCCAGCCAGCACCCGCCAGCGGCTCGACGACTTGCTCGTCCAGCGCGGGCTGTTTGCCAGCCGCTCGCGTGCCCGCGACGCGGTCGAGCGTGGCACGGTGATGGTTGACGGCGTCCTTGCCCGCAAACCCGGCCAGAACGTTTCGCCGCAATGCCTTGTTGCCATCGATGATCCGGCGCAAGGCTATGTCTCGCGCGCGGCGCTGAAGCTCCTCGGCGGGCTCGATCACTTCAGCCTCGATCCGGCCGGCCGCGAGGCCCTCGACATCGGCGCCTCGACCGGCGGCTTCACCCAGGTGCTGCTGGAGCGTGGTGCCTCCCATGTCACCGCCATCGATGTCGGGCACGGCCAGATGCATCCCGATGTCGGCAAGGACCCGCGCGTGACGGTCATCGAGGGACTGAATGCCCGTGACCTCACCGCCGCGGATCTTGCCGGCCGCATTCCGGATTTCATCGTCTCCGACGTAAGCTTCATCTCGCTGAGATTGGCGCTGCCGCCGGCGCTCGCCGTCGCGAAGCCTGGTGCTGCCGCGGTCTTTCTGGTCAAGCCGCAATTCGAAGCGGGTCGCGAGGCGATCGGCAAGGGCGGCCTGTTGAAAGACCCCTTCGATGCCGCCCGTGTCGCCGGCCTGTTGCAGGATTGGCTGGACGCCGTTCCGGGCTGGCGTTCGCTCGGCCTGCATCTGTCGCCGATCGAAGGCGGCGACGGCAATCGCGAATTCCTGCTTGGTGGGATCAAGGATCGATGAGCGCGCGCTTCACCATAAAAAAGCTTGGCGCCCAGGGTGACGGCATTGCCGAAATCGAAAGCGGCGACCTGTTCATCCCCTTTACGCTGCCCGGCGAGACCGTCACCGCCGCGCGCGAACGGGATCGTGCCGCGCTGATGGCGGTGCTCGAGGCCTCGCCGCTGCGCATCGAACCCGCCTGCCGCCATTTCACCGAATGCGGCGGCTGCGCCCTCCAGCATTTCGAGGCCGAAGCCTATCGCCAGTGGAAACGCGACAAGGTGGTGTACGCCCTGAAGGGCATCGATTGCGGCATCGACGAACTGGTCGCCTGCGCGCCGCACACGCGCCGCCGTGTCGTGCTCGCCGCCCGGCGCGCCGAGACGGGCATGCTGCTCGGCTTCAACCGTCACCTCTCGCCGGAAATCATTGCCATATCGGAATGCCCGATCTCGCTGCCCGAGATCGTCGCAGCACTCGACCGGTTGAGGGCGCTCGCCGACTTGATATGCGCGACCACCAAATCGTTCCGGATGGCGGTCACCGTGACGGGTTCGGGCCTCGACGTCGCTGTGCATGAGTCCGGCAAGCTTGGCGAGCACCAGCGCCGCACCGCTTCCAACTTTGTCCTGGCGCAAGGCTTTGCCAGGCTGTCCATCGATGACGAGATCATCATCGAACCGAGGAAGCCCGTGGTCATGTTCGGCAGCATCGCTGTCGCCGTGCCGCCCGGCGCCTTCCTGCAGGCGACCGAGGCCGCCGAACGCACCATGGCCGAGATCGTCGGCTCACATCTGAAGCGCGCCAAGAAGGTCGCCGATCTTTTCGCCGGTTGCGGCAGCTTTGCCTTGCGGTTGGCCGCGAAGTCGGAAGTTCATGCGGTGGAGGGCGATGCGGCGGCCCTTTCGGCGCTCGACCGGGGGGCACGATTCGCGACCGGCCTGAAGCGGGTGACGGCCGAGCGCCGCGACCTGTTCCGCCGGCCCCTGACATTCAAGGAGTTGAACGCCTTCGACGGCCTTGTCTTCGATCCGCCGCGTGCCGGCGCCGAGGACCAGTCGAAGCAGATCGCCCGCTCGGATGTTCCCTACGTTGCCGCGGTGTCCTGCAATCCCGTGACGCTGGGTCGCGACCTGCGCATCCTCATCGACGGCGGCTACACCCTGAAAAGCGTGACGCCGATCGACCAGTTCCTGTGGTCGCCCCATGTCGAGGCTGTCGCCCTGCTGGAAAAGCCCAGGAGAAGGCGCGGCTGACGCCGACCCGTGATCACGTTTCGTTGAGACCAGCCACCTCAGCCCCGCCCGGCCCAAAGCGGACGGATTGACGCCGCAAAGCTGCCTTCTTGTACCAGCCTAGTCTGGCTGGGGCGGAAGCATAGGCACTCTCACCTGACGGATGATCGTAATGCGGACGGTCTCGAAACTTCTCGCTTTCTTCCTTGCCCTCTCCATTTTCGCGTTCGGGTCGACAGCAGCGGCGCTGGCGCAAAGCCAAAAGCGCCTTGCCTTCGTCATCGGCAACGCCGCCTATCCGGCGGGCGCGCTGACGACGCCGGCCAACGATGCCGGCCTGATTGCCCAGACTTTGCAAGCGGCGGGGTTCGACGTGGTCGGCGCGCGCGACGTCGACCAGGAATCGCTGCGCGGCGCCTATCGCGATTTCCTCGCCAAGGTGACGGCAGCCGGTCCCGACGCGGTGGTGTTTGTCTATCTGGCTGGCCAGGGCCTGCAGTTCGAGGGCGAGAACTACTTCGCGCCCGTCGATGCCCAGATCGCCAATGCCGCTGATGTGCCGATGGCCGCGGTGCGGATCTCCGACCTCACCAAGCCGCTTGCAGCGCTGCCGACCAAAGTCAACATCGTCGTGCTCGACGCGGCGCGGCCAAACTCCTTCGCCAAGTCGAACCAGCCGCTGGCCGGCGGCCTTGCACTGGTCGATCCCGAGCCGAACATGCTGATCGCCTTCAACGCCGCCCCGGGCACGATCGCGCCGGAAGGCGAAGGGCCTTACGGCGCCTATGCGCAGGCGCTTGCCGAGATGATCAGGGATGGCGGCCTGCAGCTTGGTGATGTCTTCGACCGCACGCGGCTGCGCGTCAACGAGGTGACGCAGGGTGCGGAATTGCCCTGGAACGCCTCCAAGATCACGGAGCCTTTCGTCTTCTTCGACCGCGGGCCGGATGCCCCGCCGCAGCAGATGTCGTTAGCCGAGGTGGGCGCCATGCGGACCAAGGAAATCCGCGACTTCGATGCGCATGATGCCTATATCGCGGCTCTCGATCGCGACACGATGCGCGGCTACGAGGATTTTCTGGTCGCCTATCCCCACGATCCGATGGCCAGGCGGGTGCGCGCGATCCTGGCGGCGCGGCGCGAGGCGATCACCTGGAGCCAGACCTGGCTGAGGGACACGCCCGAAGCCTATTGGTCCTATCTCGATCGCTATCCGCACGGTCCGCACGCCTGGGACGCAAGGCGCAGGCTTGAGCATTTCGATGCCGCGCTCGAACCGCCGCAGGGTTTTGCCGTCTACGCCTACGACGTGCCGCCGCCACCGCCCGATGAGATCGTCTATGTCGACCGGCCCGTGCTCTACTTCGACGACCCGGAATTCGATTTCGCGCCACCGCCACCCGTGGCGGTCATCTTCCTGCCGCCGCGGCCGCGCGACTTCATTGAACTGGCACCACCGCCGCCGCCGGTCGGAATCTTCCTTCTGCCGACGCCTGTTTTCGTGCCGGTGCCCGCCTGGGTGAACCCGCCGCGTGACATCTCCCCGCCGCCGAACGACGTCATCTTCAACAACATCCACAACACCACCATCATCAACAACACGACGATCAACGAGAACAACAACCAGGGTGGTGGCCTCACCACCGGCCAGAAACTGACTGCTGGCGCCGTGGGCCTGGGTGCGGCGGCGCTGGCAACGAAGGTGGCGTTGCCGGCTTTCCTGCAGAAAAAGGAAACCGTGCTGTCCAAGCAGAACCCGGGCGGCCTCCCGCTGAAGCCGCGGCAGGGTGGCCAGCAGCCGGGCGGTGTCACGCCGCTGTCGAAGACATTGCCCGCCAACAAGCTGACGGGTCATGCCTTGCCCGGCGCCAACGGCAAGACGCTGCCGCTCGTCAATGGCAAGCCGGTGCTGAATGGACAGAACCTGCCCAACAAGCCGAATCTGCCTAAGCAGAACCCGGGCGGCATCCCGCTGAAGCCGGGGCAGGGCGGCCAGCAGCCGGGCGGTGTCACGCCGCTGTCGAAGACATTGCCTGCCAAGAAGCTGACGGGTCATGCTTTGCCCGGCGCCGACGGCAAGATGCTGCCACTCGTCAATGGCAAGCCGGTGCTCAATGGACAGAACCTGCCCAACAACCCGAACCTGCCCAAGAACAAGTCCGGCAAGCTCCTGAACAAGCAGGCCACGGCCGGTGGAAGCGCCGTGACCGGCAACCCGGTGGCGAATGGGCAAAACGGCGCCAACGGCCAGGGCAACGGCCAAGGCCAGAACGGTACCGGCAAGAATGCCAAGTTGCGCAAGATTCCGGGCGCCAACGGCACGTCTGCGGCGAATGGGATGAACAGCCCATCGGCGTTCAATGGCCAGAATTCAGGCCAGAACCCACCCAACGGCAAGTTCAAGAAGCTTCACAATCAAGGCGGCGGCCAGCTGAACGGCCAGGCCAATGGGCAAGGCAATGGTGGGGCCCAGGTCAATGGCAATGGGCCGAAATTCCACAGTTTGCCTGCCAACGGAAACAGTGGTGGCAGTGTCCAGCAGAAATTCAAGGTCAACAACGGCAACACGCAGCTGAAGGTGCAGGCTCAGCCTAAGGCGCAGAGACCGGAGTTCCACGCCCAGCCTAAGCAGCAAATGCAGCAGCAGCGGCCGGCACAGCCAAGGCCGCCCCAGCCGCCGGCCGGCAAGCAGCCGTCTTGCGGGCACCCCAATGAGCCCGCTTGCAAGAAATAGCACATGTCGGCCAGAGGTGGTTCGGCTTGGGTCGGGACATGCATGAGACAAAGGCTTGAAACGCGTCGCTGGTCGCGGCGTCTGCCATCACGCCGGAGAAGACCGCGATCTCCAAGCAATGTTCCGCTCGCGCACGCCAAGAAGCTGGACGGCAAGGCGCGCGAGCCCGGACGGTCGCGGAATCCACCATCCCGAGCGCTGAAAACGCGTCGACAGTCTGTGGCGCTTGGACCGCTGCGGTGAAAGGTTGCTCAGTCTACGAGCTTGGCAACGTTCGTGAGGTCTGCGGCGTGCCGCCTCGCCGGTTGATCGACACCCAGATATTCGGGTTCTGCTGCGACTGGCGTTTCACGAAGTAGTAGCCGGTCGCGTTCCAGGGCCTGATTTCGTCGACCAGATTGTCGAGGACCAGATCGCCCTTGTCGGTTTTCACCGTCAGGATGGTGTGGCCTTCATTGTCGAGGTCGTGCACCACGGTCATCAGCAGCGCCTGCCGGGGAAATCCCGCCTCCATGAGAAGCTTGCGCTTGTAGAGCGCGTAGATCTTGCAGTCGCCCTTGCCGTCCACCGGATAGTCCCAGTGGTCCATCATCGTGCCCCAGTGATCGAAATTGCTGACCGGTTTGATGGAACTGTTCGCCTTCTGATTTATCCGCTTGAGGATGCGCAGGGTCTGCGCGGTCAGCTTGACGTTCGTGGCCGGCAGTGCGGGCACCTTGCACTCTTTTGGTCGGCGATGGCAGAAATCGACCCACCCGTAGGGGACGCTGGTGGGGCCGCCAACCGCGGCGGAGAGTGAGGCGCCCGAGGATGATTGCGTCTTCCCGAACAATGTCGACTGCTTGGGCACGGTGGATTGCGCTGACGCCGAACCGACATTCAGCGACGTTGCGCCAAACAGCGAAACACAGCCAAGCAGGAAGGAGGAAGTCAGGACGCCGAGGGAACGCAGCACTGGCAACACCACCGCACGAGAGGTCCGATCAAAAGTAATGTGGCGATCGTGCTCGATCAATTAAACATTTAAGAAGGCGTTAACATGTTCGTGTTCGCGGCGCGCAACGCGGCGTGGCGCACTTCGCCACGCATCGCGCTATGCTTCTTGCACGTCCCCGAGCCCCGCTGCCTGCGCGGCCCTGATCACTTTGCGGTCGAAGGTCGCAAATCCCGTGCAATGCGCGGACTTGCGGAGGTGCAGCGCATCTGCGAAATCCACACCGGTCTCGACCAGATCGAGCGCGGAAGAGACAATTGCCGCGTCTTCGATTTCAACCGTGGGAAGACCGCCGAACGCCCGCAAAGCTCTGACGATAGCGGCCTGATCATAGCCGTAAGCGCTTCGCAGCACCCATTCGGCTTCCAGCATGACCGTCACGGCGACAAATACGGGTCGGTCATCGATCACGCGCCGGGCGCGCGGGGATTGCTCGGGATGGTCGTTCGTCAGGTACCGAACGACGACATTGGTATCAATCGCGAGCATGCCGCCGCCGTGCTTCGGCGAGAACGCCCGCATCCATGTCTTCAAGCGTCTTCGGCCTGCCGTTATGGGGCAGCAAACCAAAGACGTCTTGAGGCCGGGTAGCGGCGAAGGCAGGTGCCGACTTCAAGAGAATGCCTTCAGGCGAGTCTTCGACCACCAGCCGAGTGCCGGCGCCCCACTCCTTGCGTTTGCGGATGGCGCTCGGCAGGATCACTTGCCCCTTGGTTGAGACGGTGGTGGTGAGCTTTTCGGAGCCGGCCATTGTCGCTTGCCTCAATGTAAGACAAACGTAAGATAGTCGGAGGTGATGCTGATTTCAAGGCTATAAGGTCCCCATCAAACCCTGGTGCCGCCCACCGTCATCTGGTTCATCCTCAGATGCGGCTGGCCGACGCCGACCGGCACGCCCTGTCCGGCCTTGCCGCACATGCCGATGCCATTGTCGAGCTTCATGTCGTTGCCGACCATCGAGACGCGGTGCATGGCGTCCGGCCCATTGCCGATCAGCATCGCGCCCTTGATCGGCTGCGTCACCTTGCCGTTCTCGATCATGTAGGCCTCGGTGCAGCCGAACACGAATTTGCCCGACGTGATGTCGACCTGGCCGCCGCCGAAGGAGACGGCGTAGATGCCGTTCTTGACCGAGGCGATGATCTCGTCCGGCTCCATGTCGCCCGACGTCATGTAGGTGTTGGTCATGCGCGGCATCGGCTGGTGCGCATAGCCTTCGCGCCGGCCGTTGCCGGTGGCCTTCATGCCCATCAGCCGGGCGTTCTGCCGGTCCTGCATGTAGCCGACCAGTTTGCCGTCCTCGATCAGCACATTGCGGGCCGTAGGCGTGCCCTCATCGTCGACGGTGAGCGAGCCGCGCCGCTCCGGGATGGTGCCGTCGTCGACGACGGTGACGCCCTTGGCAGCGACCTGCTGGCCCAGCAGCCCGGCGAAGGCCGACGTCTTCTTGCGGTTGAAATCGCCTTCCAGCCCGTGCCCGACGGCCTCGTGCAGCATGACGCCCGGCCAGCCGCTGGACAGCACGATGTCGAAGGTGCCGGCCGGGGCGGGGATGGCCTCGAGATTGACCAGCGCCTGCCTCAGCGCTTCCTTGGCGGCATGCCTCCAACTGTCCTCGATCAGGAAGTCGCCGAATGCCTTGCGTCCGCCCATGCCGTAGGAGCCGCTTTCCTGGCGGTCGCCATCGCCGACCACGACCGTGACGTTGATACGGACCAGCGGCCTGACATCGCGCACCACCTGGCCGTCGGCGCGCACGATCTCGACATGCTGCCAGGACGCGGCGAGCGAGGCCGTCACCTGGCGCACGCGTGGGTCCTCGGCGCGCAGCCAGGCGTCGATTTCCTGCAGCAGCTTTGCCTTGGCCTCGAAGGAGGGCGAGGGGATCGGGTTCTCGTCGCCGTAGAGATGGCGGTTGGTGCGGGCGGGCGCGGCGGCAAGCGTACCGGAGTAACCACCCTTGACCGTCGAGACGGCAGCGGCCGCGCGCAGCAGCGAGGCTTCGGAGAGGTCGCTCGAATGTGCGTAGCCGCTGGCTTCACCCGCGACCGCACGCAGGCCAAAACCCTGGTCGGTGTTGAAATTGGCGGTCTTCAGCCGGCCATTGTCGAACATCAGCGCCTCGCTCTCGCTGTATTCGAGAAACAGTTCGCCGTCATCGGCGCCGTTGATGGTATCGGCGACGATCCGCTTGATGCGATCGTCGGAAATATCGAATTGGCCGATCAGGCTGTTCATGGCGCGTCCGTCCGTGGGAAGATTGCTTTCCCCCGATGTAGGCGCGAAGCCGCGCCCGCACAATCGGCAATGAGGATCAGCGTCGACGAATGGCAACGGCCGGCCCATGCGGCATTCACGAAAGCTGAGTCAGAACCGGGTTCCGCGCAAAGCACGCGATCAGGGGAGGGCGGCGAAGCCGTCGGCAAAACCCTTGAGGTCGACGGGGATGCCGATGCCTTCTTCAGGCGTCTGGAAGACGATGAACGTCGCCGACGTACCGGTCTTCAACGTGTCGAGCAGCGGCTTTTCGAGGATGACCTCGGCATAGCAGCCGTCCTGGAAGCAGCGCACGAAATAGGCGCGGCCGATGTCCTTGCCGTCGACATTGAGGCCGAGCCCGTTCGGCAAAAGCACGCCGAGCGGCGCCAGCACGCGCAGGATCTCGGCCTTGTTGTCGGCGGTGCGCAGCACGACCACCGACAGCCCCATCTCCGGACGGTCCTCGGCGACGACATTCTGCATCATCACGCATTGTTCGGAGGTGGCGCCGGCAGGCGTGTCGCAGATGATCGACCATGCGCCATGCGTCGAGCGCACCGTGCCGCTCGGCTGGGCGGCATTGGCCTGACCGGCGACGAACAGGCTGGCCGCGGACAGGGCGGCAAGAAACATGGCCTTGACCAAGATGCTCGAAAGCCCCGGTCTCGTATGCCCCAGTCTCGAAAGCCAAGAGTTCATGACGGCTCCATTGCGAATCACGGCACTTTAAGCCGCGCCAATGCCAAGTAAAGGACGAGACCGCTGCCGAACTGTCCCGAAACAGGCAATCCAGCGCTTTTCCCTGCCAAATTCGCCTGAATTACGACGCATCGCGCACCTTGCCAACATGAGCCGGGCAACCGGCCGAACATACGCGATTCGCCGCCATCGCCGCTGCCCCGGAAGAGCCGTCTCGGCTTGCGCGCAAAAATGCCGCACAGTTTCCCCCGCTCCTTTCTTGCGGAGGGAAAAAGAGTATGGTTTGAACCAGCTTGAGACTGTCGGGATTCCCGTCCCGGCATTGTTCGTTATTCTCGTTGGCGCCGCCGCGAGGGACTGGGAGACGAAGAGGGCGATGAGAAATTTCCTAGCAGACGCCAAGTTTCTAGCCAGTGCTGGGGCTGCCACCGCGCTTTTCGCCGGTACGTCCGCCCATGCCGATCAGCCCGTGGCGTGGGAGACGACCTTCCAGGCGCCGGCGACCGACATGATGCGGCAGATCGAATGGTTCGGAAATTATACGATGTGGTTCATCGTCCCGATCACCATTCTGGTGCTGCTTCTCCTCGCCTACTGCATCGTCAGGTTCCGCGCGAGCGCAAACCCGGTTCCCTCCAAGACCAGCCACAACACGCTGATCGAGGTGATCTGGACCGTCGGCCCGGTCGTGGTCCTGCTCTGCCTCGCCATTCCCTCGTTCCAGCTCCTGACCGCGCAGTACACTCCGCCGGAAGAAGCCAAGCTCACCGTCAAGGCGACCGGCAACCAGTGGAACTGGGATTACGAATACCAGACCGACAACACGCTCTCCTTCAATTCGGCCATCCTCCAGGATGGCGATCGCGCCAAGGCCGGCAAGGAGGATCGCAAGGTCTATCCGCGCCTGCTCGCCGTCGACAATGAGCTGGTGGTGCCGGTCAACACGATGACGCGCGTTCTCGTCACCGCGACTGACGTGATCCACTCCTTCGCCATGCCGTCCTTCGGCATCAAGATCGACGCCATTCCGGGGCGCACCAACGAGACCTGGTTCAAGGCGGAGAAGGAAGGTCTTTATTACGGCCAGTGCTCGCAGCTTTGCGGCAAGGACCACGCCTTCATGCCGATCGCCATCCGCGTCGTCTCCGACGCGCAGTTCAAGACCTGGCTGGCTGCGGCCAAGACCGATCTGCCCGGCGCCAACAAGACGCTGATGGCCGAGGTCGATGGCCAGAACAAGGTAGCGGCCGCCGGCAATTGATGCCGCGGGTTAGCAAGATTTAGGGAACGGAGCGGAACATGGCAGACGCTGCAGCTCACGACAGCCACGACCACAAGCCTTATCATGGCTGGGTGCGCTGGGTCTATTCGACCAACCACAAGGACATCGGCACGCTCTACCTGATCTTCGCGATCATGGCCGGCATCATCGGCGGCGCGCTATCGGTCGCCATCCGCATGGAGCTGCAGGAGCCTGGCATCCAGATCTTCAGCGGTCTGGCGCAGATGGTCTACGGCATGAACGGCGACGCCGCGGTCGACGGCGGCAAGAGCATGTACAATGCCTTTGCCACCGCGCATGCGCTGATCATGATCTTCTTCATGGTCATGCCGGCGCTGATCGGCGGCTTCGCCAACTGGATGGTGCCGATCATGATCGGCGCGCCCGACATGGCGTTCCCGCGCATGAACAACATCTCCTTCTGGCTGCTGCCACCGGCCTTCATCCTGCTGCTCACCTCGATGTTCGTGCCGAGCGCGCCGGGCGCCTTCGGCGTCGGCGGCGGCTGGACGCTCTATCCGCCGTTGTCGACCTCGGGTCAGCCCGGACCGGCCATGGATCTGGCGATCCTGTCGATCCACATCGCCGGTGCCTCGTCGATCCTCGGCGCCATCAACTTCATCACAACCATCTTCAACATGCGCGCTCCGGGCATGACGCTGCACAAGATGCCGCTGTTCGCCTGGTCGGTACTGGTCACCGCCTTCCTGCTGCTGTTGTCCCTGCCGGTCCTGGCCGGCGGCATCACCATGCTGCTCACCGACCGCAATTTCGGCACCACCTTCTTTGCGCCCGATGGCGGCGGCGATCCGCTGCTGTTCCAGCACCTGTTCTGGTTCTTCGGTCACCCGGAAGTGTACATCCTGATCCTGCCGGGCTTCGGCATCATCAGCCACATCGTCTCGACTTTCTCGAAGAAGCCGGTGTTCGGTTATCTCGGCATGGCCTACGCCATGGTCGCGATCGGCGCCGTCGGCTTCATCGTCTGGGCGCACCACATGTATACGACCGGCCTGTCGCTGGACACGCAGCGCTATTTCGTCTTCGCCACCATGGTCATCGCGGTGCCGACGGGCGTTAAGATCTTCTCGTGGATCGCCACGATGTGGGGCGGGTCGATCTCGTTCAAGACGCCGATGCTGTGGGCGCTGGGCTTCATCTTCCTGTTCACCATCGGTGGCGTCACCGGCGTTCAGCTGGCCAATGCCGGCCTCGACCGCTCGCTGCACGACACCTATTTCGTCATCGCCCACTTCCACTACGTGCTGTCGCTGGGCGCGGTGTTCGCCATCTTCGCCGGCTGGTACTACTGGTTCCCCAAGATGACCGGCTACATGTATTCGCCCGTCATCGCCAACACCCACTTCTGGGTCACCTTCGTCGGCGTCAACCTGATCTTCTTCCCGCAGCATTTCCTTGGCCTGGCCGGCATGCCGCGCCGCACCATCGACTATCCGGACGCGTTTGCCGGCTGGAACTATGTCTCGTCGATCGGCTCCTACATCTCGGCCGTCGGTGTGGTGATCTTCCTCTACTGCGTGTTCGAAGCCTTCCAGAAGAAGCGGATCGCCGGTGCCAACCCATGGGGCGAGGGCGCCACCACGCTCGAATGGCAGCTGCCTTCGCCGCCGCCGTTCCACCAGTGGGAGCAGTTGCCGAAGATCAAGTAAGGCGGCTCCCGCCCGAATACGAAACCGCCGGCACGCCGGCGGTTTCGGCCAACGGAATGATGGACTGAGTACGCATGGCCCTAGTCGACGAAACCAGCATTGACGAAGCGGGCTTCCGCATGTCGGAAGCGACGGCGGGCGATTTCTTCGCCCTGCTGAAGCCGCGCGTCATGTCGCTGGTGGTGTTCACCGCCTTTGTCGGGCTGGTCGCCGCCCCGGTGACCATCAACCCGCTGCTGGCGGTGATCGCCATCCTGTCCATCGCCATTGGGGCCGGCGCCTCGGGCGCGCTCAACATGTGGTACGACGCCGACATCGACGCGGTGATGACCAGGACCGCAAGCCGTCCAGTGCCGTCCGGCCGCATCCAGCCGCACGAGGCGCTCAGCTTCGGCCTAGTGCTGTCGGTGCTGTCGGTGATGACGCTCGGCGTGCTGGTCAACTGGCTGTCGGCGACGCTGCTGGCCTTCACCATCTTCTTCTATGCCGTCGTCTACACGATGTGGCTGAAGCGCTGGACCCCGCAGAACATCGTCATCGGCGGCGCGGCCGGCGCCATTCCGCCGGTCATCGGCTGGGCGGCGGTGACCGGATCGGTCAGCCTGGAGAGCATCGTCCTGTTCCTGATCATCTTCCTTTGGACGCCGCCGCATTTCTGGGCGCTCGCGCTGTTCAAGTCCGGGGATTATGAGCGTGCCGGCGTCCCGATGATGCCCAATGTCGCCGGCCACGCTTCGACCCGCCGTCAGATCTTCGCCTATGCGCTGGTGCTGGCCCCGGTCGGCGTGGCGCCGTGGCTGCTCGGCTATACGACGCCTTTCTATGGCATAGCCGCCATCCTGCTTGGTATTGGCTTCGTCTGGTACGCCTGGAAAGTGCTCGGCATGACCGATGACGACCGCATCATGAAGCCGGCCAAGGCGCTGTTTGCCTATTCGCTCCTTTATCTCTTCGCCATCTTCGCTGCCTATCTGGCCGACAGCGTTGTCGAACGCGCACTTGCCATGGGTGGGGCATGATCATGGTCGGGGAAAAGCTCGAGACGGTCACCTTGACCGAGCGTCAGAGGAAGGCCCAGCGCAGCCGGTCCATCGCCATAGGCGTGGCGCTGGCGGTGCTGGTCGTCATTTTCTACATCGCCACGATCGTCAAGTTCGGCCACAATCTGGGCACGATGTGATGAGCGTCGAGACGTCCAAAAAGCCGGCCGGCAAGAACAGCAACCGCATCGTCGCGGCTGTCTGCCTTGCCTTCTTCACCGGCATGATCGGCATGGCCTATGCCGCCGTGCCGCTCTACAAGATGTTCTGCCAGGCGACCGGCTATGGCGGCACGACGCAACGTGTCGAGAAGCAATATGCCGGCCGTGTGCTCGATCGTGAGATCACCGTGCGCTTCGATGCCAACATTGCCGGCGTGCCGTGGGAATTCCAGCCGGTCCAGCGCTCGATGACGATGAAGATCGGCGAGACCGTGCAGGCGCATTATCAGGCGACCAACAAGTTCGATCGCGCCGTAACCGGCCGCGCCACCTTCAACGTGCAGCCGGAACTGGCGGGCCCGTATTTCAACAAGGTCGAGTGTTTCTGCTTCACCGATACGTCGCTGAAGCCGGGCGAGACGCTGGACATGCCGGTCCTGTTCTACGTGGACCCCGATATCGTGAATGTGCCGGAACTGAAGGACGTGAAGACGATCACCCTGTCCTATACGATGTTCCCGGTCGAGAAGAACAAGCCGGTTGCCTCTTCGGAGCCGGTCCAAGGCACCAGCAAGACAATTTCAGATACCGAAGCAAATCTCGGGGGTTGATATGGCAGACGCGCACGCAAAACCACAGCATGACTATCATCTCGTCAACCCGAGCCCATGGCCTTTCCTGGGCTCGATCGGGGCGCTCGTCATGGCCTTCGGCGGTGTCTGCCTCATGGAGTATTTGAAGGGCGGCTCCTTCCCGATCTTCGGCCACAACATCGCCAATCCGTGGCTGTTCTTCATCGGCCTGGTGATCGTGCTCTACACCATGTTCGCCTGGTGGTCGGACACGATCAAGGAAGCGCATGAGGGTCATCACACGCGCGTCGTGTCGCTGCATCTGCGCTACGGCATGATCATGTTCATCGCCTCGGAGGTGATGTTCTTCGTTGCCTGGTTCTGGGCCTATTTCGATGCCAGCCTTTTTGCAGGCGAGGTGCAGAACTATGCGCGCCACACATTTACCGGTGGTGTCTGGCCGCCGAAGGGCATGGAGGTTCTCGATCCCTTCCACCTGCCGCTCTACAACACCATCATCCTGCTCCTGTCGGGAACCACGGTCACCTGGGCGCACCATTCGCTGATCCATGGCGATCGCAAGGGCCTTGTCAACGGCTTGGTGCTGACCGTCGGCCTCGGCATGCTGTTCACCATGGTGCAGGCCTATGAGTACATACACGCTCCGTTCGGCTTCAAGGATTCCATCTACGGCGCTACCTTCTTCATGGCGACCGGCTTCCACGGCTTCCATGTCATCATCGGCACCATCTTCCTGCTGGTTTGCCTGATCCGCGCGATGAAGGGCGATTTCACCCCCAAGCAGCATTTCGGCTTCGAGGCGGCTGCCTGGTACTGGCACTTCGTCGACGTGGTCTGGCTGTTCCTGTTCTCGGCGATCTATGTCTGGGGATCGGCTGGTGCGGTGATCGAAGGCCACTGATCCGGCCTTTGCGATTTGGATTTCAGGGAGGGCGGCCGCGGCGACGTGGCCGCCTTCTTCTTTTCGGCGCAATGATTGCCGAATGGTTTAGGCTGGTGGGGCTGGCTGCTTCAATTGGTCGACTGGACTGATGGCTGCATTGCCGTTACGGACTCCGACATGGACGAAATCTGGGCATTGGTGGCCGATGGGACACCGATAGAGATCGAGCGGTAGCGATGAGTGAAGACAAGGCGATCTGGCCTCCGATCGAACCGATTTCGGCCGGCCTGCACGGCCGCTGCCCGCGCTGCGGCGAAGGGCGGCTGTTTTCCGGTTTTCTCACCGTCGGCAAGCGCTGCGTCAATTGCGGCCTCGATTATTCCTTCGCCGATGCGGGCGATGGACCGGCGGTCTTCGTCATCCTGATCATCGGCTTCATCATCGTCGGCCTGGCGCTCTGGGTCGAGGTGACGCTGAGCCCGCCGCTGTGGCTGCATCTGCTGGTCTGGATCCCGCTGGCCCTGGTGCTGTGCCTGACGGCGCTGCGGCTGATCAAGGGTGTGCTGCTGACCCTGCAATACCGCAACAAGGCGGCCGAAGGCCGGCTGGACCGCGGCGAATGAGCGAAGCAACCGTCAAAGGTGGCGGCCGTTCGCGGTCGCGATCGGCATTGCTGCTCGGCCTTGGTCTGGTGCTGCTTTTGATCCTGCTGGCGCTCGGCACATGGCAGGTCAAGCGCCTGCACTGGAAGGAAGGTCTCCTGCAGACCATCGACCAGCGCACGCATTCGGCGCCGCTGCCGCTGGCCGAAGTCGAGAAGGAATTCGCCTCGACCGGCGACGTCGACTACACGCCGGTCACGGTCTCCGGCACGTTCCTGCATTCGGGCGAACGGCATTTCTACGCGACCTGGGAAGGTGACGCCGGCTTCAACGTCTACACGCCGCTTGCCCTCGACGATGGCCGCTTCGTGCTGATCAATCGTGGTTTCATACCCTATGATCTGAAAGACCCGGCCAAGCGCGCCAAGGGGCAGATCCCAGGCAAGGTGACCATCACCGGGCTTGCCCGCAATCCGCTGCCCGCAAAGCCCTCGATGATGCTTCCCGACAATGACGTGGCGAAGAACATCTTCTACTGGAAGGACCGCGACGCCATGGCGGCGAGCGCCGGCCTGCCGGCCGGGTTCACGCTGGTGCCGATCTTCATCGATGCCGACAAGACGTCGAATCCCGGCGGCCTGCCGATCGGCGGCGTCACCATCATCGACCTGCCGAACAGCCATCTGCAATATGCCGTCACCTGGTATGGGCTTGCCGCGGCACTCGCCGCAGTGCTCATCCTGCGGCTTCGCCGTCCCGCGAAAGAAGAATGACCGCGCGCGATGCCCCCTTTCTACCGACGCCGCCTTTCTACCGACGCCGCCTTTCTACCGACGCCCTTGACAGGGCAGGGCTAGGCACCTCATTTCGGCGATGACGAACCGGCCAGGATTTAATGCATAAGACAACCAACAAGCCTCCGCTGACGATCCGGCTCTGCCAGCCGCGCGGTTTCTGCGCCGGCGTTGACCGTGCCATCCAGATCGTTGTGCTGGCGCTGAAGAAATACGGCGCACCGGTCTATGTCCGCCACGAGATCGTGCACAACCGTTACGTTGTCGAAGGGCTGCAGAGCCTTGGCGCCGTCTTCATCGAAGAACTCTCCGAGATCCCGGCCGAACACCGGCAGTCGCCGGTCGTCTTCTCGGCGCATGGTGTGCCGAAATCGGTGCCGGCGGACGCGCAGGCGCGCAACCTGTTCTATCTCGACGCTACCTGCCCGCTGGTCTCCAAGGTCCACAAACAGGCGATGCGCCATCAGCGGCTTGGCCGCCATGTGCTGTTGATCGGTCACGCCGGGCACCCCGAGGTGATCGGCACGATGGGGCAATTGCCGGACGGCGCTGTCACGCTGGTCGAGACCGAGGCCGATGCCGCCAGGCTCGTGCCCGCTGATCCGAAGGCGCTTGGCTTCGTCACCCAGACCACGCTGTCGGTCGAGGACACCGCCGGCATCATCCGTGCGTTGCGGGAGCGCTTTCCCGATCTGCAGGCGCCGGCGGCGGAATCGATCTGCTACGCCACCACCAACCGCCAGGAGGCGGTCAAGGACACCGCCCCGGGCGCTGATCTCTATCTGATCGTCGGCGCTCCCAATTCCTCCAATTCGCGGCGCCTTGTCGAAGTGGCCGAGCGTGCCGGCGCCACAATGTCGCTTCTCGTGCAGCGCGCCGCCGAAATTCCGTGGAATGACATCGGCACCATTTCAACGCTTGGCCTGTCGGCCGGGGCATCGGCGCCGGAGATCATCGTCGACGAGATCGTCGACGCGTTCCGCCAGCGTTTCGATGTCACCATCGACCTGGCCATCACGGCCACCGAAACAGAGGATTTTCCGGTCATGCGGGTATTGCGCGATGTCGAACTGACGCCGGCCGACATGGCCTTCGTCAATGGGGCCGCGTAAGGCAGATGGCGGTCTATACCGACGTTGCGGAGGGCGAACTCGGCGCTTTCCTGAAGCACTATCCGGTCGGCGATCTGCTGTCCTACAAGGGCATCGCCGAAGGCACTGAAAACTCCAACTTCCTGCTGCACACCTCCAGCGGCTCCTACATACTGACGCTCTATGAGAAGCGGGTCGACAAGGCGGATCTGCCGTTTTTCCTCGGGCTTATGGGCCATCTCGCCCACAAGGGCGTGTCCTGCCCGCTGCCGGTGACCGCGCATGACGGCAGCGTCATCGGCACGCTGGCTGGCCGGCCGGCGGTCATCATCACCTTTCTCGAAGGCCTCTCACTGCGGCGGCCGACGGCGACGCACTGCGCCGAGGTCGGCAAGGCGCTGGCCGCCTTGCACCTGGCCGGTGCCGATTTTCCGATGACCCGCCCGAATGCGCTCGCCATCGACGGTTGGCGCAAGCTGTGGAACGCGGCCCGCGACCGGGCCGACGAGGTCGAGCCAGGCCTGGCGGCCGAGGTCGACGCCGACTTCGCCGACTTCGCGCGCAACTGGCCCAAAGGCCTTCCGGCAGGCATCATCCATGCCGATCTTTTTCCGGACAACGTCTTCTTCCTGGGCGAAAAACTGTCCGGCCTGATCGACTTCTATTTCGCCTGTGACGACCTCTATGCCTACGACGTCGCCACCTGCCTCAACGCCTGGTGTTTCGAGAAGGATTTCTCCTTCAACCTCACCAAGGGCAAGGCACTGCTCGCCGGCTATCAGAGCGTGCGCCCGCTGAGCGAAGAGGAAAAGGCGGCACTGCCCATGCTGGCTCGCGGTTCGGCGCTGCGTTTCATGCTGACCCGGCTCTACGACTGGCTGACCGTTCCCGATGGCGGCCTGGTCATGAAACGCGACCCGACCGAATATATCAGGCGGATGCGGTTCCATCGGGCGATCAGATCTGCTTCGGAATATGGATTGGCCTGATATGGGTGTCATGAGCAAACAGGTTGAAATCTTCACCGACGGCGCCTGTTCGGGCAATCCCGGCCCTGGTGGCTGGGGTGCCATCCTGCGCTTCAACGGCACCACCAAGGAGCTTTCCGGTGGCGAGGCCGAAACGACTAACAACCGCATGGAGTTGTTGGCGGCCATATCGGCGCTGAATGCGCTGAAGGAACCCTGCACGGTCGAGCTTCACACCGACAGCAAATATGTCATGGACGGCATTTCCAAATGGATCCATGGCTGGAAGAAGAACGGCTGGAAGACCGCCGACAAGAAGCCGGTCAAGAACGGCGAGCTGTGGCAGGCGCTGGATGAAGCCAACCGACGCCACAAGGTCACCTGGAACTGGGTGAAGGGCCATGCCGGCCACACCGAGAACGAGCGCGCCGACGAGCTCGCGCGGGAAGGCATGGCGCCGTTCAAGAAGGGCTCCTTCAAGCCGGCGGTATCAGCGCCGAAGCCGGATGCCCAGCCGAAGCAGCCGATGGCCGCGAGGGCGCGTCGGTCGACCCAGAGCTATTGAGTTCCGGCAGCCGGTCCACTTTCAGGCAGGAACCTCGATCGTGCCGATCCTCTACTATGTCACGCATCCCCAGGTTCAGATTGATGCCGCCATTCCCGTGCCGGAATGGGGGCTGTCCGACGTCGGGCGGGCGAGAGCCGTTGCCATGCTCGATCAGCCATGGGTCGGTGCAGCCCGGCGCATCGTGTCGTCGGGCGAACGCAAGGCAATAGAAACGGCCGAAATCCTGGCAAGCCATCGCCGCCTTGCGGTCGAGGTCAGGGAGCGGACGCATGAGAATGACCGGTCCGCGACCGGCTTCCTGCCGCCGCCGGAGTTCGAAGCGGTCGCCGACCAGTTCTTCGCCCACCCGCGCGAAAGCATTCGCGGGTGGGAGCGGGCCATCGATGCTCAGAACCGTATCGTGAGCGAGGTCGCGGTCGTGCTCGACGGCAATGACGCCGATGACATTGCGTTTGTGGGCCATGGAGGCGTTGGAACGCTCCTGCTGCTGTCTCTTAGCGGGCGGGAGATCAGCCGCGAGGCGGACCAACCGGCCGGCGGCGGCAACTATTTTGCCTACGATATCGGCGCCCGCCGCGTCATCCATGGATGGCGGCCGATCGACAGGCTGGAACAGCCCTAGACTCTCAGCGTATCAGCAGCGCCGTTCCCCAAAGTCCGAGCGCGAAGACCGTGTGCGCCACCAGGTTCAGCGCCCGGATCCGCATCGGATTGGGCCGCCTCGAGGCTGCCCATCCGGCACCCATGCCGGGCGCCAGCAGGAACCAGCCGGCGCCGACGGTGACGATCCCAAGGATAAAGGCCGGCAGGAAGGTCGGCGCGGCAAGCCAGTCCGTTCCAGCCAGCACTACCAGGATGATGGCGTAGACGATGCCGACGAAATAGTGAAACGCCCAGCCCAGCGCCACTTCGTGCGCGTAGGCTGCCGCGTCGCCGATATCATCGTGAAAGACCTTGTCGGTGAGATGCCAGACCCAGCGACCGACCGGTCCCCAGTTCGGCCGTGGCTGGCCAAACGCCTTGTGGAGCAGGATGGCCCAGAGATCCATCAGCACCGTGGCGCCGATGCCGATCACGACGGCGCGCCAGAAGACGTCAAACATCCTTGGGGTCCCCCCGAAAGCCGGCAGTTCTGGGGTGCAAGCGGTCCTCGGGCGAGGTCAGCCTTGCGGCCCGCCCGACGCGACCGTTGAAGCCTAGAGCTGTCCGAGAATATGAGCCGCGCCCGACTCGTCGACGCCGGGCTTGGTCTCGACATTGATCGCGGTGACCTTGCCGTCGTCGACGATCATCGAAAACCGCTTCGAGCGCAGGCCCATGCCGGCGGCGGAAAGGTCGTTGTCGAGGCCGACCGCCTTGGCGAAATCGCCGCTGCCGTCGGCGAGGAACAGGATCTTGCCCTCACCGCCGGTGAAGCGCGCCCAGGCGCCCATGACATGGACGTCGTTGACCGACACGACGGCGATGGTGTCGACGCCGCGGGCCAGGATGGCGTCATGGTTTTCGAGATAGCCGGGCAGATGGTTGTTGCTGCAGGTCGGCGTGAAGGCGCCGGGAACACCGAACAGGACCACTTTCTTGCCCGGAAAAATCTCGGCTGAGGTGATCGTCTTGGCGCCGTCATCGGTCATCGTCTTGAACGTTACCTCGGGCAGCTTGTCGCCGACGGAAATGGTCATGAGTTCCTCGCTTGGAGAATGGGAAGGATGCATGCTTGCGTAGCGAACTCGGCGGCGTCCTGCAACCGTTCGGGCAAGCTGGATCAAGGGAAAGGCAGCAGCCCTTCGACGGCACCGGCCGAGCTCGTCAGCGTGTAGTGAAGTCCGCCATCCGTTGGCGTTGCCGAGGGGCGGTCGAGGATCGGCACGGTGAAGATCAGCTTGCCGTCCTTTTCGCTGCGGGAAGGAGCGCCGAACATGTAATCCTGCTCGCCGGCGACGAAGAAATCCGCCGCGTCGGGGTCACCGGGAAAACTCGCCTCGACAACCAGCGTCTCATGATCGCCCGGCAGGACATTGATGCCGAAATCCGATCTCGCGGGCGCCGGCAACGCCGCGAAACTGGCCTTCACCAGCGCTGCATCGTCCGCATTGTCGGGGTCGGAACCAGGGTCGACCGTCAGCCGCGTCTGCACCGGTATGCAGATCGTTTCGCAAATGCCGAGGAAGACGTCGGCGTCGATGACGGCCGAATCCTTCGCTGCCGACAATTTGAACACCACCGGCAGCGAAACCGGATAGTTGTAGCCTGCCCATTTGCCATAACCATCGTCGTGGCGTTGCGGTGCCGGAAACGAGAGTGTGGCATCGGCAATATTGGTGCTGGCCGAAACATTGAGCTGCGGCGGCACGCCGGCGTCGCCCGGATCACGCCAATAGGTCTTCCAGCCCGGCTTGAGCGCGATGTCGAGAACGCCCTGGATGCGGCCGGCCTCGTCGGGTTTGCCTGATGTCACCAGCCGCACCTTGCCGCCCTCGCTGTTGTACCAGGCGGACGAGGAGGCGGTGGCGGGGAGAACGCTCGCCGACCCGATGGCGGTGCCGAGCAGCAGGATTTTCAAGCTTTGCATGGCGGTGATTTGATCGTCCGTTCGTGGCGGTGCAATGATTTCGTGGCCCTGCCGCCATCATATTTGCGTGACCCATGGTGGCAAGCCGTGGCGGCCTGGCACCATGGGCTTTGGTCGAATCCGGCGCGGCGCATCTTTTCGGCGCCCGGGAAACACGGTACCCTCCTGCCATGGATTTGTTGCGCCACAAAAAGACGGCTGCTGGACGCGGCTTTCTCGACGATCAGTTCCTGATTGCCATGCCTGGCATGAAGGACGACCGTTTCACGCGCTCGGTCATCTACATCTGCGCGCACAGCGACGAAGGCGCGATGGGCCTGATCATCAACCAGACACAGCAGATGCTGTTTCCGGATCTGTTGGTGCAGCTCGGCATCATGAACGAGCAGGAGGCGATCCGCCTGCCGGCGCAGGCGCGCGATTTCGTCGTGCGCAATGGCGGACCTGTCGATCGCAGCCGGGGGTTCGTCCTGCATTCTGGCGACTACCGCGTGGAATCGTCGCTGACCGTTTCCGACGACATCTGCCTGACCGCGACGGTCGATATATTGCGCGCCATATCCTCGGGCCGCGGCCCGCGTCACGCGCTGATGGCGCTCGGCTATTCCGGATGGGGCGCCGGCCAACTGGAAACCGAGATCGCCGAGAATGGCTGGCTGACCTGTCCGGCCAGTCCCGAACTTCTCTTCGACGCCGACATCGAGCGCAAATACGATCGCATCCTCGCCTCGATCGGCATCGACCTCGCCCATCTCAGCCTGGCCGCAGGACACGCCTAGCCTATCACGCGGACCCCAGAGGCCGTTTCGAAACTCGCTCATGTGAGTCATTTGACGGTGATTTCGAGAACCGGAGCGGAGCGTACTTAACGTCTGTGAGCATCGGAGGCGCTCTAAGCCTGAGTCAGCGGATACTGTTCCTTCAACGTCTTCAGCACCTGGTCGCCCGGCATCGGCGCGCCGAACATGAAGCTCTGCACATATTCGCAGCCCATCTGGCGCAGTTCCAGCGCATCGCGTTCGTCCGAGATGCCCTCCGCGACCACCGACAGGCCGAGCTCATGCGCCATGTTGACCATGGATTTGAGCAGCACGGCGCGCTTCGGCGTGCTGTCGTCGACAAAGCTCTTGTCGATCTTGATCGTGTCGAACGGGAACCGTGTCAGATAGGCGAGCGATGAATAGCCCGTGCCGAAATCGTCCAGCGACAGGCCGATGCCGAGCTGTTTCAGCTTGGTCAGCACATGGGCGGTCTGCTCGGGATTGTCCATCACCAGCGACTCGGTGAGCTCGAGCCGGAAGCAACGCGGCTTCAGATTGGCCCGTGCGATGACCGAGCGGACATCGCTGACAAGGTCGCGGCGGATCAGCTGGCGGCTGGACAAATTGACCGAGACCGACAGTGGTGCGTCGCCGATCTGCTTCTGCCATCCGGCGAGGTCTTCCGCCGCCTGCTGCATGGCGAACAGGCCGAGCTGCACGATCAGCCCGCAGCTTTCGGCGACCGGAATGAAATCTGCCGGCGGGATCATGCCGCGGCGCGGATGGTCCCAGCGCAGCAAGGCCTCGAAGCCGGCGACGCTGCCGTCCTCCAGCCGCACGATCGGCTGGTAAGCCAGCGTGAATTCGCGCCGCTCGATGGCGCGCCGCAGGTCGGATTCGAACTGCAGCCGGTCGGTGCCGACGGTACGGAAGGCCGGGCGGAACGGCTCGATCCTGTCGCCACCAAAACGCTTGGCCTGGTGCATGGCAAGCTCGGCGTCCTTGACCATGTCCTCGGCCGAAGTCTGCGCCGAGGTCCATGTGATCAGGCCGATCGAGGCGGTCAGCACGATCTCGCGCTTGGCGAAGGTGATCGGGTTGTTGATCGCATGCTTGATGGCGTCCGCCACGCCGGCAATGCGGGCAGGGTCCTGTTCGGACAAAAGCATCAGCGCGAACTGGTCGCCGGCAAAGCGCGACAGCGAATCCTTCGGCTTCAACAGCCGGTGCAGGCGGCGCGCTATGGTGAGCAGGATGGTGTCGCCTGCCGAGATGCCGAGCCCGTCATTAACCTGCTTGAAGCGGTCGATGTCGATCACGAAGACGGTCGGACGCACCTTCTCTTCGGTGCGGGCGATCGAGATGATCGCTTCCAGCCGGTTCATGAACAATTCGCGGTTCGGCAGGCCGGTCAGATTGTCGTGCACGGCGTCGTGCAGCAGCCGCTCCTCTGACTTCTTCTGCTCGGTGACGTCGACCATGGTGCCGACGCAGCGGATGACCTCGCCGTCCGATCCGATGACCGGCCGTGCCCGCAAGGCGAACCAGTGATAATGCCCGTCGGCGCCGCGCAGGCGGAAATTCTGCGCCACCCGGCCGCGGCGGTGCTCCAGCACCACGTCGAGCGTCGTGCGGAACGTGTCGCGGTCGTCGGCATGCAGCACCGGCAGCCAGTTGCGCGCCGCACCACCAAGGCTGTTGGGCGCCAGGCCGAGCTGGATGCTCACGTCGGGTTTGGTGACGACGCGGTCGCGCAGCACGTCCCAGTCCCACACCGTGTCGCCCGACCCGGCAACGGCCAGCGCCTGGCGTTCGAGGTCGGAGAACAGCCCCTGATGCAGTGCACCGCCGGCAAAGGCGTGCTGCATGACGGTGAAGCCGATCAGCAGGATGATCAGGATCAGCCCGCCGCCGAGCGCCGGCTGGGCGATGTCGTTGTCGAGCATGCCGGTGATCGCCATCCACGACCCGCATAGCCACAACAGCACCATGACCCAACTGGGCACCAGCATGATGGCGCGGTCATAACCACGAATGCCGAGGAAGATGATCAGGCCGAGCCCGGTCAACGCGGTGGCGGCAAAGGAGATGCGGGCGATGCCGGCGGCGACCGCCGGATCGACGATGGCCACGCCTGCAATCAGCACCAGCCCGAGGATCCAGACCAGCGCGCCGTAGCTGAAATGGCCGTGCCAGCGGTTGAGGTTGAGATAGGCGAACAGGAAGACCACGAAGGTCGCTGCAAGCGCCACCTCCGTTCCCGCCCGCCACATCTGCTCGTTGCCGGGCGAGATCTCGATGACCTTGTTGAGGAAGCCGAAATCGACGCAGATATAGGCAAGCACCGCCCAGGCGAGGGCCGCGGTCGCCGGGAACATCGAGGTTCCCTTGACCACGAACAGGATGGTCAGGAACAGTGCCAGAAGGCCTGCAATGCCGATGACGATGCCGCGAAACAGCGTGTAGGAGTTGACCGAGTCCTTGTAGGCCTCGGGCTCCCACAGATAGACCTGCGGCAGCTTGGGCGAGGCGAGTTCGGCGATGAAGGTGATCACCGTTCCCGGGTTCAGCGTCACCCGGAACACATCGGCGTCGGGGCTGGTCTGGCGGTCGAGCGCGAAGCCCTCGCTGGGCGTGATCGCCGCAATGCGGGTGGCGCCGAGATCGGGCCAGAAGATGCCGGAATTGACCAGCCGGAAATGCGGCGCCACGATCAGCCTGTCGAGCTGCTGGTCCGTGGTGTTGGCCAGCGCGAACACCGCCCAGTCGCCGGTCGAGCGCGCGTCATTGGCCTCGACCTCGATGCGCCGCACGATGCCGTCAGGCCCGGGCGCGGTCGACACCTGGAAGTTCTCACCCTGGTTGCGGTAGATCTCGAAGGCGCGCGACAGGTCGAGCGCGACGTCGTCGCGGGCAATCTTGATCGGTTCGACGGCAAGGGCCGACGAAGCCGCGCACAGCGTCAGGATTGCCGCGAGGACAAAGGCGAACAGCGGCCCGTTTCGCAGGAAATTCGTCAAAAATCAGTCCTTCGTTCCTGCGTCCAGCGGATCGTCCGCGATCCGGGCGTAGAGGTAATGGTCCTGCCAGATGCCGTTGATCCTGAGATAGGATCTTAACAGTCCTTCGCGCCGGAATCCGGCTTTTTCAAGCACGCGGATCGACCGGATGTTGTCGGGAATACAGGCCGCCTCGATCCGGTGCAACCTCAGCGTATCGAAGGCGAAGCGGGCCACGACCTTGACCGCGTCCGTCATCAGGCCACGGCCGCCGAAGCGCTCGCCGATCCAGTAGCCGACATGGCCGCTTTGCGAGACACCGTGGCGTATGTTGCCGAGCGTGATGCCGCCGGCCAGCTTGCCGCTCGACTTCTCGAAGATGAAGAAGGCGATCGCGGTTCCCTGCGCATAGTCTTCGCGATAGCGGCTGATGCGCAGCCGCCATGCCGTGCGGTCGAGCTCGTCGGGGGTCCAGCGCGGCTCCCACGGCTCCAGGAAGGCCCGGCTTTCGCCGCGCAATGTCGACCATTCCCGATAGTCGTTGGTGTATGGCACGCGCAGCGTGACGAGATTGCCCTTCAGCGCCGGCAGATCACGGCGAAAGAAAGCGAGCGCGAACACGGCGCTTTGGGGACTCAGACGGCGAGTCTGCGGGCCGTGGTCTGCGTGCCCGGAAGCGAATCGAGGATCGCCTCATATGGTGCCAGCGTACCCACGGGCCCGACAGCGGTAAGCGTCGGCTTGGTCGAGAACATCCGCGACGACAGGTCGGTCAGCCGCTCCACCGTCAGCGCCGACAGGCGCTCCATCAATTCCTCCTTGGCGATCGGCCTGCCGAACAAAAGCAGTTGCCTTGCGATCTGCGAGGCGCGGCTGGCCGGGCTTTCGGCGGACATGATCAGCCCGGCGCGATACTGGGCGCGGGCGCGGTCGAGTTCTTCCTGCAGGATGTTCTCGCCCGCCTTCTGTAACTCGTCGATGATGACAGGCACGAGTTCGGCGATGTCGCTCTGGCCGGTCGCGGCATGGACGCCGAAGACGCCGGTGTCGGAAAAGCCCCAGTGGAAGGCATAGACCGAATAACACAGGCCGCGTTTCTCGCGGACTTCCTGGAACAGGCGCGACGACATGCCGCCGCCGAGGATCATCGACAGCACCTGCGAAGCGTAGAAGTCGCGCACATGGTAGGCGCGGCCTTCGAAGCCCAGCACGATCTGTGCATCCATCAGGTCGCGGTCCTCGCGAAAATCGCCGCCGACATATTGTGCATATTGCGGGATGGTGCTGTCGGCCTTGCTGCGGAAGCCGCCAAGCTGCTTCTCCACCTCGCGCACGAAATTGTCGTGCTTGATGTCGCCGGCGGCCACGATCACCATCCGCTCGGCGCCATATTGGCGTTCGATGAAATCGTGCAACTGCTTGGAAGTAAAGGATTTGACGGTTTCCGGCGTGCCCAGGATCGAGCGGCCGATGGTCTGGTGGCGAAAGGCCGTCTCGGTGAAACGGTCGAAGACGATATCGTCTGGCGTATCGTGCGCGGCGCCGATCTCCTGCAGGATGACGTGCTGCTCGCGCTCGAGCTCCTGCGGGTCGAATTCGGACTCCTGCAGGATGTCGGCGAGGATGTCGACGGCCAGCGGCACGTCGTCGGACAGCACCCTGGCGTAGTAGGAGGTGGTCTCGACACTGGTGGCGGCGTTGATCTCACCGCCGACATCCTCGATTTCCGAGGCGATTTCGAAGGCCGTCCGCCGCTTCGTGCCCTTGAACGCCATGTGCTCGAGCAGATGGGCCATGCCATGCTCTTCATCACGCTCATTGCGGGCACCGGACTTGACCCAGGCACCCAAGGCAACCGATTCGATACTTGGAAGGGTTTCGGTGGCGACTGTCAGGCCGTTCGACAGACGGCTTACCTCAACACCCATATGGCTCGTACTCCCTAACGCGCCGCTCGCGCACGGCGGCTGACGTAATCTTCCACCATTTTCAGGTCGGATGGAAGTACCGTGTATTTTTCCTCAAATGTCATCAATCCACCTAGCCATGCGGGCAGGGCCGGCGAGACACCGCTGGCGGCCTCGACGGCGGCCGGAAATTTTGCCGGATGGGCGGTGCCCAGCACCACCATCGGCACGGCGCCCGATGCCTTGCCGGCCGCGACATGCATGGCCGCCGCGGTATGCGGATCCAGAAGATAATTGCTGGCCGCGAGCGTCGAACGGATGGTGGCGGCGACTTCGTCCATGGTGGCGCGGCCGGCGTCGAATTCGGACCGCATCCCATTGATTTCGCTGGCTTCTATGGTGAAGGCCCCGGACTGTTTCAGGCCGTCCATGTAGCGTCGCACGGTCGCCGCGTCGCGGTTGGAGGCTTCGAACAGCAGGCGTTCGAAATTCGACGAAACCTGGATGTCCATCGACGGTGAGGTGGTCGCAAAGACACCCTTGGTGCGGTACTCGCCGGTGGCGAAGGTGCGCGCCAATATGTCGTTGTCGTTGGTGGCGATGACCAGCCGTTCGATCGGCAGGCCCATCTTCTTGGCGGCATAGCCGGCGAAGATATCGCCGAAATTGCCCGTCGGCACGGTGAACGACACCGGCCTGTCCGGCGCGCCGAGCGACAGGGCCGAGGAGAAATAGTAGACGATCTGGGCCATGATGCGCGCCCAGTTGATCGAATTGACCCCCGACAGCGCCACCCGGTCGCGGAAAGCGTGGTCGTTGAACATGTCCTTGAGCAGGCCCTGGCAGTCGTCGAAATTGCCTTCGATCGCCAGCGCGTGGACGTTTTTGGCCTTCGACGTCGTCATCTGGCGCTGCTGCACCGGTGAAACGCGGCCATGCGGGAACAGGATGAAGATGTCGGTGCGGCTGCGCCCGGCAAAGGCGTCGATCGCCGCGCCGCCGGTGTCGCCTGACGTGGCGCCGACGATGGTGGCATGCTGGTCGCGTTCGGCAAGCACATGGTCCATCAGCCGGGCGAGCAGCTGCATCGCCACATCCTTGAATGCCAGCGTCGGCCCATGGAAGAGTTCGAGGACAAACGTGTTGGGGCCGGTCTGGACAAGCGGGCAGACCGCCTCGTGGCGGAACGTGGCATAGGCTTCGCGCATCAGGCGCTCGAAAACCGGCGCCGGAATTTCGCCGTCAAGGAACGGCGACAGCACGCGGATCGCGAGATCGGGATAGGCAAGGCCACGCATGGCGCGGATCTCGGAAGCTGAAAACTGCGGCCACTCGCGCGGCACGTAAAGCCCGCCATCGCGCGCCAGCCCCGCCAGCACGGCATCGGAAAATCCAAGCGCGGGTGCTTCCCCGCGCGTACTCACATATTGCATGTCTCAGTCCCGTTGCCGCTTGGCTTTTGCGTTCACCACAAGGTGGTTAATTTCTGTGCCGGCTCCAGTCGCATTTTTGCCGCGCCGTTGATATACGTCACCAGCTTTACGAGAGGGAAGTGCAGTTTCATGGCGTTTCGTTCATCACGTGGCCGCTTTTTGGCGGGTCTTGCGCTCACCGGCTTTATGCTCGCCGCCGCCGGCTGCCAATCGGGCGACAATGGCATCCTCAACCTCGGTTTCGGCAAGAAGGACCCGACGGCGCCTCCGCCTCCGCAGGATCCCAAGATTCTGGCCAGCCAGCTGAACGCCTATTGCCCGCGGGTGACGGTGCGCGACGGCACGGCCTTTTTCAACACCTATGCCAACGAGGTCAAGAAGGCCAAGCCGAAGCTCAAGAAGACCGGCGATGCCGCTGCAGATGCCGCAGCCCAGGCTGCGGCTGACGCCGTCGCCGCCACGCCGCCCGATGATTCCGCGAGGATCATCTACCAGGCGTCGATTTCCGACGTGACCCGCGATTGCAGCCGCGCCGACGGACAGCTGACGATGAAGATCGCGGTTGCCGGCAAGATCGTGCCGGGAGCGAAGTTTACGCCCGGCACCATCACCATGCCGATCCGCACCGCGGTGATGCACGGCACCGACGTGCTTTACTCGCAGATTCACCAGTACCAGGTCCAGGTAACCGATCCGTCGGTCGCCACCCAGTTCGTCTTCACCGATTCCAATGTCGTCGTGCCAGCACCGACGGCGCAGGATTATCAGGTCTATGCCGGCTATGACGAAACCGCGCCGAAGGCGACGACGGACAAGCCGAAGAAGACTCGCAGGAAGAAGGCCGCTGCGACGAACTGAGCGGTCATCGATACAGCGTGCGCCCGGCCGGGCGCGCGTCTCAGGCGTCGGCCGACCATTCCGACAGCGCCGCGATCACGCTTTTCAGCTCTGCCCAGCGGCGGATCACCGTTTCGGCGCCGGCCTCGGTCAGCGCGTCGGCATGGCCGGGATAGGTGTGACTGGCGCCGGTGAAGCCGATCACCCGCATGCCGGCTGCCCTGGCGCCAGCGACGCCGTGCACGGAATCCTCGATGACGAAAGTGTTGGCCGGGTTCGCGCCGAGTCTTTCCGCCGCGAACAGGAACACGTCCGGCGCAGGTTTGGTCTTTTTGCTCGGTATTTCCAGTGCCGAGAAGATGCGGCCGGCGAAGAACGGCAGCAGATGCACTTTCTCCAGCATGAATTCTATCCGCTCCGAGCGTGAGTTGGAGCAAATACAGCGTTGCGCAGTGACCGATACGACCGCTTCGCGCACGCCCTCGATGGCACGCACATCGCTGCGCAGTTTGCGGTCGACGAGTTCTTCGGCGCGGTCGATCAGCGACGCCTGGAACGGAATCTTGGACTTCTCCTCGATCCGCATCAGTATGTCCTTGAACGTCAGGCCCGCATAACTTTCGGCAATCTCCTCGGCCGAGATTTCATATCCGGCGAGCGTTATCAGCTCGGCCTCGACCCGCGCGGCGATGATTTCGGAATCGACGAGCACGCCGTCGCAATCGAAGATGACAAGGTCTGGCTGGGGCATGGTGATCCGGACAAGGAAAGGATGAAGCGGCCGTGAGGGCCTCGGGCGGCGCGGCATACACCAATGGCCCGGCCTTCGCAAACCTGGCAGGCCTATCCGCGAGCCTTCACCGAATATTTACGCTGATCGGTAACCATAACGGGGAGTAAACAGTAACGCGTGCCTTGGGTGTAAAAATGTCTGCCGTGCGTCTTCTCCACGAGTTGTCCCACGCTCCCCAGCAATCCGAATGGCTGGACACGATCCTCAAGGGCGACTGCGTGGCGGCCCTCGACCGGCTGCCGGAAAAGTCGGTCGACGTCATCTTCGCCGATCCCCCCTACAATCTGCAACTCGACGGCGATCTGCACCGGCCCGACCAGTCCAAGGTCGACGCGGTCGACGATCACTGGGACCAGTTCGAGAATTTCGAGGCCTACGATGCCTTCACCCGCGCCTGGCTTTTGGCGGCGCGCCGCGTGCTGAAGCCCAACGGCACGATCTGGGTCATCGGCTCCTATCACAACATCTTCCGGGTCGGCGCCAAGATGCAGGATCTGGGCTTCTGGATCCTCAACGACGTGGTCTGGCGCAAGACCAACCCGATGCCGAATTTCCGTGGTCGCCGTTTCCAGAATGCGCATGAAACGATGATCTGGGCTTCCCGGGACCAGAAGGGCAAGGGCTACACCTTCAACTACGAGGCGCTGAAGGCGTCCAACGACGATATCCAGATGCGTTCGGACTGGCTGTTCCCGATCTGCACCGGTGGCGAGCGGCTGAAGAACGACAATGGCGACAAATTGCACCCGACGCAGAAGCCGGAGGCGCTGCTCGCCCGCATCATGATGGCCTCGACCAAGCCGGGCGACATCGTGCTCGACCCTTTCTTCGGCTCCGGCACGACGGGTGCGGTCGCCAAACGACTCGGTCGCCATTTCGTCGGCATCGAGCGCGAGCAGGCCTATATCGATGCCGCCAACGAACGCATCGATGCGGTGCGGCCGCTGGAGGATGCCGATTTGACGGTATTGACCGGCAAGCGCGCCGAGCCGCGCGTTGCCTTCGTCAGCCTCATCGATACCGGGCTGATGACGCCGGGCGCCACGCTTTACGACGCCAAGAAGCGCTGGGCGGCCAAGGTGCGCGCCGACGGCACGGTGGCGATCGGCGACAGCGCCGGCTCGATCCACAAGATCGGCGCCGAAGTGCAAGGCCTGGACGCCTGCAATGGCTGGACCTTCTGGCATTATGAGCGCAGCGGCGGACTGACCCCGATCGACGAACTGCGCCGCATCGCCCGTCTCGGCATGGAGCGGGCAGGGGGCTGACCCCCTGCCGAATTATCGCGTATCGCGTTGAATCAAAATCTCAGCGGATCGCCGCAAGCGATTCAGATCGCGCCTTGATTCCCAAGCGTTCAAGATCTGCTTGAAGTGTCCTGGCATCGGTGAACAGCACGGCTTGCCAGCCCGCGGCCTTGGCGCCGTCGACATTCTTCTGGCTGTCGTCGATGAACAGCGTCGCGGAGGGCTCTAGCCCGAACGCAGCCACGTGATGGTCATAAATATCCCGATCCGGCTTGATCTTGCCGATCTCGCCCGAGATGGTCACCCCGCGTGGCCGATTGAGGAAATCGAAGCGTTCGCGGGCTTCCGCCAAAGTGTCGGAGGCAAAATTGGTCAGCATGGTCACGTCGTGGCCGCTTTCGATCAGGCCAAGCATGATTGCGACGCTGTCGTCATAGGCGTGCGGCACCATGTCGTGCCAGTGGCGGCGGAAGTTGCGGATGTTTTCCGCATGGTCGGGATGCTCGGCAATCAGCAGCGCCTCTGCCTCCTCCCAGCTCCGGCCGCGATCCTGCTCGATGTTCCAGTCATGCGTGCAGACATTGTCGAAGAACCACTTCCTCTCTTCGGCATCGGGAATGAGGCGGCTGAACGGAATGTTCGGGTCGTAGTGGATCAGCACACGGCCGATGTCGAAAACGATGTGGCGGATCTCGGTCATGAAGCCTCTTTCAATGCGGGCGTTGCTTTTTCGTCGCGCCGGGTATCGCAGCCTCGATTGCCTTTTTCATGACAGTGGGCAGTGCCTCGCCGGAAATCTCGTGGGCGTGCGACCAGAAATGCCCTGCCGGCGCATCACCTTTGATGTGGGCGTGAAAGACTTCGAGCTCGAGCGCGAAATGGGTGAAGACATGCGTGATTGTCCCGGCGCGCCGCCAGTCGCCGGGAAAGGGCGCCGCCGCCTGCGTGGTGGCTCCGTCCACCCGCGCGGTCCAGCCCGTTGTCGGCACCTCGGTCATGCCGCCAAGCAACCCTTTCTCCGGCCGTTTGCGCAGAAGAATGGCACCATCCTCGCGCATGGCGACGAAAGCAGCGCCGCGTCGCTGCGGCTTGTCGGCTTTGGGCAGCCGCACCGGGAAGTTTTCAGGGTCGCCCGAAACGACGGCACTACAGCTCTTGCGCAGCGGGCACAGCATGCAGCGCGGCCGGCGCGGGGTGCAGATCGTGGCGCCGAGATCCATCATCGCCTGGGCGAAATCGCCCGGCCTCGCCGTCGGCACCATGGCCTCGACATGGGCGCGTATCTCGGTCTTGGCTTCGCTGAGCAGCGTGGTGATCGAAAACAGCCTCGATATGACGCGTTCGACATTGCCGTCGACCACGGCGGCGGGGCAGTCGAAAGCGATCGCCGTGATTGCCGCCGAGGTGTAGGCGCCGATGCCGGGCAAGTCTCTCAAACCGGCCTCGGTGTCGGGAAACCGGCCGCCACGCGCCGCCACCAGATCGGCGCAGGCCTTGAGGTTGCGGGCGCGGGAGTAATAGCCGAGCCCCGCCCAGGCCTTCATGACGTCCTCGGTCGGTGCCGCTGCCAGTGCCTCGACATCGGGCCATTTCTCGACAAAGACGCGGAAATAGGATTTCACCGCCTCGACCGTGGTCTGCTGCAGCATGACTTCGGACAGCCAGATGCGGTAGGGGTCGGGCCGCACACCGCGTGCATGCTCGCGCGGGCTCACCCGCCACGGCAATTCACGATGATGCATGTCGTACCAGGCGAGCAGGCGCGACGCGGTATCGTCCGGCATTGGCTTGCGTGTCTGGGCCTTGCGGGTCTGGTCTGCTGGTGCCATTGATCGTGTATTGGCCTGGCCGGTAATCTGCTGGGGTCGTGGCTGGAGAACGTACATGGCAGGGAGAACGCCCTACGGCAATCCCGTCCCGGTGAGCGATCTTGCCACCAAAATCCTCGACCCGGTGCTGCGCAAGCGGGCAGGCATCTCGATTGGTCTCGTTCAGTCCTGGGAAGAGATCGCCGGGCCGCGCCTCGCCAGCCGCTCGCGGCCTGAGAAAATTCAGTGGCCGCGCCGCCTGCATGAGGACGATCCGTTCGAGCCGGCGGTATTGGTCATTGCCTGCGAAGGCATGGCGGCACTTCATCTGCAGCACGAAACCGGCGAGATCATCAACCGGGTCAACGCCTTCCTCGGCTTTACGGCGATAGGCCGCATCAGGATCGTGCAAAAACCGGTGACGACGGACAAGGGACGGCCTAAACCGACCTTCAGGCCGTTGACGGCGGCGGAGCAGACCAGATTGTCCAATACGGTCGAGCTGATCGAGGATGACGGGCTGCGTGCCTCGCTGGAAAGGCTTGGCGCAACCATTTTGGGTGAAAGGAAGCCAAAAACCCCTTGAAGACAGTCATGGATTTGTCGTCAACATCTCGCATTCGTGATCACCTTTGTCAGGTTTCGCGATTGGATTGGGGATGGAGATGCCTTAATTCGCGCCAACTCTCGCCTTTTCGTGCCTTTGCATTGCAAAATCCAACCCTTGTCAGGTGATTCGTATGAACCGTCCTCCGTTCGGCAAAAGTCTGTCTCGCAGAAACGTCCTGTCTTCGCTGGCCGCCATTCCGGCGGTGGCCCTGCTCGCCGCCTGCAGCGACTCCGGCGAACAGGCCAAGGCGGCGGATGTGAAGCCCGCGGATCCGGCCGCCCCCGCAAAGCCGGCCACGCCGGCTGCCGCTCAGGTTCCCGAGTCCCAGGGCAATGTCGACATGGCGGAACTGCTGAAGCCGGGCGCACTGCCCGACAAGCAGCTTGGCAAGGATGACGCCAAGGTCACCATCGTCGAATACGCCTCGATGACCTGCCCGCATTGCGCGCATTTCGCCGAAACCACCTTCCCGGACCTGAAGACGAAGTACATCGACACCGGCAAGGCGCGCTATATCCTGCGCGAATTCCCGTTCGATCCGAGCGCGGAAGCCGGTTTCATGCTGGCGCGCTGCGCCAAGGATAACTATTTCCCGATGGTGGACGTGCTGTTCAGGCAGCAGGCGAACTGGGTTGGCGTGTCGAACACCAAGGATGCGCTGCTGCAAATCTCGAAGCTCGCCGGTTTTACACAGGAGTCCTTCGAGGCCTGCTTGACGGACCAGAAACTTCTGGACGATGTGAGATCGGTCCAGAAGCGCGGCGCCAATGAATTCAAGGTCGACTCGACACCGACCTTCTTCATCAACGGTAAGACCTACAAAGGGGCGATGTCGATTGAGGAAATGTCGGCCATCATCGACCCTCTGCTCTGACATCAGTTCAGCGCTGAAGCGGCAGTGCTCCGGCGCTGCCCTGCCTTTTGTCTTGCCGCGGGCTCTCTCCGCAAAGCCGCGGAACACTTTTGCTGAACACGCCTATGAGGCGCGCGAATGAGGTTTTCGCGCCTTCGCCTCCTCGGTTTCAAGTCCTTCGTCGAGCCCGGCGAGTTCGTCATCGAACGCGGCCTGACGGGTATTGTCGGGCCAAACGGCTGCGGCAAGTCGAACCTTGTCGAGGCGCTGCGCTGGGTGATGGGCGAAAGCTCCTACAAGAACATGCGCGCGTCCGGCATGGACGATGTCATCTTTTCCGGTTCAGGCACACGGCCCGCCCGCAACACCGCCGAAGTCACGCTTTTCCTCGACAACAGTGATCGTTCGGCGCCCGCTGCCTTCAACGACGCCGACGAGTTGCAGGTGTCGCGCCGCATCGAGCGCGAGGCGGGCTCGCTCTACCGTATCAACGGCAAGGAAGCGCGCGCCAAGGATGTGCAGCTTCTGTTCGCCGACCAGTCGACCGGCGCGCGCTCGCCCTCGATGGTCGGGCAGGGCCGTATCGGCGAACTGATCCAGGCCAAGCCGCAGGCGCGCCGCGCCCTGCTCGAAGAGGCGGCCGGCATTTCCGGCCTGCACACCCGCCGCCACGAGGCGGAACTTCGGCTGAAGGCGGCCGAACAGAATCTGGAACGCCTGGACGACGTCGTCGGTGAACTGGAAAGCCAGATCGAAAGCCTGAAGCGCCAGGCGCGCCAGGCCTCGCGCTTCAAGAACCTGTCGGCCGATATCCGCAAGGCCGAAGCGACGTTGCTGCATCTGCGCTGGACGCTGGCCAAGACGCAGGAAGGCGAGGCACGTTCTGCGCTGGCTGTTGCCACGGCACTGGTCGGCGACCGCGCCGCCGCGCAGATGAACGCGGCCAAGGAACAGGGCATCAGCGCTCATCGCCTGCCCGATCTGCGCGATGCGGAAGCCGCCGCCGCCGCCGCCTTCCAGCGCCTGTCGATCGCCAGGTCGCAGATCGAGGAGGAGGCCGGCCGCATTCGCAACCGCCAGGCTGAAATCGAGCGCCGCCTGCAGCAGCTCGACGGAGACATCGCCCGCGAAGAGCGGATGGTGCGCGACAATGCCGATGTCCTCGAACGGTTGCGCACCGAGGAAGCCACGCTGAATTCCGAAAACGCTGGTGCGGCCGAGCGCGAGACCACCACCCGCGCGGTGTTCGAACAGGCGGCATCGACGCTGGCGCAAAGCGAAGCCAGGCTCGCCACGCTGACCGCCGAACGCGCCGAGGCCGCCGCTTCGCGCCATCAGATCGAGCGCACGCTGCGCGAGACCGCCGAGCGCCGCGATCGCTTCACCCGCCAGCTCGCCGAGGTCGACCGCGAATTGTCGGATATCCTCTCCAAGGTCGCCGGCCTGCCGGATCCGGCTGAAAAGCGCGTCCTGGTCGAGCAGGCCATGGCACTGCTAGAAGAATCCGAGGCCGCCGTGGCGCAGGCCGAACAATCGGTCATCGATGCCCGCGCCGCCGAAAGTGCTGCCCGCCCGCCGCTTCAGGATGCAAGGGCCGAACTGGCGCGGATCGAGACCGAAGCACGCACGCTGGCCAAGATACTCAATGCCGCCAGTGGCGATCTCTTCCCTTCGGTGCTGGAGCAGATCAGCGTCGAGCGCGGCTTCGAGACGGCGCTGGGTGCTGCCCTTGGCGAAGACCTCGACGTGCCGCTCGACCGCAGCGCGCCGGCGCATTGGGGCGAAAGCCAGATCCAACCCGGCGACGCGGCCCTACCGGAAGGCATCAAGAGCCTCGCCAGCGTGGTTCGTGCCCCGGCGCAGCTTGCCCGCCGCCTGGCGCAGATCGGCATTGTCGAGGCCGCGGACGGCCGCCGGCTGCAGGCGCTGCTTGCGCCTGGCCAGAGGCTGGTCAGCCGCGAAGGCGCGCTGTGGCGCTGGGATGGCCTGACCGCCAGCGCCGATGCGCCGACGGCCGCCGCACAAAGGCTGGCGCAGAAGAACCGGCTTGCCGAACTTGACGCCGAAGCGGTGCAGGCGACGCTTGTCCTGCGCCAGGCCGAGGAAGCGCTGGCACGGGCCGAGCAGGCGCTTCGCCAGGCGAGCGAGGCCGAACGCAACACACGCCAGGCCGGACGCGATGCCCAGCACCGGCTGGACGCGGCCCGCAATGCGCTGGCCGAGGCCGAAAAGGCCGGTGGCGAGCTGGCGAGCCGGCGCGCGGCGCTGGATGAGGGGCGCGCGCGCATCGTCGACAGCCATGAGGAAACCTCGGCGGCTTTCGTCGAGGCCGAAATGCTGCTGCAGGACGCGCCGGATCTCGGCGACCTGCAATTGCAGCTCGAACAGTCCTCGGCCAATGTCTCCCGCGACCGCGCCACGCTTGCCGACGCGCGGGCCGTCCATGAAGGGCTGCGGCGCGAGGCCGAGGCGCGGACGCGCCGGCTCGATGCCATCGGCGCCGAGCGCAGCAACTGGCTGGTACGCGCCGAAAATGCCTCGACCCAGATCGCCTCGCTCGGTGAACGCAAGGCCGAGGCCGAGGCCGAGCGCGAACGGCTGGCCGACGCGCCCGATGAGATCGACGCCAAGCGGCGCGCGCTGCTGTCGCAATTGACCGAGGCCGAGACCTTGCGCAAGGCGGCCGCCGACCGGCTGCAGGAAGCGGAAAACAGGCAGGCCGATCTGGACAAGCTGGCCACATCAGCCATCCAGTCACTGGCCGAGGCGCGCGAGACCCGTGCCCGTGCCGAGGAAAGGCTGACGGCGGCCGACGAGCGCCGGCTGGAGGTCGAGGCGCGTATCCAGGAAACGCTGAACACGCCGCCGCATCTGGTCATCCGCCACACCGGCCTGGAAGCCGACGACCCAATACCCGAAATGGCAGAGATTGAGCGCCAGCTCGACCGGCTGAAGATCGAGCGCGAACGGCTCGGCGCCGTCAATCTGCGCGCCGAGGAAGAGCAGAAGGAGCTCTCCGACCGGCTCGAAGCGATCGTTACCGAGCGCGAGGACATCATCGAGGCGATCCGCAAGCTTCGGCAGGCGATCCAGAGCCTCAATCGCGAAGGCCGCGAGCGGCTTCTGGCCGCCTTCGACGTCGTCAACAGCCACTTCCAGCGTCTGTTCTCGCATCTGTTCGGCGGCGGCACGGCGGAATTGCAACTGATCGAATCCGACGATCCGCTCGAGGCAGGCCTCGAAATCCTTGCCCGCCCGCCCGGCAAGAAGCCGCAGACCATGACGCTGCTGTCCGGCGGCGAGCAGGCGCTGACGGCGATGTCGCTGATCTTCGCCGTCTTCCTGACCAACCCGGCGCCGATCTGCGTGCTCGACGAAGTCGACGCGCCGCTGGACGATCACAATGTCGAGCGCTTCTGCAATCTCATGGACGAGATGGCCAAGACCACCGAGACGCGATTCGTCATCATCACCCACAACCCGATCACCATGGCGCGCATGGACCGGCTGTTCGGCGTGACCATGGCCGAGCAGGGCGTCAGCCAGCTCGTTTCGGTCGACCTTCAGGCCGCCGAGGCGATGCGCGAGGCGAGCTGATCCATCCGGGCTGCCGGATCGCCGCTGGCAGGATTCGTCCGGCGACAAAAAAATCTCATCCTGCTCCAACGACAATCTGGAACCGCCGCACACGCGGCATGCCGGCCGCCTAGAAATAGGTTCTCGGCGCGATAAGGTTGTTCTGCTGGCGCAGATAGAAACAATAGAAGCCGAATGCGGCAGCAAACCACATGAAGGCCTCGCCCATCGCCAGCCGGTTGTTCGAATTGCTGAGGATGGTGAGGGCAAAGAAGACCAGCGTTGAGATATAGCAGGGCCAGGCGGCCGGCGCGATGAGCCTGGCCCGCACGGCCAGCAGGACCTGCCTGGCCGACCAGATGTAGAGAAAGGCAAAGAAGGCCAGCCCGACCACGCCATAGCGCACGGCTATCTCCAGATAACCGTTGTGGAAGACGTTAAAGATCATCGGATGATAGGTTCTGTTCTGCCATTCGGTGAGCCAGCTGGAACTGGCTCCGAAGATCGGGTGGCGTTTCCAGACCTCGATCGCGTCGTACCACAGCATGAGCCTTTCCCTGGCCGCGAGCGGGACCGTACTGCTTGCGATGGCGCGGTCGAAGGCCGGCAAGACGCCATGGCTCAAAACATCCGAAACCAGCCCCCTGACGAAGATCATGGTGTCGCCGGCCGTGGACCAGAAGATGTCGTGTGCGGCGACAACGCCGGCTGCCACGATTGCCAGCACACCGCCCCCGACCATCAGCTCGCGGCGATGGCCTCTCGCCAGCGTCATGACTGCCAACACGAGCAGGGCGAGCGCCAACGCGAGCCAGACCCCCTTTGATCGCAGCGCAATGATGTTGACGAGAGCAAACACAAGGACGGCTGTCGACAGCGCCCAGTGCAGGCTTTTGGTCACTTTGTCCAGGTCGGTTCTTTGGGCCGTGTAAGCCATGAACTGCAGCGTGCACAAGAAGATGAAACCAGCCGACACCGACGCATGGATGGGATTGTTGAAAAGCCACGGCTCCGGTCTGGTGCCGTGAAGCATGTCCGAATAGCCGGTGTCAGCCGCCAGGAAGACAAGGCTGAGGATCATGAACCAGAGGACGAGCCGCGCCGGCCGCCTGACAAACAGCAGGAGGGCGAAGCCGGTCGTCGCATAAAACAGCGGAAACAGATAGATGCCTTCGGCGCTGCCCAACTGGTGGGTGCCTAAATAGACGATCGCCAGTCGGATGAAGGCATAGAGCGACCAACCCATGCACAGACCGCCGACCCAACCGATCAGTGGCTTGCTGTAGGTCCACAAATCCACCCTGAACCAGCGGATGAGCGCGACCAAGGCCAGGGCCAGGCCCGCATAGCGATAGGTGTGGCCTTCGCGCCAGACCGCCGAGACCAAAGCCAGAATGGCGAGTGCCGCAAGCAACAGAAGCAGGGTGTTGCGCGGCGTGTCCTCCCTGGCGTAGTCCACGGTTTCCCGCGGCAAGGGCGGCCGCAGCAGCACGTGGTGCAGGCGGCGCAGCTCGTCGATGGCTCGCAATGCCCCGGCACTTAGCCGACTCGGCCCGCGAAGCCTTGCGGATTTATAGCTGCCCGAAGGGCCGGCTATGTCGGAAATCGCGCTGCTCCTGGCAAAGCCAAGCACGTTTTGGCGAGCCGAATAGACTTTCAGGCCGGTATCCCAAAATCGTTCGAGTGCGACGTCCCACGGCATTTTCATCACCGCGAGCGCCGACAACAGCCCCTGTGCCCCCTCCCGTGTCACCAGATAGGCGGCGGCCGAGCCTTGTGGGCCATGCAGCGCTCGACCAATCTCGTCGCCTTGCGTCGTCGCCACGGCACGCATGAAGAAGCTCATGCGATGGTTGGTCAGCTTTATGACGTCGAAATCCGGCACCGCGGCAATGATGGCCTCGATGCGCCGTATGGTGTTTTCGCCGAAGGAGACGTCGTCCTCGACAATCAGGCCATGGGCGCCGCCGCCGGCCAGGAACGTTTCCAGCGCTTGGATATGGCTGCGATAACAGGCATATTCGCCGGGCAGGATGTCGCGCCCGCTCAGCTTGCGCGCCGTTGGAAGATCGATCTCCGTCCAGTCCTCCTTGGCGAGCGCCCGGCCGTCGATGGCGGCAACGCGCTGCAAGGTCAGCCCGGCCGCCTCGGCGCTGGCGCACAATTCGCTCCAGCGACCGGTTTGGCGATCGAGGTTGATGGCGAAGATAGGAAGGTTCATTGAAATTCCACGTTGGACCGCCACCCCTTCGATGACCTTGTATGGAAAGGGGGAGATGTTCAAGGCGATACTGTTCAGGCCATGTGCAACATGGCGGCCCCGATTTGCCGGCCCTCATCTGTCCAGAACGGACCTTGTGCGCTTGGCTGGGGCGCCAGGATTCGAACCTGGGAATGTCGGTACCAAAAACCGATGCCTTACCACTTGGCGACGCCCCAATAGCCGTCAGAGTCGCTTGTGCGGCGCGTTATTAGCAGAGCAGCCGAAAAGCACAATGCTTATGAGCGAGGGCAGGAACGCCCCGATCGAGCAATCCACAAGGCAGCCGGATCCCATTCGGGTAGGCTATTGCCCCCAGACAGCCAGCTCATTGCCGGCCGGATCGACGAAGTGGAAGCGCCGGCCGCCGGGAAACGGGAAGATCGGCTTGATGATCGTGCCGCCTGCACTTTCGACGGCGCCGAGGGTTTCCTCGAGGTCGTCGCTATAGAGCACGGGCAGCGGCTTGGCTGGTGCTTCCGCGGCATCGGCCTGAAAACCGCCATCCAGGCCCTCGGCAAAGGCCGAATAGGTTGGCCCGTAATCGGTGAACGACCAGGCAAAGGCGGCACTGTAGAAAGCCTTCAACCGGTCCAGCGTGCCGCCGGTCGCCGGCATTTCCAGATAGTCGAGTTTTCCGGTCAGCTTCATGGGGCACCTTTTTGTTCCCTTTATGTTCTAGTCATCAAGTCGTGAGGTGGCAAGTCTTTTTGACGCATGCCCAAGCGAGGCTTTTTCTTAATCGATTGTAGCGGCGGGACGGCTCTGCCGGCGCTTGCCTTTCGCACTGCAGCATCATATCGCTCCAAAGTCGGATCAGGGTGGAACCTTCCGTTTCGCCAATCTTTCCAATCTCCTGCAACCGGAGAGCAAAGCATGACCAAATGGGTTTTCACCTTTGGCGATGGTGCGGCGGAAGGCCGTGCCGGCGACAAGAATCTGCTGGGCGGCAAGGGCGCCAACCTGGCCGAGATGTGCAGCCTGGGCCTGCCGGTGCCGCCAGGCTTCACCATCACCACCGAGGTCTGCAATGCCTACTATGCCAATGGGCGCGCCTATCCGGCGGGGCTGGAAGGCGACGTCGCGGTCGCGCTCGATCACATCGGCCGGCTGAGCGGGCGCCGGTTCGGCGATCCGTCGAAGCTGCTGCTGGTGTCGGTGCGCTCCGGGGCTCGCGCCTCGATGCCGGGCATGATGGACACTGTGCTCAATCTTGGCCTCAACGACGAAACGGTCGAGGCGCTGGCCACCGATTCCGGCGATGCGCGCTTTGCCTATGACAGCTACCGCCGCTTCATCCAGATGTATTCCGATGTCGTCATGGGCCTCGATCACGAGGTGTTCGAGGAAATCCTCGAAGACCAGAAGGCAAGCCTCGGCCATGAGCTCGACACCGAGCTGACGGCCATCGAATGGCAAGGCGTGATCGCGCTCTACAAGGCCAAGGTCGAGGAAGAGCTCGGCAGGCCGTTCCCGCAGGATCCGCAGGAGCAGCTCTGGGGCGCCATCGGCGCGGTGTTCTCGAGCTGGATGAACAACCGCGCCATCACCTACCGGCGCCTGCACGACATCCCCGAAAGCTGGGGCACGGCGGTCAACGTCCAGGCCATGGTGTTCGGCAATATGGGCGAGACTTCGGCCACCGGCGTCGCCTTCACCCGCAACCCATCGACCGGCGAAAAGCAGCTCTATGGCGAATTCCTGGTGAACGCACAGGGTGAGGATGTCGTCGCCGGCATCCGCACGCCGCAGAACATCACCGAGGCCGCCCGCATCGCCGCCGGCTCCGACAAGCCGTCGCTGCAGAAGCTGATGCCGGATGCCTTCCAGTCCTTCGTCACCATCTCCGACAGCCTGGAAAAGCACTATCGCGACATGCAGGACCTCGAATTCACCATCGAGCGCGGCAAGTTGTGGATGTTGCAGACCCGCTCGGGCAAGCGCACCGCCAAGGCGGCACTGAAGATTGCCGTCGAAATGGCAAGGGACGGCCTGATCACGAAGGAGGAAGCCGTCGCGCGCATCGACCCGGCCTCGCTCGACCAATTGCTGCACCCGACCATCGACCCGAAGGCCGCGCGCGACGTCATCGGCGTCGGCCTGCCGGCATCGCCGGGCGCTGCCACCGGCGAGATCGTCTTTTCCTCCGGCGATGCGGAGGACCTGAAGGCACAGGGCCGCAAGGCGATCCTGGTGCGCATCGAGACCAGCCCCGAGGATATCCACGGCATGCATGCGGCCGAGGGCATCCTGACCACGCGCGGCGGCATGACAAGCCACGCCGCCGTCGTCGCGCGCGGCATGGGCAAGCCTTGCGTCTCGGGCGCCGGGTCCCTGCGCGTCGACTACAAGGCCGGCACGCTGCTCTCGATGGGACAGACCTTTCGCAAGGGCGACATCATCACCATCGACGGCGGCAACGGCCAGGTGTTGAAGGGCGCCGTGGCGATGCTGCAGCCCGAACTGTCGGGCGATTTCGCCGCGATCATGGAATGGGCCGACGCGGTGCGGCGCATGAAGGTGCGCACCAACGCCGAAACGCCGCTCGATGCCCGCATGGCGCGTTCCTTCGGCGCCGAGGGCATCGGACTTTGCCGCACCGAGCACATGTTCTTCGACGGTGCCCGCATCGTCGCCATGCGCGAGATGATCCTGGCCGACACCGAGAAGGACCGGCGTGCCGCCCTTGCCAAGCTTCTGCCCATGCAGCGCTCGGATTTCCTGGAACTGTTCGAGATCATGGCCGGCCTGCCGGTGACGATCCGCCTGCTCGATCCGCCGCTGCACGAATTCCTGCCCAAGACCGAGGCCGAAATCGCCGAGGTCGCGGCCGTCATGAATGTGTCGCCCGACAAGCTCAGGCAGCGCACCGAGGCCTTGCACGAATTCAATCCGATGCTTGGCCATCGCGGCTGCAGGCTGGCCGTCTCCTATCCCGAGATCGCCGAGATGCAGGCACGCGCCATTTTCGAGGCTGCAGTCGAGGCCGGCCAGAAGGCCGGCGCGCTGGTTGTGCCCGAGATCATGGTGCCGCTGGTCGGCCTGGTGAAGGAACTCGACTACGTCAAGGCGCGCATCGATGCGGTCGCCAAGAGCGTCATGGATGAGAGCGGCGTCAAGATCGATTACCTGACCGGCACCATGATTGAGCTGCCGCGCGCGGCGATCCGTGCCCATGTCATTGCCGCTACAGCCGAGTTCTTCTCCTTCGGCACCAACGACCTCACGCAGACCACGTTCGGCATCTCTCGCGACGATGCGGCCTCGTTCCTGGAGACCTACCGCCAGAAAGGCATCATCGAGCAGGATCCGTTCGTCTCGCTCGACATCGATGGCGTCGGCGAACTGGTGCGCATGGCCGCGCAGAAGGGCAGGGCGACACGCCCCGACATCAAGCTCGGCATCTGCGGCGAACATGGCGGCGACCCGGCATCGATCCGCTTCTGCGAGGAGGTCGGGCTCGACTATGTGTCGTGCTCACCCTATCGCGTGCCGATCGCCAGGCTGGCGGCCGCGCAGGCCGCGGTACAGGTGGCGAAAGCGGAGCGCGGATAGGGAGATCAAGGCATTGCGCAATCGCACCGAGATGAAGCGGGAGCGTGCTGTCTGAAGGACGACTGATCGTCAGGCTACCGAATGGCGCTTGCACCAGTGCGGTCAAATTGCCGCGCCATGCATTTTTCTGCTATCCATCGTCCGATTTCCGCCTTTATGCGGGTCTTTGGATGCCGGCTTGAAATCGCCAATCAGGAATTCGGTTTGATGCGTCTGCTGCAAAGACATCTCTGCACGATCGCCATGTCGTTGGTGGCTGTATGCAGTGCCCATGCCGCGACGCTGGTCGAGCCCACGCTGCACATCAAGCCCGCGGCGAGCGGAGTGGGCCGCGTTGCGCTCACGCTCGACGCCTGCGACGGACAGACCGACACGCGCATTCTCTCGGCGCTGGTGGAAAACAAGATCCCCGCCACCATTTTCGTCACCGGAATCTGGCTGAAGCGCAATGCGGCGGCCGTCGAGATCATGCGGGCGCATCCTGACCTTTTCGAACTGGAAAATCACGGCGGCCGCCACATTCCGGCGGTCGACTCGCCGCAAAAAATCTATGGCATAAAGAGCGCCGGAAGCCCGGATGCCGTGCTGGCCGAAGTCGAGTCAGGGGCCGCGGCGCTTGCCAGGACCGGTGAGCCGGCGCCCAAATGGTTCCGCGGTGCAACCGCCGAATATAGCCCCTCGGCGATCGCGATGATCCGCAAGCTCGGCTTCAAGATTGCCGGCTTCTCGATCAATGGCGATGGCGGTTCGCTGCTCGGCGCCAAGGAAACCGCCAGGCGCATCGCCGCGGCCAAGGACGGCGACGTCATCATCTCACACATCAACCAGCCGACCCACGCCGCCGGCGAGGGCGTGGTGCAGGGTCTGCTGGCGCTGAAGGCCAAAGGCGTGACCTTCGTGCGCCTCGACGACGCCGACGGCACGGGCAATCACGGTACCACGGACTGATCCCGCAGCACGTGCTGGAGCTGACTCTTGCTCAACCCGGCTTGGCTTCGATCGTGACCTTGCTGGCGTAGAACGCACCGTGGTCGCGGATTTCGGTCATTTCGTCGAAAGGCCGCTCGTAAGCCCACATCGCATTCTGACCGGTTTCGCCGGCAGGCAGCACGCTCCAATAGCTGGCATCGCCCTTGTAGGGGCAATGGGTCGAGTGTTCGGTGCCGCTCAGCCTGTCGAAATCGATGTCGGCGAACGGAATGTAGAAGACGGCGGGATAGGGCGCTTCGGTCAGCACCTTGGCCTTGGTGGACGACGCGATGACCGTATCGCCGGCGCGCACCGTGACGGTGCCGATATAGGGCTCGATGGTGATGATCTTGTCGGGGTTGCGCTGGAAGCCGGGGGCCGGATTGGCGATCTTGTCCATGCTGGTTCTCCTTGCGTGGCCCCTTAAAGTGTGGCGGGCACAGCTGTTGCGCAAGGTGGGTTCGGATCACGAAAACAGGCGCGCCAATCGCCGAGGCGTGGCACGACAGGGCTTTCGAGCGTCAGCCGAGGCTCAGGCCGCGGTCTTGAATGCGTCCATCAGTCCGGCATAGGCGGCCGCGATGCCCGCAACCGGGTTGCTGCTTCTGGAAACGGTCTCGACTTTCAGCGAGCCGCCGCCGGTCGGCAAGGTGAGCAGCAGGAACTGGCGATTGCCTCCAGCGCCGACGGATGCGGCCGCGACGTGCTGGCCTTCCCCTTCGTTCTGGACGCACATCTTGAACAGCAGCGTGCCGCCGACCGCTTCAAGCGCGCCGCCGACAACTTCAACAAATTCGTCTTCGGAAACAGTCTTTTCGTCCGGCACCAGATCGGCCAGGCTTTCGGCAAGTGTGCTCTCAAGGGCTTTTTCGTCGAGCTGCGTGTCCATGCGAACCTCTTTCAGTCGCCAATCGCCCCCTTTACCCGTTAACGAAGCTTAACGCCGACGATGGCCGGATTGTGGCGGATTTCCCGGTCATTTCGTGGCATAGGACACCGTCGCGGCTGACATGTTTTTGACCCTCCTGCCATCGCGGTGGCACGAATGCCCAGCAGTCCAAAATCCAAAACATGTCAAAATTCAACCGCTTGCCGTTGCGGCACGGGTCCCGAAATTCGTGTCCCGCGCGAGCGGGTGACTGGACAATCCGCCGGTTCGCTTCACAATGCGCCAAAGCTACGACGCAAAATGCGCGAGGGAGGAAACCGGATGCTGGGGCTGATGCAGGAATGGCCGCTGCTGTGCCACAAGCTTATCGACAACGCCGAACGGCAGCATGGAGTGCGCGAGATCGTGTCGCGCTCGATCGAGGGGCCGATCGTGCGCACCACCTATGCCGACCTCCATCGTCGTTCTCTCAAGGTCGCCCAGCGGCTGGAGCGGGACGGTTACGGGTTGGGCGACCGCATCGCCACGCTGGCCTGGAACACGGCGCGCCACCTCGAGGCCTGGTACGGCATCATGGGGGTCGGCGCGATCTATCACACGCTCAATCCGCGCCTGTTTCCCGAGCAGATCGTCTGGATCATGAACCATGCCGAGGACAAGGCCGTCTTCGTCGACCTCACCTTCATACCGCTGCTGGAGAAGATCGTCGGTGCCGTCAAATCGCTGAAGAAGGTGATCGTGCTGACCGACAAGGCGCACATGCCGCAGACGACCTTGCCCAATGCCGTCGCCTATGAGGACTGGCTTGACGAGGTCGATGGCGACTTCGCCTGGAAGACTTTCGACGAAGGCACCGCAGCCGGCATGTGCTATACATCAGGCACCACAGGCGATCCCAAGGGCGTCGTCTACAGCCACCGCTCGAACGTGCTGCACGCCATGATCGCCGCCATGCCCGACGCGATGGGCCTGTCGTCGCGCGACACGATCCTGCCGGTTGTGCCGATGTTCCACGCCAATGCCTGGGGCCTTGGCCAGAGCGGGCCGATGATCGGCGCCAAGCTGGTCATGCCCGGCTGCAAGATGGACGGCGCCTCGATCTATGAATTGCTCGACACCGAGAAGGTGACCTTCAGCGCCGCCGTGCCGACCGTCTGGATGATGCTGCTGCAATATCTGGAGGAGACCGGCAAGAAGCTTCCCTATCTGAACAAGGTCGTCATCGGCGGTTCTGCCTGTCCACGCGCGATCATGACCAAGTTTCAGGAGAACTACGACGTCCAGGTCATCCACGCCTGGGGCATGACCGAAATGTCGCCGCTCGGCACATTGTGTACCTTGAAGCCGGACTATGCCGGTCTCCAGGGTGAAGCCCGGCTCGATGTGCAGCAGAAACAGGGCTATCCGCCCTTCGGCGTCGAAATGAAGGTGACCGACGACGACGGCAACGCGCAGCCCTGGGATGGAAAGACATTTGGCCGTTTGAAAGTGCGCGGACCGGCCGTTGCCCGCGCCTACTATGGCGGTGTTGGCTCCGGGCAGTTCGACGAGGACGGGTGGTTCGACACTGGCGACGTCGCTCACATCGACGCCGGCGGCTACATGCAGATCACCGATCGCGCCAAGGACGTCATCAAGTCCGGCGGCGAATGGATTTCGACCATCGAGCTCGAGAACCTGGCCGTCGGCCACCCGGACGTCGCGGAAGCCGCGGCCATCGGCGTCCATCATTCGAAATGGGGCGAGCGGCCCTTGCTGGTCGTCGTCGCCAAGCCGGGCAAGGAGCCGACCAAGGCGGATATTCTCGGCTTCATGGACGGCAAGGTGGCCAAGTGGTGGATGCCCGACGATGTCGCTTTCGTCGGCGAAATACCGCATACCGCGACCGGCAAGATCCAGAAGATCACCTTGCGCCAGCAGTTCAGGGACTACCGCCTGCCGACGGATTGAGGGGATGTTGCGTGTTTCGGCTTCAAGCCGCCGCGAAAAGGCACTAAACCTCCGTCCGGGCTGGGGCAACGCAGAGAACCATGGTTAGCATTCCCGAACGGCGAACGTCGAAGGCTGCCGGCTGGTCGCGCCGCACGGCCGCGTTTTCAGCGGTGCTTTTGCTGACCGACTTCGTCGGCCACCGCTTCGATCTCGTCGAAACGCCGGTGTTCCTGTGGGTGCTCGGCATCGTCGCGTTGCTGGCGGCGCTGGCGCTGCTGTTCGCCGCCTTCGCCTTTTCGAGACTATGGAAATTCGGGGATCGCGGCGGCCGCGACCTGACCGTCGGCGCCTTGCTGGCAATGCTGGTGCTGGTTCCCTATGGCGTTGCCGCCTACTGGGCGACGATCTACCCGCCGCTCAGGGACATTTCGACTGATTTCGATGAGCCGCCCGCGCTCGACGTCAGCGAGCGGACCAAGGACATGAATGTGCTGTCCCCATCGACGCCGGGCGAACAGAGGCTGCAGGCCGACAGCTATCCGCTGGTCACCGCGCGCAGCTACGACCTGCCATTCGAGACCATCGTCAATGCCGTCGAAACCGTGCTCGACCGGCGCAGCTGGGATCTTTCCGAACCCTATCCCGACCTTGCCGGGCAAAGCGACGTGACCATTACCGCTGTCGCCAAGGGCTTCGTGCTCGGACTTCCGGCCGATGTGGCGATCCGCGTGACGGACAATGGCGATAGCGTGATCGTCGATATGCGGTCGGCTTCGCGTTACGGCCGCTACGACCTCGGCGACAATGCCTCGCGCATCACCGATTTCCTGGCGGAACTGGATCAGGAAGTCGCCGGCCAGGTCGGGGCGGCGCCTGCCGAGTGAAGTCCAGAACATCTTGGGCCAGGCGGATTTGCGCCGTGCCGCACAAATGTGGCTTCAGTCTGCGAATGGACTATTCGGCCGGCTCGAACCTGCCTTGCAGCAAGATCGTCGCGACTGGACCAAGCGGATTGGCGATCCGGCTCTCGAGGACTTCGATAAGTTTGTGCCCGACGTCTGCCATGTCTACGGAATGAACGCCGATCTTCGCCGGCAGGAAGCGCGCCAGCCGGGTGTTGTCGCGCGTGACGATGTGGACGTCGCGGCCAGGCTCAAGACCGCGCCTGCCGAGAGCGTGCAATGCTCCCAGCAGGCCCAGTTCGTTGGCGCATGCCAGGCCGGTCGGCGGATCTGACGACGCCAGCAGGTGATCGAACCATGCAGCGCTCGATTCCATCGTGAGCGTGCCATGACCGATCAGCGATGGGTCGAGCGGAATACCGGCCTCGGCCATCGCCCTTGCATAGCCTGCAAGACGCATGACACTCGCCTGATCCTCCGGAACGAGAAGCTGCAGCGCAATGCGTTGACAGCCCTTGTCCATGAGCCGTCGGGTGGCCTCGTAGGCAATCTGTTCATTGTCGATATCGACGTAGGGATACGCGATGTCCAGGTCGGTTCTTCCAAACGCCACGAACGGGATGCGTTCATCCAGCAGTAGCTTGACGCGCGGATCGTCCGAGACCATGCGCGTGATGATCAGGCCGTCCGCGCTGCGCGCCTGAAGCAGACGCTGCACGCTTTCGACGGGATCGTCGTCGGGCGTGGTGGAATAGATGGATAGACTATAACCCGCTCTCCTCGTCGCCAGCGTCATGCCCTCGATCAAGGGAAGCTTCGCCAGGTCGGAGAGGTAGTCGCGCGTTTCCATCGGCAGCACTGCCGTCAGCGTCAGGGTTCGTCCGGTTTTGAGCGCGCGACCGTGATGATTTGGGACATAGCCGACCCGCCTTGCCACCTCCTTGACGCGCGCCATGGTCGAGGGATGCACTTCCGGCCCGTCCTTGAGAGCGCGCGACACCGTGGTCACCGAAAGGGAAAGTTCCGCCGCGAGCTGTTTTAGATTGGCCATTGTCGCCTGACTTCATTTGCGAATGCGCCGGCTGATTTTGCTGACCGTCGCAACGTTACCGGATTCCACCTCACGGTCAATCCAAGCTCTTGCTAAAGCGCCTTGACTCTGGCGCCTTTGGATGCAATCGTAACGTTACGATTAAAAGAAAATAGCTCTTTTGAGCGACATTTCGATGAATCCTAGGAGGAGAACCTATGTCCTGGCTACGCATTTCCTTGGCCGCAATCGCAGTCACCGCTGCCTTGCCCGTCTGTGCTCAGACGGTAACCATCACGACCGCGGGCGGCGATTATGGCAACGCCGTGAAAACGGCTATGTGGGGCCCCGCTGCAAAGGAGCTTGGCTACGACGTCCGCGAGGAGACGCAGAGCGACGGCCTGGCTGCCCTGAAGATGCAGGTCACCTCGGGTGCGGTCTCGACAGACATCATTCACCTGGGCTCACCGGAAGGCGCGCAGGCGGCCGCACAGTCTCTGCTGGAGCCGCTCGACTACAAGATCATCGATCCAAAGTCCGTGCCGGACGGCGCAAAGTCCGACTACTGCTATCCGTTCGACTCCTATGGCACCGTCATGTCGTGGAACACCAAGACCTATGGCGAGAACCCGCCGAAGACCTGGGCTGAGTTCTGGGACGTCGCCAAATTCCCGGGCCGTCGCGCCCTGCGCGCCAATGCGCAGGATCTGATAGAGATCGCGCTGCTGTCCGACGGCGTGGCGCCGGCGGACGTCTATCCCGTGCTCAGCACGCCAGAGGGTCTGGATCGCGCCATCAAGCGGCTTGAGGCGATCAAGCCGAATGTCTCCGTGTGGTGGACCTCCGGAGCGCAGTCGGCGCAGTTGCTGAAAGACGGCGAGGCGGATCTGGTCGTGACTTGGAACGGCCGGGCGCAGACCGTGAAGGCCGATGGCGGCACGGTTGACTACACGTTCAAGGGTTCGGTTATCGGCACGGACTGCCTGGCGGTGCCGAAGGGAGCGCCGAACAAGGAAGCAGCCATGAAGCTCATCGCGGCGATGACGCAGCCCGCGCGCGTGGCGAAGCTGACCGACTTCATCGCCTATGGCCCGGTCAATCCTGCCGGCTATGAGGGTGGCCTTATTCCTCAGGACCGTCTGAAGACCTTGGCGACCGCGCCTGAAAATGCCGGAACTTCGGTGTTCTCGAACGCGGATTGGTGGGTCAAGAACGGCGAGGCCGCCCAAAAAGCCTTCGATGAAATGATGAACCGCTGAGCCTCGAATTCGTCAACTCCAGGGTTGCAGCACATGATGAAGTCGCTCCCGATCACCATCGACAGCGTGCGCAAGGCCTATGGGTCTTACGTCGCGCTGGATGATGTCTCACTCGACATTCGGGCTGGCGAATTCCTCACATTGCTGGGGCCATCCGGGTCGGGCAAGACCACTTTGCTCATGGCTCTGGCCGGGTTTGTCCGGCCCGATTCCGGCAAGCTTCTGTTGGGGGATCGGGACATCACCCGCCTGGCTCCCAACAAGCGCGACATCGGCATAGTCTTTCAGAACTATGCCCTGTTTCCACACATGAACGTCCTGGCGAACGTCGAATATCCGTTGGCACTGCGCAAGACACCGAAAGCGGAGGCGCGTCGGCGAGCGCTTGACGCCTTGGCCCGCGTCAAGCTGGACGGTCTGGCGGAGCGCGACATTGCCGCATTGTCCGGCGGACAGCGCCAGCGGGTAGCGTTGGCGCGGGCGATCGTCTTTGAGCCACGCGTGATGCTGATGGACGAGCCGCTGTCGGCGCTCGACAAGAATCTGCGCGAAACCATGCAGTACGAAATCAGGCGTCTGCACGATGATCTCGGGATCACCACCATTTATGTGACGCATGACCAGCGCGAAGCACTGATCATGTCAGACCGGGTTGCGGTGATGAACTCCGGCCGCATTCAGCAGATCGATACGCCACAGCAGATCTATGATCGTCCATCGACCCGCTTCGTCGCGGAGTTCATGGGCGAGGCCAACATTGTGGCCCCAGGAGCAGCACGCAGAATCGACGGCGCCGATGCGTCACGCGAGACCCTGATGATTCGCGCGGAAAGCTTCCATCTTGATGCGAAAATCGTCGGACGAGACGGTGTGGCGCTTGAGGGAACGCTGCGCTCCAAGGCGTTTCGCGGCGAGAACTGGCTTTTGACGCTGGCGCTTGATGGCGGCCAGGAGGTCCTGGTCTGCATACCGTCCGCACTTGCCGGCGGCTGCGCCGAACTCGCCACCGGTCAGCGGGTGACCGCCTATGCGCCAGCAGCGAAAGTTCACGCGATACCGGGAGCGGTAGCGTGACCGTCCTTGCCGATCCTGCGCTGGCGGCAGACGCTCGACGCGAGCGGCGGTTCTTCCTCTCGCTTTCACTGCCTGCGCTTTTCATCGTAGGACTGGCGGCAATACTGCCCATCGTTTGGATCATCCGGCAATCCTTCCTGACCACAGGGGGCGAATACAGCGTCGGCAATTACGAGAAGGTGCTGTCCAGCGGGTTGACATGGGCGGCACTCGTGACAACCGTTGAGCTGTCCTTTGGCACGCTGGCGTTCTGCATTCTTCTCGGCACCCCCCTGGCGCTCGCTCTGGCCAGCGCCAGACCAAGGGTCGCCAATTTGCTGATGGCCTTCGTCATGCTGCCGTTGTGGACCTCCATTCTGGTCCGCACCTATGGCTGGCTGGTGCTGTTGCGCCGCGAAGGCCTGATCAACACGGCCTTGACAGGTTCGGGCCTGACAGCGGAGCCATTGCCGCTGGTCTACAATTTCACCGGAACGCTGATCGGCATGGTTCACTATATGCTGCCGCTCTTTCTGCTGCCCGTTTATGCCGCCATGCGCGATATCGACGCCAACCTTGTTCGCGCCTCGGCCAGCATGGGAGCCACACTTGCGCAAACGATCCGCACCGTCATCCTGCCCCTTTCGGCCGGCGGCATCTTCTCGGGTTCGATGATCGTTTTCATCTACACCATAGGCTTCTTCATCACGCCGGCGGTGCTGGGCGGCGGCAAGGTAAATCCTCTCTCCATCCGCATCGAGCGCACGCTGTCGACCTTTCAGGACTGGGGGTCGGCGAGCGTCCTGGGCATTCTGCTCCTCGTTCTTATGGCGCTGATCGGCGTGATGTTCCTGGTGGCGCGCCGACTGATGGCGCGCAACAAATTCGGTACGGCCCATGCTTGAAGCCTATCCAGACAACAGGCTGGCCCGCATTCTCCTATGGAGCTTTTGCGCGCTCGTATTGGCGTTCCTGATGCTGCCGACGCTGGTGGTAGTGCCGCTCTCCTTTTCAGCGTCCGATCTCCTCGAGTTTCCGCCGCGCGCATACTCGTTGCGCTGGTACGAGAATTTCTTCGGTTCGGCGACATGGATGGCCGGGCTCAGGACGAGCCTGATCCTTGGGACGTTGACGGCGACGCTCGCAGTGCCCCTGGCGCTGCTGGCCTGCATCTCGATCAACCGGCTCGGAGGAAGGACCGCCTTGGCCATTCAGGGCGCTCTGCTCACCCCGTCCATCGTGCCGGGCATCCTGCTTGCGATCGGTCTCTTCTTTGTGCTGGCGGCGCAACGTCTGGTCGGAACGCTGTTCGGCGTGCTGGTCGGGCATGTGGTGCTGGCCATTCCAGTCGCCTGCATTGTGTTGTTGCCCGCTCTGGCCCGCTTTGACTGGAACCAGGTTCAGGCGGCGCGCAGCCTCGGCGCAAACTGGGCGAGAGCTATTGGCGGGATAATCGTCCCGCAACTTCAGATCAGTCTGTTGTCGGCAACACTGATGGCCTTCCTGACGTCGCTCGACGAGTCTGTGATTTCGATCTTCGTCGCCAGTGGTCGCAACAGCACCCTGCCGAAGCTCATGTTCCTGTCGCTGCGCGACCAGATCGATCCGACCATTGCGGCGATCTCGACCTTGTGGACCGTCATCGTCCTGGTCGCCGTCCTGATCGTGAGCCTTCGCCAAAAATCCTGACAGAGACTGGAAACATGCCTACAGATCGTCAAGCAGCCGGTGCTGCTGCGGATCAATCAACGGACATACCCCAGGTGGGGTTGGCGATCATCACCGGGTCGGCAAACTGGGGGCTTGCCTTCCCTGAAGATGTCCAGGTCGATGGCGTGCGCACCTTGCAGCGCGACATGAGTTTTGAAACGCCTTTCGGCCGCACCGACAACTGGAAGCTGCTCGAGTTCGATGCGTCGATCACCGTCGAAGGCAAGCCGAAACGTGCCTTGTGCATGTATTCGCACGGCAATCCCCGCGACCATATCGACCATTCCTTTCATCGCCGCGCGTTCTGGGTGTTGATGAGCGCGGGTGTAAGGCAAGTCCTGTCCTGTTCGACCATTGGCGCCGTCAACAAGGCGATCAAGCCCGGCGACATGGTGGTGAACGCTGATATCATCGAACTGACGCAGACGCCGTTTTCGCTGCTTCCCGGCCGACAGAGCTTCGACTGTTCGGGCAAGCAGATCGTTTGCCCGAGATGCGCGGCATTGTTGGTCGAAACCGCCCGCCGTCATTGGCCGGCCGGATGCCGTGTTCATGGCATCGAACAGCAACTGGTTGCTGGCCACTGTTACGGGCCGCGGCTGACGACCCCGGCCGAGGCCCTGGCGTTCCGCGGCATGGGGGCGGACGTGCTCAACCATTCGATAGCGCCCGAGGCCACTTTGTCCCGCGAGATCGGCGCGTGTTTTGTGCCTTTGGCGTTCGTGACGGCAGGCTTCAACGACTATATGGACCGCAATCGCCAGCAATTGCTGCAGGAAGACGTGTTGCCGAACCTGTCCATGACGGCCTCGCGGGTCGCGCTGGAAACCGCCGCACGACTCCCGGCCAATCCGGAATGCTCTTGCCAAGGTTTGAAGTCGCCTCAGCCAGAAGAACGGTCCAGCCGGTTCTGAGGCAGGGCAATTGCAAGGTCGTGGCGAGGTCTTGGATTAGCCAGCCGGCGTGAAAATACCGTCGATGGCGGGGGCGGCATCCGTCGACACCACGCCGCGCGCCACCAGGTCCTCGAGATGGGCAAGCACCGACAGTCCTGCGGCGCCATGCAACCGGGGATCTGTATCCCTGTAGATCGCCTTGACCATGTCGGGAACCGTCCGGTCCCCGGCTCTGACCCGCTCCAATATGGCCCGCTCGCGCATTTTGCGATGCGTCTTCAATCCCCGCATGAAAGCGCGCGGCTTGGCGACCGGCCCGCCGTGCCCAGGCAGCAGCAGGCGGTCGTCGCGCTCGATCAGGCGGTCCAGCGATGCCATGTAGTCGGCCATGGCCCCGTCCGGCGGCGCGACAATCGATGTCGCCCACGCCATGACATGATCGGCCGAAAACAGGATGCCGGTTTCTTCCAGCGCGAACACCGCGTGATTGGCGGTGTGGCCGGGGGTCAGAACCGTACGGATCGCCCACCCGTCGCCGGCCACCAACGCGCCGTCCGGCAGTGCGATGTCGGGAATGAAAGCGGTGTCGGCGCTGGCGTCTAGCGCATTGGTCTCGCCGATATGCAGTGGCCTCGCCGGCCGGTGCGGCCCTTCCGCCATCACCAAGGCGCCGGTGCGCTCCTTCAGTCGGGCCGCCAGCGGGGAATGGTCGCGATGCGTGTGGCTGACGAAGATATGGCTGACCGGCCTGCCGGCGATCACGCCGAGCAAGGTCTGAAGATGCGCCTCGTCATCTGGCCCGGGATCGATTACCGCCAGCGTGTCGCGCCCGACGACATAACTGTTGGTGCCATGAAAGGTGAAGGGGCTGGGGTTCCGGACCGTGACGCGCTGCACGTCCGGGCCGACGTTCACGCCCTGGCCGTAGTGCGGATCGAAGCTGGTATCGAATTTGAGAGCCATGTCGGCACATTGTTCCCGGAACGGCAAAACCGATTGCCGCATAGCACGCAAGCCAATATAGGAAAACGCAGGATCGCGATTATCGGATCGCGCTGGACCGGATTGGGGAAGACCATGGCAACTGCAACCACGATGCGCCCGCTTGTTTCTCTGGCTTTGCCGCAGGAAGGCGCGGCGCGGCTGGCAACACAGCTTTTCCTGGCGATCGCCGGAACGCTACTGCTGACCCTGTCGGCCAAGACCAAGGTTGTGCTGGGGCCGGTCGACATCTCGATGCAGACGCTGGCCGTCTTGCTGATCGCCGCCACCTTCGGGCTGCGCCTCGGCGTCGCCACGCTGCTGCTCTATATGGCGGAGGGCGCGATGGGCTTCCCGGTCTTCCAGGGCACACCGGAGAAGGGCATTGGCCTTGCCTACATGGTTGGTCCGACGGGTGGCTATCTCGCGGGCTTTGTCGTCATGGCGGCGATTGTCGGCTGGGCCGCGGATCGCGGCTGGGATCGCCACCCGATCAAGCTTTTCAACGCTATGCTGGTCGCCGAAGTGGTGATGATGGCGATGGGCTTTGCCTGGCTGGCGCTGCTGATCGGCCCGGAAAAATCCTGGCAGTTCGGCGTCGTGCCGTTCATCGTTGGTGATCTGATCAAGGTTGCGCTGGCGGCAAGCCTTGTGCCGGCCGTCTGGTCGCTGCTGAAGCGCTCCTGAGGCCTGTAGGAAGATTGGCGTGCCATAGACGTCAGGGATCCATTCCCGAGGATGGGCGCTTCCGATGAAGGTTCTGGTCACCGGCGCCGCCGGCTTCATAGGCTATCATGTCGCCAGGCGGCTCCTGGAGCGTGGCGACGAGGTTGTCGGCATCGACAGCGTCAACGACTATTATGATCCGCGGATCAAGCAGGCGCGGCTGCGGCTGCTGGCCGAAGCCAGCCAAGGCACCAATGCCGGCTATCATTTCATCCATGGCAATCTTGCCGACAGAGAAATCGTGGACGGCTGCTTTGCCGATCATGGCTTCGACCGGGTGATCCATCTCGCCGCCCAGGCGGGAGTGCGATACAGCCTGGAAAACCCGCGCGCCTATGTCGAAAGCAACATCGTTGCTTTCACCAACATGCTGGAGGCCTGCCGCAATGCCGGCATTGCGCACCTGACCTATGCCAGCACCTCGAGCGTTTACGGCGCCAACACCGACATGCCGTTTTCCGAGCACCGCCCGGCCGATCATCCGCTGCAGTTCTACGCCGCGACCAAGCGCGCCAACGAGCTGATGGCGCACAGTTACAGCCATCTGTTCGGGTTGCCGACGACCGGGCTGCGGTTCTTCACCGTGTACGGGCCTTGGGGGCGCCCCGACATGGCGCTGTTCCTGTTCACCAGGAGCATCCTGGCCGGCGAGCCGATCAAGCTGTTCAACAATGGCAACCACACGCGCGACTTCACCTATATCGACGACATCGCCGAAGGCGTGGTCCGGACCAGCGACAGCCCTGCAGCCAGCAATCCCGCCTGGGATTCCGGCCATCCGGATCCGGCAACGAGCACCGCGCCCTGGCGTATCTTCAACATCGGCAACAACAATCCGGTGAGGCTGACCGCCTATGTCGAGGCGCTGGAAAGCGCGCTTGGCCGCAAGGCCGTCATCGAGCTCTTGCCGCTGCAGGCCGGCGACGTACCGGACACCTTCGCCGACACTTCCGCGCTGCAGGAGGCTGTTGGCTACCGCCCCGGCACGTCCGTATCAGACGGGGTAGGGCGGTTCGTCGAGTGGTACCAGGCGTATTTTGGGTAAGGGTGGCTGAGGTCATGTCCTTGCGTGCGGAACAGGCCTCTGCTGTGTCGCGTGCCGCATTGACAAGCCATTGAATGAAACCTAAGCACGGTCGATCAGGGCTGGGGGGCTTCGGCATGTCAAGGAGAGCTTCTTGAAAGGAATTATCCTTGCTGGAGGCAGTGGAACGCGTCTTTATCCACTGACATTAGCAGTCTCTAAGCAAATCCTTCCGATATACGACAAGCCGATGATTTATTATCCGCTGAGCGTACTGATGCTCGCGGGAATCCGTGAGATTCTGATTGTTTCGACACCGCGCGATCTGCCGGCTTTTCGTGATTTACTCGGCGACGGATCGGAGTTCGGGCTGGCGTTCTCCTACGCCGAGCAGCCGCAGCCCAATGGTCTTGCGGAAGCTTTCATTATCGGCCGGGATTTCATCGGCAAAGACAGCGTCGCGATGATTCTTGGCGACAACATCTATTTCGGTGACGGCCTGTCGCAGCTTTGCCGCGCCGCCGCTGCGCGCGAGGCGGGTGCTTCGGTGTTCGCCTACCATGTAGAGGATCCCGAGCGCTATGGTGTCGTGTCCTTCGATAAGGCGACCGGAACCGCGCTGACGATTGAGGAAAAGCCGCAGAAGCCGAAGTCGAACTGGGCTGTCACCGGTCTCTATTTCTACGACAATGACGTGGTCGACATCGCCCCGACGATCCGCCCGTCGGCGCGTGGCGAGCTCGAGATCACGGCGGTCAACAATGTCTATCTCGAGCGCGGCAAGCTGCATGTGCACCGTTTGGGGCGTGGCTATGCCTGGCTCGACACCGGCACGCATGACAGTTTGCACGAAGCCTCTTCTTTCGTGCGCACGATCGAACATCGGCAGGGCATCAAGGTTGCTTGCCCTGAGGAGATCGCCTTCGAGCAGGGCTGGCTGACGGCAGAGCAAGTGCTGCAACGCGCAACCCGGTTGGGCAAAAATGAATATGCCGCCTATCTGCGGCGGCGCGTCGCCGATCTGTTGGAGGGCTAAGCTTTGGAGATCAGGTCCCTCGGCATCGATGGCGTGCTGGAAATCGTCCCCAAGCGACATGGCGATGCACGCGGCTTCTTCATGGAAACCTACAATGCCGAGCGGTTTTCGCAGGCAGGCATCGACTTGGTTTTCGTGCAGGACAACCACTCCTATTCCGCGACGGCAGGCGTGTTGCGAGGGCTTCACTACCAGCTCGAGCCGCGGGCCCAGGACAAGCTGCTGCGCGTCATCAGGGGCGCGCTGCTGGACGTCGCGGTCGACATTCGCCGCAGCTCGCCGACTTTCGGAAAATGGGTTGCGCTCGAAATTACCGCCGAAAAGGGCAATCAGATCCTGGTGCCCAAGGGTTTCGCCCATGGCTTTGTGACGCTCGTGCCCGACACCGAGGTTCTCTATAAGGTTACCGACACCTATTCGCCCGAGCACGATCGGTCTGTCCGCTTCGACGATGCCGTCATCGGCATCGAATGGCCTTCGGTGGCTGGCGGATACCAGCTTTCGGACAAGGACCTCAAGGCGCCGGTGCTCGCCGAGGCCGAAGTGTTTGCCTGATGGGCATGAAGGATGGCGGCATGAATTTTCTGGTGACAGGCGGGGCTGGCTTCATCGGTTCGGCGGTGTGTCGGCATCTGTGCGCCAATCCGGCCTACAGGGTGACCAATCTCGACAAGCTCACCTATGCCGGCAACCTGGCCTCGCTGCGGCAAATCGAGAACGCGCACAATTATCGCTTCGCACAGGCCGATATATGCGACGAGAAAGCGGTGCTCGACATAATGCGCCGTGACGATATCGACATCGTCATGAACCTTGCCGCCGAGAGCCATGTCGACCGCTCGATCGATGGGCCTGGCGCCTTCATCGAGACCAACATCGTCGGCACCTACCGCATCCTCAATGCGGCGCTCGAATACTGGCGCGGCCTTGCCGACGACAGGAAAGGCCGGTTCCGCTTCCATCACGTGTCGACCGATGAAGTGTTCGGTGACCTGCCTTTCGATGGCGGCATGTTCGTCGAGGAGACGCCCTACGCGCCGTCCTCGCCCTATTCGGCCTCGAAGGCGGCCTCGGACCATCTGGTCCGCGCCTGGCACGAGACCTACGGCCTGCCGGTCGTGCTCTCCAACTGTTCGAACAATTACGGCCCCTATCATTTTCCCGAAAAACTGATCCCGCTCGTCATCCTCAACGCGCTCGACGAAAAGCCGCTGCCGGTCTATGGCGCCGGCGCCAATGTGCGCGACTGGCTGTTCGTCGAGGACCATGCGCGCGCGCTGGAACTGGTTGCCACCAAAGGCACGCCGGGCGAGAGCTACAATGTCGGCGGCAATTCGGAGCGGACAAACCTCAGCGTCGTCGAGACGATCTGCGACCTGCTCGACAGCAGGCGCCCCCGGGCCGGAGGCAAGAGCTACCGCGACCTGATTTCCTTCGTCACCGACCGCCCCGGCCACGACCGCCGCTATGCCATCGACGCATCGAAGATAAGCCGGGACCTCGGCTGGGCGCCCAACGAGAATTTCGACAGCGGCCTGGCCAGAACCGTGGACTGGTACCTCGACAACAAATGGTGGTGGGGGCCGATCCGCGAGCAGAACTATGCCGGCGAAAGACTGGGCGAAGCCCGCAAGGGGGCCGCGTGAGGCTCGTCGTCACCGGACGCGAAGGCCAGGTTGTGTCGAGCCTTCTGGAGGCCGGCCAGCTTGCCGGCGTGGACGTCATCGCCATTGGCCGTCCGCAGCTCGACCTGGCAAACCCCGACACCGTGATCGAAGCCATTGCTGCGGCCAAGCCTGACATCGTCGTGTCGGCTGCCGCCTACACGGCCGTGGATCAGGCCGAGGATGAGCCCGATCTGGCATTCAGGGTGAATGCCGTCGGCGCCGGCAAGGTGGCGGAGGCCGCGGGCCGGCTTGCCGTTCCCGTAATCCACCTTTCGACCGACTATGTCTTCGACGGCAGCGCTTCTGGCGCGTATGTCGAAACCGATGCAACCGCGCCGGCCAGCGTCTACGGCGCCTCCAAGCTCGCCGGCGAACAGGCGGTGGCATCAGCCAATCCGCGCCACCTGATCCTGCGCACCGCCTGGGTCTACAGTCCGTTCGGCAAGAATTTCGTCAAAACCATGCTTCGGCTTGCGGCCGACCGCGACGAGATTGCAGTGGTGGCCGATCAATGGGGAAACCCCACCTCAGCGCTGGATATCGCCGACGCTGTCCTGCATGCCGCGGCACAGCTGCATGGCAACAAGAGCTTTGCCGCTTTCGGTGTCTATCATCTGGCCGGCACCGGCGAGGCCAACTGGAGCGGCTTTGCCCGCCATATCCTGGACACAAGCCTGGCGTTTGGTGGTCCCTGGGCGCGGGTGAGGGACATTGCTACGATGGACTATCCGACCAAGGCACGCCGTCCGGCCAATTCCCGGCTATCGAGCGCGAAATTCGCCTCCGCCTTCGGCTGGAACGCGCCGGACTGGCGGCAATCGACGGAAGCGGTGGTGCGATCTCTTACTCGGCACGCTTGATGACGTCCTTGGCTTTCGTGAACCGCGCGTTTGCCTGGACCTGAGGGACGGCGATGGTTCCTTTTACTTCGACGGCGTTCCGATCCCCTGATCTGGAAGCTCCGTCCGCATGGATCGAACATGTTCCTTTCATGTTCTGGCTGATCGATTCGCTGCGGCCGCACCGGTTTGTCGAGCTTGGCACGCACACTGGAGTTTCCTATTGTGCCGCCTGCCAAGCCATTGAACTGCTGGGTCTCTCCTGCAGTTGCTACGCGATCGACACTTGGAAGGGTGATGAGCACGCGGGTTTTTACGATGAGGGCGTCTATGCCGGCCTTGCCACCTATCACGATGCAAAGTATTCGGCCTTTTCGCGTCTAGTACGGTCGACTTTCGACGAGGCAGTTGGCCATTTCGAGGATGAGAGCATCGACCTGCTGCATATTGACGGTATGCACACCTATGACGCCGTTCGCCATGACTTCGAGACGTGGCGACCGAAGTTGACGAAGAATGCAATTGTACTCTTTCACGACACGAATGTACGTGAGCGCGATTTCGGAGTCTTTCGCCTTTGGAGCGAGGTCTCGGCCGGCCGGCCGCATTTCGAGTTCCTTCATGGGCATGGCCTGGGCGTTCTAGCGATGGGCAACAGCTACCCGAAAGCGGTCGAGGCGCTTTTCACCAGCGGCGAACAAGATCATGGCCAGGAAGCTGTACGAACCATTTTCGCCCATCTTGGACAAGCAGTCGCCCAGCGTGGGAATACAGCCAATGCGATAAGGCAGGCGGAAGCGCGGTTTGCGCTAAGCCTTGAGGACTGGCGGCGACAGGTCGAGCAGCGCAACAGCGAGATCGAGGCACTGACAGCTAAGGGCGAACAGGCGGAAGCGCGGTTTGCACAGAGCCTTGAAGAACAGCGGCAACAGCACGAAAGCGAGATTGCAGCGCTTGAGAGCGAGCGTGCCGAGAAAGCAGAAGAATTCCGGGGGTTGCAGGGAGAAATATCGGCTGCCAACGCAACCGCGAGCGCACTGCGGACCGAGCGCGACAAAGAGATCGCACGAGCGCGAGCGCAGACGGCCGCGCTCCAGGCAAAAATAGAGCAAGGTCAGCGCGCTGTTCAAGAGTTCAAGGACTCAACAAGCTGGCGGATAACCAGTCCCCTGCGAGCGCTGTTGAATGGCAGGCGGTTACTGAAAAGGGTCGCCGCAAGGTTTCAACGGGTCGTCGCCGCAAAGTTTCGTTGAGACCGAAATTGAATTGGGCATGGGCAGCCCTGCTCTTGTCCTCTCCATCAGATATCCGCTTCCCTGAGCGAATTCGCCTGAACGCCATGAACTCGGCGCCGCCCGGAGCCTCCTCGCGCCGTTGTTGGCAGCCACAAAAACAGCTTATTTTGCCGAAGCAGGTAGCGCGCGGAAGCAAAGTTCTTTAGGTCCATATGGAACACGGCAGCCGATCAGCCTTGCGGAAAGAAGAGGGTGGATTGTCAAAGCTTATTATTCAAATCCCATGCCTGAATGAGGAGGGGACGCTCGCCGTTACGCTGGCCGATCTGCCGCGTCAGGTCGCGGGTTTCAGCACGGTGGAATGGCTCGTAGTCGATGATGGCTCCACCGACCGAACAGTCGAGGTTGCCCGGGAAAACGGCGTCGATCACGTGGTCTCGCTGCCCCACAATCAGGGGCTTGCCAAAGCGTTCATGACCGGCATCGAAACCGCGCTGAAACTGGGCGCGGACGTCGTCGTCAACACCGATGCGGACAACCAGTACGATGCCTCCTGCATTCCCGATCTCGTCCGGCCCATACTGGAGAAAAAGGCTCAGATCGTCATCGGCGCAAGGCCGATCAGCGAGATAGAGCATTTTTCACCGGTCAAGAAATTTCTGCAGAAGCTTGGCAGCTTCGTCGTCAAGCTTGCCAGTGGCACGACGGTCCCTGACGCCCCGAGCGGTTTCCGGGCCATTCATCGCGACGCGGCGATACAGCTCAATGTCTTCAACCGCTATACCTATACGCTGGAAACGATCATCCAGGCGGGACGCAGGAACATCCCGATCACCTCGGTGCCGATCCGTGTCAACGGCGATCTTCGACCCTCGCGGCTGGTCAAGAGCATACCAAGCTATGTTCGGCGCTCGTTGATAACGGTCGTGAGGATTTTTGTCGTCTATAGCCCGCTGCGCTTCTTCTCGACATGTGCGGCAATCGTCGCCGCGCCGGGGTTGGTCGGGGTTGTCCGGTTCCTTGTCCACTATTTGATGGGCGAAGGCAGTGGCAACATCCAGTCACTCGTTCTGTCCAGCGCCTTGCTCGCGCTTGCCGGCATTCTTGCGATGAGCGGCATCATTTCCGAGCTCATAGCGGTCAACAGGCAATTGCTTGAAGAAATAAGGATCAGGCAATTGCAGCAAGAGTATGGTGCAAAGGCCAGGATCCGGTCGTTTGCGATGGAGAGCAAAGAGTCAAAAATTGAGAAAATAGTGTAGGCGGCGGCAGTCATGTCAACCTGCGGCGCCCGCATCGACAATCTGCCAATAGATATTTTGGTGAATCCGGTCTCGCATATCCAGATGAACGGCGAGTTATTTTTATCCGCCATTGTTCTCTTTGGCGTTGCCGCCGAGTGTGCAGGTGGGAAGGTGGCAAGATTGCATTTCAAAGAACACCAAGATTGAGCATGGGGCGAACGCTGAAGGTTCTTTTGTGGGGCACCTATGATACCGGCAAGCCCAGAATCCGGATTTTGCGGAAAGGTCTTCGAGAGGCGGGAGTCAACGTCGACGAACTGCATTTCCACGTTTGGCGCGGCATCGAGGACAAGAGCCAAGTTTCCTCGGTGTGGTCTGCTTTTCGTCTGATAGGCACAGCTGCGATCTGGTACCCCATACTTCTGTTTCGGTACGTCTTCTCCGCTCGTCATGACTTTGTTGTCTGCGGCTACTTTGCTTATCTCGATTCCTTGCTTATCTGGCCGCTGGCGAAGCTGAGGCGTGAAAAGGTAGTCGTGGATGCGTTCCTTCCGATCTTCAACACGGTTGTTGAAGATCGGAAGTTGTTTAAGGTTGGCTCCCTCCCGTCGCGCCTCATTCATTGGTTGGAGAAAATATCGCTTAGATCGGCAGACGTTGTGCTGGTCGATACGGATGCACATGGCAGATACTACGCCGACACGTTTTTGGTTGATCCGAGGAAAATAGTTAGGGCCTTTGTTGGAGTGGAGAGCGAGAATTTTAGCCCAAAGGATGCAGTCGACTCCGGACCTATAGCCACCGTTTTGTTTTATGGGCAATTCATTCCACTTCATGGTATTGAAACCATAGTGGAAGCGGCTCGTTTGTTGTCTGATACGGCGATCAATTTTCGAATCGTCGGAACGGGTCAAGAGGCATCGAAAATTCGCGATATGATTGCAGAACGCAATCCTGGAAACCTGGATTGGACCGAGTGGGTCGAGTATGAAAAGCTCCAGATTGAAATCGAGAAAGCGACTGTCTGCCTTGGGATATTCGGGACGTCTGATAAATCGGGCAGGGTAATTCCAAACAAAGTCTTTCAGATAGTCAGTGCGGGCAAACCCCTTATCACTCGTGATTCTCCTGCCATTCGAGAGCTGTTTGGAGACAACCCGCCAAGAGGTGTAACTCTGATCGAGGCGGGCAAGCCGCAAGCGCTCGCGCAAGCCATCGTTCAAGCGATCGGCGCGACCGACACCGGGTATTCGGACAGGATCATTGCCGAAATTGCGCCTTCCAAAATCGGTCAGCGGTTGCGCGACGACCTATTGCAACGGATAGGAGTTTGAAACGTGTTCAAGCATTTTCTTTACGGGACCGCGGCCCCCGAACTGGGCTGGGTGCCGGCGCCAAGATACATATTGCGCCGGTCACGAGTCCTTCATCATTTGAAGATCGGTAAAGGTCGGCGTTCCCTGGATATCGGGTGCGGCGCCGGTGCGCTGCTGGTTGATCTTTATGACCGAGGATTCGAAGCTAGCGGTCTTGAATCTGGGCCAGACGCCGTGTCGGTTGCGAAGGCGCTGACTGTTCAAACAAGCGTCAATATCCTTTCTGATCCTGACCCTCAGTGGCGCAGCACTTTCGACGTGATTTCCGCCTTCGAGGTCCTGGAGCACATCAAAGAGGATCATGAGGCGCTCGGCCTCTGGGTCTCATGGCTAAAACCGGGCGGTCTGTTTCTCGCATCCGTGCCGTGTCTTATGAAGCGCTGGACTGTTTCCGACGACTGGGCTGGCCATGTGCGCCGCTACGAACGACAAGAACTAGAGGACCTTTTCGACAAGGCGGGCCTCGATATTGTTGCATTCGAATCCTACGGGTTTCCACTTGCAAATCTATTGTCTAGCCAGCGTATCAAGTACTATCAGGCGGAAATGGACAAGCGAAGCGCAGTCAAGGGCCTCGATCAAAGCACGGCATCTAGCGGCATCGATAGGAGTGGTCTTATTAGCGTATTCAACAAGATGTGCACTTGGCCGGGTCTCTTGGCCATGTGGCTATCAATCCAGTTGCAACGACCGTTCCTGCGCACGAACCTAGGCGATGGATATTTCGTGGTAGGGCGCTTTCGCGGTGACAAGTAGTTCGTGGGTCGCAATTGGAAAACGCGCTGCAGGTTACGTGGGTGCGATACTCACGGTTGCGGCAATCGTTTACGTAGGCAGAGCCTTCTGGATCAACAGAAGCGTAGTTCTTTCGCAGCCGCCGTCATTCTATTTTGAACCGTCATTTCTAACGGCATTACTGATGTACATGCTGAGTGTGATGTCCGGTGCTCTGGCGTTTGGAATGTTTTCAAAGGCTTTTGGTGTGCGTCTTCCACCGTCTCGTCTCTTGTATATTTTCCTTGTCTCTCAAATCGGCAAATATATCCCGGGCAATGTAGGTCAATATGTTGGCAGATTTTATCTGTCTGGGAAGCATGGCGTATTACATAGAGCGACGGCGTCCATAATAATAATGGAGATAATATCCATTGTCGTATCATCTATAGGAATAATTACCTATTCATCACGGACCATTGACTTCACATTGCTGCCCGCGTGGATCAGAAATGACGAGGCCGCTGCAATTTATGAATACAGAATGCCTATCATGGCTGCCGTTCTGATAATTTTCGTCGGCGCAGGCTTGGCTTTCGGGGGATTAAGAGGGAAATTAGCTGCATTTTTTGCATCAATATTATCTGGGGTTCCTTGTTTTATTTTTCTTGCATTTAGCTTGAGTTACTTGCTCAAGGCCCTCGGTGCGGATGCAGATTTTTCGAGCCTGGTTGTTTGGACATCGATCAGTTGGTTGCTGGGATTTGTTACCCCCGGCTCGCCCGCAGGCGTAGGCATTCGGGAGTATCTGCTTATACAGTTCCTGTCACCGGTATACGGCGCCGGTTCAGCTACTGCGGCAGCCTTGCTTTTTCGGATCATCTCTTGTGCCGGCGATTGCCTGTTGGCGTTGCTCGGCCTCTTGTTTGGCAGGTATGCCGCCACCCGCCATGCAGAAGATAAAAGTTAGCGCGTAGGTCACCAAAAGGGAAAAGTGTATGGACACGCAGATGACGGGAACGTCCGTGCAGGACAACCATGTACCGGAGCAGGCGCCACTTTTGCGGCACGTCATTTCGCTGGTGCTTCTTTTCGTTCTCGTCCTGGGGATTGTGGGCGTCAATCCTTTTCGGCAAACGCTGGCACCGATGGATCTGCTGTTGGCCTATCCGGGATGGGACAATGCCGGGATCGACACTCCACTTGTCAACATGGAGCGTTCCGACATATTGGATAGCCGGCTGCCAAACTGGCGGGAGTTCAGGCGAGAGTTGCGGGAAGGGCACATCCCGCTATGGAACCCACTCAATCAGCTGGGTACGGCCGGCATCCAGGCGCCGATTTACGAAGGCCTGTCGATACCCTTCCTGGTTTATGCCCTCACGCCCAATGAGGCCATGGGCTACACGTTCGCAATTTTATCAAATTATCTGCTGGCGGCTTTCGGTACCTATTGCCTGCTGTTTTTCATGTTTAGAAATCATGTGGCCGCGGTTTTCGGCGCCATTACATTTGCATTTTGCGGCTTCAACATCGCTTGGGCGCATTGGCCTCATCTGACCACGAGCGCTCTTATTCCATGGGTTCTGGCTACTCAGCTTCGTTATTGGCAGACAGGCCGTCTCGGTTGGGCTTTTGGGCTCATTTTCAGCGTCGCCCTGATGGGGCTGGGCGGATTTCCATTTGTCGCCCTGCTTGGGGCTATCGCGTCCCTTATGCTAGGGGCCGTACTGCTTTTTGTCGAGTTCCGGAGCGCGGGCATCAATCAGCTCGCGGTCAGGCGAACCATCGCGCTGGGCTGCGCCGGCGCTGCAGGGGCGCTGCTGGCTCTTCCAGGTCTTTTGCAGGTTAAAGACATTCTCGATTCAACCGATTTGTCGATTCGAGACGGTAGGGCGATCTTCACGCCCTATGACATCGTCAACATGTTCGGTTCGGACTTTGTGAATCATCTCGGCGTCGAGCGGACCTTTTCCGCTGGCGTACCCGCGGCCGTCCTGGCCCTTCTTGCGTTAATTTTCGTTTTTAAAGCACCCAACCGGTTTGCCGCTTTTGGGTTGCTGCTGGCAGCGTTCACGCTGGCGACTGCGTTTGGCGCGGCTCCCGCCGACATCGTGAAAATGATTCCGGGATTTGGCATCAATGGATGGGGCAGGGTTGTAATATTATTTGGATTGTCCCTGGCGATATTGTCGGCCTATTCTATAAATTTTATATTGTCATTGAAATTTAAATCGGTAACGTCGCTGCATTCAATGTCAGATTACAAATTCTATATCGTTATATTTCTATGCGTATTGCAAACAATTAATCTTGGGTATTGGTTTAGGCAGTTCAATGCGCGTCCAGATATTGAAACTTTTTTTCCAAAAACGCCATCGATATCCTATGTATTATCTGAAATTCTGCCTGGGCAAAGTATTATTGCCGGAGATATATTCAACTTCTCGGGCGTCTTGTCAAACTATAGGTTGCCTGAGTTGTTTGCTCATGGATTTCGCACCGATGCTCAAAAGAAGATAGTCGATGACATAGCGCCTTCTCATGAGGTGTCCTATACGGCCTCTCTCATCCAATGCTCGGATATCAATTTCTCCAGCCCGGGGATTGTCTACGCTGCCGTCCGCTTCTTCATTGTCAGGGACTTTTGCATTGCTTACGAGACCGACGGCGTTGGCCAGCGGCCGACGGCTGCTCTTAATGGTGGTGCCCTCCAGGGTGGGCTGTCAATCGACAAGCCCATGGACGCCACGAACGTGCAGGTGCTGTTCGGAACCTATGATGAGGATTACGCCCCTTCGGCATTGACCTTCGATCTCTACCAAAATGAACGCCTCGTGGCTCACGCGGAATTGCCGCCGGAGGCGATACGCAACAACCTGTACGCTACCTTTGCTTTCAATCGGAACGTTCCACTCGATGCCGGCACGTATCGGTATGTCATTGCAATGACCAAGCCCGACAGCAAGAAGGCGATCAGTGCATGGGCCTTCGAAACCGCTGGTGGTGCGACCTATCAGATCGGGTCGAGGACATTTCCCGGCATGCCAAAGATGAAGATTGGGGCAAAGCCCCGGCTTCCGCAGAATTTCTCGGTCGCGTCGGTAGAGCCGGGCATCGACGTGATCGAAAATAACGCGGTTTCGGGGTCCGGCTATTATGTGAATGGGCTGAGCGGGCAACCGGAGGCGGATTATGGTCCGGTGCGCCTTGCGTCTTATCTTCCGGATGACCTGACGGTGGGCTATTCGGGCGCGACCCATGGATGGGTCGTTTTGCCTATCCGCGTCAATAAATACTGGCGAGCCACACTGGATGGAAAGCCAGTGAAACTAGACAAGTTTCTGGATTTCTTCCCTGCAGTAGAGGTGACCGGACCGAGCGAGATTCATTTCTACTACGACAGCAGTCACTTGTTGAAGACGCTGGAATTCTGCCTTGTCGGTTTCGCGGCGGCAACCATTCTCCTGATCGTGGCCAATGGCAGACGCCCGCGAACGGCCGCTGTCTGACGGGAAGGAACAGGATTTCTGCCGGCTTGCGGCCTTAGGTATAAGGGCGAAAAAGGGGCGGATATCGGCATGGGTTCAATGCCCGTAAATCAGAAATGCTGCGGCATCGCCGATTTGCCGCCACTTGTGCAGATGCAAGCTGGCTCGGGTGCCGAAGATCGCATCGGACCCGAAACCGAGCCCATTTATACCTATTCAAACGAGATTGACGCTGGTAACGAACAGCCAGCTGATGAAATGCAAATGGCTGCTTGATGTCCAAAACATGTATGGTGACTGGCGGAGCCGGATTCATTGGGTGCGCGTTGTCTCCCAGACTGGCAAACCGCTTCGAGCGGGTCATTGTCATTGACAATTTGCATCCGCAGATTCATGCCGGGCAAAAGCGTCCTGCCGAACTTGATCCTCGCGTTGAGCTCATGGTTGCGGATGTTGCCGAGGCTTCCACCTGGACGCAGTTGTTGGAAACCGCTCGACCTGAAGTCGTGATTCACCTGGCGGCCGAGACGGGAACGGGTCAATCGCTCACGGAAGGTTCCCGCCATGCGATGGCAAATGTCCTTGGTACGACCCGGATGTTGGATGCCTTCGCCACCGTATCGCATGTTCCCGACCGTTTTGTCCTGTCTTCGAGCCGCGCCGTCTACGGCGAAGGCGCATGGCGGTCGACGAACGCAGGAGAGGTCATATATCCGGGCCAGAGATCGAAGCAGCAGCTTGAACGCGCCGAGTGGAGTTTTCCCGGTTTAGAGCCTCTGCCGATGGACGCGGAAAAAACGATACCGAATCCAACCAGCATCTACGGCGCAACGAAGCTGACCCAGGAGCAGATATTGCGTGCCTGGGCTCTTTCGTTCGGAACCTCCGTCAACGTCCTTCGCCTTCAGAATGTCTACGGTCCCGGCCAGTCGCTGACGAACAGCTATACGGGTATCGTGTCACTGTTCATCAGGATGGCCAAGGAAGGCAAAAGTATCCCGATCTACGAGGATGGAGACATCGGCAGGGACTTCGTTTTCATCGACGACGTGGCTTCGGCGATCGACACGGCAACGCGAATAAATTTGTCGCAGTCGATCGCCTATGATGTCGGTACAGGGTCCAGAACAACGGTTCTTGAACTGGCGAGGATCGTTGCAAAAAGATACGAGGCACCGGAACCAAGCATCAACGGCATGTTCCGCAACGGCGACGTGCGCTCCGCGGTTGCCAGCATTGACAGGACGGTGCGCGATCTGGGATGGCGACCGCAGGTCGATGTCGAGCAGGGAATCGAGAAGCTTTGCAACTGGATCGACTCACGCCTTGGTTAGGACGACGAAGACAGTTTTTCAGCGAACTTGATATTTTAGTCAGGAGCACGAGGTGCATCGTATTGCGGTGTTTTCTTTCTACAACGAGCGTGGGATTGCGGATGACTATGTCATCTTTCTGCTCGAAAAACTGCGAGAGGTCGTCGACAAGGTCATTGTCGTTTCCAACGGTGATCTGTCCAAGCATTCGGAAATAGCGGTCAAGGCCAGTTGCGATCAGCTGCTGGTGCGGGAGAACAAGGGGTTCGACATCTGGGGTTATAAAGCCGGAATTGAAGCGATCGGCTATGATGCTCTGTCCGAGTACGACGAACTGATCCTGCTGAATGACACCTGTTACGGCCCGCTTTTTCCTTTCTCCGAAATGTTTTCTGAGATGGAAGGTCGCGAAAATGATTTCTGGGGCGCTGCCGCCCACAAGGAAATGACGCCAAATCCATTCACCGGAACGGGTCATCTGCCTTGGCATCTCCAGACGTATTTCATCGCTATCCGAAAGGACATACTGAAATCGGCTGACTTCAAGAAATATTGGGTGAATTTGCCGGAAATAAAAACGTATACGGATGCCGTTCTGCTTCATGAATCGCAGTTCACGAGGCATTTTACGGATCTCGGCTATTCCGCGGAAGCCTATATCGATCCGGAGAAATATGGTTCCCACTATCCAGCGTTTATCAATATCGATGAAGCTATAATCAACCGCTTTCCGTTGCTGAAGAGGCGGCTATTTTTTCATGACCCAACATTCCTTGAGCATAATGCTATCGATTTACCACGCGCTTTGCGTGTTCTGGAGGAAACATCCGATTACGATATGAATTTGATTTGGCGCAATGTTCTGCGCGTTTCGGAATTGCGCAATCTCAACAGCAATGCGGCACTCATGAGTGTGCTGCCGGACAAGCGGATCAAGGGCGCTGGCGCCCCTGCCGACTACGGCAATGTCGCCGTTTGTGCGCATATCTACTACACCGATATGCTCGACGAGATGCTGGATCTGACCGGGAACATTCCCGTACCATATGATTTCATTGCCACCACGGATACGCCGGAAAAGAAGGCTGACATTGAAGCCGCCTTGGCGAAACGCGCTGGCATAAACAAGGCCATCGTCCGCGTCGTGGAGCAGAACCGCGGCCGGGACATGTCGGCGTTTTTCATATCCACGCGCGATCTGTTGGTTGACGATCGTTATGACCTTGTCTGCCGCGTTCACAGCAAAAAGACGCCTCAGGTGCAGGCATCGAAGGGTAACCTGTTCAAGCGCCACATGTTTGAGAACCTGCTGAACAGCCGTGGTTATGTTCACAACGTGCTGGACATGTTCCACGACAATCCTTCGATCGGGTTCGCCATCCCGCCGATGATTCATATCGCCTTTCCAACCATGGGGCACTCATGGTTTGGCAACAAGCCGAGGGTTGCGGAAACCGCGCGCCTGTTGAACATCGACGTCAAGTTCGACGACACCACTCCGGTGGCTGCCTATGGCGGCATGTTCTGGTTCCGGCCCCGCGCCCTTCGCAAAATATTCGCACACACTTGGAAGTGGGAAGAGTTCGATCCCGAACCGTACTTTGACGATGGCGATTTGGCTCATGCGCTCGAGCGCTTGATGGCCTACGCGGCCCAGGATGCTGGATACACCACACGGCATATTGCGTGCTCGCACCAGGCTGCGCACGCCTACGCCATGTTGGAATTCAAGATGCAAAAGCTTGCAAGCGTGATGCCGTCGGGCGACTTTCTCTGGCACGGCCATGTATTGTCCGAGTGGAAAAAGGCCGGCTATCCACTGGAGGCGCCGCCACCCCCAGCGCCACCACCGCCATCGGTAAAGCGTTCTTTGGCTGACCTCAATCTGGCGATCAAAAGCTCTTTGAAATTTAGAGTGCCAATCCTGTTTACGATATTGAGGCCGTTTTATCGAGGCACGAGGGCAGTTTTGCAGCCGGTTTCTCGGCGCAATGAACAGCGCACATCATGATTACAGAAGCAGCGATGTTCACGGTCTAGTTAGCAGGAGCATCCAAGTGCGTCGTATTGCTGTGTTTTTTCTCATCAACGAGCGTGGCGTTGCGGATGACTATGTCATCTTTCTGCTCGAAAAGCTGCGAGAGGTCGTTGACAAGATTGTTGTCGTTTCCAATGGCGATCTGTCGAAGCCGTCGGAAAAAGCGGTCAAGGCAAGCTGTGATCAACTGCTAGTGCGCGAGAGAGAGGGATTGGACCTCTGGGGATATAAGGCTGGAATTGAAGCGATCGGCCATGACGCTCTTTCCCAGTACGACGAACTGATCCTGCTGAATGACACCTGTTACGGCCCGCTTTTTCCTTTCTCCGAAATGTTTTCAGAGATGGAAGGTCGCGAAAGTGATTTCTGGGGCGCCGCCGCCCACAAGGAAATCGCGGCAAATCCATTTACTGGAGCAGGTTATCTGCCTTGGCATCTCCAGACATGCTTTATCGCCATCCGGAACGACATGCTGAGATCGCAAACCTTCAAGAGATACTGGGCAAAATTGCCGGAAACAAAGAGTGACCCAGATGCCTTTCTGATTCACGCGTCGCAATTCACAAAACATTTTACAGGTCTGGGCTATTCGGCGGAAGCGTATATCGACCCGGAGAAATACGGCTCGCACGATCCCGCGTTCATCAATGTTGATGAAGCAGTGATCAATCGTTTTCCACTGCTGAAGCGAAGCTTGTTGTTGAACGAACCAACTGTCCTTGAGCACAATCCTGTCGATTTACCGCGCGCTTTGCGCGTTATCGAGGAAACGTCCGACTACGATATGAATTTGATTTGGCGCGATGTTCTGCGCGATTCCGAATTGCGCAATCTCAGCACCAACGCGGCTCTGACGAGTGTGCTGCCGAATGAGCGCATCAAGGACGATGATGCTCCTACCGACTACGGCAAAGTGGCGGTTTGCGCACATATTTACTACATCGATATGCTCGACGAGATGCTGGATCTGACCGAGAACATCCCTGTTCCCTATGATTTCATTGCCACGACGGACACGTCGGAAAAGCAGGCCAAGATCGAAGCCCTCTTGGCAAAGCGCCCCGGCATTAACAAGGCGATTGTCAGGATCGTGGAGCAGAACCGCGGTCGGGACATGTCTTCGCTGTTCATCTCCTTGCGTGACCTGCTGGTCGACGATCGTTATGACCTTGTCTGCCGCCTGCACACGAAAAAGTCACCTCAGGTGCAGTCATCGAGGAGCAACCTGTTCAAGCGGCATCTGCTCGAGAACCTGCTGAATACCCGTGGTTACGTTCACAACGTATTGGACCTGTTCCAGGACAACGCTTCGATCGGTCTCGTCATTCCACCGCTTATTCACATCTCCTATCCAACCATGGGGCGCGTCTGGTTCTCCAACAGGCCCAAGGTTGAGGAAACCGCGCGCCTATTGAACATTGATGTCAAATTCGATGACACCACTCCGGTGGCTGCCTATGGCACCATGTTCTGGTTCCGGCCCCGCGCCTTACGAAAATTATTCGAACATCAGTGGAAGTGGGAAGACTTTAATGCCGAACCACATCATGTCGATGGCGGCCTGGCTCATGCGCTTGAGCGCCTGACGGCCTACGCGGCCCAGGATGTGGGCTATATCACCCAGCACATCATGTGCGCTCATCAAGCGGCGCACAACTACGCCATGCTGGAATTCAAGATGCAAAAGCTTGTCGGCATGCTGCCGATGAACGACTTTCCATTGCACTATCAGATGCTGTCTACGTGGAAAAAAGCTGATTTTCCCCTGTATGCACCAGCGTATGCACCAGCGCCGCCACTGTCGGTGAAGCGCTCTCTGGCTGAACTCAATTTTGCCACTAAAAGCTCCCTGAAGTTCAGGGTACCTATCCTGTTCAAGATTCTAAGGCCGTTCTATCGCTGCGTCAGGGCGGTCTTAAAACCAAATTCTCGGCGTAATAGCGCATAGCCTGGAATGACTCGTCTGAGGTCCCAACCCACTCATCCATCAGTGGAATTTTCAGCCTTAAGCGGCCGCTGCTGCAATGCCAAGCGCGCCACATGAAGCCGAACCAACCGAGGATTTTTACATGGATGCCGCTCCGCCAGAATTCAGCAGAAATGAGCTTGCCGCTCTTGTCGGTCGCAAATCAACCCTCGAACTGGGGCCTTTCACGAATCCAACCCTGCGTGGCCGAAATATTAAATATTTCGACGTCATGGACAAACACGGACTGATCAAGAGGGCGGATGCGATCGGCTATGCCTACTCCAGCCCCGTCGATATTCATTATGTCTCCAGCAATGGCGACTTGAGTATCGTCGACGAAAAGTTTGATTTTTGCCTGAGCAGTCACTGCATCGAGCATCAACCGGATCTGATCTATCATCTGAACCAGGTGGCGAGAATTCTCGTGCCGACGGGCAGATACCTCCTGATTATCCCGGACAAGCGCTACTGCTTCGATCATTTCATTCCAGAGAGCTCAATTGCGGATTTCATCGGCGCTCGGGGCAACAAGGTTCACACCGCAACGAGCGTTATCGAACACATAGCTCTAACCACGCATAATGACGCGGCACGCCATTGGGCTGGAGATCACGGGGTCGCAAAATTTCGGCAAGATATGACGACTGTCTCGCAGGCAATGAGCGGGTACGACAATTCCGGCGGGGCCTACATCGATGTGCACGCCTGGCAATTCACCCCGCAGAGTTTCCGCTCCGGAATAGAGGTACTTGCCAATCTCGGCCTCATTGGGCTTGACGTGGAGCAAGTCTATGCCACGCCGCACAACACTTTTGAATTCTGCGCGATTTTGAAGCGACGGCTGGGGACTAAAAGCTGACTGGATGTACCGCCGGGACAGATTTAACTGCTGCCAATCTGCTGCTAATCATAGCCCCCGCAGGGTCGATGGTGGTGCCAGCCTAAAGGTGGCGCCGTGCCGGAATGATGCCCTTTCAAAGCCGACAGGTTGCGTAACCGCGGTGTTCGAAGTAGGTGCTGTTAGAATTCCGTGAGGTACCAAATTGGCCGGCAGCTACAACGCAAGTCTGAACCGAGTGCCCTTCTTGGATGCCTTGCGTGGGCTGGCGGCCATTTGGGTCGTCGTTGTGCACGTGGCGATGCTTCCATCTCCGCGTCTTCCGGTTGCACCGTTTCTCGATCTGTTCGTCGTAAACGGCACCATGGGGGTGGATCTGTTTTTCGTGGTGAGTGCGTTTTCACTCTGCCTCAGCATGCCGGTTCATGATCGGGAAGTTCGCCCGATATTAGGGTTCGCACTGCGGAGATTTTTCAGGATAGCTCCGCTATTTTACCTAATTATCCTGGTCATGTGCATTCACAATTTCAGCGGTGTAAAGATCGATGGAAAATCGATCCTGTTGAATATGACATTTCTGTTTAATCTGGTTCCAGGTTACCAGACGTCCATCGTTCCGGCGGGTTGGACGGTTGGCGTGGAAATGGTATTTTACATGATATTCCCCTTTTTGTACCGATTTTCTAAAGGTGTAATTCTGTCGGTTTCGGTATTTTTTGCCTCTATATGCATAGCTACCCTTTTCTTTATGAATATAAATTTATTTGTTGCTGATCCATTCAATTACTACCTGTATTCAATTCTTTATCGAGCTCCGATTTTTACCTTCGGCCTTATCGCTTTCTATTTGTTGCCGTTATTGGAAAAGCATCCGGAAGGAAAGCGGATAGGTTTGGCTCTTCTGACGTTTGTGCCTGTGATGTTTTTTGCCATCACGGCAAATAAGGTTGCGATATTCGACAAATATTATTGGGAAGGGGTGATGTTTGGTGCGTTGGTGGTCGGGCTCGGCCTTCTCCCCGTTGCCGTGATCGTCAATCCTGTTTCGGCGTGGCTGGGTAGAATCAGTTACTCGGTCTATCTGCTTCACAGCCTTTTTATCGTCGTGCTCATTCCGACCATGAGGTCGATCCAGGGGATGGTCGAGAGTCCAACGATTGCTTTCATGCTCAGCCTGACGATGACTCTAGCCTTGGTGATCCCGTCTGCCTTCCTGCTCAATTATTTCGTTGAAGATCCAGTCAACAAATGGGGCAAGCGCTTTTCGTCTCGGGTCGCCGGCCGCAAAAACGTCGGCGCGCTTGCGACGGGGGAACCGGTTCTCGCTGAGTCTTCAATGGGTTAGGCCGCTTGTTCATTCCCAAGGCTTCTTTCGGGGTAACTCTGGTTACCTTCTGCATGGCCAATGTGAGGGGTCAGTTGGCACGCCGCATGTCGGCACGGAACAGGATCGCGTCCCTCCGGCCTTTTTTATCGGCATCGAATGGTCTAATGCGTGCACCTGATGTGCTCTGCAGGATAGTGCCGATATCACGGACTTTGACGAGACGACCCGGAGACATCATCCCTCGATGACGTCTGGGTGGCAGGATGCGGCCAACGTCTCTTTCGATCCCGTATCGGGGCGCGCGCCAATTTTAAGTTCCATATGCACCAGAGAGAGATAGGCCGATGAGGCGCCTGGCAATCGCATTTTATTACGATCAAGATGGCAAGATAGATGAGTATTATTTTCACCTGATCGCATCGATAAAGCCTTTTGTTGAAAAACTGCTGGTGGTTTGCAACGGTCCGGTGGACGAAGCGGCCGAATCTCGCCTTTCCGAGGCCGCCGCCGACGTCCTGGTTAGGGAAAACAAGGGGTTCGATGTCTGGGCCTATCGGGCTGCCCTCGAACATATCGGGTGGGATGAACTTTCACACTTCGACGAGATATTGTTTTTCAACCACACTTTCTACGGGCCGATTTTCCCCTTCTCGGAAATGTTCTCGGAGATGGACCGGCGTCACTGCGACTTTTGGGGAATCTCCGCCCACAGGGCGTTAAGACCCCATCCGATCGACGTCACAAAATCCGAACTGCCTTTCCATCTCAACTCCCATTTCATCGCAGTGCGGCGGTCCTTGCATCAGTCGAAGGCGTTTCGTGACTATTGGACCCGGATGGTGTCCATCAACTCGTATATGGAGTCAGTTGCGAAGCACGAGATGGTGTTCACAGCGCATTTTCAGGCTTTGGGCTACACCTGTTCGGTATTGCTCGATCCGGAGCGATACAAGACGCCATACCCGGTTTTCATGGAGCCGGACAAAACGCTGGAGGACCGGAGCCCGATCCTGAAGCGTCGCCTCTTCTTTCATGACCCGCTGTTTCTCGAGCGCGAGGCGATCAATCTGCCGCGAGCCTTGGAGATAATCGAAGAGCGATCGGACTACGATTTGTCGCTGATATGGAGAAGCGTCGGTCGCCTGGGCCCACCCCGAACGCTCAATAGCAACGCCGCGCTGCTCTCCGTCCTGCCAGATGTGCATATTGGTGCTCGAAGAACCCGGTTTCGGGTAGCTGTTCTTGCCCATGTCTATCACGCTGACATGATCGATGAGATTCTGGGCTACACCGAAAACATCCCGAAGGGTTATGACCTCATCATTACGACCGACAATACCAACAAGCAGGCGTTGATCCAGCAGGCAATCACCAAAGCACCGAACTGCAGAAAGGCCGTGGTTCTGGTCGTCCAGTCGAATGACGGCCGGGATACTTCAGCCCTTCTCATCGGGTGCCGTGACTATGTGCTCGAGGACCGCTACGATTTGATATGCCGGATACATTCCAAGCGATCTTCCCAAGACGGCACAAAGGGAGATTTGTTCAAGCTTCACATGTTCGAGAACCTTCTCCACAGCCCTGATTATGTTCTAAATTTGCTTGATCTTTTCGCCAAGAACCCCGCACTTGGTCTCGTTATTCCTCCGATCATCCATATTGGATATCCGACCATGGGAAACTCATGGTTCGGCAACAAGCCCAATGTTGCAAAATTGGCCAAAAAACTGGGTCTGAATGCCCATCTGGATCACAGTACACCTGTCGCGCCTTACGGTGGGATGTACTGGTTTCGCCCTGCAGCTCTAAGGAAGCTTTTCGAAGAAGAGTGGGGCTGGAACGATTTTGCCAATATGGATTATCGGGATGGGAGTTTGGTCCATGCCATAGAGCGGCTCATAGCCTATGTCGCAATCGACGCCGGCTATAGCTTCCGGCACGTGATGACCACAAGGAATGCTGCTCACAACTACGTAATGTTGGAAACCAAATTGATATCATTGCTGGAGAATGCATCGCCGGCGGAATTCGGAAACCTCGGCGTGAAAAGATCCTTTCACGGCCTCCTCTTCTCGATCAAGAGGTCGATCGTGTTCAGATCGCCACTAGCGTTCAGGATTCTCAGGCCACTCTATCGCGGCCTGCGAAGAATAATCGCGTTTGGGGATTAGCCAGATGGCGATGCAACAAACAGAGCACTCTCACGTGGGCAAGTCGCTCGTGAGGGCGCCAACTGCCTCTCGCCGCGCGTTTGCTGTCCGCGCATGCATCAGCCACGGGCGAACAGGCGACGTATCAGCCGCAAAGGTGCGGTCAGCCGCCAACTGCGCGACGTGAGCAGCGCATCGCGCTCATTGGCGATGCAGCTCATGCCCCGTAGGAGCGTATCGCGTTCGGCGATTAAGCTAGCTTGGGCATCTACGAGGGCATCCCGTTCAGCGATTGAGCTGGCTTGGGTATCTACGAGGGCATCCCGTTCAGCGATTAAGCTCGCTTGGGTATTTACGAGAGCATCCCGTTCAGCGATCAGAGTGTCGCGAAATCCGACGAGGGCATCACGTTCGTCAGCCAAGCCGCGGACTTGAACGGATTGCTGTTCCAAGAAGCTCGCAAGCTTCGAATTCTCTTCACGGACCCACTTTATCTCGGTGCTGCGCGCGCCAAGCTCACCATGCAATTGCGCAACCGCCAATTCCTCCGTCGCCATGGCCGCCGAAAATGTTTCGCAGGCTTCGTCGAATCTCGTCCGCATCATATCCAGCTGAGCAAGCAAGCCATCGTCTTCATCGCCGGCGGCGATTGCGGTCAGAATTTGATAGCTCTCACGGACCAGCGCCGTAACATCCGGATGATTACGCACATCTTCCAGCGTGGACCTTTCATGATAGAGGTCTGTCGTCAGAAACTGTTCGATCTTGACGTCCGAGTGGTCGGGCTGAGCTGGCCAGGCGACACCGGTTTTTTCAGCTGCGCGGTCCATATGCTTTCGCCAGTCGGCTAGGAACCCTTCATATGACAGAATATATCGCGGCATGTGTCGTGAATGATATTCAGCTTCGAGCACATGCCTGAGCCACAACAGCAGGGACGCTGGCAGCGCTAAATTATGTCGCCGGCGCAGCGAATATGCGACCTCAAGAGGATTGCGTACGGGCAGAAGGGCGACAGGGCTGACATTCATTTCGTCCAAGATCGACGACATGAACGGAACAAATCTGCATGTCCGTGGGTCTTTGATAACGATCAACGGTTCGTCGCCGAACTCATCGATGAGCAGCTGTTTTATTTTCTGACGACACGGTTCTGTTGCCTTTGAGTTCATCCTTTGCTGATCGAGTTGACGCCAGTCAAGCCAGGACGAGCCTGCCAATGCGAGCAGTTCGTCGTGGGCAAGGGCAAGGGGCGCGCTCTCGAAGAATCCGCGCGGATTGGCCGCGTGCGACGGCATCGGGGTCTTCGGGCCGGCTGCTCCCAATGCATTGATTACGCCCCCAAGCGCCGAGGTTCCGCTCCTGTGCATTCCCAGGATTAAGATGGCTTGACGCCTCGGTGCCTGTGACAATCCGGCTGTTGGGGTTATCAAATTGAGGTGCTTTTCGGTCCGGTTGGTCAACGTTCAGTACGCTTAGACCAGCCTCTATCAAAACGTCAATCTATGAAGATCGCGACGGACGCAACTCTTGGTCGGGTTGCGGGGCTGACAGGGCGGGCCGATTTCTGTCGTTCGGCCGTGGCTTCGCGAGTGGTTTTGGACCGTTGACGGCCTGCGGAAAAGGATGATGCTACGACTATCGAGCCCTTGCTCGATCTCGATATCGAATATCGCGAGACGCTTTAAGCCAGCGACTCCACCCGGCCACCTCTAAGTGTGAGTTTCTTCGTGCAAACGCGCTGGATGAGCGCATCGTCGTGGCTGGCCAGCACGATGATGCCGGCCTTTTCCGCCAGTTCGTCCATGCGTCGTTTGGCTTTTTCCTGGAACGACGCGTCGCCGGCGCCAATCCATTCATCCATCAGCAGAATTTCAGGCTCGAGAGTGGTCGCTGCTGCAAACGCCAAACGTGCCGCCATGCCTTGGCTGTACGCCTTGAACGGCAGGTCGATGAAGTCGCCCAGTTCGCTGAAATCGATTATTTCTTCCATCTTCTCTTCGATCTCGGCCGCCGTCCAACCGCTGATCAACCCTCTCAGCACGATGTTTCTGCGCCCGGTGGCCTCGGGACGAAACCCTATGTGGATGTTGAACAGGGCATCGACCTTGCCGGCGATCGATATCGTGCCACCCGATGGCTGGTAGATTCCGTATAGAACCTTGAGCAGGGTGGTCTTGCCGGCGCCATTCGGGCCGACAAGCCCTAACCGGTCGCCCGCCTTGAGCTCGAAGCTAACACCGTCGAGCGCCTGCACGACCTGTTTGGTGCCCGACTTGGCTATATTGCCGCCGAGAGCGCTCCGACGCCGGCCGGGCGCCGAAAGCGTCAACTTTTCAAACAGGCGATAGACGAGGCTGACATTGTTCAGGGTGATGGAGGTCATGGAACTCAGATCAGGAAAACGATGCGCTTGCGATAAAGGCCCAGCAGCAGCAGCGCAATAGCCCAGAGGCCGAGGCAGAAATAACCTGTCACCGCCAAGGAATGCCCCGGAAATATGCCCGCCGTGATCGGCTCGCGCACGCCCTCCAGGAAATAGGTGAACGGGTTCCAATGATAGGCATATTCTTGAACGCCCTCTTGCCCACTATAGACCCAGAAGACCGGCGTGAAGAACATGCCCACCCGCATCAGGTTGCCGACGATGAATTCGCTGTCGGGAAAGAATGCGCCCAGGAACGCAAAAACCACCACAAATGCAGGGGTTGCCAGGATGAGGAGCAACAATCCCAACAAGGACAGCAGCCAGTTCGTGTTGATGCCGTAACCGCTCAAAAGCAGAATGAGAACGCAACCCGCCAGCGAATAACCAGCCCGAATGATGCATTGCATCGTCAATCGCATCACATACACGAACAACGGCAGCGTCGTGCCCTGAATGAAGCTCGCTTCGCGCTGGAAGAGAGACACGCTCATGGTGATGGTCTCGGTAAGATAGAACCACACCAGCATGCCGATGGCCACATAGGCTATATAGCTGGGGTTGCTTGCGTCCTTGGTCACGAAAACAAAGGCAAATGTGCCGACGAAAGCGAAATAGTTGACCAGCATCCAAAGCGGGCCGAGCGTCGTGCGTCTGTGCTGGTCGCCGATGTCCTCATGGGCAAGCGCGATCCAGACCCGGTGTAATCTCATGGCTTTTGAGATGTCGTCAAAAGCGCCGTTTAGTGCCGCAATCATAGCTGGGAGTATCGCAATCCGTTGTTCTGGCGCATTGTCCTTCGCTGGCCATGGCGAACCACCACACCCATCTCTAATAGCCATTTCGACAGGCATATGGCAACGCATTGCGTCGTAACGAGGTCAAGAGCAGAGTCAACTGCGGCAAAACTGGACACGGGCTGATGCCATGCGGCTTTCTTCGTTAGCCGAGACTAATGTCAGGCTCGCGGCAATCTCCCAAGGATGATGCGCCACGCTTCTCTATTGACCGTCGGCTCTTCCCGAAAAAACCTCTGGCTATGACTTCGAGCCCACAGTATGCAATACAACGCGACGGGCCGGAAATCGCCCTTTGAGGAAAGAACGGCCATGAGCGATTTTCGTGTTCGCACTGTGCTGGTGTTCACGTCCACGAACCTGGAGCTGGTGCCATCCGATGAAGCTGGAATCTGTATTCGGACTTCGGCCACAGATGCACCTCGCCTTCATGAACTCAAGTAAGGTGTTCGACATTCGTGGATAGGGCAGATCTGCGCATAGCGGTGCTGATGGGCACGAAAGACGGCGCCGCGTTCATTGATGAGCAGTTGCAATCCCTGCTCGCACAGTCGCATCCGCTCATCGACCTCTGGATCTCCGACGATGGCTCCGTCGACGGCACGGTTCCCATCATCGAAGCCTGGAAGTCCCGCTGGACAAAGGGTCGAGTGACGTTGGTAGAGGGGCCGCACCGAGGGTTCGCGGCCAATTTCCGTTCGATGATACTCGACCGGCGTATCGATGCCGACTTCTATGCCTTCAGCGATCAGGACGATGTCTGGGAGCCGGACAGGCTGGAAAGTGCCATCCAATGGATGCAGGCGTTCGGCGCGGAAACGCCGTTGATGTTCTGCTCGCGAACCGCGACCATGACCGAAACGGGAAGCCTTGTCGGCCAGTCGCCATTGTTTCGGCGGCCGCCGTCCTTCCGCAACGCGCTCGTGCAAAGCATCGCCGGCGGCAACACCATCCTGCTCAACCGCGCGGCACGCGACCTGTTGGCAAGGGCTTCGGCACGCACGGGCTTCGTCAGCCACGACTGGTGGGCCTATCTGATTGTCACCGGCGCCGGCGGCGTTGTCCACTACGACCCGCGGCCCCTGGTGCACTACCGGCAGCACGCGGCGAACCTTGTCGGCGCCAACGTGTCGTGGCGGGCAAGGTTCTCGCGGCTTGGGCGCCTGTTCAAGGGCGAGTTTGCCGACTGGACCGATGTCAACCTTGCCGGTCTGGCGGTCAATCGCGACCTCCTTACGCCGGATGCCGCGGCGTGCCTCGACCTGTTCGCAAGCGGTCGGCAGGGCAGTCTTTTCCAGCGTTTGCGCACTCTGCCCGCAAGCGGCGTCTATCGGCAGACCCTTGCCGGGACCTTGGGGCTCTATCTCGCATTCATCCTGGGTCGCATCTGAAATCGAATCGCTTCAAGGCGCGTGGTCGAGCGGTGCCTCCGTGCTCGATCGGCCGAGCGTTTCTTCGCCGGCACAATTTGACGGCGATACGTCGGGGAGTTCCCGCATGAGGCCAGCGAACGCAGTGACCCGTCGGAAGGGGTCTTGCGCCAGTGCGAGAACCATCTTCATGAGACGGCCGCTGTTCAATCCGCGGACGTGATCGCCCGCGCCCTTTCAAGCGTCAATGCCACGATCGCGGCCGCTCTGTCCGCGTTTGCAGCCTCCGAATAGCAGCGAAGTTCAGGTGCGTTGCCGGAGGGCCGCAAATGGATGATCTCACCAGTTTGCATTCGCATCCTGAAGCCGTCGGTCTCGTCGACTTCGGCAACGGTCCCGAAAGGCGCCAGGAATTGCTGCAACGCATCCCGATCCGCGAGGCGGTGCATCAGGCTGTGCGAGCTTTCCATCGGGAAGTTTTCAAGTCGCTCGCTTGCGCAAACCGGAAGCTTCCAAACCGCGCGCAGCTGCGACAGCGTTTTTCCTGTCGATGCAACCAGACCCAGGACGGCGAGGATCGGGAGTAGGGAATCCCGTGTCGGCAATGCCGCCAGTGTCTTTCCGCGCGGGGAACAATCCGATCCCAGGAGAACGCCGCCATTGGCCTCGAAGCCGACGACGATGCGGCCGGCATGGTATGATGCTTCCATCCCTTCGATGACAAAGGGAGATCCGACTTTCGTTCTCACGACCTCGAAACCGAAAGCTTTCGAAATGCCCGAATTGGAAGTCACCGGCGTCACGACGACGTCTGCCCGCAAGAACAAGGCGGTGGCGAGGCCGATCAGGTCGCCGCGAAAAAGATCGCCATTCTCGTCGGCGATAAGCGGACGATCGGCATCGGCATCTGTCGACACGATGGCATCGAGGTTGAATTCCCCAGCCCAACGTTTGAATTTGGCAAGTGTGGTCGGGCTGACGGCTTCGGTGTCAACGGGCACAAAGGTACCGGATTTCCCGACAGGCGTCACATGAGCGCCAAGGGATTGGAGAATCTCGACCAACAGATCCGCCGCCACCGAGCTGTGCTGATAAACGCCGACCCTCATGCCGGAAAGGGAATTGGGCTGCAATATGATCTCGGCGCGCGCGCGATAGGCGGCGATCGCCTGATCATGGCGTGTTGGCAAGGCCGTTCCTGGCGGAGGCGGAGGGCGATAGGCTCCCGATCTTCCGGCGGCGTATTGTGCCATGGCGGCTTCATCCGCCTTGCTGATCTCGCCGTGCGGGCCGTAAAATTTGATACCGTTACGGTCAGCGGGAATATGCGAACCCGTCACCATAAGTGCCGCTGCGCCATGCTGCTGGCCGTACAGCGCCAAAGCCGGTGTTGGAATGGCGCCGCAATCGACCGGTTGAAGCCCGCTTGCCGCCAGGGCTGCCATGCAGTTGGCGGCAATGGTGGGGCTGCTGTCGCGTAAGTCACGACCCACCAGCACCATGGCATTCGGCTGAATCCCGCCGGCAGCCAGGCGCCAGGCGAAAGCCTCAGTATAAAGCCCACTCGGGTTCCCGACCAATTCCGAAGCCAGGCCTCTGAGGCCACTCGATCCAAATTTCATCACTTCGCTTTGGCTGATGAGAGGGAAGCTGTCATATCGAGGTAGGTTCCCCTGTTAACCGAAAAGCGCTTCGCCGCCCACCCGAGGTTTTCCCCGAGAGCTTGAAAAATAGTGCGTCGCGATGAACGAACGGGTAACGGCAGCGCTGTGGAAAGTGCGTCAGACGCCAGCCAATCGCACCGCCTGACCTGCTCCTGGCAACAGCGTGAACCTTAAACCTCTCCGCCGGTTGCGCGATATCTGGTCGGCACTTGATCGCAATCGAACTGTCTGTGAAAAAATCTCTGGCGATGACCTCACGTCCACGCTATGCGGTAGCGATGGCGGGGGCCGAGGATTTGACGCTGAGAACAGGTGGCCGGTGACGGATGGTATTCGATCTGACGCCGCATTAGTGTTGAAGTTCTCACGCCTGGAGTTCAATACTCGCCAATGACTTCCTTTGCAGAAGCCGTGTTCGGATTTCGACCGAAGATACGGCGCGTCATCATCATGGTCCAGGACCTGCTCATGGTCCTGGTTGCGGTGGCGCTTAGTCTCGTCCTCTCCCGGTCAGACCTTTCGTTCGATGCATTCTCCTACCAAGGCCTGGTCGCCTGGGCCGGGATCGTTCTCATCAGCCACCTGCTGTTCAGATATTGTGGTCTCTACACCACGATCTGGCGCTTTGCCTCGACCCCGGACTTTTTCAACATTCTGAAGAGCTGTGCGATTCTGACGGTCGTGCTTTATGCTGTTTCGCGGATGTTTCGTCTCATCCAGCCCGTGGCTGGCCTCAACGAACGCCAATTCATCGTCTTTTTCCTCGTTTCCTTCACCATCATATCGGCGCCGAGGCTGTTCTACCGATTTCTTCGCGACGGCGCGAGCTGGGGCATCCTCACCCTCAGGGTCGATAAGGTGCAGGCCAGGCGGGCGCTGTTCGTCGGTCGGCTTGGTGAGGCCGACCTGATCATTCGCTTCACGCGCACGGCAGAGCCGACCGACTATTCCATTGCCGGCATCATGGCGACCGAGCGCGGCGCACCGTTGGGCACACGGATTCAAGGTGTTCCCGTGGTGGCGTCCCGGCCACGCCTGATCGATGTCCTGGAGGACTACGCCGCTGGCACCAGGAGCATCGACCTGCTTATTTTCGGCAGCGGCGTCGAACATGAGATCGAGGAATATTCCGAGCTTGTGCGTGTCGCCCGTCATGGCGGCATAACCGTCTTGCAGTTCTCCAGCCTTTCGCAGCTTGGGCAGGAGGGAAAGATCGTTCTCGATGAAGTCGAGATGGAGACGATCCTGCGCCGCCCGACCGTGCCATCCGATATCGCGCGTATTGGTGCCTTCGTTGGCGGCAAGCGCGTTCTGGTGACGGGAGGCGCCGGATCTATCGGCCGCACGCTGGTCAAGCGGTCGCTGGAGCTGGGAGCAGGAGCGGTGCTGGTCGCCGACAATTCCGAGTTCGGCATCTTCCAGTTGAGCCAGTATGTCGACGAAAAGCACCATGATCGCCTGAAGGTGCGCATTGTCGATGTCGCGGACCGGCGTCAGATGACTCGTGTCGTCACGGAATTCAAACCGGACATCATCTTTCATGCCGCGGCGCTGAAGCACGTTCCGCTGCTCGAGGAGAACTGGGAATCGGCTATCCAGACCAATGTTTTCGGTACGCTTGTCTGCGCTGAGGTTGCCGCCAAATGCGGTGTTCCGCAATTCCTGCTCATATCGAGCGACAAGGCCGTGGATCCGACCTCGGTGCTTGGCATCACAAAGAGAGCCGCCGAGCAACTCGTCAGTTCCTTGCACGAAAGCCACGCAATCGCGCCGGACGGGCGCCGTACGGGCACCAAATTCATAGCCGTGCGGTTCGGCAACGTGTTTGGCTCCAATGGTTCGGTGGCGACCATCTTCCAGGCACAGATCGAAGCCGGCGGCCCGGTCACGATTACCGATCGACGCATGACCCGCTATTTCATGACGATGGCGGAAGCCGTCGATCTCGTCATCATGGCGGCCGCCGACGCCCAGTCGCGTAACGGCAAGGACGACTATGCCATCTATATGCTGGACATGGGCAAACCCGTGCCGATTCTCGAGGTCGCGGAGACCATGATCCGCATGGCCGGCAAGACGCCCTATGCGGATATCCCGATCCGCTTCACCGGCATCAGGCCCGGCGAGAAGCTGCATGAGACGCTACAGGGCGCCAACGAAGAGATCATCACGCTCGACATCGCCAAGATCTTCGGTCTCAGGACCGATGTGGTGGCGTGGCCTACGGTTCAGGCTGCGCTGGCCGCGTTGCAGGCGGCAATGAAGAGCCAGGACAAGGCTTCCGCCCTTGCCGTGTTGGCGCAACTCCATCTGCCGGAGACGCCGGCGCCCGACACGCAGCAGGAAACTGGCCCGAGAAGGGTCGGGCAAGCAGGTTAGATACGTTGCGGCTGACGGTTGAATGGCGGGATTTTGCCTGGATATCGATTCCGCGGCCGGCGGTGTCGGAGCAATTTCCGCCGGGAAAGCGCTCCTGGCCTTTGCCGGGAAAACCGTTTCACACTCTTCCTGGAATGGCGCTAGTGATGAGGGGACGGCCGTGAAGGGACTGAAACGTGCCTTCGATCTCGTCGCGGCGGTCTTGCTGTTGTTGGTGACATCCCCTGTTCTATTGCTCTGCATGCTTGCGGTGCGGGCATCGTCGCCCGGTCCGGTGATTTTTTCCCAGACGCGGGTCGGCCGCGATGGTGTGTTGTTTCGCTGCCACAAATTGCGGACGATGTATCAGGGCACGCCGTCCTTGCCCTCGCACGAGGCGCCAGCAAATGCCGTGACCGCGGTCGGAAGGACCTTGCGGAAGTTCAAGCTCGATGAGCTGCCGCAATTCTGGAATGTTCTTCGGGGCGAGATGAGCCTGGTCGGGCCGCGCCCTTGCCTGCCGACACAGACGGAACTGATCGAGCGTCGCCGGCAGCTGGGGGTTTTGGCGGCACGTCCGGGCATTACCGGCATGGCCCAGATCAGGGGCATCGACATGTCCAACCCGCGGCTTCTGGCCGAAACGGATGCCGCCTATCTCAGGACGGCGTCGTTCTGGCTCGACCTTCGCATCCTGTTTGGAACGCTCTATCGCAACTGAGGCGATTGAGCGTCTCCGAGCCGCGCTATTTCGGCCAACCGCTCCAGCGTCCCGGTCTCCGGCAGCCAGCCTTCGGATACGAGCAGGGAAGGGTCGCATATCTGTGTCGCGGTCAGACTGTTCCAGGACGCCCGCTTGCCCAACAGGATCGCGGCCGCCCGCAACGGCCTGGCCGGCACGTCCACAAGGCGCCTCGGCCGTCCGAAACCGTCGCGAAAGGCGCCGACAATGTCGGCGATCGAAACCGGCGGCACATCGCTGGCGACATAGATCGATCGCAGCCGCCCCGAAAGGCTGAGCAGATGCCATACCGCACCTGCCGTCGATTGCGATGACAGCAGCGAGCGGGTTCCCGTCAGGGCACCTGTCGGCAGCGGCAGGCCCGTATCGGCCAGGCGCATCAGCGCCGCCAGGTTTCCTTTCATACCGGCTCCGTAGACTGGCGGCAGCCGCAGCACGGTGGCGTCGGAACGGCCATGCGACGCATAGGCATCCAGCACCCTGATCTCTGCTTCGCGCTTCGAGCGCCCATAGGCGCATTGCGGATCGGGAATCGTGTCCTCGTCGATCGTTGCACTGACGCGCGCGCCGATCACGGCCCGGATCGAGGAGAGCTGGATGAACCGTCCGCTTGCCTGTTCGGCCGCCGCCTGCGCCAGCCTTGCGCTCAATTCCGCATTGGCCGCCCGAAAATCGGCTTCGGCGGCGTTGCCTTCATCATTGTTCAGACCCGCGCAATGAACGACATCGGTAACACCCCCGGCAAGCGCCAGGAAGGCAGCCGCCGGCGCATCGACATCGGGCATCTGCATGGCCTCATGCCCCCGACCAAGCCTCTCCGGGTAGCGGGACGCGAGGCGAAGCTCGGCGCCCGCCTCATGAAGCCGATGCACCACTTGACGGCCGATGAAGCCTGTCGCGCCTGTGACCAGGACTTTCATTGGTCTTGCCCTGAACCGCTATTGAGTGAATCGAAGCGCCCGATCTTCATCCCTGGACGAAGGGCGTCTTCCGTCACCGGCGGAAGCACTCGCTCTTGCGTCTCGGGCGGAAACGCCTGGTCTTGCGGCAACGGAGCCTGGCGGCCCGAGGCGAGATACGTTCCCGACACCAGGAAGACCATCAGCACCGAGTCCAGAATGTCGTGGCCAATCAGGATGCCTGTCATCCCGGACGTGAGATAGGTGATCACCACGATGACAATCATGGTAGCGCCAAAACGCTCGATCGGATCGGTGCTATTTCGCAAAACCACGGCTGCGTTCCTGGCGGCAACGACGAAGATCGCGGCCAGCGTCAAGGCGCCCAGGAGTCCTGCCTGCACCAGGGCGGTCAGGAAGCCGTTGTGGAAATGATTGAAGCCTGCATCCATCCCGAACTGATCGTGGAAGCCCTGTTTTATCAGGGCCTGGGTGGCACCCACTCCATGTCCGAACAGCGGCATCCCACGAAACGCCTTCAGGCCAATATCCCACACGGCCAATCGCAATCCTGTAGCCGTCGTGTGGTCACCGTTGAGGGCGAGCGCGTCCAAGTCGGAACGCAGAAAGTCGACACGCCCGGATATTGTCTGGAAGCCGACAGCCGCGATGACGGCGCCGGCCGCCAGCAACAGCACCAGCAGGCGAATGGCGTTCCTTCCCTTGAGCCTGTGCTGGTTGATCAGCAGAACGGCGATACCGGCAATCAGCAGTGCCAGCCAGACAATGCGGGTGCCGGAGTAGATGATGGCGATCGTCCCGCCAAGTGCCGCGCAAATGAGGGCGATCCTGTGTCGCTCGACATCCGACAGGGCGCCGGCCACGCAGACCGCCACGGCAAGGCAGAGGACCTCCGCGAACACAATTGCATTTCCGGCCCCACCCTCGGCGCGGATACCAAGCCAATGTTGTTGGAAGACCGCCAGAAGCAGCGCGACAAAACAGGTCGCCATGCTGCTCAGCACGATGATACGGACAAGCGTCGTCTTCCGCGTAATGCTCCAGGTCGAATAGGAGATGGGGAAAAACAGGAAGGTGACTAGCGGGATCAGGTGCAATGCGTCCCTGGCGATCGCATGGTTGACGATGGACGCCACCAGATTGGCCGCGCAATAGGCATAGATCGCGATCGTCATCGCCATCATCGCCGGGTCGGTATTGAAGCGCCTTTTCTTGAGGGCGATCAACAGGACGGACGACAGAGCGCCGCCGTTGAATACGAAGCTGACCACCGATCCCAAAACCGGCGGAAAAAAGAAGCAAAGAATGGAGAAGTAGATATTGATCCGCGACGGTGTGAGTTGCTGACTTGCAGACGAAAGCCGGGTCAAGTTTCGGGCTCGCTATTCTCGAGTAGCTCTATGCGGCACATCCTGTTCGGCCGACCGAGTGTGCTCGCGTTGAAATTTGCCCGTGCCTGATGACGCATCTTGCCCGCTTCCGGGGGTTGTATAGCGGCTGGGCTGTCTTTTCGATAGTGCGGTGGAGCTTGTCGTCACCTAAAATCGGCGGCCGGTGCCCGACGATTGGGAATGGGCTCAAGGGGCGTCCGTCGACATGGTCTGCCGAGTAATTTTTTCCTAGCCTTTTCCCGGTTGCAAGCCTTGCGAACAGAAATTTCCGGGTTTTGGCGAAAGCATGGAAAAATCATTCCCGAACTGACTGCTGCCGGGCTCGTCTTGCATTGTTTTGCCGTGCGCCGATCTGCTAGAACGCCCGCACGAAACACTTTGTCCAGAAGCGACGCTTGAACCGGGCACAAAAGCTCGATGATTTGACGCAAGGTCTTCTGTCGCAAGGCACGAGAGAACGCTCACAGTCTATGACAATCGCGCTTACGCATCTGCAGCGGCTTGAAGCCGAGTCCATCCACATTTTCCGCGAGGTTGCGGCCGCCTTTGCCAAGCCGGTCATGCTCTATTCGGTCGGCAAGGATTCATCCGTGCTGATGCATCTGGCGATGAAGGCGTTTTATCCCGCCAAGCCGCCTTTCCCGTTCCTGCATGTCGACACGACCTGGAAGTTCCGCGAGATGATCGCTTTCCGCGACCAGATGGCGCAGAAACTGGGCTTCGACCTTTTGGTTCATGTCAATGAAGACGGCGTGCGAGACAACATCAATCCGTTCGACCACGGCTCGAACACCCACACCCATGTCATGAAGACCGTGGCGCTGCGCCAGGCGCTCGACAAGTACGGTTTCGATGCCGCCTTTGGCGGCGCCCGCCGCGACGAGGAAAAGTCGCGCGCAAAGGAGCGCATATTCTCGTTCCGCAATGCCCAACATGTCTGGGATCCGAAGAACCAGCGCCCCGAAATGTGGAAGATCTTCAACACTCGCATCGCATCGGGTGAATCGATCCGCGTCTTCCCGCTGTCGAACTGGACCGAGCTCGATATCTGGCAGTACATCCTGCAGGAGAACATCCCGATCGTGCCGCTCTATTTCGCCAAGGAACGGCCGGTGGTGGAGCGTGACGGGATGCTGATCCTCAAGGACGACGACCGCATGAAACTGCGCCCCGGCGAGACAGTGGAGAACCGCGTGGTGCGGTTCCGCACTTTGGGCTGCTATCCGCTCACCGGCGCCATCGAATCCGATGCCGACACGCTCGAAGCCATCGTCGGCGAGATGCTGACTGCGCGTACATCCGAGCGGCAGGGCCGCCTGATCGACCGTGACGAAGCCGGCTCGATGGAAAAGAAGAAGCGCGAGGGGTATTTCTGACCATGCGTCACATCATGGCAAAAAGCCTCGCCCCCACCGACAGCATCCGCGACTACCTGGCAGCGCAGGAGAAGAAGTCGCTGCTGCGCTTCCTGACCTGCGGTTCGGTCGACGACGGCAAGTCGACGCTGATCGGGCGCCTCCTGTCCGACACCAAGCAGATTTTCGAGGATCAGCTTGCGGCGCTCGAACGCGACTCGCGCAAGCATGGCACCACGGGCGATGACATCGATTTCGCGCTGCTGGTCGACGGTCTCGAGGCAGAGCGCGAGCAAGGCATCACCATCGACGTCGCCTACCGCTTCTTCGCCACGCCGAAGCGCAAATTCATCGTCGCCGACACGCCCGGCCACGAGCAATACACCCGCAACATGGCGACAGGCGCCTCGACCGCCGATCTGGCGATCGTACTGATCGACGCAAGGCAAGGGGTGCTGCGCCAGACAAGGCGCCATTCGATCATCGCCTCGCTGCTCGGCATCCGTCACATCGTGCTGGCCGTCAACAAGATCGATCTCGTCGATTTCGACCAGGCGGTCTTCGACCGGATCGTCCAAGACTATGCACAATTCTCGCGCGATCTCGGCTTCCAGACCATCGTGCCGATCCCGATGTCGGCCCGCTACGGCGACAATGTCAGCGGCCGCTCCGACAACATGCTATGGTATTCCGGTCCGACGCTGATCGAGCACCTTGAGACCGTGTCGGTCGAAGAAGCCGCCGTCGAGCAGCCGTTCCGTTTTCCGGTGCAGTACGTCAACCGCCCCAATCTCGATTTCCGCGGCTTTGCCGGCACGATCGCTTCCGGCGCCATCGCGCAAGGCGACGAGGTCGTCGTCGCCAAATCCGGCAAGTCCTCGCATGTCAAACGCATCGTCGCTCATGGCGGCGATCTCAAACAGGCAGTGGCCGGCCAGGCCATCACGCTTGTTCTCGACGACGAGGTCGAAGTCTCCAGGGGCAATATGCTGGTTTCGCCGGCCGCCAGGCCGCAGGTCGCCGATCAATTCGCCGCCAACATCGTCTGGTTTGACGAGCATGCGCTGCTGCCGGGCCGCTCCTATATCCTGCGCACCGAAACCGACCAGACCAGCGCCACCGTCACCGACCTGAAATACCGCATAAACGTCAACGACTTCGCCCATGAGGCGGCCAAGTCGCTTGAAATGAACGAAGTCGGCATCTGCAACATCTCGACACGGGCGCCGATCGCCTTCGATCCCTTCGCCGAAAACCGGACCACCGGCGCCTTCATCCTGATCGACCGCATATCGAACGCCACCGTCGGCGCGGGCATGATCGTGCACTCGCTGCGTCGTGCCGAGAACATCCATTGGCAATCGCTCGATGTCGGCAAGCGCGTGCGCGCCGACATGAAGAACCAGCGCCCTGCTGTGTTCTGGTTCACCGGGCTTTCCGGCTCCGGCAAGTCGACCATCGCCAACCTGTTCGAGAAGAAGCTGTTCGCCACCGGCCGTCACACCTATATTCTGGACGGCGACAATGTCCGTCACGGTCTCAACCGCGATCTCGGCTTCACCGATGCCGACCGCGTCGAGAACATCCGCCGGGTCGCCGAAGTGGCCAAACTAATGGCCGATGCCGGGTTGATCGTGATTGTCTCCTTCATTTCGCCGTTCAGCGCCGAACGGCGCGTGGCGCGCGAGTTGATGGCCGATGGCGAGTTCATCGAGGTGTTTGTCGACACGCCTTTCGAGGAGTGCGCCAGGCGCGATCCGAAGGGCCTTTATGCCCGCGCGCTGAATGGCGAGATCAAGAATTTCACCGGCGTGGATTCACCTTACGAAGCGCCGGAAAACCCGGAGATCCATCTGAAGACGCTCGGCAAATCGGCGGAAGAGATGGTAGATGCCCTGGAACATTGGCTGAATGAGCGCGACATTGCTGAAGACCAATATGAAAGTGGCGGCGGTATCTGACGACAGATCGATGCTCGACATCTTCGAGCGGCTGGCCCTGGCGGCTGGACGCGAGGTGATGCGCGTCTTCCACGCCGGCTGCGCCGTCGACCGGAAATCAGACGCCTCGCCGGTGACCGAGGCGGACCGCGAGAGCGAGAAGATCATTCTCTCCGGCCTGCGCGCCGCATTTCCCGAGATTCCCTGCGTGGCCGAAGAGGAAGCGGCGTCTGGAATCATGCCGACCGATCTTGGTGAGGCCTTTTTCCTTGTCGATCCGCTCGACGGCACCAAGGAATTCGTCAATCGCCGCACCGACTTCACCGTCAACATCGCGCTTGTCCGCCATGGTGTGCCGGAAGTCGGCGTCGTTTTCGCGCCTTGCACCGGCCGCTTCTTTTCGGGACGGCCGGGCCGCGCGGAAGCCCTGGAAATCAATGACGACTATCAGGTCGTCGGCCGCCGGCCGATTTCGGTGAGAGCGGCGACATCACCACTTGCCGTGGTTGCCAGCCGTTCCCACAACACGCCTGAAACCGAAGCCTATATTCGCGACCTCGGCGCAGCCGAGATCGTTTCCGTTGGCTCTTCCTTGAAATTCTGTCTTCTCGCCAGCGCCGAGGCGGATGTCTATCCTCGCTTTGGACGAACCATGGAATGGGACACCGCCGCGGGGGACGCGGTGCTGCGCGCGGCGGGCGGTACGACACGAACGCTCGATGGCAAGCCCTTGGCTTACGGCAAACGCGATCAGGCCGATGACCAGGATTTCGCCAACCCGCATTTCATTGCCAGCGGCAGGGCAGGGGCGAGCCCCGCCTGAGAGCTGCTGCCGATTACTCGGCTGCGGCCTGCGCCGAGTTCGAGCCGATATAGTTGCGGATCGTCTCGATGACCCGGTCCTGGTCAGCTTCGCTGAGATAGGGGTGCATCGGCAGGCACAGGATGCGCTTCGGCAGTTCCTCCGAGACGGCAAGACCGGTCGGCGTGCGCGGGTAGTCGCTATAGGCGACCTGCGCATGTAGCGGCTTGACGTAGTAGATGACGGACGGAATGCCCTTTTCGCTCAGATGCACCTTCAGGCCGTCGCGCTTGGGCGTCTCGATGGCGTACTGCGCCCAGGCCGAACGGCTGCTGTCGAGGTTGCGGGCTGCGGTGACGATGTCGCCCAGCCCTTCGGCATAGCGGTTTGCCACCAACTGGCGCACCACCATCTCGTCTTCGAGAATGGCGAGCTTTTCAATGAGGATCGCCGCCTGCAGCGTGTCGAGCCGCGAATTGATGCCGACGCGGATGTTGTCGTACTGCGTCTCGCCCTTGCCGTGGAAGGCAAAGGAACGCAGCTTGTCGGCCATCTCGTCGTCGTTGGTGAACATCGCGCCGCCGTCGCCATAGCAGCCAAGCGGCTTGGCGGGATAGAAGCTGGTCGAGCCGACATGGCCGAACGCACCGCACATCTTGCCATCGAGCGACCCGCCCATCGACTGGGCGGCGTCCTCGATCACCAACAGCCCTTCGCGGTTGGCGATCGCCATGATCGCATCGTAGTCGGCGGCGAGGCCGAACAGGTCGACCGGGATGATCGCCTTCGGCTGCAGCCGGCCTTCTTTCTTGATCATGGCGATGGCCGCCTCGAGGCTGGCGATGTCAATGTTGTAGGTCACCGGATCGACATCGACGAACACAGGTTCCGCCTTGGCCAGCGCCACCACTTCGGCGGTGGCGGCAAAGGTGAAGCTCGGCACGAACACCGCGTCGCCCGGGCCGATCCCGGCGGCGAACAGCGGTAGCAGCAGCGCATCGGTGCCGTTGGCGCAGGCCACGACATGTTTGGTGCCGATATAGGCCGCAAGCTTCTTCTCGAACTCCGCGACCTGCGGGCCAAGGATATAACGGCCGTCCTCGACGACATGGTCGATCGCGGCCTTCAGCCGGTCGCGAATGCGTTCGCGCTGTGCGCCAAGATCGATGAACTGCATGTCAGCCTCAAAAACGATTTTTAACCAGGCGGTTTAGCCAAAGGACGGCCCGCTGGTACCAGAGTTGTGCTTGCCGAGAAAGCCGGACAGCCAGAGCCGCCAATTGCCTGGGTGTCGCAGTCTGTTACCTCCGATTTCCGGCGTATCTTCACAAGATGCCGGAAATCCGGGCTTCGTCAGGCGCGCTTGCGTCTTTATAGTCCCGCTGGGCGGCCCCGCGAAACATAAAGTGATCGGCTGGCTCAACTTAAATTGAGCGTTACTCAGGCGATTTCATGCCGCCATGGCGGATTGGCGCCCGCGCGCGACACGGTCACTGCCGCTGCCTTGGCACCAAGCGCCAATGCCTTGCGAATGGCGTCTTGCGGAAGGCCGCCGATGGCCGCCTTCGTCAGCAGGCCCTGTTCATGCAGCGAGGCGAGAATGCCGGCGTTGAACGTATCGCCCGCGCCGACCGTATCGACCACCTCGACCTTTTCCGGCATCACGGTGACGGTGTGGTCCTTGGTGTAACCGACGGCACCTTCGCTGCCATGGGTCACGACGATCAGCTTGGGTCCTCGATCGAGCCAGTTGCGGATGACATCCTCATGCGAGCCGGCTTCGCCGAACCAATGGAGGTCTTCGTCCGACAGTTTCACGATGTCGGCCATCGCCATCATCTCGCGGATGCGCTTGAGGTGCTTGGCCTTGTCCGGGATGAAGTTCGGCCTGATGTTGGGGTCGAGCATCATGACGCGGCTTGCATGCTCGCGCCGCATGAACTCTTCATAGGCGCCGCCGGCTGGCTCCGAGATCAGGCTGATGGCGCCGAACAGCATGGCTTCGATCTCGTTGCCGAGCGACGGCAGGTCGTCGATCGTCAGCATGCGCCCCGCGGTGTTCTCGTCGTAGAACGTGTAGGTCGCCTGGCCATTGGTCAGCCGCACGAAGGCGAGCGTGGTCGGCCTGGGCGAGGTGTGGGCATAGGTGGAACTGACCTTGCTCGCGCCCAGCGCATCCCTGAACTGGCCGCCGAAAAGATCCGACGACAGGCCCGAAAAGAAGCCGGCCGGCGCACCCAATCGGCCAAGCGCGATCGCCGTGTTGAACACCGCGCCGCCGACATAAGGGGCAAAGGCCGGCTCGCCCTGCGTCGTGATGCGCGGCAGCATGTCGATCAGGGCTTCGCCGCAGCAGAGGATCATGGCGTCTTGGTCTCCGGCGGATAGATCACGCCCTTGCGGATGATGATGTTGGCGTAAAGCCTAGGCTCGCTTGTCGCGACAATGGCATGCGCCGACTTGACCCGTGCATAGAAGTCGGCGCCGGCCAGTGCAACCACCTTGCGGCCCGGCGCGTGCTTGGCGCAGATCGCCTCGATCTCGTGATGGACTGGATCGGCAATCGAGGGATTGCCTTTGACGGAGGCGCGAAACAGGGCTTCCGGAACGGCGTCGTCGACCGGCAGCACGCTCAAGATCGCATCGAGCACCGGAATGAGGTGATGACCATCGGCCCGGATCAGGCGCTTTGCCTGCTCCTCGGCCGGATAGTTTCCGTCGACCAGGGCGATCTCATCGCCATGGCCCATGGCGCGCAGCGTCGCCAGAAGGTCCGGACCGAGTAGCGCCGGGATTCCGATAAGCATTCAGGCGCTCCTGGAAATCGTCGTCGAGCCGATCAGGAAGCGCTCGGAAAGCGGCAGGCTGGCGCCGCCGAGCGCCCGGGCATGAATGCCGACGGTGCCCTCGCGAACGGCGGGAAGTTTCAGACCTTCGCCGTCGATTGTCGCAATGGCCGCGATGATGGCATCGACCAGCCTCCGGCGCACCGCCCGCGGCATCCAGCCGTCGACCACCGCCGCCTCGAAATCGATGACCGAGGACGCCGCGACGATGGCATAGGCGAGCGCCTGTGAAGCGCTGGCGATCCAGTCGTCGAGTTCGGAACCGATCTCGCCCCAATCCTCTGGCGACGTCCATAGGTGCGAGGCCTCGACGCCGCGGGCATTGAGCGCTTTTTCCAGCATGGCGATCGACGCCACGTCGATCAGCTGGGTCGGCTTGCCGTCCGGCCCGGGCACCGGCATGGAGCCGAGCGCGCCGGCATTGCCGGTTGGGCCTCCGAACAGCCGGCCGTTGAGCACGATGCCGCCGCCGGCGAAGGCACCGATATAGAAATAGACGAAGTCACGTGCGCCGCCCGCCTGGCCGAAGACGAGCTCGGCGCCGCAGGCTGAGGTGGCGTCGTTCTGCAGATAGACCGGAAAATCGCATTGCGACTGGATATCGGCCCTGATGTCGCGGTGGCGCCATTCGTCCATGACATCGCGCGGCGCACCGGCGGTGTCGGCCCAATTCCACAGTTCGAACGGCATGGCGATGCCGAGCCCGGCGATGCGCTTGTCCTGCGCCGGTGTCAGTTCGCCGCGCATCTTCTTCATCCCTGAAGTGACGAATTCAACCGTCTCGCGCGGTGCCGGATAGCGATAGGAGTGCTGCAGCATCGAGCGCACGTGCCCAAGAAAATCGATCAGCACCAGTTCCGCGCTGCGGCGGCCGATCTTGAGGCCGATGAAGAAGGCGCCCTCCGGATTGAGCGCCATGGGTATGGAAGGCTGGCCGATCTTGCCGCGCAGCGGCGCCTGGCGCACGAGCAGGCCTTCTTCCTCGAGTTCGCGCATGATGACCGAAACCGTCTGCGCCGAAAGTCCGGTCATGCGGGCGATGTCGGATTTCGCCAGGCTGCCTTGCTGGCGCACCAGCGAGAGCACCAGCCGCTCGTTGTGATCGCGCATGCCGCTCTGGTTGGTGCCGCGGTGAATCAGGCTGTCATTCGCTTCGGGCGAACCGTGCCTCGCAGTGGCGGTCTCCACCCTGTTCCTCCCGTCGTTTCCCCTCAACGCTTTTGGGCCAGAATGAGTGAACGACGCAAGGCTGTCAATAATAAATAAGAGTGATTTAATTATTGACAGCGGCCGCGGTCTGGTGTCTGTTGAGGCGGCGTCCACGCTGGGAGAATTCGTAGGATGCGCCGTAGATGCCGGTGGCCGGCATCCGGAATGGTTCCACTGGGAGGAAGATCGTGACCAATACAAAATTGTTGAAATCGACCGTGTTTGCCGCGGCTGCCCTGGGTCTGATGGCGTTTGCGTCGTCCGCCTCCGCAGCCGGCGTCGGCGCTTGCCTGATCACCAAGACCGACACCAATCCGTTCTTCGTCAAGATGAAGGAAGGCGCGACCGCAAAGGCCAAGGAACTCGGCGTCGACCTCAAGACCTATGCCGGCAAGATCGACGGCGACAGCGAAAGCCAGGTGGCGGCGATCGAAAGCTGCATTGCCGACGGCGCCAAGGGCATCCTGATCACCGCATCCGACACCAAGGGCATCGTGCCGACCGTGAAGAAGGCGCGTGACGCCGGCCTGCTGGTGATCGCGCTCGACACGCCGCTCGACCCGATCGACGCGGCCGATGCGACCTTCGCCACCGACAATCTCGAGGCCGGCAAGCTGATCGGCGCCTGGGCTGCCGCGACGCTCGGCGACAAGGCCAAGGACGCCAAGATCGGCTTCCTCGACCTGACGCCGTCGCAGCCGACCGTGGACGTGCTGCGCGACCAGGGCTTCATGATGGGCTACGGCATCGACGTGAAGGATCCCAACAAGATCGGCGACGAAACCGATCCGCGCATCGTCGGCCACGACGTCACCAACGGCAATGAGGAGGGCGGCCGCAAGGCGATGGAGAACCTTCTGCAGAAGGACAACACCATCAACGTCATCCACACCATCAACGAGCCCGCAGCAGTCGGCGCCTACCAGGCGCTCAAGGCTGTCGGCCTTGAAAAGCAGGTGCTGATCGTCTCCGTCGACGGCGGCTGCCCCGGCGTAAAGTCGGTGACGGAAGGTGTCATCGGCGCGACGTCGCAGCAGTACCCGCTGCAGATGGCGGCGCTCGGCATCGAGGCGATCGCCGCCTTCGCCAAGGATGGAACCAAGCCGAAGCCGACCGAAGGCAAGAATTTCTTCGACACCGGCGTCAACCTGGTGACCGACAAGCCGGCCAACGGCGTGAAGTCCATCGACACCAAGGAAGGCCTCGCCAAGTGCTGGGGCTGATGCCGACCTGACCGGCAATTACCGAACTCGAGCGGTCGGGGCTTGATCCCCGGCCGCTTCGGGTGGACGATGGGTCGCGTGACCGCGAGCAATCCCGGCGACAGACCGGAAAGACGTGGATGGGCGTCGGCGCTAGGCTGACCCCTCACGGGGAGGAAACATGGCTCAAACTCAGGAATTCGAGAAGGTTCTCTCGGGCAGCGACACCAGCGTTGCCGCGTTCGACGAACACAAATCCGCAGTCAGGCGCGTCCAGCATTTCCTGCATTCGACGCCGGCGGCGGTGCCGCTGATCGTGCTGGTCCTGTCGATCATCATCTTCGGCATCACCATTGGCGGGCGCTTCTTCTCGTCCTATACGCTGACGCTGATCCTGCAGCAGATCGCCATCGTCGGCATTCTGGGCGCTGCGCAGACACTGGTCATCCTGACCGCCGGCATCGACCTGTCGATTGGCGTCATCATGGTGATTTCAGCCGTGATCATGGGCAATTGCGCCGTCAGTTACGGCTTGCCGAGCGTAGTGGCCGTGGCGCTCGGACTTGCCGCCGGTGCTGCCTGCGGGCTGCTCAACGGGTTGCTGGTCGCTTACATGAAGCTGCCGCCTTTCATCGTGACCCTTGGCACGTGGAACATCGTCATGGCCACGAACTTCATCTATTCGGCCAATGAAACGATCCGCGACACCGACGTCGACACCCAGGCGCCGCTGCTGCATCTGTTCGCCCTGAGCTTCAAGGTCGGTACCGCGGTGCTGACGCTCGGCGTCATCGCCATGGTCGCGCTGGTGATGCTGCTCTGGTACGTCCTCAACCACACCGCCTGGGGCCGCCATGTCTACGCTGTCGGCGACGACCAGGAGGCGGCCAAGCTGTCGGGCATCCAGACCAAGAAGGTGCTGGTGACGGTCTACACCCTTGCCGGGCTCATCGCTGCTTTCGCCGCCTGGGTCTCGATCGGCCGCAACGGTTCGATCTCGCCGTCGGCGGCCGTCACCGACTACAATCTGCAGGCGATCACCGCGACGGTGATCGGCGGTATTTCCCTCTTCGGCGGGCGCGGCTCGATCCTGGGCACGCTGTTCGGCGCGATGATCGTCGGCGTCGTCTCCATGGGCCTCAACATGCTTGGCGCCGACCCGCAGTGGAAAGTGCTGCTCACCGGTGTGTTGATCATCGGCGCCGTGGCGGTCGACCAATGGATCAGAAAGGTTTCGGCATGACCCAGGACCCCATTCTCACCGCGCGCGGCCTGGTCAAGCGCTATGGCCGCGTCACCGCCCTCGACAATGCCGACTTCGACCTCTATCCCGGCGAAATCCTCGCCGTCATCGGCGACAACGGCGCCGGCAAGTCGTCGCTCATCAAGGCGATTTCAGGCGCTGTCGTGCCCGACGAAGGCGAAATCCGGCTTGAAGGCAAAACCGTTGCCTTCAAGTCGCCGATGGAAGCCCGCGAGGCCGGTATCGAGACCGTCTACCAGAACCTCGCGCTGTCGCCGGCACTGTCGATCGCCGACAACATGTTCCTCGGCCGCGAGATCCGCAAACCCGGCTTCCTCGGGCAATGGCTGCGCATGCTCGACCGTCCGGCGATGGAAAAGCGCGCCCGCGACAAACTCACCGAACTCGGCCTGATGACCATCCAGAACATCGGCCAGGCGGTGGAAACGCTCTCGGGCGGCCAGCGCCAGGGTGTCGCGGTGGCGCGCGCCGCTGCCTTCGGCAGCCGCGTGGTGATCATGGACGAGCCGACGGCGGCCCTTGGTGTCAAGGAGAGCCGCCGTGTGCTCGAACTGATCCTGGACGTCAAGAAGCGCGGCCTGCCGATCGTGCTGATCTCGCACAACATGCCGCATGTCTTCGAGGTGGCCGACCGCGTCCACATTCATCGCCTGGGCCGTCGCCTCGCCGTCATCGATCCCAAGCAATATACGATGTCCGACGCCGTCGCCTTCATGACCGGCGCCAAGGCGCCTCCGGAGGCTGCGCTGGCCGCCTGATTGTCAAATTGCCGCAGGGTAAGCTGGCGGGCGTTCATCTAAATCGATTGAATATATGTTGCAACGCGGTAACATGGGCTGGGATGAATGGTGAAAGCCGGTATGATCGTTGCAACCGCACGAGAGGCAGCATGACGCGCGCAATGACATCCGAAACCCTTCCGCCCCTGCTCGAAAATCCTGATCCGAAGACGCTCGCAAGGGAAGTCTTGGTGGCCCTCAAATACCGGGTCGGCAAGGACACCACCGTCGCGACCCAGTACGACTGGCTGACGGCCTCGATCAAGGTCGTGCGCGACCGCATCGTCGATCGCTGGATGCAGGCAACCAAAGAGGCCTATGACCAGCAGGAAAAGCGCGTCTACTATTTGTCGCTGGAGTTCCTCATCGGCCGCCTGATGCGCGACTCCTTCTCCAATCTTGGCCTGATGGCCAATATGCGCGAGGCGCTGTCGTCGCTCGGCGTCGACCTCGATCTCATCGCGGCGCTGGAACCCGACGCGGCGCTCGGCAATGGCGGCCTTGGCCGGCTTGCCGCCTGCTTCATGGAAAGCATGGCGACCGTCGACATTCCCGCGCATGGCTACGGCATCCGCTACGCCAACGGCATGTTCCGTCAGGAGATCCACGACGGCTGGCAGGTGGAACTGCCCGAGACATGGCTCGATCACGGCAACCCCTGGGAGTTCGAACGGCGCGAACGCTCCTTCGAAGTCGGCTTCGGCGGTTCGGTGGAGTCCATCACGTCGAAGGACGGCCGGCTCGAGCGCCACGTCTGGAAGCCGACCGAACATGTCCTGGCTGTTGCCTACGACACGCCTGTCGTCGGCTGGCGGGGCAACCGCGTCAACACGCTGCGGCTGTGGTCGGGCATGCCGGTCGATCCGATCCTGCTCGACAAGTTTAATGCCGGCGACCACATCGGCGCGCTCGCCGAAAGCAACAAGGCGGACGCGCTGTCGCGCGTGCTTTACCCCGCCGATTCCCACATGGCCGGGCAGGAGCTCAGGCTGCGGCAAGAGTATTTCTTCTCGACCGCCTCGCTGCAGGACATCGTGCAGCGCCATCTCAGCCAGTATGGCGACCTGAAGTCGCTGCCCGACAAGGCGGCGATCCACTTGAACGACACCCACCCGGCGATCGCCGTGCCGGAGCTGATGCGGCTCTTGATGGATGTCCACGGCATGGACTTCGACCTCGCCTGGGACATCACCAAACGTACCTTCGGCTACACAAACCACACGCTTCTTCCCGAAGCCCTGGAAAGCTGGCCGGTGCCGCTGTTCGAGCGGCTTCTGCCGCGCCATATGCAGATCGTCTACGCCATCAACGCGCAGGTGCTTCTGGAGGCACGCGCCACCGACCAGTTCTCGGGCGAGCAGATCAGCCGCATTTCGCTGATCCAGGAAAATGGCGACCGCCGCGTGCGCATGGGCAATCTGGCCTTTGTCGGCTCGCATTCGATCAACGGTGTGTCGGCGCTGCATACCGAGCTGATGAAGGAAACGGTGTTTGCCGACCTGCACAAGCTCTATCCCGATCGCATCAACAACAAGACCAACGGCATCACGCCGCGGCGCTGGCTGATCCAGTGCAACCCCGGCCTGACCTCGCTCGCCCGCGAGGCGATTGGTGACCGTTTTCTCGACGATATCGACGCCATCAAAGGGCTCGACAGCTTTGCCGATGACAGCGCGTTCCGGGAGAAATTCGCGGGCGTCAAGCGCCAGAACAAGGCGCGGCTGGCCAATCTCGTCGCCGACCGGCTCGGCATCAAGGTCGACCCGTCGGCGCTGTTCGACATCCAGGTCAAGCGCATCCACGAATACAAGCGCCAACTCCTCAACATCCTCGAGGCGATCGCGCTCTACGACCAGATCCGCTCGCATCCCGAGCGCGACTGGATGCCGCGCGTAAAATTCTTCGGCGGCAAGGCGGCGCCCAGCTACCACAACGCCAAGCTGATCATCAAACTCGCCAATGACGTCGCCAGGGTCATCAACCGCGATCCGGCGGTGCGCGGCTTGCTGAAGGTGGTGTTCGTGCCGAACTACAATGTCAGCCTGGCCGAAGTCTTGATGCCGGCCGCCGACCTGTCCGAGCAGATTTCGACCGCCGGCATGGAGGCGTCGGGAACCGGCAACATGAAGTTCGCGCTCAACGGCGCCCTGACCATCGGCACGCTCGACGGCGCCAATGTCGAGATCAAGGAATGCGTCGGCGACGACAACATCTTCATCTTCGGCCTGACCACGGCCGAGGTCGCTGAACGGCGCAGCAATGGCTACAACCCGCGTGCCGTGATCGAGGGCTCGCCCGAACTGTCGCAGGCGGTCGCGGCCGTTTCCTCGGGCGTCTTTTCGCCGGACGATCCGGACCGTTACCGCGACCTCATCAACGGCCTCTACACCGGCGACTGGTTCATGGTCGCCGCCGATTTCGACGCCTACGCCGCCGCCCAGCGTGATGTCGACGCTGTCTGGCGCAACAGCCCGGACTGGTATGCCAGAGCAATCCGCAACGTCGCGCGCGTCGGCTGGTTCTCGTCCGATCGCACCATCCGCCAATACGCGAAAGAAATCTGGAACGTGCCTGCCTGATGTGATTGCATGAGGCCACGAACAATGTGGTCCCGGTGATTTGGGTTGAATGCGAACTCACATCACCAGAAATAGACACCTGGTGCCCTGGGAGGGACACTGCCTGATGAGGAAGCCGCGCGTGACCGCTGCGACAAGCGGGCCGGACGGACTGGCGCCAGCCAGCGATGTTGCGGCGATTGTCGCCGGCACGCACGGAGATCCGTTCGCGGTCCTCGGTGTCCATGAGGTCGGCAAAAGCCTGTTTGCCCGTTGCTTCGTTCCACATGCCGAGGCCGTCATTGCCTATACGCTGACGGGCATCGAGGCCGGTGCGTTGTCCAGGCGAGACGATGCCGGCTTCTTTGAAGGCAGGCTGTCGATCAAGAAGCGGCAGCCGCTGCGCTATCACGCGCGCAATGCCGGCGGTGACTGGTGGCTGACCGATCCATATTCGTTCGGCCCGGTGCTCGGGCCGATGGACGACTACTATATCGCCGAAGGGTCGCATCTCAGGCTGTTCGACAAGCTTGGCGCGCACGTCATCGAGCACGAAGGCGCCACCGGCGTGCATTTCGCCGTCTGGGCTCCCAACGCAAGACGCGTCTCGGTGGTCGGCGATTTCAACGACTGGGATGGCCGCCGCCACACGATGCGCGATCGCCGCGACACCGGCATATGGGAGGTGTTCATCCCGGACATCGGTGCCGGGCGACCCTACAAATACGAGATCATTGGACCCGATGGCGTCAGGCTGCCGCTGAAGGCCGATCCGTTTGCGTTCAAATCCGAACTGCGTCCCGCCACCGCTTCGGTTGTTGCCGTGCCGCCGGCGCATGAGTGGGGCGACGAGGCGCATCGCAACTACTGGCGCAATGCCGATCCCCGGCGCGAGGCCGTCTCGATCTACGAAGTCCACGCCGGATCCTGGCAGCTTCACGACGACGGCACGTTCCTGTCATGGGACGAAATGGCCGACCGGCTGATCCCCTATGTGGTCGAGACCGGCTTCACCCACATCGAGTTCATGCCGATTTCCGAGCATCCCTATGACCCGTCCTGGGGCTATCAGACGACCGGCCTCTACGCGCCGTCGGCCCGCTTCGGCGATCCGGACGGCTTTGCCCGTTTCGTCGATGGCGCGCATCGCGCCGGCGTCGGCGTCATCCTCGACTGGGTGCCGGCGCATTTCCCGGTCGACGCGCATGGCCTAGTCCATTTCGACGGCACCGCGCTCTACGAACATGCCGATCCGCGCAAGGGTTTTCATCCCGACTGGAACACAGCGATCTACAATTTCGGCCGCCGCGAGGTGGTGTCGTTTCTGGTCAACAATGCGCTGTTCTGGGCCGAGAAATATCATGTCGACGGTTTGCGCGTCGATGCGGTCGCCTCGATGCTCTACCTCGACTATTCGCGCAAGGCCGGCGAGTGGATCCCCAACGAGAAGGGCGGCCGCGAGAACCTCGAGGCGGTCTCTTTCCTGCAGAAGATGAACAAGGAGGTCTACGGCCACCATCCCGGCGTCATGACCATCGCCGAGGAATCGACCTCATGGCCGAAGGTTTCGGCGCCGGTGCATGAAGGCGGGCTGGGCTTCGGCTTCAAGTGGAACATGGGCTTCATGCATGACACGTTGGAGTATTTCTCCAAGGAGCCGATTTTCCGCAAGCACCACCACAACGACCTGACCTTCGGCCTGACCTACGCCTTCTCGGAGAATTTCGTGCTGCCGCTCTCGCATGATGAGGTCGTGCACGGCAAAGGCACGCTGCTGGGCAAGATGGCCGGCGACGACTGGCAGAAATTCGCGACCTTGCGCGCCTATTACGGTTTCATGTGGGGCTACCCCGGCAAGAAGCTCTTGTTCATGGGACAGGAATTCGCGCAGCGCCGCGAATGGAGCGAGGCGCGCGCTCTCGACTGGAATCTGCTCGATTTCCGCCCGCATCGCGGCGTCTGGCAGACCGTGCGCGATCTCAACTATCTCTATCGGTCGCGCCCGGCGCTGCACGGCCGCGACTGCGAACCGGAAGGGTTTTCCTGGCTGATCGTCGACGACAGCCAGAATTCGGTTTTCGCCTGGGTGCGCAACGCGCCGGGCGGCAGCCCGGTGGCCGTCATCTCCAACTTCACGCCGGTGCCGCGCGACAATTATCGCGTGCCGCTGCCGAAGGCCGGCAAGTGGCGCGAGATCATCAACACCGACGCATCCGAATATGGCGGTTCAGGCATGGGCAATGGCGGCATGGTCGAGGCAAGGGCGGAAGGCAAGAGCATCTCGGCGACGATGCTTCTGCCGCCGCTGTCGACAATCATGCTCGAACTCGTGGCCGAGGCCGACGAACAGGGCGAGACTTGAGTAAATTGGGAGGGTAGAAATGGCAGACTTGAAACGGACCCAGCCGCTGGCGCGCGATGCCATGGCCTATGTACTGGCCGGCGGCCGTGGCAGCCGCCTCAAGGAACTGACCGACCGTCGCGCCAAGCCGGCGGTCTATTTCGGCGGCAAGACGCGCATCATCGACTTCGCGCTCTCCAATGCGCTCAACTCCGGCATTCGCCGCCTCGGCGTCGCCACCCAGTACAAGGCGCATTCGCTGATCCGCCACCTGCAGCGCGGCTGGAACTTCCTGCGGCCGGAACGAAACGAAAGCTTCGACATCCTGCCGGCCAGCCAGCGCGTCTCGGAAACGCAGTGGTATGAAGGCACGGCTGACGCCGTCTACCAGAACATCGACATCATCGAGGCCTACGGCCCCGAATACATGGTCATCCTCGCTGGCGACCACATCTACAAGATGGACTACGAGATGATGCTGCGTCAGCATGTCGACGCCAATGCCGACGTCACCGTTGGCTGTCTCGAAGTGCCGCGCATGGAGGCGACGGGCTTTGGCGTCATGCATGTCGATGCCAAGGACAACATCATCGCCTTCGTCGAAAAGCCGGCCGATCCGCCCGGCATTCCGGGCAATCCGGACTTCGCCCTGGCCTCGATGGGCATCTACGTCTTCAGGACCAAGTTCCTGATGGAGCAGTTGCGCCGCGACGCCGCCGAGCCGGGCTCAAGCCGCGATTTCGGCAAGGACATCATCCCCTATATCGTCGAGCACGGTAAGGCGATCGCGCACCGTTTCACCAAATCTTGCGTGCGCTCGACCGCCGAGAACGAAGCCTATTGGCGCGATGTCGGAACGGTCGACGCCTATTGGGAAGCCAATATCGACCTGACCGACGTGACGCCGGAGCTCGACCTCTACGACCGCGACTGGCCGATCTGGACCTACGCCGAGTTGAAGCCACCGGCAAAATTCGTCCATGACGAGGATGGCCGGCGCGGCTCGGCCGTTTCCTCGCTGGTCTCGGGCGATTGCATCGTCTCCGGCGCGACGCTGAAGAAGAGCCTGATCTTCACCGGCGCGCGCATCAATTCCTATTCGACGCTGGAAGAGGTGGTCATGCTGCCCGACGTTCATGTCGGCCGGAACGCAAAGTTGAAGCGCGTCGTCATTGACCATGGTGTTAGGATACCGGAGGGGTTGGTCGTCGGCGAGGATCCCGTGCTCGACGCCAAGCGCTTCCGCGTTTCGGAGAAGGGCATCTGCCTGGTCACGCAGGACATGATCAACAAACTCGGGCTCTAGAGCAATTCCGCGAAAAGTGCGAAACGGGTTTCCGTGCGGGAATTGCCTGGAAACAAAGAATTGGACAGGATCGGGATAGACGCATGCAGGTTCTGTCGGTCACGCCCGAGATCTTCCCGCTGATCAAGACCGGCGGGCTTGCCGACGTGACCGGTGCGCTGCCCGTCGCGCTGGCGGCCAAGGGTGTGACCATGCGCACGCTCATTCCAGGCTTTCCCGCGGTGATGGAGGGCTTCAAGAAACGCAAGGCCGTCTACCAATATCCGCTGTTGCAAGGCGGCAAGGCCTCTATCCATGCCGTCGAGCTTGCCGGGCTCGACCTTTTCGTGCTCGACGCGCCGCATCTGTTCGACCGTCCCGGCGGTCCCTACGGCAATGCTTCGGGCGCCGACTGGCCGGACAATTGGCGGCGTTTCGCGGCCCTGAGCCAGGCCGGCGCCGATATCGCCGGCGGCGCCATCTCGGGCTACCTGCCCGACATCGTCCATGCCCATGACTGGCAGTCGGCGATGACGCTGGCCTATATGCGCTACGGCAAGGCGGTCGGCACGCCGTCGATGATGACCGTCCACAATCTCGCCTTCCAGGGACAGTTCGGCGCCGGCATCTTCGGCGAACTCGGCCTGCCGGCAGTGGCGATGGCGCTTGACGGCGTCGAATATTATGGTGGCGTCGGCTTCCTCAAGGCTGGCCTGCAGGCGGCCTGGGCGATCACCACGGTGAGCCCGACCTATGCGCAGGAGATCCGTTCGCCGGAATTCGGCATGGGACTCGACGGCCTGATCAACATGCGCTCCAGCGATCTCTATGGCATCGTCAATGGCATCGACACCGCCATCTGGGATCCGGAGACGGACAAGCATCTGGTGTCGAACTATACGGCCGCAACGCTCAAGGCACGGGCGCCGAACAGGGCGGCCGTGGAGGAGCGTTTCGGCCTCGACCGCGACGACAGCCCGATCGTCTGCGTCATCAGCCGGCTGACCTGGCAGAAGGGCATGGACATATTGGCGACGGTGATCGATGGCATCGTCGCGGCTGGGGCGCGGCTGGCCATACTGGGCTCCGGTGACGCGGGCCTCGAAGGCGCGCTGCTTGCCGCCGCCGCACGCCACCGTGGCCGCATTGGCGTGGTCATCGGGTATGACGAAGGGTTGTCACACACCATGCAGGGCGGCTGCGACGCCATCATCATCCCGTCCCGCTTCGAACCCTGTGGACTGACGCAGCTCTACGGCCTGCGCTACGGCTGCGTGCCGGTGGTCGCCCGCACCGGCGGCCTTGCCGACACCATCATCGACGCCAACGAAGCGGCTATGGCGGCCCGCGTGGCGACAGGGTTCCAATTCGCTCCCAACAATGGCGGCGCGATGCTGCACGCCATACGCCGCCTGGTCGATGCCTACGCCGATCCCGCGGCCTTCGAGACCATCCAGCGCCAAGGTATGAAGGGCGATGTGTCATGGGACAAGAGCGCGGAAAAATATCTTGAACTCTATCGCCTGCTGCTTTCGAAAAGGGTTGCCTGAAGCATGATACGGACCGTCCCCACCAAGCCCTATTCAGACCAGAAGCCCGGCACGTCGGGCCTGCGCAAGAAGGTGCCCGTGTTCCAGCAGGAGCACTATGCCGAGAACTTCATCCAGTCGATCTTCGACGCGCTTGACGGCTTCAAGGGCAAGACGCTGGTGATCGGCGGCGACGGCCGCTTCTACAACCGCGAGGTCATCCAGAAGGCAATCGCCATGGCGGCCGCAAACGGCTTCGGCAAGGTGATGGTCGGGCAGGGCGGCATATTGTCGACACCGGCCGCCTCGCATGTCATCCGCAAATACAAGACCTTCGGCGGCATCATCCTGTCGGCCAGCCACAATCCCGGCGGCCCGCATGAGGATTTCGGCATCAAGTACAATGCCGGCAATGGCGGCCCGGCGCCGGAAAAGCTGACCGATGCGATCTTTGCCAAGACCAAGGCGATTTCGAGCTTCAAGACATCGGACATCGATCCGATCGACATCGATACGATCGGCACCGTCACGGCCGCCGGCATGACGGTCGAGATCATCGATCCGGTCGCCGATTATGCCGAGCTGATGGAAAGCCTGTTCGATTTCGACGCGCTGCGCAGACTGTTCAAATCGGGCTTCCGCATGCGCTTCGACGCCATGCATGCGGTGACAGGTCCCTATGGCAAGGAAATCCTCGAGAACCGGCTTGGCGCGCCCAGCGGCACCTGCCGCAACTTCAAGCCGCTGCCGGATTTCGGCGGCCATCATCCGGATCCGAACCTGGTGCACGCCAAGCATCTCTATGACGAGATGATGGGGCCGGACGCGCCGGATTTTGGTGCCGCTTCCGACGGTGACGGCGACCGCAATCTGATCATCGGCAAGGGCATTTTCGTCACCCCGTCGGATTCGGTGGCGATGCTTGCCGCCAATGCCCGTCTGGCGCCCGGCTACAAGGACGGGCTGAAGGGCATCGCCCGCTCGATGCCGACCAGTGGCGCCGCCGACCGTGTCGCCGAAAAACTCGGCATCGCTATCTACGAGACGCCGACCGGCTGGAAGTTCTTCGGCAATCTGCTCGATGCCGGCATGGCGACGATCTGCGGCGAGGAGAGCGCCGGCACCGGCTCCAACCATGTGCGCGAAAAGGACGGCCTGTGGGCGGTGCTGCTCTGGCTCAATATCCTCGCCGCGCGGGGCGAAAGCTGCAAGCAGGTCGTCACCGAGCACTGGGCGGCCTATGGGCGCAACTACTATTCCCGCCACGACTATGAGGAGGTCGAGAGCGACCGCGCCAACGCTCTGGTCGATGAACTGCGTGCGAAGCTCGGCTCGCTGCCCGGCACCAGCGTGCGCGGCCTGAAGATCGCCAAGGCCGACGATTTCGCCTATCACGACCCGGTCGACGGTTCGACCAGCGAGCATCAGGGTATCAGAATCCTGTTCGAAGGTGGCTCGCGCGTCGTCTTCCGGCTTTCCGGCACTGGCACGTCCGGCGCGACTTTGCGCGTGTACATCGAGCGCTACGAGCCGGACAAGGCCAGGCACGATCTCGACACGCAGGCAGCCCTTGCCGACCTCATCGCGGCCGCCGACGACATTGCCGGGATCAAGAGCCACACCGGCCGCAACAAGCCGAGCGTGATTACTTGAGGGTGGAGGCGGAGGCTCCCCCTTCTCCCCTTGTGGGAGAAGGTGGCCGAGCGAAGCTCGGACGGATGAGGGGTGCTCCAGCTTGGCGCAAACCGACGCCCAGAACACCGGCGCCTTATTCCTTCCAACACCCCTCATCCGTCTCGGCGCTGCGTGCCGATCCACCTCCTCCCACAAGGGGAGAAGGTGAGGCGCTCCCATGACCCAACTCGGCGCCACCGTCACCCGCGAGGGCATCCGCTTCGCAGTCTGGTCCTCGTCGGCGCGCCGCCTCTGGGTGTCGATCTTCGACGGGCAGGGAAACCGCGAACTCGACCGGTTGGAGTTGCAGCCGGAAGGCGAGGGGGTGCATGCGCTCTTCGTTCCCGGCCTTGCCTCGGGGACGCGGTATGGCTTCCGCGCCGACGGTGACTATGCGCCCGAGCGCGGGTTGTGGTTCGACCCCGACAAGCTGCTTACCGATCCCTATGCCGTCGAAATCGACCGGCCATACGCCTATCACTGGCGGCTCGCCGCGCGGCGCAATGAGGGCGCAGACACCGCGCCGCTGATGCCCAAGACCCTGGCGAAAGCCGTGCCCGAAGCGGTGCCTGTGTTGCCGCCGCTGTTTCGACCGGGCGGCCTGATCTACGAGGTGCCTGTGCGCGCCTTCACCAAGCTGCATCCCGACATTCCGCCAGCGCGGCGCGGTACGATCGCGGCACTTGCTCATCCTGTCGTCATCGAGCATCTGCAAAGGCTCGGCGTGTCGGCCGTCGAACTGATGCCGGTGACGGCGTCGATCGACGAGCGGCACCTGCCGCCGCTGGGCCTGAGCAATGCCTGGGGCTACAATCCCGTCACCTTCATGGCGCTCGACCCGCGTCTTGCGCCCGGCGGCCTCGGGGAATTGCGCGACACCGTGGCGGCGCTGCGCAAGGCCGGCATCGGCGCCATCCTCGACCTCGTCTTCAACCACACGGGCGAAAGCGACCGGCTGGGGCCGACGCTGTCGCTGCGCGGCCTCGACAACCAGGCCTACTATCGGCACCAGCCGGATGGCAGGCTGGTCAATGACACCGGCACAGGCAACACCGTCGCCTGCGATCATCCGGCGGTGCGGGACATGGTGCTCGACACCCTCCGGCATTTTGTCTGCAATGCCGGCGTCGACGGCTTCCGCTTCGATCTGGCGCCGGTGCTGGGCCGCGTCGACGGCGTGTTCGATCCCGCGGCGCCCTTGCTCGCGGCGATCGCCGGCGATCCCGTCCTTGCCGATCGCGTGTTGGTTGCCGAACCCTGGGATATCGGTCCTGACGGCTACCAGCTCGGCAACTTCCCGCCGCGCTTCCTCGAATGGAACGACCGCTATCGCGACGACGCCAGGCGCTTCTGGCGAGGCGATGCCGGCGCGGTAGGAGCGCTGGCGACGCGGCTTGCCGGTTCGTCCGATGTTTTTGGCAAGGCCGGCCAGCCGGCCAGCCGCACGCTCAATTTCATCGCCGCCCATGACGGCATGACGCTGGCCGACATCGTCGCCTATGAGCGCAAGCACAACGCGGCCAATGGTGAGCAGAACCGCGACGGCCACAACGACAATTTGTCCTGGAACAATGGCGCCGAGGGCGAGACGGACAGTACGGCGATCACCAGGGCGCGCTTCGACGACCAGTGCGCGCTGCTCGCCACGCTGTTTGCCTCGCGCGGCACCATCATGCTGACAGCGGGCGACGAGTTCGGCCGCTCCCAGAAGGGCAACAACAATGCCTATGCGCAGGACAATGCCATCACCTGGCTCGACTGGGCCGGCCGCGACCAGGCGCTGGAGCGCTACGCATCGGCGCTCGGCATGCTTCGCCGTACCGTCCCCGCTTTGTCGGATACCGATTTCCTGACAGGACAACCGGCCGATGCGACAGGCATCCCCGACGTCGCCTGGTTGACCGAGACCGGCATGCCGCTTGCCGAGACGGACTGGAACGACCCCGCCCGACACCGCCTCGTCATGCTGTTGGGTGATGCGGGCGGCGACCGCCTTGCCGTCATGATCAATGGCGATCGTCGCCAATGCGTCTTCACCTTGCCCGTGCGGGAAGGCTTCCGATGGCAGCCGGCGATCGAGACGCAGGCGATCGACCTTATGCGGCCGCTGCCGGGCCGCAGCGTCCATTTCATCGCAGAGCATCGGACCGAAAAGTGGCAGCCGGGCTTCGGGCAATCCGATGCGAAAAAAACCAGTTCGCGCCGGACCGCCAAGGGTCGCGCCAGGAAGGGTTCGTGATGGCCGATGACGTTGCGGGGCAGGCGGCCGAATGGTGGCGCGGCTGCGTTATCTACCAGGTCTATCCGCGCTCCTTCCAGGACACGACCGGCGACGGCAGCGGCGATCTCAGGGGTATCACCGCGCGACTTGCCCACATCGCCTCGCTCGGCGTCGATGCCGTCTGGCTATCGCCCTTCTTCAAGTCGCCGATGGCCGACATGGGCTATGACGTTTCGGATTATCGCGACGTCGATCCGATGTTCGGTTCGCTGGAGGATTTCGACGCTCTGGTCGCCGAGGCGCACCGGCTGGGCCTGAAAATCGTCATCGACCAGGTCTTGTCGCACTCATCCGACAAACACGAATGGTTCATCGAGAGCCGCGCCAGCCGCGACAATCCCAAGGCCGACTGGTACGTGTGGGCCGATACGAAACCCGACGGCAATGCGCCCAACAACTGGCTGTCCGTCTTCGGCGGCCCGGCCTGGGAGTGGGATTCGACCCGCCGGCAATATTACATGCACAATTTCCTCGCCTCGCAGCCCGATCTGAATTTCCACAATCCGGAGGTCCAGGACGCGCTGCTGGACACGGTGCGCTTCTGGCTGGAGCGCGGCGTCGACGGTTTCCGGCTCGACACCGTCAACTATTATGTCCACGACCGTTGGCTGCGCAGCAATCCGCCCTTGGCGTCGAGCGTCGCCGGCACCAATGGCGAGACCAACACCTACCTTTACCAGGAGCATTTGTTCGACAAGACGCAGCCGGAGAACCTGGCTTTCCTCAGGCGTTTCCGGGCGCTGCTCGACGAATATCCAGACCGCGCCGCCGTCGGCGAAATCGGCGACGAGGGCCGCTCGCTGCAGACGCTGGCAGCCTACACCTCCGGCGGCGACAAGCTGCAGATGTGCTACACCTTCGACCTGCTCGGTCCGCAATTTTCGGCGGCGCATGTGCGCGGCTGCGTCGAGGCCTTCGAACATGCGGTTGCCGACGGCTGGGTCTGCTGGGCGTTTTCCAACCATGACGTGGTGCGCCATGTCAGCCGCTGGACAGGGCCGGATGGCGATGCCGAGGCGGTGGCCAGATTCTCGATCATGCTGCTCGCCTGCCTGCGCGGTTCGATCTGCCTCTATCAGGGTGAGGAACTCGGCCTGGAGGAGGCGGAGCTTGCTTATGAGGATCTGCGCGATCCCGTCGGCATCCGTTTCTGGCCCGGTGTGAAGGGCAGGGATGGCTGCCGCACGCCGATGGTTTGGGAAGCCGGCGCCGACAATGCGGGCTTCTCGACGGGCAAGCCCTGGCTGCCGGTCCCCGCCAGCCATCGCGCCCGCGCCGCCGATGTGCAGAACGGCAGCGACCATTCGGTGTTGTCCGCCTACCGTTCGACGCTCGCATTGCGCAGGCGCCATCCGGCGCTGGTCAGCGGTTCGATCCGCTTTCTCGACGCCGAAGGCGACCTGCTGGCCTTCATCCGCGAAGGCGGTGGGCAGAAACTGCTCTGCGTCTTCAATTTCGCTGGAGAGCCGGCGAATTGGCCCTTGCCACCGGATATTGGCGCTGTCGCCGCCGTCCTGGCTGGCACCGCTGCCGGCGAGGAGGAAGCGCTTTCGCTGCCGGCTCTCGGTTGCTTCCTTGGCCGGCTCGACTGACTGGCCGTTCGACGGCGCCTTGGCCAGGCGACCCGCTTGGCCACGAAAACCTTACTGAACGAGTACCGCCCGGCCGCAGGTCGCTCCGGTGACGCGTATGTCGGCCTGGCCGACGCCGACACCCAGCGCGGACAGCACATTGTAGAGCAAGTCGTCGACGGGCGCCGTTACGGTGTTGAGCAGGGTCACCACTGCCGGTTTGACCGTTCCGAGCAGGGAACTGAGATCGATACCGAGACCAAGCACATTGGCGGAAAGCGACAGGTTGTTGACCAGCGACGTGGTGAGCGACTGCGAGATGTTGCGCGTCGAAACGGTTTTCACCGTCTTGTTGGTGATGTCGGTTGCGTTGAAGGTCAAGGTCTGTGGGCTGTTGTTGGTGATCGCGGTCGCTGCCGACCCCATCACCTGGATCAGCGGGATGTTGATCAGCAGCAGATGGAGGCTCACATCCGCGATGTCGGCGTCGGAGAAGGTCTGCGGCTGGCTGAAATCGGCGAAGCCGGAGGGATTGTTGCTGTTGGCCAGGTTAAGCTGTGCAACGCCCGGGTGCGCGGCGATCGAAACGCTGATGCTGGAAGGTCCTGTCGGACAGCTGATGTCGGTCAGCTTGGCTTCGGCATAGGCGACTTCGACATTGAGCGGCAGGTTGACGGCGAGCAGGCTGATGCCGCCGCCGAGGCCCGGCGTGCCGACACCGACGGAGGCCGTCAGTTTGATGCGCGTCTGGGCGGTGCGCACGACAGTGCCGATGCCGTCGACCGCGAGCCAGGGCGAGGATTGCGGCGGCTGCCCGATGGCGATGTTGAGCTTGGTCGAGAGCAGTCCAGGTATGGTGGCGCCGAGGTCGATCGCGGCCTGGTTGGTGCCGTTGGCGAGCACGGCGGCGGCGGTCAGCATTCCCATGGCGCTTGCATCGACGCCGAAGCCGGACGGCTGTTGCCCAAGGCCCAGGCTGCCGACGGAGCCGAGATCGACAAGGCTGCTGAGCGGGATCTTGACCGTGCTGGTCGACTTGGAGGCGATTGTCTGCAGGGCGACCTTGGCCGTGTTGCCGAGGCCGGGGACGTTGGCCATGGCGGTGGCGATCTGGCCGACAGTCGCTTTCGAGGCCAGTACGTCCGAATAGGTGCCGGCCGTGATGTTCAATTGTGTGGCGAGCGCACTGATGAAGGACAAGACGCTGACATCGGCCGAGATCAGCCCGTTATAGTCCATGACACTGAGCGAGATGTTGCCGCCGAGGAGCCCGCTCAGCAAAGCATTGAGGATGCCGCCATTGACGCTGAGCAGTCTCGACCCCACCGAGAATGCCGCCTGCGGCGTCATGCTGGCCGTGGCTTGGGTGCCGATGACCGGAGTGGGGATGAGCGAACTTGCAAAATAGCGGGTGGGGACTTTCGCCAGTGTGACACGTACCGCATTGTAGGGTGTCACGCCCGCCTGGAAGCGTTGGGTGACATTGGTGGTCGTCGAGGCATATCGGCCTTGCGTGACCGTCACCACCGTCTTGCCGAGGGCCGGGGCAATGGTCTGGCCAGAGGCTTGAACCACGACACCCGGCATGCCGTTGTCGGTGAGCGTGGTGACGACCGCCGTGTTGACATTGTTGATGTTCGAGGCTGCGGTGATCGCCGCCAGATCGACCATCGCCTGGGCCTGCCGGCGCTCGGAGTAGATGGAGGCTTCGTCGATGGCCACCGCGGCCAGCGCCAGGGCGACCGGCGCGCTCAGCGCGGTCATGACGGCGAAATTCGCCTTCCTGTCCCCCATCATGGACCGTGCAAGCCGGCCGATGCCCTTGCCCGCACGCTGCAGCATTCAGATACCCCCAACCCTGATCGTTGACTGACGCTTGATGGTGGTCCCTGGCATGGCTATGCCCGGGAAGAGATTCCAGATCGGCAGGTTGTGTGCATCGTACGAGACCGACACCACGAACTGGCTGCCGTCGGCCACGCTATCATTGGCCTGGTAGGTCAGTTTGCTGGCGTCCACGAAGGGGTAACCACCGGCATTGTTGGCGAGGAAGGCGGCAACGAGCGTCTGCCGCTCGGTCTGATTCAACCCGGCTATAGCCGTCCGGGCGGCATCCGCCGCGATCTGCTGGATCGAGTTGGCAGCACCAAAATAGATACCGTACGCAACCATTCCGAGCAGAAGAAGGATAAAAATCGGCGACAGCAGGGCGAACTCGACCGCCGACGTTCCCGAATTGTCTGTTCGGAACGCACGTCTTCGGAGCCTGGAAATGAGATTCTGTACCATGATACCAGCTTGCCAAAGTTCGCATGCAGAAAGCGAAAACTCTGGGTGCAACCTGGGGATGCGCGCGATTGAAAATGCCGTTCTAATTTAGCTGTTGCTTCTTCGTTTTTGAGGATTGACTTAGGGTCAATCAGTACTCGGTTGAAAAGAGCTTACCTCCTGTCTAGTCTCCTGCCACCAGCTGCCGGGGGGAACCGGCGGCACGCTCAAAGGAACCAGGCATCGGTTCCGGGGCGTCAACACTCAAAGGCGCGCCGCGGGCAGCGCCGACAGGGAGAACTTCATGCTGAAAAACATGCTGAAGGCGACGGTATTCGCCGCCACCATGGCGGTAGCCGCCGGCGCATTCTACTCGCCGGCGTTCGCCGAGAGCGTCTATAACAGGGGCACCGCCGCCGAATCGGAGTCGGTCGACCCGCACAAGACCTCGACGGTGTATGAAGCCAACGTGCTGCGCGACCTGTTCCAGGGACTGGTCATGCAGGACGAGAAGGCAAACCTCATTCCGGGCGCCGCCGAAAGCTGGACGGTGTCGGATGACGGCACCGTCTACACCTTCAAGCTGCGCAAGGACGGCATGTGGTCGGACGGCAGCCCGGTGACGGCGGACGACTTTGTCTACGCCTTCCACCGGCTGGAAGATCCGGCGACCGGGGCCGAATACGCCTCGATGCTGTATCCGGTGAAGGGCGCCGAGGACGTCAACACCAAGAAAGGCAAGCCCGAGGACATGGGCGTCAAGGCCATCGACGCCAACACCCTGGAAGTGACCCTGAAGGCGCCGACGCCCTACTTCCTGGAGATGCTGACCCACCAGGCGACCTATCCGGTCAGCAAGGCTTCGATTGAGAAACTCGGCGCCGACTGGATCAAGCCCGGCAAGCTCGTCTCGAACGGCGCCTACACGCTGGCAGAATGGGTTCCCAACGACCACATGAAGCTGGTCAAGAATCCGAAATTCTGGGACGCCGCAACTGTCAAGTTCGACGTGGTCAACTATATCCCGACCGAAGACCGCTCATCGGCGATGAAGCGCTTCGAGGCAGGCGAACTCGACAGCTATGACGATCTGCCGACCGAACAGCTTGCCGACCTCAAGACCAAGTTCGGCGACCAGATCCATGTCGGCCCCTATCTCGGCACCTATTATTACGCCATCAAGACCGACAAGGCGCCGTGGAACAACCCTGAACTGCGCAACGCCATCTCGATGGCGATCGACCGCGACTTCATCGCCGAAAAGGTCTGGCAGAACTCGATGCTGCCCGGCTATTCGATGGTGCCTCCCGGCATCGAGGGCTACACGCCCGCAATGGCCAAATATGCCGAGATGCCGCAGATAGACCGCGAGGACGCGGCCAAGAAAATCCTCGAGAAACTCGGCTACACGCCCGAACATCCGCTGAAGATGGAAATCCGCTACAACACCTCGGAAAATCACAAGAACACCGCGGTCGCCATCCAGGAGCAGCTGAAGCCGCTTGGCGTCGACGTCACGCTGCTCAACACCGACACCAAGACGCACTACTCCTTCCTCGAGCAGAAGGGCGACTATGACGTGGCGCGTGCCGCCTGGATCGCCGACTACAAGGATCCGGAAACCTTCCTTGGCATCTCGCGCAAGGCGAGCGGCAACAACTACTCGAACTACAACAGCCCGGCCTATGAAGCAGCGATGGACAAGGCAGCCGCCGCCGGAGGCAAGCCCGAGGAGCGCATGAAGGAACTCTCCGAGGCCGAACGCATTCTCGTCGACGATGTCGGCCAGATCCCGCTGCTCTACTACAGCTACCACGACATCGTGTCCTCGAAGCTGCATGGCTTCGTCGACAATGTGATGGATGTCCATCCGTCGCGTTTCGTCAGCAAGGACTGATCCCTGGCCAAGCCGCCGCGCACGTCGTGCGCGGCGGTGCTGGTTTGCCATCGCATCGGCCGGGAAGCGCAATCGATTTTCGGAAAATCCGGTGCGAAGATTTGAAGGCTGGAGCACAATGGTCCCATCGGACAGGCGTGTTCCGGATCAAGTGGGGCACCGATGCTGCGATACGTATTCCGGCGGCTTTTGACCGCCATACCGACGCTGTTCGTCATTGTGACGATGGCGTTCTTCCTGATGCGCGTCGCGCCAGGCGGGCCATTCAACCAGGAGCGGGGGCTGAGCCCCGAGATCAAAGCCAACCTTGAAGCCCAGTTCGGCCTCAACGATCCGCTCTGGCTGCAATATGTCCACTATCTCGGCAATCTCTTACGCGGCAATTTTGGCCCGAGCTACAACATGCCGGATTTCACCGTCACCGAACTGTTCGCCAAGGGCCTGCCCATTTCGGTGCAGCTCGGCGCCTCGGCCCTGATCCTGGCGCTGCTGCTCGGTTCCGTGCTCGGCTCCATCGCCGCGCTCAACCAGAACAAGCTTGGCGACTATACGGTGATTGCGCTGGCCACGGCCGGCAGCACCATCCCCACCTTTGTCATCGCGCCGGTGATCCAGCTTCTCTTCGGCCTGACCTGGAAACTTCTGCCGATCGGCGGCTGGGGCGATGGCGCCTTCATCAACAAGGTCGGCCCGGTGCTGACGCTTGCCTTGCCGCAGATCGCCATCGTCGCCCGCCTGATGCGCGGCTCCATGATCGAATCGCTGCGATCCCATCACATCCGCACCGCCCGCGCGCTCGGCCTTTCCGACTGGTCGGTTGTGGTCAAACACGCCTTGCGCGGCGCCATCCTGCCGATCGTTTCCTTCACCGGCCCGGCGGCGGCGGCCCTTTTGACCGGCTCCGTCATAGTCGAGACGATCTTCTCCATTCCCGGCGTCGGCCGCTACTTCGTCGATGCCGCGCTCAACCGCGATTACACGCTGGTGATGGGAACGGTGGTGGTGATCGCCATCTTCACCATCGTCTTCAACCTGATCGTCGACGTCATGTACGCGGTCGTCGACCCGAGGGTGCGCTATGACTGACATCGCAGCCACTGCTCCCGCTATCGTCGGCCGCTCGCTGTGGGGCGATGCCTGGGCGCGTCTCAAGGCCAACCGCGCCGCCATGTTCAGCCTCTACTACCTCGCCTTGATCGGGCTCGTCAGCGTGTTTGGCCCCTGGTTCGTGCCGCATCAGTACACGACCATCTATGCCGACTATGTGCGCATGCCGCCAAGCCTGACAGCCTATCCGAAGCCCGACATGATCGAGTCCGCGCTCAATGATGCGATCAAGCGCATGCGGGTCGATATCAAGGAATGGCACCAGGAGGGCAATCAGGTCTTCGTCGCAGTCAAGTCGACCAAGCCGATCGATGACCGCAACATCCGCTACCTCGACCGCTCCGATGCCTTTGACGACACCAAGATCGAGAGCAAGTCGCCCGACGGTCTGGAAGTGACGATGAGCGCGTCGGTCAAGCAGCAATATTTTCTGTTCGGCACCGACAACACCGGCCGCGATCTGCTCTCGCGCACGCTGATGGCCGGTCGCATCTCACTGGCCATCGGCCTGCTCGCCGGCGTCGTCGCGGTGGTGATCGGGGTGATCTATGGCGCCGCCGCGGGTTTCTCCGGCGGCAGGATCGACGAGGTGATGATGCGCATCGTCGATGTGCTCTATTCCTTGCCGTTCATCTTCTTCGTCATCATGCTGGTGGTGTTCTTCGGCCGCAACTTCGTGCTGATGTTCCTGGCGGTTGGCGCGGTGCTGTGGCTCGACATGGCGCGCATCGTGCGCGGCCAGGCGCTGTCGATCCGCCGCCAGGAATATGTCCAGGCGGCGGAAGCCATGGGCGTCGGCCAGCGCGGCATCCTGCTGCGCCACGTCATCCCCAATCTGCTCGGCCCGGTCGTCATCTACATGACCTTGCTGGTGCCGCAGGTCATCATCCTGGAGAGTTTCCTGTCGTTCCTCGGCCTTGGCGTGCAGGAGCCGATGACCAGCTGGGGCGTGCTGATTTCGGTCGGCGCCAAGAACATCGGCACCGCCAACTGGCTGCTCCTGTTTCCTGCTTTCTTCCTCGTCTCGACGCTGTTTGCGCTGAACTTCGTCGGCGATGGCCTGCGCGACGCGCTCGACCCGAGAGATCGATAAAGATGGGCACCGCTGACATGGCCACTCCCGAAACGATCCTCAGCGTCAAGGACCTGCGTGTCCGCTTCCGCACGCTCGACGGCGCGGTCGAAGCGGTGAAGGGCATCAACATCCACGTCAATGCCGGCGAGACCGTCGCCGTGGTCGGCGAGTCCGGCTCCGGCAAGAGCCAGACCATGATGGCGGCGATGAGCCTGCTCGCCTCGAACGGCGAGGCCACGGGCAGCGTCGACTATCGCGGCCGCAACCTGCTGACGCTGAGTAAATCCGACCTGAACAAGGTGCGTGGCGCCAAGATCAGCATGATCTTCCAGGAGCCGATGACCTCGCTCGATCCGCTCTATTCGATCGGCAATCAGCTGATCGAACCGATCCGCCGGCATCGCGGCCTGAATGCCGCCGAGGCGCGCGAAGAGGCGCTCAAGCTCTTGCGGCTGGTGCACATTCCCGATCCCGAACGGCGGATGAAATCCTACCCGCACGAAATGTCCGGCGGCCAGCGCCAGCGTGTGATGATCGCCATGGCGCTCGCCAACGATCCCGACATCCTGATCGCCGACGAGCCGACCACGGCGCTCGACGTGACCATCCAGGCGCAGATCCTGATGCTGCTCGCCGAATTGCAGCGCAAGCTCGGCATGGCCATCGTCTTCATCACCCACGATCTCGGCATCGTCCGGCGCTTCGCCGATCGGGTCTATGTCATGCGCCAGGGCGAGGTGGTCGAGGAGGGCGAGGCGGGAGCGATCTTCGCCAACCCGCAGCACGCCTATACCAAGATGCTGCTGGCGGCAGAGCCGACGGGAAGCAAGGCGCCGCCGCCCGCCAATGCACCCGTGGTGCTCGAAGGCAGGCATGTCGAGGTCACATTCAGGATCGGCGGCGGGTTTCTGGCCGGCGAGCCGCTGATGCTGCGCGCCGTCGACGACATTTCGATCCGGCTGCAGCGTAACCAGACCATCGGCATTGTTGGCGAATCCGGCTCGGGAAAATCGACGCTTGGCCGCGCTCTGCTGCGGCTGCTGCCGAGCGACGGCTTGATTCGTTTTGGCGATCGCGACATTTCGACAGCCGACCGCCAGGCGATGCGGCCGCTGCGGCGCCAGATGCAACTCGTCTTCCAGGATCCTTTCGGCTCGCTGTCGCCGCGCATGACCGTCGGCCAGGTCATCACCGAAGGGCTGCTGGTGCATGAGCCCAATCTTTCGGGCAAGCAGCGCGACCAGCGCGCGGTCGAGGCCTTGCGTGAAGTCGGCCTCGATCCCAACGCCCGCAACCGCTACCCGCACGAATTCTCCGGCGGCCAGCGGCAGCGCATCGCCATTGCCCGCGCCATGATCCTGAAACCAAAGATGGTCGTGCTGGACGAACCGACCTCGGCGCTCGACCGCTCGGTGCAGAAACAGATCGTCGAACTCCTGCGCAAGCTGCAGGCGGACCATGAACTGTCCTACCTGTTCATCAGCCACGACCTCGCCGTGGTGCGCGCCATGGCCGACTACATCATCGTCATGAAACAGGGCAAGATCGTCGAGGAGGGGCCTACGGAGGCAATCTTCAGCAACCCGCAGCACGTCTACACGCAGACGCTGATGGCGGCGGCGATCGACGTCACCCGATTCCGGCTGAGCGCCTGAGACGTTTCAGGTAAAGGCAATCATCTTGGCGGCGTCCGTTCGCTCAGCCCGCTGACTTGGGACAATTGCGCGCGCGCGCAGCGGCGATGGCGTCCTGCTGCTGTTTCAGCCGGTCGATCCGGGCGGTTTCACGGTTGGCGACAGCGGTCTTCACGCGCGAAACACCAAGCAGCCAGCGCGGAACACTGGTGTTGACGACCTTGCCCCGGGTGACGGCGGTCTGTGAGATTTCGGTGGCCTTTTCGCCTAGCGCGCTGTTGAGTTCGGTGCAGCTCATTCTATCGTACGTCGCCGGATCGGCGGTCCTGCCGATCGACGAGCAGCCGGTAACGAGAAGCGCCGCAATCACAAGAACCGGTGTCGAGGTCGTCGTCGCGATCAAATTCATGTCCACACCGGCTCACCGTTTCACTGGCTTCATCATATCCACCGAACTATCTGGAGCCGACGATTATTTCGTCAAAGATTGGGCTCGCGAAAGAGCCCTACGGGCATGGACCACAGAGGCCAGCCGATATGGGAACGTTCCCGGTCCCTCGAAGTTGGTGTCCGTCGCGTGTCTTGATGCAATCACTGGAAACGAAGAGGGGCCGCCTCGGTTGATGCCGGGGCGGCCTTCCGTCGATTCCTGGCCGACGGTGCGACCTCGGCGGCTCGCGCTGGTTGTGGCGCCCAGCCTTCGTGCCGCCGTTCGTTGAGCCTGCCTGAAATTCAGGCTGCTTCGGCGATGAATGCGGTGGGAGCGCAACCGTCCAGCACTGCCTGGGCGATGCCGGTCTCATTTTCATCGACATGCGCCGTCACCAAGACGATGCCCTCGGCAACGCTGCGATCATCCGACCTTGCCGCTGTGGTCATGAAGGCACCGAGCAGCCCGCCGGCACCGCCGCCACAGACGGCGCAAACCAGTGCTGTTGCCGGCAGTCCGGCCGGAGGAGAACTGACGCCGTACACCGCGAGGGCGCTCACGCAAGCCAATGCCGCACCGACGGCACAAAGGATGACGCGTGGAGACCTTAGGACTGTTAGTTCGTCCTGGTAGGGCCCGATAATGGCAATCTGAACGCGCGGAACACCGACCGCCACCAGCTCTCCAGCAACCCGGGCGGCTTCGGCGTGGGAATCAAAAAGCTTGCTGATTGTCCGCATGGTTTCAGAGCGTTTTCTCGTCCAGGAATGTGTCCGCAACGAAGGACGCGGCGATCAAATCGTCGCCATCAATGCTGCCTCGTCCGCCGACCATCATGGCCGCGACCTTTTGGAAGGTCTTCATTTCGCTCATGGTAATCCGGGCCTGCCGCATTCTGGCCTCGAGGTCAGCTACGCGCACTCCCAAGACATCGGATTGTATGGCCTCGCTGTTAGACATGGTGACGTTCATCCAGTTTCGCTTCCTCGTTTGATCGTCCCCGCGCCCAACCACTCGAAACTGAGCCGCAGCGAAAACGTTCCCTGGCTGGGCTTCGGTCCGGCGGAGCGCCGGACCTTGGTCTGGCCGCAAAATGCAATGGTCCTGCCTGTGGTGCTGCTCGGAACGGCCACCGTTCGTAGCCGTTGTCGCCTACACGTTCGGGAGGAAGCTGATGGACAACAGTGTTCGCCAGGCACGCTGGTTGCTTGCAGTGATCTTCGCCATGCCCATCACCTTCATGGCGATTGGAATAGCCTTTGGCTGACGATCCGAGAGTAGGAATATTTGGCAGATTGGCGCAGCTACGTCCCTTCCTGCGCCGATAGGGTTCGTCCGCTGCGCTGGCGTGGTGGGCGAACCCAAATATCTGCAGGCGCCGGTAGCCGGCATCCCAGCCTACAAGGCGAGATTTCGCGAGGCCGAATGGCATCGTAATCGCGCGGCCGTTCGTCGATGATGCCTTGTGCCGGCACGCAGATCGCCCAGCGGCATTTCAGATTTCATGCAGAAGGCCCGGCTGTAACGAGCCGGGCCTTAGGGCCGATCAATAGTCGTTGTTTTGGATCACCACGGGGCGACGGTGATGGTGCTTGGAGACCGAGCTCGTGACAATGACGGCATCTGGACGATGGTGCCGGCGGCCATGATCGTAGAACGCTACCGTACCGTGGTGGCGGTGATGCAGGCGCTGGCCGTACTCGTTGATGATCTTGACGTTGCTGTGGTGGCGATGGTGAGTCCTGACGATGACGTCGGCTTCGGCCGCCGAAGCGACAGCCGGCAATCCGATGGAAAGCGCCAAGGCGCACATGATAATTGATTTCATTGCAATTTCTCCATTGCCTTGATTAGCCCTTCGTTGGATAACTGCCGCTAGGCCCTTTGGTTCCGGGGTGTCCCAGGACAGTCGGACCGCCTCCGGCAAACCGAATGGGCCAGCCGTAGGGCTAAGGCTGAGAGGGGGCCGCCTCTCGCTGGCGGTACTTGCAAAGAACGAAGTGGCTCGATGCATTGGACGCGCTCGCGACGGGCAGCACGACGATCTGTGCCCAAAAATCGCAATACCTGGCTATCGCTTCCGGCACCTCTTTGGCGGTGACGCCGGCGATGGTGGCGATGTCGCCGTCTCTGCAGTTGGTCTTCCCGGAAAGCAGGGTTGCGGCTGCCATGATCTGGCATGACCGCTCATCGTCCGCCTGAGAGGGCGCGCAATGGCAGGCAAATGCAAACACCACCGCTGCGAAAACCAGTCTTTTCATATTGGCTCCGATGCCACCGGCATTCTGGCATTCCTCGGGAAAACATGCCGACGAGCTGTGAGCTTTCAGGAGGTTGTCCATTCGGACCGGACCGAGGAGACTGGAGTTACCAGGCTTCAGCACTCATCGGAGGGTCCGAATGAACATCCACAAGAATGCCCGTCTCACGCCGCTGCGTCGAGAGGAGATGGCGATTCGGACATGCGTTCCATCGAGCACGATCGTGTCGCCGTCCAGAACGACCGGCCAATTGGCGAGCAGCATCGCAGGAAGCAGGAAGGACATAGGGCTACGCTCCCGCCGCGCGTAAAACGCGATCCCAAACCGTGGGCATCGGGAGAACAGATATTTAAGTATCTGTTTTTTCTGGTCGGAGTGGCAGGATTTGAACCTGCGACCCCCTCGTCCCGAACGAGGTGCGCTACCAGGCTGCGCTACACTCCGTGACCAGACGGCGGGCTTATAGCCGCCACACTTCATTCCTGCAAGCGGCAATGGCAGCGCTTCTGTCGCATTTCATCAGCTTTCGCCGCGCAGGCCGCTGGCGCCCCAGTCGAACGCGTGCGCCCAGTCGGCAAAACCACGCCACCGCACCTCGGGAAATTGCCTGCGCAAGGCCGCGATATCGACAGCGTAGCCGACCCGGTCGAACCATTCGAACATCAGTGCCGCGTCCTCGCCCTGCTGTTGTCTGGAGCAAAATTAGGCTCTATCTCGTTGATAATTGCCTATAATTGGAAAAAATTGTCCCACAAATAAATACAATGATCGATCTCAACGATGTCGTCGTGTTTGCCCGCGTCGTCGAAGCCGGCAGCTTCACCGCTGCCGCGCGCCTGCTGGCTATGCCCAAGACGACCGTCAGCCGCCGTGTCGACAAGCTCTACCTGATCGAGGACGGCATCGACCTTGCCTTCCGCACCGGAAGGCTCGAGGATTCGACGCTCATCGCCCGCAGGCTGGGTTCCACGCACAGGCTGCTCTGCGCCAGCCATGACTATCTCGCACGCTACGGGATGCCGGAAGGCCCGGCCGATCTTGCCCGCCATCGATGCGTCATCGCGGGCCCGTCGGCCTCAGGCGCTCATCGGGTGCTGGATGGACCACAAGGCCAGGAAACTGTCGTCGTCGCCGGGCGCTTCGCCGCCAACGAGATGCAGGCGGTGGTGGCGGCCGCGCTCGCGGGTTTCGGCATCGCCCAATTGCCCCAGCCGCTGGCCGACGGGCTGATCAACGAGGGGCGGTTGCGGCGCGTTCTGGACGGCTACACGACGCCGGCCGGCGGCCTGCACGTTCTCTTTCCCAGCAGCCGGCACCTTTCACCCCTGGTTAAGGCCTTCATCGACCTGGCGGTCGAGCGGATTTCCAATCGGGCAAACACGGCTTAAGGCATGTCTGCTACCTCCGACCAACTTCTCAGCGAGATCCGAATGAGTCAGCGCATCGTCAGTTTTGTCATGAGCGGCGGCGTCGGCTCGCGGCTCTGGCCGTTGTCGCGCGAGGACAATCCGAAGCAGTTTCACGATTTTTCGGGTGATGGCTCCATGCTGGCCAAGACCTTGCGTCGCCTGGCGGTAAGGCCCGACGGTAAAACTCCGATCTTCCTGATTGCCTCGGAGCGCCACGCCGAACGCGTTCATGCCGATCTCGCCGGCCTCGATCTTGCCGGTGGCGGTCCGCTGTTCGAACCCACAGGGCGCAACACCGCCGCGGCGGTGGCCCTTGCAACGCTGCGTACCTTGTCCGAATTCGGCGACAGCCTGATGCTGGTGGTGCCGTCGGACCACGAAATATCGACGGCAGGGCAATTCTGGCAGAGCGTCGAGGCAGGCGCCGAGGCGGCGCGCGCCGGCCGGCTCGTTGTGTTCGGCATCAAGCCGACACAGCCCGAAACCGGCTATGGCTATATCGAGGTCTTCGCCGAGAACGGCGGAGTGTTCGACGTTTCGCGCTTCGTCGAAAAGCCGGACCTGGCGACCGCGCAGGGCTATCTCGAAGCCGGAAATTTCTATTGGAACACCGGCATCTTTCTGTTTCGCGCCGGTGCCATGCGCGACGCTTTCGCTATGTTCCAGCCGGACATCTGGCAGTCGACCGAAGCGGCCTACACAGCGGCGACATCGGATCTGTCCGGCCTCTATATGCCGCTCGAGCTCTACGCGGCCATCCCGTCGAATTCGATCGACTATGCCATCATGGAGCGGGCGAGCGACATCGCGATGGTGCCGGCGGGCTTCCACTGGAACGATCTCGGCTCCTGGCAGTCCCTGCTCGATGTCGGCCCTGCCGATGACCAGGGCAATGTCATTGTCGGCGATGTCGTCGCCATCGATTGCGAGAACTCCTACATCCGCAGCGACGGCCGCCTTTTGTCGGCGATCGGCATGAAGGATGTTGCCATCGTCTCGACATCGGACGCCACTTTCGTCGCTCCGGTAAGCCACAGCCAGCACGTCAAGAAGGTGGTCGAGCAGCTCGAGAAATCGGGCCGGCTGGAAACCAGATTCACCCCGGCGCATGATCGCGTCATCGAAAGCGGCGCCTGGCGGCGGCGCGTGCACCACTGGCTGTTCCAGGAAACCTTGCCGCTGTGGTCGACATCGGGCGTCGACGAGCGCCATGGCGGCTTCCATGAAGCGCTTGGCTTCGACGGCTCACCGCTGATAAAGCCGAAGCGCATGCGCACGCAGGCCCGCCAGGTCTATGCCTTCGCGGTTGCCAAGGAGCGCGGCTGGACTGGCCCGGCCGAGCGGCTGATCTCGCATGGCATCGACTTCATGGCAGGAAAGGGTCGCACCCAACGCGGCGGTTGGGTGCGCACGCTGAATGTCGACGGCGCTGTCGCCGACGCCACGGAAGACGCCTACGATCATTCCTGCGTGCTCTTGGCGCTGGCGCATGCGCATATGTCAGGCAATCCCGATGCCTTGCGGCTCGGTGAGGAAACCTTCGCCTTCCTCGACGCCCATCTAGAGGATCATCGCATGACTGGCTTCCTCGAGACATCGGACGGAGAGGGCGAGCGTCGCTCAAATCCGCATATGCATTTGCTGGAAGCCTTTCTCGCCTGGTATCAGGCGACCGGCGAGCGCGCCCATCTGCGCCGCGCGGCGCGCATCATCGACCTCTTCCGCAGCCATTTCTTCGATGCCGAGAGCTGGACGCTCGGCGAATATTTCGATGCCGAATGGAAGCCGGCCGCAGGCGAAAAAGGCGGCTGGACCGAGCCAGGCCATCACTTCGAATGGGCTTCGCTCCTGGTCGATTTCGCCGGACGCAGCGGCCAGGCCGAACTGAGCGGCTTCGCCAGGAAACTCTACGCCTCGGCCATCGCCAACGGCCTCAACCGGGCCACCGGCCTTGCCTATGGCGCCGTCTCCAGGCAAGGCCTGCCGCTCGACCTGATCTCGCGCAGCTGGCCGCAGGCCGAAGCCATCAAGGCGGCGATCGCGTTGGACGGCTCAGGCGGCCCCGACCTGAAGCCCGAGATCGAGGCCCGTGTCGGCCGGCTGTTCCGCTGGCACATCGACCCGGCCCCGCTCGGCCTGTGGATCGATCGCATCGACGAACGCGGCCGCTCGCTGGCGTCAGATGTTCCGGCCAGCATTTTTTATCATCTGGTCTGCGCACTGACGCAGTATCTGGATGGGACGGCGGCGGAGGCGGTCTAGGCTCGGCTCAATACGGGCTCGCCACGTCCCCGGTCTCGACATAGATCGACTTCAGTTGCGAGTAGAGCGCCAATGCCGCCAGAGAATTCTCGCGGCCGATGCCGGACTGCTTGAAGCCGCCGAAGGGGATTTCCACCGGCGTCAGATTGTAGGCGTTGATCCAGCAGGTGCCGGCCTGCAGCTCGGCGATGACACGGTGGGCGCGCGGCAGGTCGCGGGTGAAGACGCCGGCGGCAAGGCCGAATTCGGTGTCGTTGGCGCGGTCGATCACCTCGTCCTCGCCGTCGAATTTCAGCACGCTCATGACCGGTCCGAAAATCTCCTCGCGGGCGACGCGCATGGTGTCGGTGACACCGATGAACACCGTCGGTTCGACGAAGAAGCCGCCCTGGAAACCCTGCAGCGACGGCACGTTGCCGCCGCAGGCCAGAACAGCGCCATCCTGCTTGCCGACCGCGATATAGCCGACGACCTTGTCGTGCTGCGCCTTGGAGACCAGTGGTCCCATCTGCGTTTCGGGATCGAGCGGGTCGCCGATGCGGATTTTCTTCGTCCGCTCGACCAGCCGCTCGACGAAGCGGTCATGAATGCCGCTCTGCACGAAGACCCGCGTGCCGTTCGAGCAGATCTGGCCGGTGGAGTAGAAATTGCCGAGCATGGCGCCGCCAATGGCGTTTTCGATGTCGGCGTCGTCGAAGACGATCAGCGGCGACTTGCCGCCGAGCTCCATCGTCGCGTGCTTCATCTTCGAACCGGCAAGCGACAGCACCTTGCGCCCGGTCGGCACCGAGCCGGTGACCGAGACCTTGGCGACGACATCGTGGCCGACAAGGCCCGCGCCAACATCGCCATAGCCCTGCACGACGTTGAACAGCCCGTCGGGCAGGCCGGCCTCGCTGTAGATTTCGGCCAGCGCCAGTGCCGAAAGCGGCGTGTTTTCCGACGGCTTGAAGACCATGGCGTTGCCCATGGCGAGCGCCGGCGCGGATTTCCAGCCGGCGATCTGGATCGGATAATTCCAGGCGCCGATGCCGACGCAGACGCCGAGCGCCTCGCGCCGCGTGTAGGCGAAGGGGCCGCCGAGATCGACGGCCTCGCCATTGTAGGCGGCGACCGCGCCGCCGAAATATTCAAGGCAGTCAGCGGCGGAAGGCGCATCCGCCACCAGCGTCTCCTGGATCGCCTTGCCGGTGTCGAGCGTCTCGATGCGGGCGAGGTCGGCATTGCGGGCACGCAGAATGTCGGCGGCGCGGCGCAGGATGCGGCCGCGCTCGACCGGCTTCAGCCGCGCCCAGGCCGGCTGCGCGGTGCGTGCGGCCTCGATGGCGAGTTCCAGCACATTCGGCGTCGCCGAGCGCAGCATGGCGATGGTCTCGCCGGTAGCCGGATAGATGACCGGCAGCGGCGCTCCTTGCTCGTCGTCGATATAGCGTCCGTTGACATAGTGCGATGCCGTGGGCTGGGCGCGCATGGGTAGTCTCCGAATGTCTGCGCCCCAAGAATGGGCGGCTCGATCTAGGGACGGTTCAATCTGTCGGGTGGATCATGCTCTATCTGTCCGACTGCTGCCAGCGCGGATTGATCCAGGGTTCCTGGTTGGACGGCGCCAGCGGCGTGCGGCCGAGAATGTGGTCGGACGCCTTCTCGCCGGTCATGATCGACGGCGCGTTGAGATTGCCGTTGGTGACGCGCGGGAAGATCGAGGAATCAGCGACCCGCAGCCCGTCGACGCCGATGACCCGGCATTCCGGATCGACAACACTCATCAGATCTTCGGCGCGACCCATCTTGCAGGTGCCGCACGGGTGGTAGGCGCTCTCGGCATGGTCCCGAATGAAGACATCGAGATCGTCGTCCGACTGCACATGGCTGCCCGGCGAGATTTCCTGGCCGCGAAAGGCGTCGAACGCCGGCTGGCCGAAGATCTCGCGGGTCAGCCGGATGCAGTGGCGGAACTCCGCCCAGTCGTCTGGATGCGACATGTAGTTGAAGCGGATCACCGGCTTCGCTTTCGGGTCCGGCGAACGCAGCGTCACCGAGCCGCGCGACTTCGAGCGCATCGGCCCGACATGCGCCTGGAAGCCGTGCGACTTCGCCGCCGCCTTGCCGTCATAGCGCACCGCCGCCGGGATGAAGTGGTACTGGATGTCGGGATAATCGACGCCGGCGCGCGAGCGTACGAAGGCGGCGGCTTCGAAATGGTTTGTGGCGCCGAGGCCGGACTTGAAGAACAGCCACTGCGCGCCGATCAGTGCCTTGGAGAACGGGTTCAGCACGGAATTCAGCGTGATCGGCTTGGTCGATTCCTGCTGGATATAAAGCTCCATATGGTCCTGCAGATTGCGGCCCACGCCGGGCCGGTCGGCGACCACGGCAATGCCGTTTTCGCGCAAATGCTCGGCCGGCCCGATGCCGGACAGCATCAGGATCTTGGGTGAGTTGATCGAAGACGCGGCGACGATCACCTCACGTCGCGCCTTAACGACCTGAATCTGTTTGCGAGCCTCGATCTCGACGCCGACGGCGCGTTGATTCTCGATGATCACCCGACGGGCAAAGCCCTTGACCAGACTCACGTTTTTCCGGTTGAGCGCCGGCTTCAGATAGGCTGATGCCGCCGACCAGCGGCGGCCGCCGCGGATGGTCTGTTCCATCGGCCCGAAACCTTCCTGCTTCGAGCCGTTGTAGTCGTCGGTCAGTTCGAACCCGGCCTGGCGGCCCGCTTCGACGAAGGCGCCGTAGAGCGGATTTTTACGCGAACCGCGCTGCACATGCAGCGGCCCGCCGTGTCCGCGCCAGCCGTCCTCGCCGCCGTCATTGTCCTCCATGCGCTTGAAGTAGGGGAGCACGTCGGCAAAGCCCCAACCCGTTGCACCTTCTTCGGCCCAATGGTCGAAGTCGCGGGCATGGCCGCGCACATAGACCATGCCGTTGATCGAGGACGAACCACCGATCACCTTGCCGCGCGGCGTCGCCAGCACGCGGCCGCCGAGATGCGGTTCCGGCTCGCTGGCAAAACCCCAGTCGTAAAGGCTCATATTGAGCGGGATCGACAGCGCCGACGGCATCTGGATCAGCGGTCCGATATCGCTGCCGCCGAATTCGATGACGATGACCGAATGCTTGCCGTCTTCCGACAGGCGGTAGGCCATGGCCGAGCCGGCGGAGCCGGAGCCGATGATAACGAAATCCGCTTCAAGCATGGTTCATATGCGCCATAAAATCGGCGAGCGAGACATTGCCGCCGGTAGCCACAACAAGGACGGTTTTACCCGCCACATCCACCTTGCCGCCGAGCAGCGCCGCCAGCGATGCAGCCCCGGACGGCTCCAGCACCAGCTTCATCCTCTCGAAGGCGATCCGCATGGCACGCCGCACCGATTGGTCGTCGACGGTGATGCCGCGAACACCCGCGGTCCTGACCGCCGCGAACGGCGCGTCGCCCGGCCGCCGCGACATCAGCCCGTCGCAGATCGATTTCGGGCCGATCGGCATGGTCTCGATGCTGCCATGCGCCAGCGACGAGCCCATGCCATCAAAACCTTCCGGCTCGACGCCGATGATCTCTGTCGCCGGCGACAGATAGTGGAAGGCCAGCGAAACGCCGCCGATCAGCCCGCCGCCGCCGACCGCGCACAACAACAGGTCGGCGCTGGCACCCTTGGCCTCAAGCTGGTCGAGCGCTTCGAGGCCGGCGCCAGCTTGGCCGGCGACGATCTCCGGATCGTCGAAGGGATGCAGCAGGGCCAGCCCTTCCGTCTCGGCGATCTCGCGCGCCTTGGCGGCGGCGACCTCTTCACGGGCGCGCTCACCATGATCGGTCAACACGACACGCGCGCCGTAGCCCGCGGTCGCGTCACGCTTGGCGGCCGGCGCATCGATCGGCATGACGATGGTGACGGGAATACCGAGCGCCTGGCCGGCGGCCGCCAGGCCTTGCGCGAAGTTGCCGGAGGAATAGGCGACGACGCCGTTCCTCGCCTCGTCGGCCGACAGCCGCTTCAGCCGCCAATAGGCGCCGCGTATCTTGAAGGATCCGGCCCATTGCAGCGATTCCGGCTTGATGAAGACGCGCGCCGCGCCGGTCTCCCGGGCAAGCGCGGCCGATTCCAGCAGCGGCGTGATCTGCGTCGCCCTGGAGGTGACGGCATAGGCCCGCTTGAGATGATCGAGGGAGGGGACGAGAAGGTCTGCCATCATTCGCCTCGCGGAAAGCGTTTCTGCTCTTCGAGCACGTTGAGATCCATGTGGTTGCGCATATAGCGTTCCGAGGCCTTCTGCAGCGGCTGGAACTCCCAGGGATAGTGCGTGCCGTTGCGCAGCGCCGGATAGACCACCCAGCGCCGGGCCTGGCTGGCCCGCACGGCGGCGTCGAAGGCCGCCATGTCCCAGCGTGCGCGCACCTTTTCCAGGAAAGCCGCCACCAGATCCGCATGTGCCGGACCGGCGGCGAGATTGCTCAATTCATGTGGGTCGGCTTCGATATCATAGAGTTGCGGCGGATCGATCTCGCAATGGACGAACTTGTAGCGGCCTTCGCGGATCGCCACCAACGGTGCGTTGGACCCCTCGGCCGCGTATTCCATCAGCACCGGCGCGGTGCGTGGCTTCCCATTCAGCAGCGGCAACAGCGACTGGCCGTCGGTCCATGGCGCGATCGCACTCATGTCGATGCCGGCGAGATCGCACAGCGTCGGCGTCACGTCGAGGTTGGAGACCGGCGCTTCGATCATGCCGGCGGGAATGTCCTTGCCGGCGATCATCAGCGGCACCCGCGCCGAGCCCTCGAAGAAGCACATCTTAAACCACAGGCCACGCTCGCCGAGCATGTCGCCATGGTCCGAGCAGAACAGGATGATCGTGTCGTCGAGCATGCGTGTGCGCTCGAGCACGGACAGCAGCTCGCCGACCTTGTCGTCGAGATAGGAGATGTTGGCGAAATAGCCGCGCCGCGAGCGGCGGATTTGCTCTGCCGTGATGTCGAAACTGTCGTAGTCGGAAGCCTTGTAGAGCCGCTGCGAGTGCGGATCCTGGCCGTCGTAGGGGATGAAGCCCACTTCCGGTTCGAGCGCCGGGCAATCCTCATAGAGATCCCAGTACTGCCGCCGCGCCACATAGGGGTCGTGCGGATGGGTGAAGGAAACCGTCAGGCACCAGGGCCGGTGCGCCGCATCGTCGGAGATGCGCGCGAAGTCGTAGAGTTTTTGCACCGCGTGGAAGGCGACTTCGTCGTCATATTCCATCTGGTTCGAGGTTTCGGCGACGCCGGCGCCGGTCACCGAGCCCAGATTGTGATACCACCAGTCGATGCGCTCGCCGGGCTTGCGGTAGTCCGGCGTCCAGCCGAAATCGGCGGGATAGATGTCGGTGGTCAGCCGCTCCTCGAAGCCGTGCAACTGGTCCGGCCCGACGAAATGCATCTTGCCCGACAGCACGGTGTGATAGCCGTCGGCGCGCAGGTGATGGGCAAAGGTCGGGATCGACGAGGCGAATTCGGCGGCGTTGTCATATACCTCGGTGCGCGACGGCAACTGGCCGCTCATGAACGAGGCGCGGCCCGGCGCGCAGAGCGGCGAGGCCGTGTAGTTATTCTTGAAACGGGCCGAACGCGCCGCGAGCGCCTTCAAATGCGGCGCATGCAGGAAGCCTGCCGGGCCGTCGGCGAAAAAAGTGCCGTTGAGCTGATCGACCATGACGATCAGGAAATTGGGTCGCTTCGCCATCACTGTTTTTGCCGCTCGCCGAGTTTGGTTTCGAGATAGTCCTCGACCAGCGCGATCGCGGTCGCGGCGTTGGGCACGCCGTCCTTCAGCGCGCGCCTGATGTAGAGCCCGTCAATCATCGCCGCTGTCGCTTCGGCGGCGCGGTCGGCCTCGGCCCTGGGCAGGATGCCGGTCAGTCCGCTCATCAGGTTCGAATGCAGCCGCCGCGCGTATATCTTGAGCAATCGGCGCAACGCCGATGATTTCTGCGCCTCGACATAGAAGGCAAGCCAAGCCGCGATGGTTTGGGCCTGGAACTGGATGTCGGAGAAGTTGACGGCGACCACTGCGGCGACGCGTTCGCGCGGGGACTTGGCGGATTGCAGGGCGCGACGCATGTCGATGGTCAGTTCGGCGAGGATGTGCCGCATCGTTGCAAACAGCAGTTCGTCCTTGGCGCCGAAATAATGATGGGCAAGGGCCGAGGATACGCCGGCGCGCCCGGCGATCTCGGACATGGTTACGTCAAGCGAGCCGCGCTCGCCGATCGCCGAGATCGCAGCGTCGATGAGCGCCTTGCGGCGCAGTGGCTCCATTCCGACTTTTGGCATGCTGTTCCCGATTTTTGCCGGAGGTTATTTTTTATTGACGCGTCAATCAACAAAAAATCGACGTGAGCACGACCTGTACCAAGCGATTGTCCTGTTCCGGCCCTTCACGGTATGGGCGAGAATGTTTATCTTTGAACAATAAAGGCGAAGTGCGCCATGAGCCCGGTATGCTAAGGTGTGTTGAGCTTCAGGTGAGGCCATTTGCAGGCCGGCATCATCTGAATCCCAATACACCTTGCATGGCGCCAAGGATGGAGATTGCAATGACCGCATGCATCGTTGGCTGGGCGCATTCGCGCTTCGGCAAGCTTGAGGGCGAGACGCTCGAAAACCTCATCGTCAAGGTCGCGACGGATGCGCTGGACCATGCCGGCATCGGCCCGGAGGAGGTCGACGAGATCGTGCTTGGCCATTTCAACGCCGGCTTCTCGGCGCAGGATTTCACCGCGAGCCTGGTGCTTCAGGCCGACGACCGGCTGCGCTTCAAGCCGGCAACGCGTGTCGAGAACGCTTGCGCCACGGGATCGGCGGCGGTCCGGCAAGGCATCCGTGCGATCGACGCCAACGCTGCCCGCATCGTGCTGGTGGTCGGTGCCGAGCAGATGACGACGACGCCGGGACCCGAGATCGGCAAGAACCTGCTGAAAGCGTCCTATCTACCTGAAGATGGCGAGACACCGGCCGGCTTTGCCGGCGTCTTCGGCAAGATCGCGCAGGCCTATTTCCAGCGCTATGGCGACCAGTCGGACGCGCTGGCGATGATCGCTGCCAAGAACCACAAGAACGGCGTCGACAATCCCTATGCACAGATGCGCAAGGATTTCGGCTATGAATTCTGCCGGCAGGAGAGCGAGAAGAACCCCTTCGTCGCCGGTCCTCTCAAGCGCACCGACTGCTCGCTGGTCTCGGACGGCGCCGCCGCCCTTGTCCTTGCCGACACGGCGACCGCCCTGAAGATGCGCCGCGCCGTCGCCTTCCGCGCCAACGAACATGTGCAGGACTTTCTGCCAATGTCGAAGCGCGACATCCTGACCTTCGAGGGCTGCGAACAGGCCTGGACCCGCGCGCTGAAGAACGCCGGCGTGACGCTCGACGATCTCTCCTTCGTCGAGACGCACGACTGCTTCACCATTGCCGAACTGATCGAATACGAGGCGATGGGCCTCGCCAAGCCCGGCGAGGGCGCGAAGCTGGCGCTCGATGGTACGACGGCCAAGGACGGCCGCCTGCCGGTCAATCCCTCCGGCGGGCTGAAGGCCAAGGGCCACCCGATCGGCGCCACCGGTGTCTCCATGCACGTCTTGACCGCCATGCAGCTTGTCGGCGAAGCCGGCGTGATCCAGGTGCCCGGCGCGAAGCTTGGCGGCATCTTCAACATGGGTGGCGCTGCGGTCGCCAACTACGTTTCCATTCTCGACCGGATCAGGTAAACCGCCCCGACATTACAGCGCGGCGCGCCTTTTGGGGCGCGCAAAGGACGCTGTAACACTTTGATTTTGCGCATGACCCCGAGAATCGATTTCGATTTTCGAGGTCATGCGCTGCGGGAGGTGGCATGGCAAATCCGGTTCTGATCGAGGTTCTGCGCGGCGCGATCGTCGAGAGCGCGCATCGAGGTGCAGTTGCGGTTTTCGACGCCGACGGCAAACCGGTGTTGGAGATCGGCGACACCTCGAAACCAGTGTTCCCGCGTTCGGCGGTCAAGGCCATCCAGGCCTTGCCGCTGGTCGAAACCGGTGCCGCCGATGCCTATGGCTTCGGCAACCGCGAGCTGGCGCTGGCCTGCGCCTCGCATTCGGGCGAACCGGAGCATGTCGAACTGGCGCGGTCCATGCTGGCCAGGGCCGGCCTCGACGGGTCCGCGCTCGAATGCGGCGCGCACTGGCCCTCGAGCCATGCCGCCGAGATTGCACTCGCGCGAGCCGGCGGTTCTCCAAATGCGCTGCACAACAATTGCTCCGGCAAACATTCCGGCTTTCTCTGCACCTGCGTGCATTCCGGCATTGCGCACAGTGGCTACGTCAAGGCGGGCCACGCCTTGCAGGAAATGGTGCGCGACGCGATGCAGTCGGTCACGGGTGCTATCCATGGCGCCGATGAGAGGGCGACCGACGGCTGCTCGATCCCGACCTATGCGGTGCCACTCAGGAGCTTCGCGCTCGGCTTTGCCCGCATGGCCACGGCAAATGGATTCGGCCCCGAGCGGGCCAAGGCGGCAAAGCGGCTGCTGGCTGCCTGCATGGCGGAGCCTTTCTTTGTCGCCGGCACAGGCCGCGAGGACGTCGCGCTGATGGAGGCAGCACCTGGGCGGATTTTTGCGAAAGGCGGCGCCGAAGGTGTCCACTGTGCGGCAATTCCGGAACTAGGCCTCGGTATTGCGCTCAAATGCGATGATGGCGCCCACCGCGCCAGTGAAGCCATGGTCGCCGCCGTCCTCGCCAGGCTGCTGCGTTCGGACGAGGCCCTGGCGGCGAAACTCATCGAACTGGCAAATGCGCCGATCCAAAGCCGGATCGGAGCCAAGGTAGGCGCGGTGAGGCCGACTGCCGCCCTCAACTGACGCGGTTGCGCTCAACGGTCAAATGCGCAAAGCCGCTGCTGCTTAGTTGGGTGAGGTCTGACGTCACCGGCTCGGCCCAGCGCTGGCCGATCACGGCGCCGTTCAACGCGCCGTCGATGACGTTGTCGGAGATGACGGCAGTGCCCGCACCCTCTACCACGCTGACGACGATGCCTGTGCCGGCCTTGCGGATGATGTTGCCCGTCGCCACGACATTGCGCAGATACGGTCCCCAGCCGATCGACATGCCATAGAGCGGCGCGTTCTCGATGACGTTGTTGGAAGCGATGGTGTCTGCCTCGACGCCGATGCCGACGCCGAAGCCGGGCGGATCGGCGGTGTAGGGCCCGCTGGTCGACAGATTGCGCACGATGTTGCCTGAGCAGACACCCATGCGGCCGCCTTCGTTGAAGTTGACGATCGAGATGCCGTTGGCCGCGCCATCGACGATGTTGTTGCTGATGACCGCACCCTCGAACGAGAATTCGGAATAGACCGCGGTCTCGCCCGAGCGCGAGCAGGTATTGCCGGAAATCTGCAGATTGCTGGAACTGTTGGCGCGGATCGCCGAGAAAGCGCAATCCGAGACAACATTGCCCGAAATGATGACGTTGCCGGCACGGAAGGCGTTGATGCCATTGCCGTTCTGGCCGGTCCCGCCGCTGCGCGCGCCGATGCGTTCGACACGGTTGCCCGTAACCATCGTGCCGTCTTCGGCCGCCTGCCAGCGATGCACGAGGATGCCGCCATTGGCACAGTCGGAGACCGTGTTGGCTGATATCGTCAGTCCAGCCGCCTCGACCGAATAGATGCCGGCGTCCGCCGCGCCCGATATGGCGGAGCGCTCGATGCGGCCTGTCGCATGTTCCAGCGCCAGCCCGTTCTTGCCGCTGCCGGTTATCTGGCAATTGTCGACAACGAGATGGCCGACCCGTCGAAGATCGAGCAGTCCTTGCGCATAGTCGCCCATCGAGCGGTTCGAACCGTCGAAGACCAGCCCGCTCAGTTCGATATGGTCGGCCTGTTCGGCCATGAAGAGATGACCGTCGCCGCCATAGACGATCCGCGTCGCGCCCGGCACGCCGGAAAGGCGCACTCGGCTGGGCAGCGAGAGATTGGATACCACATAGGTGCCCGCCGGCAGGAACACCGGCATGTCCCGGTTGTTCGCGTCGCGCAGCAGCTTGGCGAAGGCCTTGCTCTGGTCGTCGAACGTGCCGGGCTGCACGCCCAGTTCGGTGGCATTGATGGAACCGCGCATCGAGGCTTTTTCGATACCGGTCAGGCCGGCGGCCGCCGCCTTGCCGAGCGCGAGGCCCACAACGGCAAAGCCGGCGGTTCCGGTTAGCAGCGTTCGTCTGTTCAACATCGGCACAGAATCCCAACGTTCAACCTGACGTCGCAGGAATCGTGCCAAACGTTCTGTTCGTTTTTCACAATGACTTGTAGAGCAGGCGCTCAAGGCCTAGGTTCAGCCAATGAGCAGAGCTTTTACCCGCGAAGAAGACAGCGAGAATGCCATCGCCGGCGTCGGCGAGCGGCCGATCAGCACGCATCGCAATCTTGTGACGGAACGCGGCCTGGCGCAGATCGAGGAGAATCTGGCCGATCTGCGCGACGTTCTGGCGAAAGCCGAGAAGAAAGCCGATCGCGAGCGCATCGCGGTGGTGTCACGCGATCTACGCTACTGGACGGCGCGGCGCGAAAACGCCGAGCTTTCCGTGCCGGAGCCCGGTAGCGACGTCGTCCGCTTCGGCATGGGCGTCACGCTGGAAGGCGACGATGGCAAGAAAGTGCATTGGAAGATTGTCGGCGAGGACGAGGCCGATCCTACCAAGGGAAGCATTTCGCATGTTTCGCCCATGGCCGTCGCGCTGTTCGGCAAGAAGGTCGGCGACGTGGCCGCGGTCAACGGCAAGGAATGGGAAATCGTCAAGCTTTCGGACAGTTAGGGCAGCATAGCCTAGTTGGCTGCCAGCAGCCTATCCATCAGCCGATCCGCTGCTTCCGGAATAACGGTTCCCGGCGGGAAGATTTCCGCGGCACCCGCCTGCAGCACCGCGTCATAGTCCTGCGGCGGGATGACGCCGCCGGCGACGATCAGCATGTCGCCGTGGCCGAGTTTCTTCAGCGCATCGCGCAATTGAGGGATCAGTGTCAGGTGTCCCGCCGCCAGCGATGAGGCGCCGATGATATGGACGTCATGCTGGACCGCCAGTTTGGCGATCTCTTCCGGTGTCTGGAACATCGCGCCGACAGTGACGTCGAAGCCGAGATCGGCGAAAGCGGTGGCGATCACCTTTTGCCCACGATCGTGGCCATCCTGTCCCATCTTGGCAACGAGGATGCGCGGCTTGCCGCCGTATTTCTTCTCGAAGGCGCTGATCTTGTCCTGCACCCCGTCGACCAAGGGATTGTCGCCAAGCGCCTTGCGATAGACGCCGGAAATGGTCTGCACCGTTGCGACGTGGCGGCCAAAGGCCCGTTCCAGCGCAAACGAGATTTCGCCGACCGTGGCATTGGCCCGCGCGGCGCGGACGGCGAACTCCAGGAGGTTCTCATTGCCTTGCGCGGCGCGGGTCAGCGCATCGAGCGCGCTTTCCACCGCAGCGACATCGCGCGTGCCCTTCAGCCGTTGCAGCTTCGACAGTTGCCGGGCCCTGACCTCGGCATTGTCGATCTTGAGCACATCGACCTCGATGTCGTTCTCGGGGCGATGCGCGTTGACGCCGACCAGCATCTGCTCGCCCGAATCGATGCGGGCCTGCGTGCGCGCCGCCGCTTCCTCGATGCGCAGCTTCGGAATGCCTTGTTCGGTCGCGGCGGCCATGCCACCGAGAGCCTCGACTTCCTCGATATGGCTCAGTGCGCGCGCTGCGAGATCATGCGTCAGCCGTTCCAGATAGGCCGAGCCGCCCCACGGATCGATGATGCGCGTGGTGCCGGACTCCGTTTGCAGGATGAGCTGCGTGTTGCGGGCGATGCGCGCCGAATGGTCGGTCGGCAGCGCCATCGCCTCGTCGAAGGAGTTGGTGTGCAGCGACTGGGTATGCCCCTGGGTCGCCGCCATCGCCTCGATCATGGTGCGGATGATGTTGTTGTAGGGGTCCTGCGCCGTCAGCGACCAGCCGGACGTCTGGCAATGGGTGCGCAGCGACAGCGAGCGCTCGTCCTTCGGCGCGAAATTCTTCTTCATCAGCGTCGCCCACAGCAGGCGCGCGGCCCTGAGCTTGGCCACTTCCATGAAGAAGTTCATGCCGATCGCCCAAAAGAAGGACAGGCGCGGCGCGAAGCGGTCGATGTCGAGGCCCGCCGCGACACCGGCGCGGGCATATTCGATGCCGTCGGCGATCGTATAGGCGAGCTCCAGGTCGGCTGTCGCACCGGCTTCCTGCATGTGATAGCCGGAGATCGATATCGAATTGAACTTCGGCATGTTCTTCGACGTGTAGGAGAAGATGTCCGACACGATCCGCATCGAGGGTTTTGGCGGATAGATGTAGGTGTTGCGGACCATGAACTCCTTCAGAATGTCGTTCTGAATGGTGCCTGCCAGATCCTTCTGCGCAACGCCCTGTTCTTCCGCCGCGACGATGTAAAGCGCCATGATTGGCAGCACAGCGCCGTTCATCGTCATCGACACCGTCATGTCGCCGAGCGGAATGCCGTCGAACAGCTGCCGCATGTCGAGGATGGAATCGATGGCGACGCCCGCCATGCCGACATCGCCGGCAACGCGCGGATGGTCGCTGTCATAGCCGCGATGCGTGGCGAGATCGAAGGCGACCGACAATCCTTTCTGGCCGGCGGCAAGATTGCGCCGGTAAAAGGCATTGGACTCTTCGGCCGTGGAGAAGCCGGCATATTGCCGGATCGTCCAGGGCTGCTGGACATACATGGTCGGGTAGGGGCCGCGAACGAAGGGCGGCAGGCCCGGATAGGTGTCGAGATGCGGCAGGCCCTTGAGGTCGCCCTGATTGTACAGATGCTTGACGACAAGCCCTTCCGGCGTCGTCCGCTGGCCCTTGACCTCGACAGGCGCGCGGCGCGGCGGCGCCCAGCCGATTTGACTGAAATCCGGAATCAAGAGGCGGCCCCGATGGATTGGTCGATGCGGACCGGAAACAGCGGTTCGCACAGCACGACGCCTTCGGTGAAGGCAGGCCGCTGCTTTGCATCCAGCGTCTCGACCGGGCGCTCGCTCTTCTGCGGATAAAGTGTGGTGCCGATGATGGCCCGCTCACCCGCCTTGAAGGCGGCGTCGCGCCGGGCGGCCGCGGCGTGAACGCGCTGTTGGATGTGTCCGTCCCGAAGGCTCGACAATACGCCTCCTTCGGCCTCGATCGCCTGCAGCTCCGCCCAGGCGGCTTCGCAAAGGTCTGCCGTAAGCGCTTCGACCGCGCCGGACCCATAGGCGGGATCGGCGACGTGATCGACATGGCTTTCATTGGCTATGATCAACTGGGCGTTGCGCGCGACGCGGCGGGCAAAAGGCGCCGGCAGGCCGTGCGCCATCGTGTGCGGCAGGATGGAGATCGAATCGGCTCCTCCAGCTGCCGCCGCGAAGCAGCTGATCGTCGTGCGCAGGATGTTGGTTTCGGGATCCAGCGCCGTCATCATGCGGAATGATGTCTCCGCATGGATGTTGGCCGTGGAGTTGGGGATCGAGCAGGTCTCCTGCACACGTGCCCACAGAACGCGCAAGGCCCGCACTTTGGCCATCGAGAGGAACTGGTCCTGGTCGACGCTGAGCGCGAAGCCGATATGCGGCGCGGCATAGACCAGCGGTTGCCGTGCCTTCTCGAACATTCTGAGATATGAGACCGCCGAAGCCAGCATGATGCCGAGTTCCTGCGCTTCCGTGGCGCCGGCATTGTGGAAGACGCGACCGTCCGCTTCCAGCAGCACGCCGGGAACGCCCATCGAGAAGAAATGCGCCAGCGACTGGGGCATCGATTCCTGCAGCGCCTCGATCGACATGCGCAGCCGGCCGGTGCCGGCAAGGATCGCCGCCGGATCGATGCCGAAGGACAGGTTGAGCTTTGCCGGATCGGAGCGGCGCTTGCTCAGGAACGCCACCAGCCAGTCGGCCATGGGGCGGCTCCACGGGTGCGTGTCGATGCGGATCTGGATCCGATTGAGAGGCACGCCCTCCAGCACTGTTTCCAGCGCCTGAGCAGTCCTCGGCAGGCCGTAGCCGAATGCGTTCGGGGCGCCTTCGAAGACGAGCGACAGTCCTGTCGCGCCCTGCGCGATATCGTCCAGAACCTGGGCCTTGGCGCGATCGACGTTGGGATCGTCGACGCGTTGGCTGACAATCCAGGGCGATCGGGGATTCGTGCGCACGAGCGGTTCGGCCCCGGTCGCGCGGTCATAAAGGGGCTCGATGCGGATGGCGTCGTCGGTGTGCGAAACCAGCTTTTCCTCGAAGGACGCGCCTGCCAGTGCCTTTTCCGCCAGGGCCAGCCATCGCTGGCGCTCGGCGCCAACTGGTTCAACATCCTTGGTCAAGGCTCCGGCGCCCATCCATCTTCCTCGTTCATATGGCCGCACCAGCCGGGCGGTTCAGTCTACGGTTCCCGGTCGGTTATCGCAATGCGCATCCCGAGCCTGAATTCGATCCACCTGATATAGGTCGGCTTGCATGGACGAACCATGAACGATTGCCAAACACCAGCAAAATCCGCAAGTTCCAAAATCCGATTTCGACGATAGGCCTGATCGGGACGGTTGGCCCCGCTCTGGACAATTGGCATTGTCGCTGTGCAACAGCCTCACTATACCTTCGGGCAAAGGCTGGCTTTTGACACATCAGTTTGCGGAGACCCGACATATGGCTGACGACACCAGTATTTTCATCGGCGCCAGCCGCAAGCCCGACGACAGCTATCAGCGCCCGGAGCAACTGCTGCTGCAATATGGGAATCGCCACGGCCTGGTGACCGGTGCCACCGGCACCGGCAAGACCGTCACCTTGCAGATCCTGGCCGAAGGTTTTTCGAATGCCGGCGTGCCGGTGTTTTGCGCTGACATCAAGGGCGACCTGTCCGGTATCGCGATGATGGGCACGGCGCAGGATTTCCTGGTCAAGCGGGCCGCGCAGGTCAAGCTCGACCCTTACGACTTCCAGGAATTCCCCGTCATCTTCTGGGACCTGTTCGGCGAGCAGGGCCACCCCATCCGCGCCACCATTTCGGAAATGGGACCGCTTCTCCTGTCGCGGCTGATGAACCTGACCGACGCGCAGGAGGGCATCATGAACATTGCCTTCCGCATTGCCGATGAAGAAGGCCTGCTGCTTCTCGATCTCAAGGACCTGCAGGCGTTGCTTGCCAACATCGCCGAGCGCGCCGAGGAGATCAGCGCGCGCTACGGCAACGTCACCAAGCCATCGGTGGGTGCCATCCAGCGCACGCTGCTGGTGCTGGAGCAACAGGGCGCGGCCAACTTCTTCGGCGAGCCGGCCCTGCGCATCTCCGACATCATGCGCACCACGCGTGACGGCAGGGGCGCCGTCAGCGTGCTGGCCGCCGACAAGCTGACGATGAACCCGCGCCTCTACGCGACCTTCCTGCTCTGGCTGATGTCGGAGCTGTTCGAGGAACTGCCCGAAGTGGGAGATCCCGACCAGCCGAAGCTGGTGTTCTTCTTCGACGAGGCGCATCTGCTGTTTGACGAGGCGCCGAAGGTGCTGATCGACCGCGTCGAGCAGGTGGTCCGCCTGATCCGCTCGAAAGGCGTCGGCGTCTATTTCGTCACGCAGAACCCCCTGGATATCCCGGAAAAGGTCCTGGCCCAGCTCGGCAACCGCGTCCAGCACGCGCTGCGCGCCTATACGCCGCGTGAGCAGCAGGCGGTTCGAACGGCGGCGGAAACATTCCGCCCCAATCCCGATTTCGACTGCGCCATCACCATCACCCAGCTCGCCACCGGCGAGGCGCTGGTCTCGACGCTGGAGGCCAAGGGCGTGCCGTCCATGGTCCAGCGCACGCTGATCAGGCCGCCGTCGTCGCGGCTTGGACCCATAACCCCCGCCGAGCGGCAAAAGCTGATCGCGGAAAGTCCGGTCACTGGCCAGTATGATCAGGTCATCGACCGCGAATCGGCCTTCGAGATCCTGCAGAAAAAGGCCAAGGACGCACAGGACGCCGAGCAGCAGGCGCAGCAGGCAGGCACAGGCGGCTCGCGCTGGACCATACCGGGTTTCGGCGATGACGATCCCGCGCCGCAGTCCGGTGGCCGCCGCGCGCCGGCGCCGCGCCCCTCCAATCGCCAGACCGTGGCGGAGGCCGCGATCAAGTCGGTGGTGCGCTCGGTGGGCTCGTCGGTCGGACGCGCGATCGTGCGCGGGATTTTGGGAAGCCTATCGAGAGGCCGTTAGACCTTAGCGCCGCGCGTTCCCTTGAACGCGGGGTGCTAAGCATCTGTATAGGCGCTGTCGGATCAGAAGATCGCGTCCGTCACCGCCTTGACCGGGCCGAGCAGCACCGATCCGTCCGGCACGCCGGCGTCGATCGGGATCGCCTTGTGGTTCGCCGTTGCCGCCGCCGCCATTGGCTGGCTGGCATCGCTGGTCACGATCACAGGGGTTTTCGAGGGCACGCGGTCATAGAGGTCGATGATGTCCTGGTTTATCAGGCGCACGCAGCCCGACGACACCGACTTGCCGATCGACTTCCATTCCGGCGAGCCGTGTAGGCGGTAAAGCGTGTCCACATTGCCCTGGAAGAGATAGAGCGCGCGCGCGCCGAGCGGGTTCTTCAGCCCGCCAGGCATGCCGCCATTGTCGGCGCTGTATGGCTTCAATTCCGGCTGCCGGGCGATCATCTCATCCGGCGGCGTCCATTTCGGCCATTTCTGCTTCCACTGGACGACGGCGTCGCCCGACCATTCGAAGCCGGCACGGCCGAGACCGACGCCGTAGCGGATGGCCTGGCCGCCCGGACGAACCAGATAGAGGAAATGGCCCGTCGTATCGACGACGATGGTTCCCGGCTTCTGCCCGGTCGGGTCGGGAACGATCTGGCGCAGGAACTGCGGATCGATCCTGTCGAAGGGGATGGCCGGCAGGTCGAAGCCGCCATCGCTGACGGCCGCGTACATCGACGCATAGTCGGCGAGCGGCGGCTCGACATAGGTCGGCGGCGGAGGCTCGACCGGTCCCGGCCCGGTGGTGGCGCATGCAGAAACCGCGATCGATGCGGCGCCCAATGCTGCGGCGTTGAGAAAGCCGCGACGGCTCAGGCGATAGGATTCGATTTCGGTTATGGACATGGCTGCCTTCTTTAGGACTCAAATTGCAACAAAGCGTGAATACGCTTGCCGCCACGCGGGTGCCTGACAACACCTGAGGCGATAGGCGGTTCCGATTCTGGCCCGAACGTGGACAAACAAAGGCGAAGCTGTGACTGCGCCGCCACTGTGGCGCCTGGGTCACAGCTCGACAGCTCAGGCGGTGACCAACGCCTCGAGGGTCGGCAGGATCAGGGCCGGCGGAAAATCCCGGTATTCCTCGGGCTGATTGGAGCGGTTGATCCATACGGTACGGAAGCCGAATTTGGTGGCGCCGGCAATGTCCCAGCGATTGGAGGACTGGAAGGACACCGCGCCGGGATAGAGGCGCCAGCCTGTGGCAACCATGTCATAGACCGCCGGGTCGGTCTTGAAGCGCCGCACCGTATCGACCGAATAGATGTCGTCCAGAACCTGATCGAGCGCGGCCGATTTGACCGCCGCTTCCAGCATTTCGGGCGAGCCGTTCGAGAGGATCGCCAGTCTGGCTCCGGAGGCCTTGAGTGCCTTCAGCACGGCCGGTACCTCCGGGTAGCAGTCCAGCCGCCAGTAGGCTTCCAGCAGTTTTGTCCTGAGGCCGGGATCGGCGGAGGGGACCTTGCGCAAGGCGAAGTCGAGCGCCTGCTCGGTCAGCTGCCAGAAATCGGCATAGGCGCCCATCAGCGAGCGCACCCAGGAATATTCGAGCTGTTTGGCGCGCCAGATTTCGGACAGCAATTGGCCGTCCGGGCCGATCCGGTCGGCATGCCGGCGCACGGCGGCATGCACGTCGAACAACGTGCCGTAGGCGTCGAAAACATAGGCGGCGTATTGCATGGCGACAGTTTTGAGGCGAGGCGAGGCAAGGTGCAAGCCTTGATTGCACCGCTGCGCCGCTGGCATCAACAAAACTCCCCAATGCCCGTTGACGGCGACGGCCAAAGCATCATCCAATGTTGTCACACAAGATTGATCGGAACGGGATAACGCGATGACACTGGCGGCAGCGGCGCAATCCGCGACATGGACTTTCGTCGACGGCGACTGGTACGAGGGCAATGTCGCCATTCTAGGCCCGCGCAGCCACGCCATGTGGCTCGGCACCAGCGTGTTCGACGGGGCACGCTGGTTCGAGGGCGTGGCGCCCGACCTCGACCTCCATGCCAGGCGGGTGAACGCCTCGGCGATCGCGCTCGGCCTCAAGCCGAACATGTCGCCCGAACAGATCGTCGGGCTGACCTGGGACGGGTTGAAGAAGTTCGATGGCAAGACGGCGGTCTATATCAGGCCGATGTATTGGGCCGAGCATGGCGGCTACATGGGCGTGCCGGCCGATCCCGCTTCGACCCGTTTTTGCCTCTGCCTCTATGAATCGCCGATGATCTCGCCGACCGGGTTTTCGGTGACGGTGTCGCCGTTCCGGCGCCCGACGATCGAAACCATGCCGACCAACGCCAAGGCCGGGTGCCTCTATCCCAACAATGGCCGCGCCATCCTCGAAGCCAAGATGCGCGGCTTCGACAATGCTTTGGTGTTGGACATGCTGGGCAACGTCGCCGAGACCGGAAGCTCCAACATCTTCCTGGTCAAGGATGGACACGTGCTGACGCCGGCGCCGAACGGCACGTTCCTGTCCGGCATCACACGCTCGCGCACGATGACGCTGCTGGGCGAGTACGGATTCAAGACGACGGAAAAGACGCTGTCGGTGCGCGATTTCCTCGAAGCGGACGAAATCTTTTCGACTGGCAACCACTCCAAGGTGGTGCCGATCACCCGCATCGAGGATCGCAATCTGCAACCCGGCCCGGTGGCCAAGAAGGCGCGCGAGCTTTATTGGGATTGGGCGCATTCGCCGTCGGCCGGCTGACGCGCTGGTTCGGCCTTTTTGTGGCTGCGCGCTTCGCCGCAGGAAAACCGTGTGACAGTTTTCCGGAACCCGCCTAGAAAGGGAACCGGCGCTTCACTTCCGGAGTTGTTCCAGCTCAATCCAGTCCTATCTTAATCCGGTATCCACACCGGATTTTTTCCACGAGGGAGTACTACCCATGGCTTTTGAATTGCCCGCTCTGCCCTACGACTATGAGGCCTTGCAGCCTTACATGTCGAAAGAGACGCTGGAATATCACCACGACAAGCATCACAAAGCCTATGTCGACAATGGCAACAAGCTGGCTGCCGAGGCCGGAATGGGTGATCTGTCGGTCGAAGAGGTGGTCAAGCAGTCGTTCGGCAAGAATGCCGGTCTCTTCAACAATGCCGCGCAGCACTACAATCACATCCATTTCTGGAAGTGGATGAAGAAGGGCGGCGGCGGCAACAAGCTGCCGGGCGCGCTGCAGAAGGCTTTCGACAGCGATCTCGGCGGCTACGACAAGTTCAAGGCTGATTTCATCGCAGCCGGCACGACGCAGTTCGGTTCGGGCTGGGCCTGGGTTTCGGTCAAGGACGGCAAGCTGGCGATCTCGAAGACCCCGAACGGCGAAAACCCGCTCGTTCATGGCGCGTCGCCGATCCTCGGCGTCGACGTCTGGGAACACTCCTATTACATCGACTACCGCAACGCCCGCCCGAAATATCTCGAGGCATTCGTCGACAGCCTGATCAACTGGGATCATGTGCTGGAGCTCTACGAAAAGGCGAAGTAGTCGACAATCAGAAAGGCCCCGGCAATCCCGGGGCTTTTCTTTTTCTGTGCCGATATCAGTGGCTGCGAAGGCCCGGAAAAACCATCCAAGCAGAGGGAATATTCCCCCCGCCGCATCCGTTAACGTCGTGTCCCAAATACCTTCATCACGGAGCCAAATGAATGAGAAAGCTTGTCATCGCCATCTCAATGCTCGCCTTCGCCGGTTCGGCGGCCTTTGCCGATCCGATCATCGACCGGCAGGCTCTGATGAAGGAACGCGGAAAGATCGTCGGCGGCTTGGCGAAGGTCGCCAAGGGCGAGGACTCCTTTGATGCCGGCGCCGTGCTGACGCAGCTGCAGGCGTTGCAGGCGAATGCCGAGAAGTTCGACGTCGATGCGTTGTTCCCGAAAGGCAGCGATGCCGGCGACACCACGGCGGGGCCGAAAATCTGGGAAGACACGGCCGGCTTCAAGGCCGCCGAGGACAAGTATCTGTCCAACGTCAAGGCCGCGGTCGCGGCGGCTCCCGCCGATGTCGACGCGCTGAAGGCGCAAGTCGGCGCCATCGGTTCGGATTGCGGCACCTGCCATCAGGGCTACAGGGTCAAGAAGGGCTGATTGCCTGATATGGCATGGCTGAAGAAGCTCGTCGGCACGGCCATCATTCTGGGCGGCGTCGGCGCGGTCGGCGGTTGGCTGCTGTCGGCGCCGGTCAAGCTCGATGCCGCGGCCCTGGCGCAACTCGGGCCGGGCGACGCGATCAAGGGCAAGCGCATTTTCTATGCCGGCGGCTGCACCTCCTGCCATGCGAAGCCGGGCTCGCAGGGCGATGGCCGGCTTCAGCTGGTCGGCGGCCTCCAACTCAAGACGCCGTTCGGCACCTTTGTCCCGCCCAACATTTCGCAAGACCCAAAGGACGGCATTGGTGCGTGGTCGGTCGACGATCTCGCCAACGCCATGCTCAAGGGCGTTTCGCCGTCCGGCGAGCATTTCTATCCGGCCTTTCCCTACGCGTCCTATGCCCGCATGAAACCGTCGGACATTGCCGATCTCTATGCCTTCCTGAAGACGCTGCCCGCCGTCGCCGGCAAGGCGCCGGACAATTCGCTCGGTTTCCCCTTCAACATTCGTCGAGGCATCGGCCTGTGGAAACGGCTCTATCTCAACAACCAGCCTGTTGTTGCCTTGGCCAGTAGCGCACCTGATCCGGTGGTAGCCGGCCGCTATCTGGTCGAGGGGCCGGGTCATTGCGGCGAATGCCACACGCCGCGTGACTTCGCAGGCGGGACGAAGAAAGGCGACTGGCTGGCGGGTGCCGTGGCGGCCGAGGGCTCAGGCATCGTGCCCAACATCACATCGGGCAAGGGCGGCCTCGCCAATTGGTCGGAAGCCGACATCGCCAACTACCTCGAAACCGGCTTCACGCCCGATTTCGATTCCGTCGGCGGCGCGATGGTTGACGTCCAGCGCAACATGGCCGAGCTGACAGCAGGGGACCGGGCCGCGATCGCCGCCTACCTCAAGGCTGTGCCGCCGCATCCAAACGGTTATCCCGCGCGCAAGCCGGCGAGTTGATTGTCGATTAGAGGTGCCGATCGCCGAGGAAACCGAATCCCGTCTCGAAGAAGTGGTTGTAGTTGCAGGTCAGTTCCTCGCCGGGTGCGATGTCGCGCAAGGCATAGGTCTCCTCGGGTGAGGAGACATCGCAATTCGGCTCGTCGTCATGGTTCATGTAGCGGGCGTCGTCGGCTTCGAAGACGATATAGGCCGGATCGCGCCGGTCCGGGTAGGAATAGCGGTCGAGATAGTTCTTCACCGGCCCGCTCTCGCCCTCATAGGTTTCGACGTCGATGATCCGGTCGAAGCGGGGGTCGAGCTTCCAGATCAGCGTGCCCTTGGGGATGGGGTGCTTGGCAAAGACGCCGATGCCCTGGATCGGCGATTTGTCGAGATAGACGTCGACGAGCAGCATAATGGACCCTTGTGCGAGTGCGGGCTTCGTCGCCCGGGAAAGTCGTACCTTGGGTTAACGCGCGACCATCGCAATTGCGAGTGGAAATGAGCAATGCGGAATTCAAAAAGTCATGATTGCCAAATCCAAAAGTGAACGTGCTATCCGGAGCCTCAGCGTTGCTGCAAGGCCAGGCGGACGCCCAAGGCACAGTAGATGCCGCCGACAACCTTGCCCTGCCATTTCAGGACGGTCGGATTTCTTCGCAGGAAGGAGCCGAGGCGCCCGGCGCTCACGGCAAAGGCGACCGTGCTGAAAAGACCGAGCACGACAAAGATAATTCCCAATACGGCCATTTGAAGCATCACCGTTCCGTTTTCGGGCCGCACGAACTGAGGCAGGAATGCCAGGAAAAACAGCGCGGTCTTGGGGTTGAGCACTTCGGTCAGGACAGCCTGCCGAAACGCCTTGCCGGCCGAGATCGCGAGCGCGCCGGCGGAGGGGTCGGTCGGCGTTTTCTCGATGATGGCGCGAATGCCGAGGTAAACGAGGTAGGCCGCGCCGATGTATTTTACGATGCTGAAAAGCGTCGCCGACCTGGCGATGATCGCCGAAATGCCGACCATCGCCATGACAGTGTGAAATATGTCGCCAGCGGCGATCCCGGCGCCGGTCGCGATCCCGACCTTCGTTCCCAAACTCGTCGCCCGGGCGATCGTCAACAGCGTGGCCGGACCCGGGATAAAGACAAAGCCGAGCACGACGGCGATATAGGCAATCAACGTGGACAGATCGATCATTTGAGCGTCTCCTCGGCAAGCCGCGCCTTTCCCGTCACCTTCAGCGCGAAGGAATAGGTATAGGCGATTTCTTCCAGGCGTGAGAACCGGCCGGACGCGCCGGCATGGCCGGAATCCATGTTGATCTTGAACAGCACCGGATTTTCGCCGCTCTTGCGGTCGCGCAGCCGCGCCACCCATTTGGCCGGTTCCCAATAGGTGACGCGCGGATCGGTGAGGCCGGCGAGCGCCAGGATCGGCGGATAGTCGAGCGCCGCGACATTGTCGTAGGGCGAGTAGGCGGCGATGGTGCGGTAGTCATCGGCCGACGCGATCGGATTGCCCCATTCCGGCCATTCCGGCGGCGTCAGCGGCAAGGTCGCGTCGAGCATGGTGGTGAGCACGTCGACGAAGGGAACTTCGGCGACGATGCCGCCAAAACAGTCCGGCGCCATATTGGCGATGGCACCCATCAGCATGCCGCCGGCCGAGCCGCCTTGCGCGACCATGCGGTCATGCGCGGTATAGCGCTCGGCAACGAGATGGCGCGCACAGGCGATGAAATCCGTAAACGTGTTCATCTTGTGCGCCCGCTTGCCGTCATCATACCAGCCGTAACCCTTGTCCTTGCCGCCGCGGACATGAGCGATGGCGTAGACGAAGCCGCGGTCGACCAGCGACAGGCAGTTGGTGTTGAAGGCGGCCGGCACGGTGATGCCGTAGGAGCCGTAGCCGTAAAGCAGGCAAGGTGCCGATCCATCGAGCGGCGTGTCGCGATGATGCAGAAGCGAGATCGGCACCAACTCGCCATCGGCGGCGGGCGCCATCAGCCGCCTGGTGACATAATGGTCCGCATCATGGCCGGATGGGACTTCCTGGGTCTTGAGCAAGGCCCGTTCGCGGGTGCGCATATTGTAGTCGAACACCTGCGCCGGCGTCGTCATCGACGAATAGGAAAAGCGCATGATCTCGGTGTCGTATTCATAGGAGCCCGACAGGCCGAGCGAGAAAGCCTCCTCATCGAGAGACAGAAGATGCTCTTCGCCACTGGTGCGGTCGCGCACGACAATGCGCGGCAGTCCCTCCTTGCGCTCGAGCCGGACCATATGGTCCTTGAAGCCGATCACCGACAGGATCAGCCGGCCCGGTTCATGCGGCACCAGCTCCCGCCAGTTGGCGCGGACCGGATCGCTTGCCGGCGCCGTCATGATCTTGAAGTCCTTGGCGCCGTCCGCATTGGTCAGGATGAAGAAGATGTCGCCGCCTTCCTCCATCTCATATTGAAGGCCGGTCTCACGCGCAGCAACCAGTCTGGGTTCGGCAAACGGATCGCTGGCGCTCAACAGGCGATATTCCGAAGTCTCGTGATCGTTGATGCCGATCATGATCCATTGGTTGTCGCGGGTGCCGTCAACATTCATGAAGAAGCCCGGATCGGTTTCCTCATAGATCAGGCGGTCGGCTTCAGGGTCTTGTCCAAGCGCGTGGAACAGCACCTTCGAGGGCCGGTGGTTGGGGTCGAGGCGCGTATAGAAGAACCCGTCATTGCCAGCGTCCCACACGCCCGAGCCGCCTGTCGCGGGAATCCGGTCCGCCAGGTCCTTGCCATCGGCAAGGTCGCGCACGCGCAGCGTGTAGAACTCGGAACCCTTGTCGTCGAAGGCCCACAACAGCCTGCGGTGATCGGCCGAATGGTCGACACCGCCGAGCCGGAAATAGGGCTTGCCTTGCGCCTCGAGGTCGCCGTCGAGCAGGATCTGCTCGGTTCCGCCCGCGCGCGGCATGCGGAAATAGCGCGGCTGCTCGCCGCCGAGCTTGAAGGAAGACCCATAGGCATAGGCCCCGTCCTTCATCGGAACGGAAGAATCGTCTTCCTTGATGCGGCCCTTCATCTCCTTGAAAAGCTGCTTCTGCAGGTCTGAAGTATCGGCCATCAACTTTGACTGGTAGGCATTCTCGGCTTCGAGTTCGGCGCGGATGCCGGCATCGAGCAGGGAAGGGTCCCGAAACATCTCCTGCCAGTTGTCGGCCCGCAGCCAGGCATATTCATCGGTTCGCGTGATGCCGTGATGCGTGTCGTAAACCGGCCGCTTCTGCGGTGTCGGCGGGCTGACGATCGGAAATCGGGAAGTCTCGGTCATTGCGTCTCGCTTGGGAGCTATCTTGAATGATGAATGAACACGCCGATCAGCGTGGGTTCAAGGGTCCGTAACCTGGAGGTGTGTCGGCTCCATGAGGTGGGCCGGGAGGAAGGATGATGACTATTCGATCTCGGATCGCTGCGACTTTCGCCGTTGCTTCGCTGACTCTGGTCTTTGCCGGCCAGTCTCATGCGACCGTATTCGCGGCTTGGCAAGTGGCCAATGTGCCGTTCGGCGACACGCTCAACGTGCGCAAATATCCCTCCGGCATCTTCCAGAAGCAGGCCGCATACCCGAACGGGGTCATCCTGCAGATGACCGGGCGATGCGCCGGCGGCGTAAACCTGCTCGACATCGCCAATCAACCGGCATGGAAGCAACCAGACGGTTCGCTATCGCTGGTGCGAGGTCTGGCACGACCCGGCCAAGAACGGCGCTTTCGTCACCGGCTGGGCCTATGGCAAGTACATCGCCCCGTATTGATCGACGGTCGTCGATTGATCGTGATGCGGCCGGCGGGACATGTCGCCTGGTTGTCCGCGAAAAAGATGAGAGGCAACCTATGGTTTTGTGGACAGATGTGAACAACCAAGATTGACGGCGCCCTGGCAAAGCAAACCAGAGCATTGAAAATTGCTTTGTGAGTTATCGCGAATGTAACGCTCAGCTGACGTAACGTCAGGCGGAACCGGTTTGGCGAACGAAATATCGAAAAATTACATGATGCACGAAAGATTGAAGCTGACTGGCGAATAGTTGATCAACTTTCCTAAATATAATGCAAAGGGAGAATTGACTTACTTGCTCCATGGTCGCATTGATGTGCCCACGACACGAATCGTAGAAACACTACCTGCTCAAAATTCGTGCGATGCCCTGCCTGTAAAAAAGGGCGCATACCGACGTAACTCTTGTTGGGGCCTGAAGACCATGGATATTGTCGAAACACCTTCCAGAAACAACGATGCGCTGATCGAGCTGACCGCCGATGTGGTGGCCGCTTATGTCAGCAACAACCCCGTGCCGGTCGGCGAATTGCCGAACCTGATATCCGATGTCCATGCCGCTCTCGGGCGTGTGGGCGGAACCGCCGAACAGCCCCCTGCCGACAAGCAGAAGCCGGCTGTCAACCCGAAGCGCTCGGTTCATGACGATTACATTGTCTGTCTTGAAGACGGCAAGAAATTCAAGTCGCTCAAGCGTCACCTGATGACCCACTATGATCTGACGCCGGAGCAGTATCGCGAAAAGTGGAACCTCGACCCGAGCTATCCGATGGTTGCTCCGAACTATGCGGCAGCCCGCTCGCAGCTCGCCAAGAAGATGGGCCTTGGCCGCAAGCGCAAGGCGCGGTAGTCGCTGTTCCCTCAGGTCGAACCGACATCGACGGCGCCTTCGGGCGCCGTTTGATTTTGCGGAACAGGCTGGCCGGAGGGCGTCAGGCGGTCTGCTTGAGTGCCATCTCGGCATCGCGCTTGATGCGCTTGACCATCGAGCGAAGGCCATTGGCGCGCTGCGGCGACAGGTGCTCGTCCAGGCCAAGTGCCTTCAGCGTCGCTTCCGCATCGGTTTTCTGGATTTCGCTGGCGGTCCGTCCGGAAAACAGCGCCAGCATGATGGCGACCAGACCGCGCACGATATGGGCGTCCGAATCCCCCGTGAAGGTGATGACCGGATCGCTGCCCGGTCCCTGTTCGGTGGTCAACCAGACCTGGCTGACGCAACCCGGGACCTTGTTGGCGGCATTGCGCTCCTCATCGGGAAAGGGAGGCAGCGCCTCGCCGAGCTCGATGACGTAGCGATAGCGGTCCTCCCACTCGTCAAGGAAGGAGAAGTCGTCGCGGATCGTCTGGATCGTGGTCGTCATAACCCGGATATAGTCACGCGGCGGCCCCGCGTCACGGAAAAAACAAGGACACCGCGGGCGTCGAGAGGGCAGACGGCCCCGCGGTGCGCCGCCGAGACGGCTTAATTCTTGACCGGCAGGTTGACAGTCTCGGGCAGGACGATCTCTTCCGCCACGCTGCCCGTCATTGTCGAGGTATCGGGGCCGCTGGACTTGTCGTCCAGCATGGCTGCCGCGATCTTGGCGGTTTCCTTGGCACGCGCGGTGATGGTGTGCATCGCCGACTTGCCCGTCTCACAGACGTCGGGCTTGCGCTCGCAGATGCCGGCAATGTCGCCCACCGCGTCGCGTGCCGCGAACAGGGCCTGGATCGGCCCGACGCTTTCCTGCCCCGGCTCGTCGGAACCGACACTCAGCGGCAGCGCCAGCAGCACCAGTGAAAACCAGAAAGCCATTCTTATCAGGAAGAACATGCCTTGCCTCTCGTCGTGACCGGATCATGCATCATATGGCATGACCTCTTTTATGGGCAGGATGTTGGCACACAGGCGCAAAGGACGGCTTGCGCGCACAGCGACAATTTTCCTCAAATTTTAGGCAAATTCGAAACGAAGCGTTTTGCCATGGATTTGTTTCATATCGGGACGATTTTGGTTACCTCTTGATAACTATGTATCCTGCTGTTTCCATTGGATTCTTTTGGAATTCGGCCGGCTCTCTTCTAGTCCATGATCCGGTGACGGCAGGCGTTCGCAGATAACCCTCCATTTACTATGGCGGCATTTGCCCGGGTTTTCGGCCGCCGCGATCCCGATATTTGCGACGGGCCGGGCTTTGGTCGGCCCTGCCTTATCCATTCCTTAAACGCTGGATGAGAGTTTCGGAGCCAATCAAAACAATCTGCATAAGCAGAGCTGTTCACGACGAGTGCGAGTGCGTTGAGTTGATGCCGATCAAGGCCAGATACGCTGAATTGCCTGGCGCGATTGCCGCCGGTTGCGAACGTATGGTCCATCCCTCCATTCTCGGGCAGAGCGGCCGCGAGCGCCAACGCCGTTTCATCGGTGTCATGCTGGCAGCGCCATTCTTCGCCGCCGGTGCCGCTGTCACGCTGGTCACATCAGGCATGGGCGCCGCTGTGACCATGGCCGCCATCTTCGCCGCCTTCGGTCTGTGCTGGTTCGTCGCCTTGCTGGTGGCGGCTACCGGCAAGATGCCCGTGGCGGCACCGATTGTCCTGGCGATGGCGGCTGTTGCCCTTGGCGGTCTGATCGCGGCCGCCGGCGGGTTGAGTTCTCCCGTCGCCGTGCTTGCCGTGGCGCTGCCCTTCGAAGCTTGGTGGATCGGCGCTTCGCGGCGTGCGGCCCTGTGGGGAGCGGTCTCGGCCATTGCCGCCATTGCCCTTCAGCCTCTGGCTGCGGCCTTCTTGCCCTTCGCGGGCGCGCAGATCGCGGCCTGGCACTGGCTGGTGCCGCTGGCCTGGGCGCTGACGCTGATCCCGCGCCTGTCGCCGTTTCGCGGTGGCGCCGGTGCGGCCGATACACTCGATACCGGCGATCGGCTGGAAGACATCATCGATGCGGTGATCCTGCGGGTCGCCCGCCATGGCGAGGTGCTCGATGCGTCCGCCAAGGCACGCACGCTTTTGAAACTGCCGCCGGAACTGCTTTCCGGAACCGGCTTCTTCGACCGTGTCCATCTGTCGGACCGTGTCTCCTATCTCAGCGCCCTGGCCGACATGCGCGATGGTGCTGCTGCGCGCCGCCTCGAATTGCGCGTCAGGCTGCCCCAGAACGGCAATGGCCAGAATGACACGCGCTCGATGGCCGACAATTACCGGCCATTCCTGCTCGAACTGCTGCGTGGCGAGGAGCAGAGCGACGTCTTCACGCTGGTGCTGCGCGAGAATGGCGAGACTGCCCGGCTTCGTGAGGAACTGGCGCAGGCCAATGAGGCGGCGGCCGCCGCGGAAGTGGCCAAGGGCCGGTTCCTGGCGGTGGTCAGCCATGAGTTGCGCACGCCGCTGAACGCCATCATAGGCTTCTCGGACATGCTGCTGCATGAGATGTTCGGCGCCTTCAAGGATCCGCGCCAGAAGGAATATGTCACCCTGGTGCGGGATTCAGGGCAGCATCTTCTGGCCGTCGTGACATCCATACTCGATGTCTCGAGGATCGAATCGGGCGCCTACACGGCGGACCCGGAGCCGTTCCGGTTCATGGAAGCCGTCGACATGTGCCAGTCGATGATGCGGCTGCAGGCGCAGGCCAAGAACATCGACCTGCAGACGCAGATCGCTCCCGACGCCGGCGACATCAATGCCGATCGCCGCGCCGTGCAGCAGATGCTGATCAATCTCGTCTCCAATGCGATCAAGTTCACGCCCGACGGCGGCAATGTCGTCGTTGGCGCCAAGCGGATCGGTTCGCGCCTGCATTTCTGGGTCAGGGACACCGGCATCGGCATTGCCGAGGAGGATTTCGCCAATCTCGGCAAGCCCTTCACGCAGATCCAGAACGACTATACGCGCCGTTTCGAGGGGACCGGGCTTGGCCTTTCACTGGTGAAGGGGCTGGTGGCGCTGCACGAAGGCACCATGTCGATCGAAAGCATGCCGGGCGAGGGCACCACGGTCACCATCAGCCTGCCGGTCAACGGGCCGAAGGGTCGCCCGGCGAACGAGGCAGGGGTGCTGACGATGCCGGTGACGAGGGCGAAAGGGGACAGAAATGGCTCGCTCCGCAAAACAGCCTAAAGCGGTCAAACGCCGCAGCAACGCCTTCCAGGACGGCGCCATAGCCGTCGGCGGGATGATTTCGCGCAACCCCGTCCTTGTGGGCGGATCGACGGCATTCCTGGTGACGCTGTTCTATGTCTCGGCGAATGCGCTGTGGTATCAGCCTTTCCCGCATGCCGGGGCGTTCTTCGCCACCCGCAATTTCCAGGGGTTTCCGCACACTGCCTCCGACGAGCCGGAGACGACGATCAACATCGTGCGGCCCAATGCGGCGCCCGCACCGATGAAGGGCGATCCGGTGGTCGAGCAGGTGCAAGGCATATTGAAGGACCTCGACTTCTATTCCGGCACGGTCGACGGCATTTCCGGCCCCAACACGCGCAAGGCCATACAGGCCTACCAGCAGAAGGTCGGTCTCAACGCTTCGGGCGAGATCGATGCCCTGTTGCTCGATCAGCTTGGTGCAACGCCGAAGACCGCCTCCGTGCCCAAACCGCAGCCGCGCCCCGATACGCAGGCCGCCGTTCCGGTGTCCCTGCAGACAAATTCTGGACAAACGAATTCCGGGCAGGCGAATGCCGGACAGACGGATGCCGCCCAGGCCCAGGGACCGGACCCGCGCATCGTCAAGATCCAGGCCGGGCTCAAGGCGTTCGGCAATGACGACATGCGGCTGGATGGTGTCGTCGGCGCGCGCACCAAGGCGGCGATCAAGGAATTCCAGTCGCTGTTCGGCCTGCCGCAGACCGGCGAGCCCGACGAGATCGTCTACGTCAAGATGCGCGAGATCGGTCTGACCAATTGAGGTCCGACCAACGAGGCCGAAACGACGGCTCGCCGAGCGGCGGAATTATCGCTAGATAGCCCGCACGCTTTCGGAGCTTTCTCATGCGCGTCACATCGGATCTGTGGGTTTCTGCCTTGCTGCGCCGCGTTTTCGGCGCCGGCGGATTTGCCGCCGTGGTCAACCGCGGCGCGACCGAGGCCGGTGCTGTTTTCGTGCTGACGCGGGGTAGGCTGGGTGACGTCGCCCTCTACGGGCCGGCGCCGCAGACAAGCTACGATTCGGCCAAGCCCGACGACCGTTTCTTCAGCCTTCTCACCGCCGGCGATGATCCGGCCGTGCTCGATGCCCGGCTTGAAAGGGAAAAGAAATTCGATCCCGATATCTGGGTGGTGGAGATCGAGGCCGGCACCGTTCCCGTCGAGGAGCTTATTTCCGTGAAGACGCTCTGAGGGCGGGAGCGGTGGCATCGTCGCTGTACGACGCCTGGCGGCTGTCGCTGTTTGCGGGCGACGCATCACGAACCATTCTGGAGAGGGCCTCGGCCTTCCATCCCCGTACCCGGTCCAGAGCCACATCGCGATGTAGCAGGCGATAGCGGTCGAGATAGGTACGGATGGCCTGGGGATGCGGGAACAGGCTGGGATAGATGGCGACCGTGATCAGGAAGGCCCTGTCTTCGCTGAAGTCGAGCGAGCGCAGCGCCGCGAGCAATGATGCATAGTTCTGGCTGGCAGTCAGCGAGCGCGCGGTCGCGAAATCAATGTCGAGCGCGTCCGCAAGCGCGGTCTGGAAAAACGCGGCGTTTCCAGTCAGCGCCGTCTCGCGCAGTTTGACATAGGTATCCGAGCCGGGGAACGCATCGACCTTCGCCGCCGATGCTTCGTCGCCGGTGCGCATCATCGAGCGCAGCCTGCGCCGCGCATTCTCGGCGGCAATGCCGGGAGACTGTTGGCTTGAAGCATTGTCCTCGGCAGCTTCCGCATCCGCGGCTGCGACGGTTGGCGGCGTCGAGGCTTGCACGTCCGGTTCTCGCACCCGCACCAGTGTCGGCCGTTCGAGCGCCCTGATCAGGTCGGCAATGGTCGGGTTCAGGCCCTTGCGGCGCGCTATGGCGCGCGCATGCGGCAGGCCGTGCCTGCCGATCAGCGCGATGAGGTCGATATCGCTGACGGCGCGTGAGCGGATCAGCAGCGGCGCGGCAATGTCGACCGGTTCCTCGCAGAGGCGCCGCACGAGTGCTGCGGGCGCATATTCGCATTCGGAAAGGGCGGCGGCGACATACCGTCGCGATTCGACGGACACATCGTCGAACAGCGGCAGCGTCAGGTCTTCGAGCTGGCCGATCTCGCGCCATGACGGGCGGGTCAGCGAGCAGAACGCCGACACCGCGGCGCGGAACAGCCTCTCGGCCTTGCCCGATTCCGTCCGTATCGCGATTTGCCTGAAGTCCGAAGATGACACGAAGGATACCCGATACTCGATACACAGCCTTGGCCACGCTCAACCGGGACCGTGTCGGTTTCGCGATTGCTCCGGTCAGAACCGCCTGACCTCAAGACAAAGTTCAAGTTAGCGGTGATCCGTTAGCGCTCCGTTAACCCTCTGCCGGCCTTAATGATATTTGGAGGCGTTGCGTTGTGCTCCGGGGAAACCGAGAGGAATGCGCGAATCATGGGCATGGTACTGTCTTTCGTGCCGCGTGCGGCACCCACCAATCGAGCCAAGCAAACCACCGAAATACCGGCGGCGGTGATCATCTTTCCCGGCATCCGTTATGAGCGGTCCAGCACCGGCGAAGTTCGGCCCGCCGGCCCCGACAAGCCGGGATCGCCACGGACGCCGGTGCCGCACCACTGAAGCCGCGGCCTAGTCCGTCAGGCCGTCAGTTCTGCGCCTCTGGCCAGAGCAATTCCAGGAAAAGTGTGGAGCGGCTTTCCCGGGAAAAGCGCGCAGTGCTTCCCTGGGGAATTGCGCCAAAGACAAAGGGTCTAGAAATCCTGCAGCTCGCAGGAACTCTGGTCGAGAAAGCGTGACACGATCGGCTTCCAGCTGTCGTCCGGAACGAAGCTTCGGATGACGAAGATGCCCTCGTCGATCGGCGCTTCGACGAAGATCGCTCCCTGTAGGTCCTCGGGCAAATCCTTGCGCACATCGATCATCTGCGCCGGCGTCAGCACCACGGCATCAAGCTTGCCGTCGCTCGCCGTATGATCGTTGAAGGAATAGATGTTGTGGCCGTTGCGGTCATAGACCGACACCGACCAGAAGGGGACGTTCCCCGGCGCCTTGATCCGGACCATGCCTTCCTCGAGATCGAACCGGCAGGCCGCGGCGTAGAACAGCGGGTCGACCGATTTCACCACCGGCGCGCCGCCCGCCTCGGCATCGAGCCGGTTCATCCGGTAGAGGTCGGATGCCATGGACAGTCGCGACCAGGCATCGCGTTCCGAAAATTCCGGCACCAGAAGCAGCACCACGATGTGGACGATGCCGGCACCGACCAGACCGAGCAGGACGGCGTGAAAAAGACGGCGCAGCGCGGCCAGGACATTACGCATCGCAGCCGGCCTTCACGATCCTGGGCAGCGAGACGTCCGACAGGCCGGTGCTGCTGGCGATCGGCGTGTCGTAGAAGGTCAGGACGAAATACATCCGTCCGGAACCATTGGTCAGAAGCCAGTTGCCGGGCATGGGGTGATGGCCGACCGAGATGGTCACCGAATTGTCGGCCTGGCGCAGTACCTCGTAGGATTGAAGCGCGGCAAGCCGCGGCTTGCCGGTTTCGACGACGCCGAGCGATTGATCGGCGGCATAGAGCGTCCAGAAGCGGGCGGTCGGGAATCCACCCTCTATCCTGTAGCTGCATTCCCGCTTGAGCTGGTCGCCGGCAGCGTCATTTTCCGCGACGAAGGACAGGCCTTCGGCGCGGCCGAGCGCAAGCACGCCCTCGCGCGCCACGCGAGCCTTCGAATAGGGATCGGCTGCTGGCGTGCCGATGTCGGGGAAGGCCGTCCATTGGCCGATGCGGATGGCGCCGACACCGTCCTGGATCTTCAGCGCATACCAGACGCTGGCGCCGCCGCCGCCAATGGCTATGGCAAGCGAAAGCAGCATCAGGAAGGCGTTCTTGAGCATGAAGGGCCGCGTGCGCGAAGGATTGCCGTTCGGGGATATCGCGGCGCGGGGCCTCGTGGCAAGCGGGCGCGATGGATTTGCCTGTTGGCTTGCTCCGCGCCGAGGCCGAAGTCACAGCGCCGAGAGCGTTTCGGGCGAGGCGGCGTCGAGTTTGGGCGCGGATTGGAACAACTGCGTCAAGTCCCTCAGCGTCTGCGTGGTCCGGCTGGACAGCACCGCCGGGCGTTCGGCGGCCGCGTCGGCCGCAGCCTGTTCCTCGCCCTTCTTCTGCGCTTCGGCCGCCTTGGCCGCGATCTCCTCGTCGATGAACGGCTTGTCGATGCCGGGGATCGGCTTCAGGTCGATGTTCTGGTGCGCGTAGACCATCAGGCGCTGCCACACCATCGCCGGCAGCGAGCCGCCCGTCATGTTCTTGGTCGGGGTGAAATCGTCGTTGCCCAGCCACACGGCCGCCGTGTAGTTGCCGGTGAAGCCGACGAACCAGGCATCACGATAGGATTGCGTCGTGCCGGTCTTGCCGGCGACGACGATGTTGGGAATTTGCGCGCGCCGCGCCGTGCCCATCACCGGCACGGCCGCCAGCATGGTGTTCATGGATTTCAGCGCCTGCTCGGACAGCACCCTGTGCGGGGGCGGCGCATCCTTGGTCCAATCATACACCACGTCGCCGGTGCGGGTGACAAGCTGGGTGATGCCATGCCTGGAACCGACGAAGCCATTCTGGGCGAACACGCTGTAGCCCGTCGCCTGGTCCATCACGGTCATGCCCGAAGTGCCGAGCACCATCGTCTTGTGCGCCTCGAGCGGCGATTCCACGCCCATCGCCTCGGCCATCGCCTTGATCGGCGCGATGCCGAGATGGTCCTTGGCCAGCCGCACCGGTACGGTGTTGATCGACTTGGCCATCGCCATGATCAGCGTGATGTTGCCGGCCGATTCGCCGCTGTAATTGTGCGGTGACCAGTTGCCCCAGCTGATTGGCCCGCCTGAAATGATCGAATTGGGCGTAAAGCCGTGTTCCATCGCCGTGGCGTAGACATAGGGTTTGAAGGACGAGCCGGTCTGACGCAGCGCCTTGGTGGCGCGGTTGAACTGGCTGGCGCCGTAGTCGCGGCCGCCGACGATGGCGCGGACCGCGCCATTGGTCTCGATGACCACCACGGCACCTTCGGTGACGTTGTACTCCTTGCCGAACTGGCGCAGGTGGAACTCGACGGACTCTTCCGCGGCCTTCTGGATGTTGGCGTCGAAGGTGGTGTGGGCAACCAGCGAATGCTGGCCGGGCTTGGCGATCTTCTTGACCTCGTCGAAGGCCCAGTCGAGGAAATAGTCGGGGCTTTTCTGTTCGCCGCGGTCGACGACGTCGGCCGGATGCAGCCTTGCCTGCAGCACCTGGCCTTCGGTCATGAAGCCGGAATCGACGAGGTTCGACAGCACCACATTGGCGCGTGCGCGCGCCGCCGGCAGGTTGATGTGTGGCGCGTATTTGGTCGGCGCCTTGAACAGGCCGGCCAGCATCGCCGCCTCGGCGAGATTAAGATCCTTGACGCTCTTGCCGAAATAGAAGTCCGCCGCCGCCTCGATGCCGAACGTGCCGCCGCCCATATAGGCGCGGTCGAGATAGAGCTGCAGGATTTCCTTTTTCGACAGATTGGCTTCGAGCCACAGCGACAGGAAGGCTTCCTTGATCTTGCGCTCGAAGGTGCGCTCATTGGTCAGGAACAGGTTCTTGGCCAGCTGCTGGGTGATACTTGAGCCACCCTGGACGACCGAATTCGCCCGCACATTCTCGAAGATCGCGCGTGACAGCCCGAGCACGTCGATGCCGTAATGGTCGAAGAAGCGTCGGTCCTCGGTGGCAAGCACCGCCTTGATAACATGATCGGGCATCTCGTCGACCGGGACGGAATCGCGCTGGATGATGCCGCGCTGGCCGATCTCATTGCCATAGCGGTCGAGGAAGGTGACGGCGAAGTCGCCTTGGGCGCGCCAGTCGCCGGCCGTGTCCTGGAACGCCGGAATGGCCAGCGCCAGCATCACCACCACGCCGCCGGCGCCGAGCGTGAAACCCTCGCTCAAGATCTCGATGATGCCGCGCCGCCAGCCCTTGAGACGGAAGCGCCGCGAGAAGATCGTCGCCGCTTCCCAGAACTGCCGCGCCTTGAACCCGATCTCGTAGAGCGAGGAATCGATCCAGGCGTCCAGCGCCAGAAGGCGCGACGCGATCGGACCTCTTCTCTTGCGCGGTTCAGGGCTGACCATTCAAAAACCCGGCTCGGCTGTGGCGTGACCTGAAAACCGCAAGCCGGCAATTTCAGGGCAGCGCCCTGTCCCGACTATTCATCCATTTTGTGGGTGCCACAAGGGCTGCGAGGACACAGCTGCAAGGTTTGTCGACGAGAGGGCAGGGGCAGCCATGATTGGCGCCACCTCGAAACCGCGCTTCGTCGACTGACTGCGATCAACCTGTCATAGACGGGTGCTATGAATGGTCATCGCGGCGAGGCGGCCATGATGGCCGTCCGCAGCAGGACGTGCGCGCCGATCACTGCGTCGCCAGGTTCCACATACTCCGCCTCGTTGTGGCTAAGCCCGTCACGGCACGGCACGAATATCATTGCGGCAGGCGCGACACGGGCGAGGAACAGCGCATCATGGAAAGCGCCCGATATCATCTGCTTGTACTGAAGCTGCAGGGAACTGGCGGCCTCCTCGACGGTGTAGACCATATCCGGCGAGAAGGCCGCCCCGGGCATATCGAACGATCGCTTGATCACTGCCGTGCAATGCTGGGCCTCTGCTTCCGCCGCGCAGACCTGGCGGACCTCGGCTTCTATGACATTGAGCTGCTCTGCCCGCGGATGCCTGATATCGACGGTGAAGGCCACCGATTGCGGTATGGCGTTGATCGATCCCGGCCTGGCGGCGATCCGGCCCACCGTCAGCCGCGCGCTGCTGTCGAGCGGCATGATTGTCGTTTGCAGCCTGTGTATCGCGGCAATCGCGGCGACCATCGGATCCCTGCGGTAGGCAAGGTCTGTCGTGCCCGCATGACCGGCAGTGCCCTGGATGGAGACTTCCAGCCAGCGCGTACCCTGGACGGCGGTCACGACACCGATCGGCAACTGCTCCTTTTCCAGTGATGGGCCCTGTTCGATATGCAGCTCGACATAGCCTGATATCGGCATGCCGGTTGGACGAAGGGCAGCCTCCGGCAAGGCGGTGATCGTCGCCTCCAGCTCAGCTGCGAGGAGTGCACCGTCGGCGCCGACAATGGATTTCCACGCGGCGGTATCCGCACCGGTGAAGGCCATGGAGCCCATGACGCCCGGCGCGAAGCGGCTGCCTTCTTCATTGGCCCAGGCGACGACCTCGACCGGCATTCGGGTTGCAGCCCGTGCGTCCTCCAGCGCCTCGAGCACCTCGAAGGCGGAAAGCGTGCCGAGCGCACCGTCGAAGCGCCCACCTGTCGGCTGGCTGTCGAGATGGCTGCCGATCAGGAGCGGTGGCAGCGTGGCATCCGTACCCTCGCGGCGAATGAAGAGGTTCGCGATACCGTCCTGAAAGACCGTGAAGCCGCGCTCCAGGGCCAGCTCCGCCAGGAGGCGCCGGGCCCTGCGATCCTCGACGCTGAACGCCTGCCGGTTGACACCGCCGGCTGGTGTCGCCCCGATCCTGGCGAAAGCGTCAAGCCGCCCGAGCAGTCTGTCGCCGTCAATCCGAGGCGTCAAACTCATCGCTTGAGGCCGGTGATGAAGGCCTTCACCCGCAGCGGGTCGACTTGGTTCCACCAGACGCCATCATGTTTCAGCGAGCTGGCGACGATGACGCCGTCGACAATGTCGAGAATGTCGTTGGCATTTTCGGGCGTCACGCCGCTGCCGACGAGCGTCGGCAGCCCGGCCGCGTCCTTGATCATCCTGATGTAGCCGAGGTCGGCGGCGTGGCCCGTGCGCTGGCCGGTGGCGATCACCGCATCGGCATCGAAGAACACCAGGTCCTTGACCTGTTCCTCGACCGGCCGGTCGCCGACGATCGCATGGGCGCCATGCTTGACATGCGCATCGGCGAAGATGCGGATGCCGTTGGCGCGAAGCCTGGCACGGAAGCGCATGGCGCGCGCGGCCTCGCCTTCGATAAAGCCCTCATTGGCGACATAGGCATTCGCCCACTGATTGACGCGCACGAAGGAGGCACCCGAGGCGCTGGCGATCGACAGCGCGGGGATGGAGGCATTGGCGAGCACATTGATGCCGATCGGCCGGCCGAGTTCCCTGCGGATGCGGTCGGAGACGACGGACATGTAAGCGGAGGTCTCGGGGCCGATATCGTCCGGCTTGGCGAAGGGCACGTCGCCATGGTTCTCGACGATCACGCCGTCGCAACCGCCATCGAGATAGGCTTTGGCATCGTCGAGGCCGCGCTGGTAGATGGCCTCGACCGCCTCGCCATCGTAGCGCGGCGCGCCCGGCAGGGGCGCCAGATGCACGACGCCGATCACCACTTTCTTTCGACCGAAGATCGATTGCAGCGCGTCATCGGCGACCTGCTTGGAGCCGATGGAGTTGGGGGATTTTGTCATGCGGTTTCCGCTTCCGTCGTTTCCATGAGTATCTTCATCTCTTGCCTGTCGGGGCAGGAGCCGAGCGTGCCGGGGCGACCGACCGAAATGGCCGCGGCTCGTACCGCGATCCGCGCTGCCGCGGCGAGGCCGATCCCGGCCGCAAGGCAGCCTGAGAGGCAGCCGCAAAAGACATCGCCCGCGCCGCTGGTGTCCACCACGTCCACCTTGGGCGCCGCGAACCGGTCGATCCGTCCTTCACGGTCGGCAACCAGGCAGCCGGCCGCGCCAAGTGTCACGATCGCGCTGTCGGCGCCTTGACGGATCAATTCGCGGGCCGCCGCGGCTGCATCGCCGGTTCCGGTCAGTTGCTCTGCTTCGCCTGCGTTGACGATAGCGAGGCTGACGGCACCCAGACACGGTGTCGAACCGACCGCAAGCGGGCTCGGATTGAGGATTGTCATGGCGCCCGCGCTGCGCGCCGCTTGCAGGCAGGCTGTCGTTATATCGGGAAGAAGATTGCCTTGCATCACCACGATGTCGCCGCGTTCGATCGACGTCGCGAAACCGCTGTCGGCCAGCGGATCGAAGGCGGCGGCGCAGCTGGCGCCGGTGACGATGAGGTTTTCGCCCCGCTCATCGACGATGATCGTCGACCGGTCGCTCGGCAGCGCCAGCATTGTCAGATGGCTGGCGTCGAGGTCGCGGCTCAGCTGTTCCCGTATCCAAAGGCCGGCGGCATCGTCGCCGATCGCCGCATGGAAACGGACATCGGCTCCGGTGCGGGCGGCGGCCACTGCCTGGTTCGCCCCTTTGCCGCCAAGTCCGTCAACATGACTGGACGCGTTCAGCGTCTCGCCAGGCCGCGGAAAGCGGCCCAGCTGAAACGTCGTATCGACGCAGGCATTGCCGACGACGTGGACGCGCATGAGCTAATCCCTGGCTGTCGCCCAGCCCAGCATCTGTTCGAACAGCGTCTTGTAGCCATTCCAGGCGATGAAGCCCGGCGGCAGCCAGTGCGGCCCGACATCCGATGTCCAGGCGACGGTGCGGCCCTTGCCATATTTGCCGGTTACCAGCAGGGGCATGGAATGGTAGTCGGAAGACACGGTGGCAAGGACTTCGGCGCCCTCTTTGACAGTGACCTCGTTGAAGCCGAGCAGGATCGGCCAATCCTTGCCCAGGCCCTTCAGGATCGGATGGCTTTGAGGGCCCACAACGACCGGCGCATAGCCCTCGGGCACCTCGACGCGATCGTCCACCGGCAGGCAGGTCACCGGCAGAACGTCCTCGACCGGCGTCTTGTGGTAGCGTGCGCCGCCGTTGATGCCCTGGAAGCTGTAATAGCCGCCGAACATCAGGAGGCCGCCGCCATTGCCGACATAGTCGCGCAGCAGCCGCAGCCGGTTCGGCGTCGGCTTGGAGTGGACCCAGGTGTCGGGGTGAAGCAACAGCGTATTGGCGCCAAGGTCGGAAAGCACCACGGCGTCATAGGCCGAAAGCGTCTCCATGGTCTGGGGAAAATTCCGCTGCGCTTCGTGCGCCGGCATGAAGGTGACGTCGAACGGACCATCCTTCAGCGCCGCCAGCAGTTCATCGGCGCCGGTGTGATAGGTGACGGTCGGGAACTGGTCGAAGCCCTTGATGTGGGTCGCGGTCGAGACCCAGGACTCGCCGGCGAGAAGAACTTTCTTCCTGGACATGTATACTCCCTGTTTTTTGCTGTGGCCGGCAGCTCAGAGGCTCGCGGCGAACACGGTCTTTGGGTTGTCGATGAGCATGCGGTCGATTGCCGATTGCTCGACACCATGGCGTTTCAGCCTTGGCACGAAATGCTTGAGGATGAAGCCGTAGCCGAAGCCGCCGAAGCGCGTCAGCATGATCTTCAGGAAGACATCCTGCGACAGCAGGATCCTGTCGACCAGCCCCATGTCGATCAACGAACGGATCGCCTGCGCATTCTGCTCGTCGGAAGGCGATTGCGCATCCTGGTCGGCATAATAGAAATCCATGCCGATCATGTCGTATTCCAGGAAGGCGCCACGCGCGGCGAGGCTTCTCTGGTAGGCAAGATCATTGTGGCTCGGATTCATATGGCAAAGGATCGTATGTCTCAGATCCGCGCCTTCGGCCTCGACCACGTCGAGCACGTCATGCGCCAGCCGTTCCCAGCCGGGCAGATGGATGGTCAGAGGTACGCCGGTGATCCTGGCCGCGCGCGCTGAAGCCCGCAGCGACTTGCGTTCCTCTTCGGTGAAATCCTTGCTGACGCCGACTTCGCCGATGATGCCGGCCATGATTTCGGGCTGCGTCGAGCCGCCGCCGACATCGTTGACGAGAAATTCCGTGACGGCATCGACGTCCATCGCCTTCAGCCAGTCGGGATGGGTGTGCTGCAGGTAGAAGCCTGTGCCCATGACGATGCGCAATCCGGACGCGCGGGCAATACGCGCCAGTTTCACCGGATCGCGGCCGATGCCGATATTGGTCGCGTCGACAACCGTGTGGCCGCCCAGCGCCCGGTACCTGGCGAGCTCGGAAAGCGCCAGGTCGCTGTCGTCGAGCGAGACATTGTCGCGGTTCATGTAGGGGTTCATCCGCAACTCGCCGATGATCTCCATGCTGACCGGCTGCTCGGCGATCTTCCTGTCGTCGGGATGGCAGGGGCATTTCCAGGATGTCGAGCCATCGAGCAGGATATGCTCGTGCATCAGCGTCACGCCCATGTCGGCGATCGCGACCGGGCCGGTAACGGTCATCACGGTCCCGGAGCGAACACCGATCGGCACCCTTTGCCTTGGCGTGTTGTCGAACAAATGATCCATGTCAGCGGCTCCGCGTCGCGCCCTTGAACAGGCGGAAATTCAGCCAGATGGCAACGAGGATGATAGTGCCGGTGACAATCGGCGTCAGGAAGGGGGACATGTGCGCCAGGATCAGGCCGTTGCCGATGACCGCGACGGTCAATGCACCGAGCACGGTGCCGATGATCGTACCGCGCCCGCCGAACAGGCTGGTGCCGCCAAGCACCACGGCGGCGATGACATCGAGCTCGAAACCCTGGCCGGAATTGGACGAGCCGGAGCCCAGCCGCGCGGCCAGAATGACGCCGGCCGACGCTGCCGCCATGCCCGATAGGACATAGACGAAGAGCGTCATGAAGCGCGTATCGACGCCGGCGCGGCGCACAGCCTCGGCGTTGGCCCCGATGCCGGTCACATAGCGGCCGAACGGCGTCTGGTTGAAGGCGAGATAGGCGATGGCCAGGACGACAAGGGCGAGCAAGGCGGGTACCGGCACACCGAGGAACCAGGCCCTGCCGATGTTGACGAAGAAGCTCGTCGGCTCGACCGGGATCGAATAGCCGCCGGTGATCAGCAGCGCCACGCCACGGATGACCGAGAGCCCGGCAAGCGTGACGATGAAGGCCGGGATGCGCTCATAGGCGATGAAGAAACCATGCAAGGCGCCGATCGCCGCGCCAAGCGCCAGCATGCCGACAACGACCAGCGGCCATGGCAGGCCGGCCTGCAGCGCAACGGCCGAAAGTGTCGCCGTCAGCGCCAGCACGGACCCAACCGAAAGATCGATGCCTCCGGTGGTGATGACGAAGGTCATCGCCGCCGCAACGATCAGCAGCGGCGCCGATTGGCGCACGATGTTGAGCAGATTGGGCGTGGTCAGGAAGGATCCGGTGACCAGCGAGAAGACCACGCAGACGACGATGAAGAACAGCGCGATGGAAACGACGCTGCCATTGGCTGCCGCCACATCCTTCCAGGTGCTGTTGTGGGCGCGTTTGGGCGGCGAGGCGCCAACACCGGCGGAGGTGACGTTCATGGCTGTACCCCCTCGTCGCGGCTGGCACGCGCCGATCGTGCGGTGAATTTCCGGCCGACGATCAGGTTGACGACCTCCTCGATGCTGGTGTCGCCGATCCTGCGTTCGGCGACGTTGCGGCCCTCATACATGACCTGGATGCGGTCGCAGACCAGGAACAGGTCTTGCAACCGGTGCGTGATGAGGATGACGCTGACGCCGCGGGCGCTGACGGCGCGGATGAGGTCCAGCACTGCCTCGACTTCCGCCACCGCGAGGGCGGCTGTCGGTTCGTCCATGATCAGCACCGATGGATCGAAGGAGGCGGCGCGGCCGATGGCGATCGACTGGCGCTGGCCGCCGGACAGGTTCTCGACCTTGAGCCTGGTATCGGCGATGACGATGCCGAGCCGGTCGAGCATCTCGCGCGTCTGTTCATGCATGCGCCTGTTGTCGAGAAAGGGGACGCCGAGCACGTGGCGGCGAGGCTCGCGGCCGAGGAAGAGATTGCCGGCCACATCCACCGTGTCGCAGAGCGAAAGGTCCTGGTAGACCATCTCCACCCGTGCCGCGCGGGCATCGGCCGGCGAGGAAAAGGACACGGCCTTGCCATCGATCTCGATCGTGCCGGAATCCGGAATGACCGCGCCGGACAGAACCTTGCTCAAGGTGGATTTGCCGGCGCCATTGTCGCCGACCAGGCCGAGCACCTCGCCAGGTTTCAGGTTCAGCGAAACATCATCCAGCGTCTGGATCGGGCCGTATCGTTTGGAAATACCGGTCATCCTGACGCGGCAGGTTTCGCCATCGCTCATCATGGTTCCAGTTCTCATGCGGCATGTTCAATCGGTCGCCGGGCTGCGCGACGACCACAAAGTCGATGCGCGGCCCGGCGGTCTGGGGAGGATCTTACTTGAACATGTCCTTGAACTGGCCGACATTTTCCTTGGTTACGATGGTGATCGGAACGTTGATGATCGGATCGATCTTCTCGCCCTTCTTGAGTTTGCCGAAGGCTTCGATGGCAGCCTTGCCTTCACCGGCCGGATCCTGCTGGACGACGGCGATTACCCAGCCCTCTTCGAGGCCTTGCACCGCGGATTTGGTCAGGTCCCAGCCGAACACCTTGACGTCGCCGGTACGGCCCTGGCTGGTGACGGCCGAAACGGCGCCGAGCAAGGCCGGCTCGCCGGTCGCATAAAGCGTCGTCATGTCGGCATTGGCCGTCATCAGGTTTTCGGAGGCCGACAGCGCCACGTCCTGCACGTTCTGGCCATCGACCGTGTCGAGGAAAGTCACCTTCTGGCCGCTCTCGGTGACAGCCTTCTTGAAGCCGTCCAGGCGCTGGTTCTGGATGAACGAATTGAGCGCGCCGACAACGCCGATCTTTGCGGTTCCGTTCAGCTTGGTCTTGACGTATTCGGCGTAGAACTTGCCGATATCCTCGCCGGCCTTGGTGTTGTCGACGCCGACGAAGGCGACATTGTCGCCATTCGGGATCTGCGCGTCGATGGCAATCACTGGAATACCGGCGGCCTTTGCCGCGGTGATCGCGGGCTTTACGCCGTTGACATCGATGGCGACGAGAATGATGCCGTCGACCTTCTGGGTGATGTAGTTCTCGATCGCGTCGTTTTGCGCGCTCGGCACATTGTTGGCGTTGAAGATGACGAGGTCGACGCCGGCGGCCTTTGCCGCGGCCTTGGCACCGTCATTGATCTGGTTGAAGAACAGGGCCTGCTGGTTGATGGTGACCAGCGCATAGGTTTCGGCCATGGCCGAGGCGGAGCCAAGCGCGAGGGTCATGGCGATGGCTGCGGCGCAGCCTGAAAGGATCTTGGTAAGACGCATTCCGGTTCCCCTTGGTTTTGCGGAAAAGGCCCTTGATCGGGCTCATCTGGCGCTGGGCGCAGACGCATAATTCAAGATACTTGATTTCTTGTCAAGTGACTTGAATTGGCGTTGCCGAAAGGAGATGGGGGCCGGCGAGATCAGAATGTCGCCGGCGTATTTACCCAGAAAATGCTGGCGCGTTCGTCGCCGACATTGCGGTACCAGTGCGGCAGTTCGGAGTTGAAAACGAAGGAATCGCCGGCGGACAGGCGAAACGTCTTTTCACCGACCATCAGTTCGATGGCGCCTTCCAGGAGATAGCCGACTTCCTCGCCGGCGTGCTGGATCGGGCCGGCGCTTTCACCGCCCACCTCGATATGATGGATATTGCACTGCAGAAGGTGGCCCGGCGAATAGGGAATGACGCGCTCCAGCGATATGCCTTCGCCGCGCCTGAGCGGATCGAGCGCGATCAGCGGCCGTGCTCCGGCGCGAAAGACGATGCCTTCCTCGCCATCGGCTTCCTCGAACATCCAGCCGATGTTGGTGCCGAGCACCTCGACCAGCCGGTGAAGCATGGGCAGCGAGGGTGAGACCTTGCCGTTCTCGACCTTGGAAAGCAGGCTTTCAGAGCAGTTGGCGGCAGCCGCGAGCGCCTTCAGGGTCAGGCCACGCGTCTGCCGGGAGAGCTTCAACCTTGTGCCGAGCCGCAGCAGGCTGGTTGCGGTAGAGCGCTCGTCGGCGCCCTTGCTGTTGTGGCTATCGATCTTGTTCATTGGGGGGCGCGAACATCTCCGCTGGTTGGGCTGACTCGTAAAACCGATCCCGGGCGTTGTCCATCCTGTGAAAACGGACGATGCATCGGATCGAGCCTAGAACCCGTCCAGGGCAGTCTCCGCGCCCCGCCGTATAACACCGGCGGGGCAGTGATCTCTTACGCTGCTTCGCGCTTCAAGGCCTGCGCCATGCAGTGGATGCCGCCGCCGGTCTTGGAGATCTCGCTCATGTCGACGGCCGCGACCTCGAAGCCGCGCGCCTTGAGCTGGCCGATCAGCGTCTGGCTGGAGGTCGGCGCGATCACCCGGTCCTTGCCGAGCGACATGAAGTTGCAGCCGAGCGCCATCGTGTCCTGGAAGGGAACATCGATGATCTCGTGGCCCTTGCCCCTCAGCCAGTCGACGATGCCGGGCTCTGTGCAGGCGAGGCACACTGCAGTGAGCTTTTCGGCGATCGGCACCACCATCAGGTCGATATGGACATAATATTCGTCGATGAAGGCGATGCGGGTTTCCCAGCCCTCCTTCTCGAACCAGGCCTGCACCTGGCGGGCGCCTTCTTCCTGGGTGCGGGCGCCCCCGCAGCCGATCAACACCACGCCGTCCTCGATGACGTTGAAGTCGCCGCCCTCGAATGTGCCTGCCGTGACCATGTCGTAGATCGGGATGCCGAGCTTCTCGTAGGTGCGGATGGCGGCATAATTTTCGCCGCGCCGCCACCAATTGGCCATGGCGGTAATGATCGCACCGTAGGGCGTCATGACGCTGGAATCGCGGGAATAGACCTGCATCGGCAGTTCCGGCGTCGGCTCGTGCCAGTGGATGTTGACGCCGAAATGCTCGTAGGCGGCGACCAGGTCCTTATGCTGCGCCTGCGCGATCTGGATGTTGCAGGGCGCCTCGCGCAGGTGCTTGCGCGACAGCGAGCTGGTCGACAGATGCCGCAGGAAATTCGGCGATCCCAGCAGCACGTCGGTCAACATGTCGGTTTCGTTGGCGAAGCCCCACGATGTCAGCGGCTTGGTGCCGCCGGCCGGATTGCGGCGCTGCAGCGAAAACGGCTCGGCGACGATGCGATCATGAACGGTCATGCGGTTCTCCTCGTGGGCTTGTTCTCAAGAGTTGGTCGGGACCTGTCTTGCTTGGGATCCACCAGTCGCGGCCGCGCGCCGTGGTGACATATTCCGGCCAGCGGAAGTTGATTGGCGGTTCGTAGTCGCAGAGCGGTGCGATCCAGTTGGTGCCGCCAATGCCGCCTCCGGTGCGGGTGACGAACTCGTCCATCGCCGCATCGCGGGCTTTTTCGTCCTCGAGCAGGCGCAGCGCCGCCAGCGCGACCGTCTTGGCCGCACAGGCAACCATCGGATCGATCGTCGCTGAAATGCCGCCCAGCGCATTCATCACCCAGGAGGGATAGGCATGGCCTTTGGCCGAACGCAGCGCCGGACGGGCGACGTAAAAGCGTGCTGTCGGCGCGTGCCAGCTCATGTCGGTGTAGTCGTCGGAGGTCGAATTCAGCTGCGAAGGCGGCAGGTCGCGGCGCAGGATCGCTTCCGCCTCCTGTGGTGCGATCAGCCGCTCCAGCTCGTCGATGAACGGGTTCTCGGTCGCGGTACCACCGGCATTGACCTGGATTTCGCGCCCGATCGCCCTGGCGGCCTCGTCCCAGCATGGCGGCCCGACCGTCGACAGCGCTTCATAGGCGATCTCGGCCATGGCGTGATTGGCCAGCCCGGGCCGCGACTTCGATACCCAGTGGCGCTCATAACGGCAGCCGCCGATCGCGGCCGCCGCCGCCGCATTTCGGTCCAGCACGGCGGTGACCTGCTCGGCCATCCGAAGCGTCGGCACGCGGATCATGTACTGGATCTCGGCCAGCCCTGCCGGCAGATTGTCGGCCGTGGCCTGGCCCGCCGTCAGGATCGCCTCGCTGATCGACCAGCCGCCCTGATGCGGCAGCATGGAATCGCGCAGCGCCTTGGACGCCATGTACATCGTCATCAGCGCGTCGTTGGCGCCCGGCGCGCGGACCGCCGAATGCGCCTGCGGGATCGGTGCGCCATCGCCTGCGCGAACCCAGTTTTCGGGTTCGTCGCAAACAAAGCGGTAGATCATGGCGTAGGCTGCTCCACAATGCGTGTCCCAGCGCGCGGTGTTGCAGAGCGGCAGCATGTAGAAGGGATGGAAGGAGATCATGCCGGCAAGGCCGTCATAATAACCCTTGGCCGCATGGATAGGTTTCGAGCCGCGCACCTTTTCGGCCGGCTCGCCGGTAAAGCGCAACGTGCCTGGAATGCCATGGTGCTGCATCGCCGCCTTGGTGGCCAGCAGGCCGCCGAGGCTTGCCATGCCGAGCCCCGAATGCGGGTCGGTGTGGCCGCCGGCCTCGACGCCAAGGCCGGGCCGCGGCTGCTTGACCGTGACCGCGTCCTGGCAGTTGCCGGGAACCGCGTCATATTCGGCATACAGGCCGACCGTCGGCCCGGCGCCATTCGTCCAGTGGGCGCAGAAGGCGGTCGGCATGCCGCCGGAACCTTCCTCGACGGCAAAGCCTTCCCGCTTCAGTCGCTCCACATACCACGCGGCGGACTGATACTCGCGCCAGGCGGTCTCGCCGAAATCGAAGATGGTGCGCGTCCACGCCGACAGCAGCGGCTGGATGCCGTCGAGGCAGGCAAGGGCGGTCTCTTGCGCCGATGTCGTCACCGGTTTGTCCATGCATCAAAGAAAGCAGTGAAGCGGCTCGCCAAAAAGTGATATGTTTTCCCGGTTCATGCAAATTCGGTTCACCTCTTGAGAATTCCATCCACACAGGCGCTGCGCGCCCTCGACAGTTTCGCCCGCCACGGCAGCGTCTGGCGTGCCGCCGACGAACTGCACCTTACCCGCAGCGCGGTAAGCCACCAGCTGCGGCTTTTGGAACGCGATCTCGGCTTCGATCTGCTGCAGCGCATCGGCAAGGGGGTGGCGCTGACGCCGCGTGGCCAGCGCTACGCAGCCGATGTTAGGAAGGCGCTGACCGTGCTCGGCGACGCGGGAGCGCAGACGAACGGCGCCGGCGTCGGCGGCTCCTTTGCCATCTCCTGTCCGCCCGGCTTCGCCTCCATGTTCCTGTGCACCCATATCGGCGAGTTCCAGCAGATGTACCCTGACGTGGCGCTCTCGGTGCTGACGCCGCGCCGGCTCGATGACGTCTCGAACCCGGACGCCGACGCCTTCATCGCCTTCGGCGTCGGCAACTGGCCGAACCGGGTGGTGGAGCTGCTCTGCGAAGTCCACTTCACGCCGCTCTGCAGCCCGACATTGCTCAACAAGGTCGGCGGCTTTTCCAAACCGGCGGACGTCCTGCGCGCCAACCTGCTGCATCTCTCCGACACCGAGGACTGGGCGCGCTGGCTGGCGCTGTCCAAGGTGGAAAACCCGGATACCGAAGGCGGTATCTTCTTTTCCGACATGAACCTCGTCTTCTCGGCGGCGGTCGCCGGCCAGGGAATTGCCATGGGCGACGAGCTGACCGGCCGCCGGGCGCTGAGCGAAGGCCGGCTGGTCAAGCCGTTTGAAGCGTCAGTGCCCTCGCCACGCTCCTATTTCCTTGTTTTCGAGCACGCCAAGGCCGGTCATCCCGTGCTCAACGCCTTCAGCGACTGGCTCAGGGCGAAGCTGTCGGAGAACAGACTCTGATCTGTCCCTCTTAAGGGACCCTCGATGCGGAGATTTGGCGCGTCCCGACTGCCAGACGTGAATCAAATTTGCCGATCAGGCGAAAACTATTCGGTTGCGGTGAGCCGCCAGCCTGCCTACGATTTCACCTGGGACTGAGGAAGAGGCAGGATGCAGCAACCCGGCCGGGCCGCAGAGATCAAGGCAATTGGAATCGGCAAGAGCTTCGGCTCGTTCCGTGCGTTGGACAATCTGTCGCTCAATATCGGCCGCGGCGAATTCCTGACGCTGCTCGGCCCTTCCGGTTCGGGCAAGACCACCTTCCTGATGATCCTGGCCGGCTTCGTGCAGCCGACAGACGGCAAGCTTTTCAGCGACGGCACCGACATCACCGACCGCCCGGCCGAGCAGCGCGCCGCCGGCATGGTGTTCCAGGGCTATGCGCTGTTCCCGCATATGAGCGTCGAGGCCAACATCGCCTTCCCGCTCAAAGTGCGCAAGAAATCGGCCGCAGACATCAAGAAGCGCGTCGGCGAGATGATCGAGCGCGTCGGCCTGATCGGCCATGAGAAGAAACTGCCCTCGCAGCTCTCCGGTGGCCAGCAGCAGCGCGTGGCGCTCGCGCGCGCACTGGTGTTCGAGCCGGGGGTGCTTCTGCTCGACGAGCCGTTCTCGGCGCTGGACAAGAGCCTGCGCGGCCAGATGCAGGCCGAGATGAAGCGCCTGCACCAGGAAACCGGCACCACTTTCGTCTTCGTCACCCACGACCAGAGCGAGGCGCTGGCGCTGTCTTCCCGCGTCGCCATCTTCAACCACGGCAAATTGCTGCAGGTCGGGGCGCCGGATGAAGTCTACGACCGGCCGGACAACCGCTTCGTCGCCGAATTCCTTGGCGAGATCAACATGCTGCCGCTGAAGGGGGTCAAGCCTGCCGACAATGGCTCGACGGGCCTTTGCGAAGACCGCGCGGTCAATATGCACTGCAAGGCCGAGAAGGTCCGTGGCGACGCCATCCTGGCGATCCGGCCCGAGCATATGTCGATCGCGCGCGAAGCGGCCGCCGGTGAAAACGGCATCGCGGCGACCGCCATTGCCTCGACTTATCTGGGCGCCGCCACAAAGCTCGATCTGACCACGCGCCAAGGCGCGAAGGTGACCGTCTCGGTGCCGAACGAGGTTGCCGCTGCGGCACTGAGCAAAGGCAATTCCGTCTGGCTGACCTGGCCGGCGGAAAAGGGTTTCCTCCTTCCGGACGGAGGACAATGAGCACCGGCGCGGCCTGATCCGCCGCACCGGCTTCCGGACTGAAATCAACGAAAAACAAAGGGGAACTGACATGAACGACACCAAGAAACACGCCATCGAGACGCTGTCCGAAAGGACCAGACGCGGCGAGATCTCGCGCCGCCAGTTCACGCAGCTGGCAGCCCTCGTGCTTGCCGGCACGCCGATGCTGCTGCGCTCGACCGGAGCCTTTGCCGCGGCCAAGGAACTGGTGCTGGTCAATTGGGGTGGCGACGCCATCACCGCCTATGATGCGGCCTATGGTCAGGCTTTCACCAAGGACACCGGCATCACCGTCAAGATGGACGGCTCGGGCCCGACCGAAGGCGCCATTTCGGCGCAGTTCAAGAGCGGCGCGCCGACCTGGGACCTGGTCGACGTCGATCCGTTCTCGGCAATCACCCTCGGCGCCCAGGGTGCGCTCGAGCCGATCGACTACAACATTGTCGACAAGAAGAAGATGCGCCCCGGCTTCGGCTGGGAATATGCCGCCTCGACCTATTTCTTCTCCTACGTCATCGCCTATGATTCCGAGAAATACGGCAAGGACGCCCCGACCGGCATGGCCGATTTCTTCGACGTGAAGAAGTTCCCCGGCAAGCGCTCGCTCTACAAATGGGGCGTGTCGAGCTGGGAAGCGGCGCTTTTGGCCGACGGCATCGCGCCGGCTTCGCTCTACCCGCTCGACCTCAAGCGGGCGCATGACAAGATCGCCGCCTTCAAGGAAAACGTCGTCGCCTACTGGGGTGGCGGCGCCGAGAGCCAGAGCGTGCTGCTCAACGGCGAAGCTTCGATGGCCATCGTCTGGTCAACCCGCGCGTCGCTGATCGAGCAGGATTCCGGCGGCAAGATCAAGTTCATCTGGGACCAGGGCCTGATCTCGCCCGGTGCGCTGGCCGTGCTCAAGAACAATCCCGGCGGCAAGGACGCAGCGATGAAGTTCATCGCCAGCGCGCAGGATCCGCAAAAGCAGCTCGTCATGTTCGACAAGCTCGGCCAGGGTCCGGCCAACCCGGCGGCCGACGCGCTGATCCCCGCCGACAAGAAGCGCATCAACCCCGTCGATCCCGAAAACATGAAGAAGCAGATCGCGCTCGACATGGACTGGTACGCCAAGAACTACGGCGCGGCGCTCGACGAATACACCAAGATCATCTCCGCCTGATCGGCAGCGATGATCTGAGATGAGAGGCGTTCTCTCCGACAGGATGGGCGCGGCGCTGTTGATGGCGCCGCTGCTCCTGTTCCTCGTCCTGGCCTATGCCTGGCCATTTCTCGGCGTGGTGAAGTGGAGCTTTACCCTGCCGACGCCGGGGCTTGGCCAGTATGATGCCTTGCTTACCGACGATCTGGTGCAGTCGGTGTTCATCCGCACGCTGCGCATCGCGGCGATCGTCACGGTTGTGTCGGTCGCCGCCGCCTACGCCATCACGGTCGTCTGGGTGCGCGGCAGCCCGGCGCAGCGTCTCATCGCCGAATTCTGCATCCTGGTCCCGTTCTGGATCTCTGTGCTGACGCGCGCCTTCGGCTGGGTGGCGCTTTTGTCCAATCGCGGCCTGATCAACACCTGGCTGCAGTCGATCGGTTTCATTTCCGAACCGCTGACCCTGGTGCGCAATGAGTTCGGCGTCGTCGTCGGCATGACGCATTTCCTCATTCCTTTCGCGGTCTTTCCGCTGGCGTCCGCCATGCGCAGTCTCGACGACCGCGTGCTGCTTGCGGCGCGTGGGCTTGGCTCCAGCCGCACGCGCACATTCTGGACGGTGTTCGTGCCGATGACACGCTCCGGCATCATCGGTTCGGCGCTGATCGTGTTCGTCTTCTCGCTCGGCTTCTTCGTCACGCCGGCGATCCTTGGCGGCGGCCGCAGCGTGATGATCGCCGAACTGATCTATCTCAGGATCTTCCAGAGCCCGGACTGGGGGCTGGGAGCTGCGATCAGCGTCGTGCTGGTGGTGTTCGTCGGCGCGCTGATGGGGCTGCTGTTCCGCTATGTCAGACCGAAGCAGTTGATCTGATGCCGACCTACCGCCCCGGACCCGTCTCGCTGATCCTCGCCGCCCTTGTGGCGCTGTTCCTGCTGATGCCGTTGCTTGCGGTCATCCCGGTGTCGCTGACGCCGAGCCGCATGCTGGCGATGCCGACCGGCGAACTGTCGCTGCGCCACTATCGCTCGCTGATCGAGGATCCTCGCTGGCTCCAGTCGATCCTGTTGTCGATCCGCATCGGTATCGTCAGCAGCGCGATTTCCACGTTGCTGGCGCTTTGCTTCAGCCTCGGCGTCTGGATGTTCCAGCCGCGCTTTACCGCGGCACTGGTCGGTTTCGTGCTGTTGCCGATGGTTGTGCCGCCGGTGGTCTCGGCGATCACGCTGTACTTCCTGCTGACCTCGATCTCCGGCTTCAGCTCGTTCTTCGGCTACGACACCTGGCTCGGCGTCGCCATGGCGCATTCGGTGATGACGGTGCCTTTCGCCACGGTGCTGATCCTGGTCTCGCTCAGCCAGCTCGACCGCCGCATCGACCTTGCCGCGCGCGGCCTTGGCGCAACTGTCTGGGAGCGCGCCACCCGCATCATCATGCCCAACATCAAGTTCGGCATCATCACAGCAGCGCTTTTGTCCTTCGTGCTGTCATGGGAAGAAATCGGCGTCACCCTGTTCATCACCTCGGTCAACGCCATCACGCTGCCCCGCCTGATGTGGATGGGCCTGCGCGACAATATCGACCCGGCGATCGCCGCCCTCTCGGTGATCCTGATCATCATCACGGTGCTGGTGCTGGCGGTGCGCAGTGTGATGACCAGGCAGAGTGCAGGGCACTAGACAAACCGCACTGAGGCGCAGCCGAGCCTGGCTCGTCTCCTCGACTTCATTCACGATGCGGCGCTAAATATACAAAGCACTGGCGTTTCATGGGAGGTGATGATGTCGGTGACGTATGATTTTGCGGGCCGAACAGCAATCGTCACAGGCGGCGCCCGTGGTATCGGCCGAGCGATAGCCCACAAGCTCACTTTGAGTGGAGCGGACGTCTGGATCTGGGATATTGAGCCCGTCGAGCTTGAAGGCACACGCTCTCTTTCAGTGGACGTGACGAAACGCGAGAGCATCATCCAAGCGCTGACCATCATGGGTGAAGTCGGGGTCGACATTCTCGTCAACAATGCGGGGTGGCTGGGTGGCTATAAGCCGTTCGAGGAATTCGAACCGGCGGAATGGCAGAGAATCCTGCAGGTCAACCTTCTTGGTACGTTCGAGGTAACGCATTGCGTGCTCCCGCTTATGCGACAAGCGGGCAAGGGTCGTATCGTCAACATGGGATCCCTTGCCGGGAAAGAGGGACTGCCGAGCCTTGCGGCCTATTCCGCGGCCAGCGCCGGTGTCATCGCTTTTACCAAAGCACTGTCGCGTGAGGTCAGCGATACCGAAATTCGCGTGAACTGCATCGCCCCGGGTCCGATCGATACGCGCCTTATCCGGGACCTCGGCAATGAGACCGTCGACGCGATGATATCGGCAAGTCCGCTGAAGCGGCTCGGCGATCCGAACGAGGTAGCGGCGCTCGTGGTGTGGCTTTGCTCGGATGCCTGTGTGTTCAACACCGGCGCTGTTTTCGATATGTCGGGCGGCCGAGCTCGATACTGACAGAGATTGCGGAAATCAAAGTCTTATTTTCGAGATCATCGGCGTTCATCATCGCGCCGGGGCGAATCATGCGATATGGCGCAGGCTTGACGAGCGGGTACGCCTCGCGTGAATTTGCCAGTATGACGAAACGCTTGCACAAGGCATGACAGGCGAGGGGGACGATAAATGACCGCGCCCGGCGATTTGCTGCAGGCACTTTTTCTAAGGCTCAAAAGCGATAAGGCGCTGTCTGCGCTGCTTGGTGGCGCCGGGCTGCTCGAACGGGCGACGGAAAATGCCGCTTTTCCCTACGTGACCTTTGGTCAGACCACCGCCTTCGACTGGGACACCGGCGCCGAGAACGACGACGATCAGTTGATTACGCTGCATGTCTGGTCGAAAGCCCATGGTGACGACGAAACCCTTGCCATCATGGCCGCCATCAAGGCCCGCCTTGCCAACGCCGCACTGGTGGTCGGCCGGCGCGGCAAGACGCGGCTGTCGCTTGAATTCACCGAGGCCCGGTACGACGAGGAACTCCTCGTGCATCACGGGCTGCTGCGGTTTCGCGCGCTGACGCAGGATAATGCCTGACACGCTTCCAATCCGGCCGAAACGGAGTCTAGACTGGCGTCTGCGGGATTTCGTCGCGTCGGGGCGTCGAAATCACGGTCGGTCGTTTCGCGTTCATGGGGTGTAGCGGGCATGGTTTTCGCATCGATCACCGTTCATTTCACGTTCAGCACCGATGCGTTACAACGCGGACCATGAAAACGCTTCGCTCCCACTTTCGAACCGCGACCCTGGCGCTCTGTGCCGCCGGGCTGTTTGCGTCGCAGGCGACGGCGATATCGGTGATCGCGCCCGAACAGTCCAGCCCGATCGTCCTGGCCGCATCCGACTGCTACGCGATCGGCCAGCAGGTGGCCGAGCAGAATGGCGGGACGTTGGCCAAGGCCTCGCAGTCGACACGCGGTGGCCAGCCGGTCTGCGTCATCGTCGTGCTGGTGCCTGGCAAGGACGGGCAGCGTCCGCGCCGTTCCGAAATCGTCGTTCCGCAGAACTGACCCACCGTTTCCCAGGCTGCCGGAATCGGCCTATATCTGAACAAGTCCTTCAAAAGGTATCGATCTCCGCATGCGCGTACTCGTCGTCGAGGATGACAAGGATCTCAACCGGCAGATAGCGGACGCGCTGGTCGACGCCGGTTATGTCGTCGACCGTGCCTTCGACGGCGAGGAAGGCCATTTCCTCGGCGACACCGAACCCTACGACGCCGTCGTGCTCGATATCGGCCTGCCGCAGATGGACGGCATCAGCGTGGTCGAGCGCTGGCGCCGCGGTGGCCGCAAGATGCCGGTGCTGATCCTGACCGCGCGCGACCGCTGGAGCGACAAGGTCTCCGGCATCGATGCCGGCGCCGACGACTATGTCACCAAGCCGTTCCACATCGAGGAAGTGCTGGCGCGGCTCAGGGCGCTGATCCGCCGCGCCGCCGGCCATGCCTCGTCGGAACTCACCTGCGGGCCGCTGCGCCTCGACACCAAGGCCTCGAAGGCCGATGTCGACGGGGTGCCGCTGAAGCTGACGTCACACGAATTCCGCCTGCTTGCCTATCTGATGCACCATATGGGCGAGGTGGTCTCGCGCACCGAACTGGTCGAGCATCTCTACGACCAGGATTTCGACCGCGATTCCAACACCATCGAGGTCTTTGTCGGGCGGCTGCGCAAGAAGATGGGCATCGACATGATCGAAACCGTGCGTGGCATGGGCTACCGCATGCGCGAGCCGGAGGCGTAACTCGGAACCGCTCAAACCAACCGCAAGGGCGCCGCTTTCGCTGCGTTTGTGGCCGCGTTCGCTGACGTTCCGCGTGATCGCCTTTTCCACTGTGTGGGCGATCCTGACCCTTGTCGTCATTTTCACCCTGATCACCACGCTCTACCGCCAGGCCAGCGAGCGCGGCTTCGACAGCCTGCTTTCAGCGCATCTGTTCAACCTGATCGGGTCCGTTGGCATTTCCGACACGGGTGCGCTTACCGGCGCCCCGGACCTTGGCGACCTCCGCTTCTCCGAGCCGAATTCCGGTTGGTACTGGTCGGTCGAGCCTGCCTCGGAGGGCGTGCATGGTGACCTTCATTCGTCGTCGATGACGAGCAAAATTCCGTCGCCAAGCGTCGCCGAGGTGCCCTTCAATGCCAGCTTCCAGCGCAGCTATTCGGCCGAAGGCATAGACGGCGAGCAGCTCGAAGTGTTCGAGAGCGAATTCGTGCTCGATGCCAAGAACCGCGCCGCGCGTTTTCGGGTGATGGGCAACCAGAGCGAACTCGAACAGGAAATCGCCACCTTCCAGCGCCGCCTGCTGACTTATCTCAGCCTGTTCGGCGTCGGCATGATCGCCATCAACGCCATTGCCATCCTGCTCGGCCTGCAGCCGCTGCGCCGGGTGCGCAACGCCCTTGCCATGGTGCGCGAAGGCACCGCGCAGCGGCTCGACGGCCGCTTTCCTGCCGAGATCGAGCCGTTAGCCAACGAAACCAACGCCTTGATCGAAAACAACAAACGCATCGTCGAGCGCTCGCGGACCCAGGTCGGCAATCTCGCCCATTCGCTGAAGACGCCGCTTGCGGTGCTGCTCAACGAAGGCAGGGCGCTTGGCGGCGCCAAGGGACAATTGATCGCCGAGCAGGCCGCCTCGATGCAGAAGCAGGTCGACCATTATTTGCAGCGCGCCCGCGTCGCGGCGCAGCGCGACAGCGTCGTCTACCGTACGCCGGTGGCGCCGCTGGTGCAGCGCATGGTGCGGGTCCTGCAGAAGCTCAATCCGCAGACCAGCCTGTCGCTGTCCCTGCCGGCCACCGAGGTCGTCTTTGCCGGAGAGCGCGAGGACCTCGAGGAATTGCTCGGCAATCTTCTCGAAAATGCGATGAAATGGGCAAAAAGCGCAGTCTCGGTCACGGTGGCCCCCCTGGCCGGCAAGGACGACAATCTTTTCGAGATCAGCATCGACGACGACGGTCCCGGCATTCCCGAGGACAAGGCCCGCGACGCGCTGAAGCGTGGAAGGCGCCTGGACGAGACAAAACCGGGAACAGGTCTGGGACTTGCCATTGTCGCCGACCTCGTCAACGAGTATGGAGGCGTTCTCGCGCTCGAACGGTCCGGCCTGGGTGGATTGAAGGCAGTGGTGCGCTTGCGGAGCCTTCAGTGACGCTTCCCCGGACCAACCGACAGCGATGGAAGGCGTTTGTTATGGCGGCATATGGATTGATCCCGGAGCAACGCCGATTGCTCTCGAACTTGCCGGCAGCGGCCAAATTTCCGACAAATATCAATACTATGGCCACGCCTACTTCTCCGATGACGCGGCCCCCGGCGCATCCATGGCAGGCTCCAACTCAAGAAAACCGGTTGTTGGCATGAAGATTCGCGTCGCGCTCGTTTCCGCATTGCTGGCCGTCTCCGGCTGCACCACCTTGAGCGGCAAAGGTCCCACCGTGACGCCGACACCGGCCTCGACGCCTCCGACAAGCGGTAAGGTCACCAAGTCGATCATTTCGGCAATGGACGGCGGCCTGATCGGCGGCTCGATCGGCAATGGCCTCAGCGACGCCGAGAAGCACAGCGCGCTCGAGGCTGAATACAAGGCGCTCGAATATACGACGAGCGGTCAGAAGGTGGCGTGGAAGGGCGATCAGGCTTCGCACTATGGCGAGGTGGTTCCGGCCCAGCCTTATCGCGTCGGTTCGCAGGACTGCCGCCAGTACACGCAGACGGTGTTCACCGGCGGCGCCGGGGTGACGGCGCGCGGAACCGCTTGCCGCAATGCCGATGGCAGCTGGACGCCGCTGACCTGACAGCTCGCATGTCGCCCAAACTGCGCAGCGGTTTTGGGACAACGACATGCACAAACAAAGACCGAACCGGCTTCGATTGGAATCCGGCCGGTTGATGTCGATCAAGGACGTCAGGCGCGCTGACCGTCAAAGCGTCGCAGGATGCCTGTGTTGGCAGGGCAGGGCTCTGTCGTTATTGGAAGAACCATGCTGTTCTGGGTCATAGCCGCGATACTGACGCTCGGCGCGAGCCTGGCGGTGCTGCTGCCGCTGGCCGCAGGAGCCAAGGGCGCGTCATCGAGTGGCGATCACGATCTGGAAGTCTATCGCGACCAGTTGTCCGAGCTTGACCGCGACGCCGGGCGCGGCTTGATCCAGCCGGCCGAAGCAGCCGAGGCGCGCGCTGAAATCGCGCGCCGCATCCTGCGCCTCGACAATGCCGATACGGCCGGCAAGGCATCGGCGCGGCAGGCGTCGGTCACAGCGCGGCTTGTCGCGACCGTGGCCGTGCTGGCGGTGCCGTTGGTCAGCTGGGGTGTTTACAGCCAGATTGGCTCGCCTGACTTGCCGGCGCAGCCGCTCAGCCAACGGCTGGCCAAGAACCCGGCCGACAGTTCGGTCGACGAATTGGTTGCACGGGCCGAGGCCCATCTTGCCGCCAACCCGTCCGACGGCAGGGGATGGGACGTGCTGGCCCCGGTCTATCTGCGGATGCAGCGCTTCTCCGACGCGGTCGCCGCGTACCGCAATGCCATCCGCCTCGACGGCGACAGCGCTGTTCGCCAGGCCGGCCTCGGCGAGGCGATTGCCGGTGCGGCGGGCGGCATTGTCTCCGCCGATGCGCAGGATGCCTTCGAGGCGGCGCTGAAGCTCGATCCCGCCAACGCAAAAGCCAGCTTCTACCTGGCCATGGCCTTGGCGCAGGAGGGACGCAACAAGGACGCGACCACGGCCTGGCAGGCCATGCTGGGCACTTTGCCGCCGGATTCGCCATGGCGCAGCGCCGTGGAGCAGGCACTGGCCAAATCCGCCAATCCCGAAGTCGCTTCCGGTGCGGCCGCGAAGGGCCCCGATGCCGCGGATATCGACGCCGCATCCTCCATGTCGCCGCAGGATCGCGAAGCCATGATCAACACCATGGTCGCGGCTCTCGACGAAAAACTGCGGCAAAATCCGCGCGACGCGGAAGGATGGATGCGGCTCGTTCGTTCCTATGTCGTGCTGGGCAAGGCCGATCAGGCGCGCGAGGCGCTCGGTCGCGCCATTGCCGTCTTTGGCCCGGGCAGCGACGAAGCCAAGAAATTCACCGCCCTTGCCGCCTCGCTCGGCCTGACGGCGACGGAGTAAACGTGTCATGACACGCAAGCAGAAGCGATTGTCGGTCATCGTGGGCGGATTGGCCTTCCTGGGTGCCGCCACCGGGCTGACCTTCTACGCGCTTGGCCAGAAGGCTTCCTATTTCTACATGCCGGCCGACCTCACCACGGCGAGTGTCCAGCCCGGCCAGCGCATCAGGCTCGGCGGTTTGGTCGAGAAAGGCACCATCCAGCGCGGGCAGGGCGCGACGGTCGCCTTTTCGGTCACCGACACGCACAAATCGGTCAAGGTCACCTACACCGGCATCCTGCCCGACCTCTTTCGCGAGGAGCAGGGCGTCATCACCGAAGGCAGTTTCGGTCCGGACGGCGTCTTTGTTGCCGACAGCGTGCTTGCCAAGCATGATGAGCGCTACATGCCCAAGGAAGTGGCCGACGGGCTGAAGGCCAAAGGTGTCTGGCAGGAGAGCAAAAGTGAGTGAGGGGCATGGTTGAAACTGGACATTTCGCCCTAGTCCTGGCGTTCGCGCTTTCGCTGGTGCAGACGATCGTGCCGCTGTTCGGCGCGCGCCTCGACAACCAGCGCCTGATGGCTGTCGGCGGTCCTGTCGCCGTGACTGGTTTCGCCTTGACGGCGCTGTCCTTTGTCGCTTTGGCGAGCGCCTATGCGAACTCCGATTTCTCCGTGGCGAGCGTCTGGGAAAACTCGCATTCGCTGCAGCCGATGATCTACAAGATCACCGGAACCTGGGGCAATCACGAAGGCTCGATGCTGCTCTGGGTGCTGATCCTGACCTTCTTTGGCGCGCTTGTCGCCGCTTTCGGCTCCAATCTGCCGGCGACCCTGCGCGCCAATGTGCTGGCCGTGCAGGGCGCCATCGGCGCTGCCTTCTTTCTGTTCATCCTGGCGACGTCCAATCCTTTCATCCGGCTCAACCCGGCGCCGATCGAGGGCCGCGACCTCAATCCGGTCCTGCAGGATCTCGGCCTCGCCATTCATCCGCCGCTGCTCTATCTCGGCTATGTCGGCTTCTCGATCTGTTTTTCCTTCTCGGTCGCCGCCCTTATCGAGGGGCGCATCGACGCCTCCTGGGCGCGCTGGGTGCGGCCATGGACGCTGGTCGCCTGGATGTTTCTGACTGGCGGCATCGCCATGGGGTCGTACTGGGCCTATTACGAACTCGGCTGGGGTGGCTTCTGGTTCTGGGATCCGGTCGAGAACGCCTCCTTCATGCCGTGGCTGGCGGGCACCGCGCTGCTGCATTCGGCGATCGTCATGGAAAAGCGCTCGGCGCTGAAGATCTGGACGCTGCTGCTCGCCATCCTCACCTTTTCGCTGTCGCTGCTCGGCACCTTCCTGGTCCGCTCGGGCGTGCTCACCTCGGTGCATGCCTTCGCCACCGACCCGGCGCGGGGCGTCTTCATCCTGTGCATCCTGACGCTGTTCATCGGCGGCTCGCTGGCGCTGTTTGCGCTGCGCGCCTCGCGACTGACGGCCGGCGGCCTGTTCCATCCAATCTCGCGCGAAGGTGCGCTCGTTCTCAACAATCTGTTCCTGACCACGGCGACCGCCACGGTGCTCGTCGGCACGCTCTATCCGCTGGCGCTGGAGGCGCTCACCGGCGACAAGATCTCGGTCGGGGCGCCGTTCTTCGACCTGACCTTCGGCCCATTGATGCTGCCGCTTCTCGTCCTCGTGCCGTTCGGCCCGCTGCTGGCCTGGAAGCGCGGCGACGTCATCGCCGCGTCGCAGCGCCTGATGGCGGCCTTCGCCACGGCGCTGGCGGCAATGCTCGTCACCGGCGTGTTTATCGACGGCGCGTCGGTGTTCGCGGCCCTCGGCATCGGCCTGGCTGTCTGGCTGGTCGCCGGTGCGCTGACCGACCTTGCCGTCAAGTCCGGCGTCGGATCGGTCGCGCCATCCGTCATGCTCAGGCGCTTCGCCGGACTGCCGCGCTCGGTCTTCGGCACGGCCCTGGCCCATCTCGGCCTTGGCCTGACCTTGCTCGGCATCGTCGCCACGCTCTCTTTCGGTACCGAGAAGATCCTCACCATGCGCGCCGGCGAGACGGTGGAATTGTCCGGCCATACGCTGCGTTTCGTCGGGCTCTATCCGGCGCAGGGGCCAAACTACAGCGAGGACCGTGGCCGCTTCGAACTGATCGGTGTCAGCGGCAGTCCTGTCGGCGAAATCAGTTCCGCCAAGCGTTTCTATCCGGTGCGGCAGACGACGACGACGGAGTCCGGCATCAGGACCGTTGGTCTTTCCCAACTCTACATCTCGCTTGGCGACGAGGCCAAGGACGGCTCGGTGGTGGTGCGCTTGTGGTGGAAACCGCTGGTGACGCTGATCTGGGGCGGCGGTCTGGTGATGATGGCGGGTGCGGCCATGTCGCTGATGGACAGGCGTCTGCGTGTCGGCGCGCCGTCGCGTCGGCGCAAGCAGGCGAGCGCCGAGGCGCCCGTGGTCCTGTCATGAAGGCAAGGTTCTCCGCCGCGTTGCTCGTCCTGATGCTGGCGCTCGGCTCTGCCGGCACGGCACTGGCGGTGAAGCCTGACGAGATGCTGGCCGATCCGGCGCTCGAGGCGCGGGCGCGGGCGCTGTCGGAAGGCCTGCGCTGCATGGTCTGCCAGAACCAGTCGATCGACGAATCCGACGCCGACCTTGCCCGCGACCTGCGTATCCTGGTGCGCCAGCGCCTCGTCGCCGGCGATACCGACCAGCAGGTCATGGACTATGTGGTTTCGCGCTACGGCGAATTCGTGCTGCTGAGGCCGCGCTTGGACCTGCGCAACGCGCTGCTTTGGGGCACGCCTGTGCTGTTGCTGCTGGTCGGAGGCGTGTTCATCGTGCTGACCGCGCGCTCGCGCCGGACCCTGGCGACAAAGACCCTGTCGGCCGACGAGCAGGCGGCATTGGACGCTATCCTGCACCGCGACTGACGGCTGCCGTCGCCCGCCAACATTACCAAAGTTTCATGTGTCGGAAATGGCGCGGTAATGTGCGTCGCTCTAATTCTCCTTGCCCGAGGATGCCGATCAAGGCGCGTCCCTTTGAAAGAGGATACGAGACCCCATGAATATTGCCCCCAATTCATATTCCCGCACCCGCAAGCGTCTCCTGGCTGCCGCCGCTTCCGTCGCCGTTGCCGGCGTGATCTGCGTTGGCGCGCTGACCAGCGGAACCAGCCCCGTTCTGGCCGATGCCGTACGCGTCGAGGCGCCGCAGGTGCAGGGTTTCGCCGATGTCGTCGAGCGCGTTTCGCCCGCCGTGGTCAGCGTCAAGGTGAAGGCCAAGATCCAGCCGACCGCCGATGATGGCTCCGATGGCCAGGACGGCTTCGACAATCTGCCCAACAATCCGCAACTGCGCCGCTTCTTCAAGGAATTCCGCGGCTTTGGCGACCAGGGCGGCCAGGATGACGAAGGCCATCGCCGCTTCGGTCACCGCGACCGCGGCAATGACCAGCCGCGCCCGGTGGCGCAGGGCTCCGGCTTCTTCATTTCCGAGGACGGCTACCTCGTCACCAACAACCATGTCGTCGAAGAGGGCACCGCCTTCACCGTGGTGACCAATGACGGCAAGGAACTCGACGCCAAGCTGGTCGGCACCGACCCGCGCACCGATCTCGCCGTCCTCAAGGTCGAAGGCGGTGGCAAGTTCACCTATGTCGACTTCGCCGATGATTCCAAGGTCCGCGTCGGCGACTGGGTCGTTGCCGTCGGCAATCCGTTCGGCCTCGGCGGCACCGTCACCGCCGGCATCGTGTCGGCGCGCGGCCGTGATATCGGCGCCGGCCCCTACGACGATTTCCTCCAGATCGACGCCTCGGTCAACCGCGGCAATTCGGGTGGCCCGACCTTCAACCTCAATGGCCAGGTCGTCGGCATCAACACGGCGATCTTCTCGCCCTCGGGCGGCAGTGTCGGCATCGCCTTCGACATCCCTGCCTCGACCGCCAAGCAGGTTGTCGAGGACCTGATGAAGAGCGGCGCGGTGCAGCGCGGCTGGCTCGGCGTCGAAATCCAGCCGGTCACCTCCGACATCGCCGAATCGCTCGGGCTGAAGTCCAACAATGGTGCGTTGGTGTCGAGCGCCCAGGACGATGGCCCCGGCAAGAAAGCCGGCATCACGGCTGGCGACGTCATCACCCAGGTCGACGGCAAGGATGTTGCCTCGCCGAAGGAACTCGCCCGCCTGATCGGCGCCTATTCGCCCGGCAAGTCGGTTGATGTCACCGTCTGGCGCGACGGAAAGAGCCAGGCGATCAAGGTCGATCTCGGCAAGCTGCCGGCCAGCGACAAGCAGGCCTCGAACGATCAGCAGCAGCAGCCCGCGGCTCCGGCAAAGCCTGATACGCTGGCCGATCTCGGCCTCACCGTCACCAAGTCCGAAAACGGCAAGGGCCTTGTGGTGACCGATGTCGATCCCGACAGCGCCGCGGCCGACCGCGGCATCCAGCCGGGAGACATCATCACCGCGGTCAATTCGAACGAAGTGAATGGCACCGAGGATGTCACCAAGGCGATGACCGACGCGGTGAAGTCCGGCCGCAAGGCGGTGCTGATGCAGGTCACCCGCGACAACAACAACCGTTTCGTCGCGCTGCCCGTCGCCAAGGGCTGACAACGACTTTTCCGGTGCGGCGGTATCAAACACCCCCGAGCCGCCGCATGGGAAAGCATGGAGCGGGGTACGTTAGTCAGTCATCGTGCTCTCCTCCAGCGGCAGCGGGCCTCCCATCGCCCGCTGCCGCACATTTTGAAAGCCGCCGGAAAACGCTGCCTCGGGCATGGGCCGTGAGAATGTGATGATTTGCCCGATCATGCCCCGAAGCAGGCATGTTCGGGATGAAGACAACCAGAGAACAAGATTTTATCGCGCGAGACCTCGATCATCTTGATCGCGGCGCGCTTTGGCAAAGGCTAAAATGCAGATGCCGGCTACTCAACCTTCCAGCGAAATCGCGTATAACGGCCCCATGAAGATTCTCGTCATAGAAGACGATCGCGAGGCTGCCGATTATCTGCAGAAAGCCTTCACCGAGGCTGGTCATACCGCTCATGTCGCTGGTGACGGCGAGACCGGTTTCGCGCTTGCGGATGCCGGCGACTATGATGTGATGGTCATCGACCGGATGATGCCGCGCCGCGACGGTTTGTCTGTGATTGCCGGTCTTCGCTCACGGGGCAACACCACGCCCGTGCTGATCCTGTCGGCGCTGGGCGAGGTGGATGACCGGGTCACCGGCCTGCGCGCCGGCGGCGACGACTATCTGACCAAGCCCTATGCGTTTTCCGAACTTCTGGCTCGCGTCGAGGTGTTGAACCGCCGCGCTAGTGCCAAGGAGGCCGAAACCGTCTACCGGGTTGGCGATCTTGAACTCGACAGGCTGTCGCATTCGGTGCGCCGGGCGGCGCGCGAGATCACCCTGCAGCCGCGCGAGTTCCGCTTGCTCGAATATCTGATGCGCCATGCCGGCCAGGTGGTGACGCGCACCATGCTGCTTGAAAATGTCTGGGATTATCATTTCGACCCGCAGACCAATGTCATCGACGTCCACGTCTCGCGGTTGCGCGGCAAGATCGAAAAGGGCTTCGACAAGCCGATCCTGCATACGGTTCGCGGCGCGGGCTACATGTTGAAGGGCGGCTAGAGCATGATCCCGAAAAGTGGGAACCGGTGTTCTCGGACAAACGGTTTCCGTTTGTCCAGAGATCATGCTCCAACAAAGAGCTGGATCAGCATGACGATTCGACCAATCGTCACGCTGATCTAGGCGACAGCATGGCTCTTTCCGTGCCGGCCATCATGAAGACGACGGCAGCGCGACTTTCGGCGCTCTACCTTCTGCTCTTCGCGCTCTGCGCCGTGCTGCTTGTCTTCTATATGACCTCGCTGTCGGCGCGCATGCTGACGGCGCAGACGCAGGAGACCATCAACGACGAAGTGCTGGGCCTCGCCCGCGCCTATCAGCGCGGCGGCCTGCCCGTGCTGGTGCGCGTGGTCGAAAACCGCTCCCGCCAGCCCGGTGCCAACCTCTATCTTATCGCCGATGCCAACGGCCAGATCCTGACCGGCAACGTGCAGAGCCTCGAACCGGGGGTGATCGACACGGAGGGCTGGACGACAGAGCCGTTCTCCTACAAGCGCTTCGGAGAAGGCGAGCTTGACCGCCTGCGCAGCGGAACGTCCGACCAGACGACAGCTCCTGCAACTGGCGACAACGCGGCACGGCAATCCGAAGGCGAGCAGGGCCACAACGCCATTGCGCTGGTGCTGCGGCTGCCCAACCAGATGATCATGCTGGTCGGCCGCGATCTTGGCGAACCGGAGCGCTTTCGTGCCGTCATCCGCCGTGCGCTGACGCTGGCGCTCGGCATGATGGGGCTCGGCGGACTGCTAATCTGGTTCTTTGTCGGCCGCGCCGCGCTGAAGCGCATCGACAGCGTGTCGGAGGCCAGCCGCCGCATCATGGGCGGCGATCTCTCGGGCCGGCTGCCGGTGACCGGAGCCGGCGACGAATTCGACCGGCTTTCGGAAAATCTCAACTCCATGCTGGCCAGGATCGCCACGCTCAACGAAGGCCTGAAGCAGGTTTCCGACAACATCGCGCATGATCTGAAGACGCCGCTGACCCGGCTGCGCAACCGCGCCGAAGCGACACTTTCGGGCAAGCACAAGCCCGTCGATTACCGCCAGGCGCTGGAAGGCACCATCGCCGAGTCCGACCAACTCATAAAGACCTTCAACGCCATCCTGATGATCTCCAGGCTCGAGGCTGGATATTCGTCAGAGCACACCAACCGCGTCGATCTGGCGGCGGCCGTGCGTGATGTCGCCGAGCTCTACGAGCCGGTGGCGGAAGAGGCCGGCGTTTCGCTCCAAGCCGAAGTGAATGGTGCTTTTCTCGTCGACGGCAACCGCGAGCTGATCGGCCAGGCGCTGTCCAACATCGTCGACAACGCGATCAAATATTCGACGGACTCCACGTCCAAGCCGGCCGTTCGCGTGACGCTCGAGCGGACCCATGGCGAGATCAGGCTTTGTGTCGCCGACAACGGCCAGGGCATTCCGGACGATGCCGACCGGGCCCGGGCGACCGAACGTTTCGTTCGACTGGAGAAAAGCCGTTCTCGGCCGGGCTCCGGCCTTGGCCTCAGCCTCGCCAAGGCAGTCATGACTTTCCACTATGGGCGGCTTGATCTCCTGCCTGGCAATCCGGGACTATCCGTGGTCATGAGTTTCCCCGCACGGGAGGATCACTGATGGCTGCGGTTGCGAAACGGACGGTCACGGACTGGTTATTGAAGCCGGTGGTTGGGCTCGCCCCTCTCGACGAAGGCCGGTCGCGGCGGGAACTGGCCGAAATCGCCGCGGCGGCACGCGAAGAAGAGTTGACGCGGCTGGCCAAATTCCTGGCCGGCAAGGGGGAGGGGCAGGATTTCCTGGCCGCCGTCTTCGACCTCTCGCCGTTTTTGCGCGACACGGCGCGCCGCAGGCCTCGTATCCTGGATGCTCTTTTCGAACAACCGGTCGAGGCGCGCCTGGAGGCGATCACCGCCGCGATCGAACAGGCGCCGTTGGCCGACACGGTCTCCGAATCCAGCGTGATGATGGAGCTGCGCCAGTGCAAGGCCGAGGCACATTTCCTGATCGCGCTGGCCGATCTCGCCGGTGAAGCGGAAACGTCGCTGAGCGTGCGGCGGCTGAGCGATCTTGCCGATGCCTGCACGCGTGCGGCCGTCGACTTCCTGCTACGCGACGCGCATGGCCAGGGCAAGCTCAAACTGCGGGATCTCGACAACCCGTCGCTGCAATCGGGCTGGATCCTGCTCGGCATGGGCAAGCTTGGCGCGCATGAGCTGAATTTCTCCTCCGACATCGATCTTGTCGTCTTCTTCGATCCGGATGCGCCCGCCGTGGTCGACCCCCTCGACGCCACGGAGCTGTTCTCGCGGCTGACGCGCCGCTTGGTGCGCATCCTGCAGGACCGCACCGAGCACGGCTATGTCTTCCGCACCGATCTCCGGCTGCGTCCCGATCCCAGTTCGACGCCGCTGGCGATCCCGGTTGAAGCGGCTCTGCGCTATTACGAAGCGCGCGGCCAGAACTGGGAACGCGCGGCGATGATCAAGGCGCGTCCGGTGGCCGGCGATCTCGCCGCGGGCGCCGCCTTTCTCAAGGAATTGCAGCCCTATATCTGGCGAAAATACATGGACTACGCGGCGATTGCCGACGTCCATTCGATCAAGCGCCAGATCCACGCCCACAAGGGCCATGGCGAGATCGCCGTGAAGGGCCACAACGTCAAGCTCGGCCGTGGCGGCATCCGCGAAATCGAGTTCTTCGTCCAGACCCAACAACTCATCGCCGGCGGCCGCTTCCCCGAACTGCGCGGCCGCGAAACCGTGCCGATGCTCGGCCAGCTCGCCGCGCGCGGCTGGATCACTGCCGATGCGCGTGATGCACTCGCCCGCCAATACTGGTTCCTGCGCCGCGTCGAGCATGCCGTTCAGATGGTGGCGGACGAGCAGACGCACACGCTGCCGGAAGACGATGAAGGGCTGGAGCGCATCGCCCGCATGCTTGGCTTTGCCGATGCGGCGGCGTTTTCCCTGGCATTCCGCGCCTCGCTGCAGCAGGTCGAGCGCCATTATGCAGCGCTGTTCGAAACGGCCCCGGAGCTTTCGGCGGGCATCGGCAATCTGGTCTTCACCGGCGATGTCGATGACCCCAACACGCTGCAGACCTTGCACGGCCTCGGCTTCCAGCGGCCGAGCGACATCTGCCGCGTCATTCGCGGCTGGCATTTCGGCCGCTATCGCGTCACCCAGTCGGCGGAGGCGCGTGAGCGGCTGACGGAGTTGACGCCGGCGCTGCTCAAGGCCTTCGGCCAGACGCGCCGGGCGGACGAAGCCTTGATCCGTTTCGACGAATTCCTTGCTGGCCTGCCTGCCGGCATCCAGCTGTTCTCGCTGCTGCAGTCCAACCCGGCGCTGCTCAAGCTGATGGCGACGATCATGGGCGCCGCGCCCCGGCTGGCGGCGATCATCACGCGCCGGCCGCATGTTTTCGACGGCCTGCTCGACCCGGCCTTGCTGACTGAACTCCCCGACCGCGCCTATCTCTCGGCACGGCTTTCCGCCTTCCTGGAAGGCGACAGGGCCTATGAGGAGGTGCTCGACCGGCTGCGCATCTTTGCCTCTGAGCAAAAGTTTCTGATCGGCGTGCGGCTGCTTGCCGGTTCGATCGATCCGGCCCGCGCCGGCCGCGCCTTTTCCGATCTCGCCGATCTCACCATCGAGGCGGCGCTGCAAGCCGTGACCGCCGAATTCGCGGCGCGCCACGGCATGATCGCCGGCGGCGTGGTTTCGCTGCTCGGCATGGGCAAGCTCGGCAGCCGCGAATTGACCGCGGGGTCGGACGTCGATCTCATCCTGCTTTACGACCATGACGCGGACGCCGAAGACTCCGACGGCGACAAGCCGCTGGCGCCTTCCCACTACTACACCCGCATGACGCAGCGGCTGATCTCGGCCGTATCGGCGCCGACGGCGGAGGGAGTGCTCTACGAACTCGACCTGCGGCTTAGGCCGTCCGGCAACAAGGGGCCGGTGGCCACCCACATCGATGCCTTCAAGAAATACCAGCGCCAGGAGGCCTGGACCTGGGAACACATGGCGCTGTCGCGGGCGCGCGCCATTGGCGGCGATGCCGGCCTGTGCGCCGAGGTCGAAGCGGAAGTCGCAGCCGTGCTTGGCCAGCCGCGCGACGCGGCAAAGGTCAAGACCGAGGCTTCGGACATGCGCGCCATGGTCGAGAAGGAAAAGCCGCCGCGCGATCTCTGGGACATCAAGCTGATCCCCGGCGGGCTGATCGACCTTGAGTTCATCGCCCAGGTGGCTGTCATCACCGGGCAGGCCGAGGCCGGGCCGCGTGTCACCGGTACGGCCGAGATTTTGTCCCGCCTCGCGCCTGGCTTCGCTGGTGCCGACGTCAGGCAGGAGCTTGGTGCCGCCTTCGCACTCTATCTGGCGCTGACCCAGATGACCCGGCTGTGCCTCACCGGCCCGTTCGAGCGCGACGACGTTCCGCCTGGGCTTTCGGATCTGCTTCTGGCGGTCACCGACCTGCCGGATTTCGGTGTACTGGAAGCACATCTCAAGGAGACGTCGCAAAAGGTCAGGAAGGACTTTGATCTTTTGCTTCGTGCCGGACGACCATGAAACAGCTGTCGAAGCATCGGACCCAAAAGTGGAAGCCGGTTTTGGGAAAATCCGATCCTCGAACAAAGAGATAGAGCGGCAACAGGATCGAAGATCCGCCGCTCTCGCATCGGGGGTGACGATGCAACAGGAGAAGACCATGAGAAAGTCAACCAAGCTTGCCCTTGCCTTCGCAGCACTTGCCGGCGCCGTCGGCACCACCGCCTATGCCGAAAACAATGCCAGCGCGAAAATGCGCGACGGCATGATGGCCCGCCTCGACAAGGCAATGACCGCGTCAGACGGCGCCATCACCTTCGACCAGTTTTCCGACGCCATGAACGCGCGGCTGAAGAAGCTCGTTGCCGACAATGGCGGCAAGCTGACCGTCGCCCAACTCGCCGACGCACTGGAGAAGGCGCGCTTCGAGCGGATGGCCAGGCGCATCATCGCCCGCTATGACACCAAGGGCGACGGCACGCTGACCACGGATGACATCACCGGTCGCGAGAAGAAGGTGTTCGCCATGCTCGACAAGAACAATGACGGCAAGATCGAGAAGAGCGAACTGCCGAAGGGCCATCGCTTTGGCCATCACCGCCAACCGGATGATGACGACAGCGTCCAATAAGATTGTTTGATCCAGGCTCCGGCGATATCGCTCGGGGCCTGCCGCTCAAGCGGCCGCCTTGACCGCCGGCGGCGCCTTCTTCACCGGAATGCGCACCGACACGATCGTGCCGACACCTTCGGTCGAACGGATCTTCAGCGCGCCGCCCTGGAGCTCGGCCAGCGAGCGTGAGATGGCAAGGCCGAGGCCTGATCCGGCATGGTTCTTGGAGAACTGGTTCTGAACCTGTTCGAAGGGTCGGCCGAGCTTGCCCAGCGCCTCTTTCGGGATGCCGCAGCCATTGTCCTCAATGGTCAGCACCAGCGCGCCGGACGTGTTGCGGGCCCTGACCGATATATGGCCGCCCTGGCCGGTGAACTTCACCGCATTGGACAGGAGGTTGATGACGATCTGCTTGATCGCCCGGCGATCGGCGAACAGACTCAGCGCGTCGGCGATGCGCGTTTCCACGGTGATCGCCTTTTGCGCGGCCTGCAGCGAGACGACGCGCACCGTCTCGCTGATCAGCGGACCGAGGTCGATCTGCTCCTGGTCCAGCGAGAATTGGCCGGCCTCGATCTTGGACATGTCGAGAATATCGTTGATGACGCCGAGCAGGTATTTGCCGCTGCTGTTGATATCCGTGGCGTACTCCTCGTAGCGCGACGAGCCCAGCGGGCCGAACAACCCCTGTTCCATCAGCTCGGAAAAGCCGATGATGGCGTTCAATGGCGTGCGTAGTTCATGCGACATGTTGGCCAGGAATTCGGATTTGGCCCGGTTCGCCGCCTCGGCGCGCTCGGTTTCCTTCATGTATTTGCGATTGAGATCGACCAGTTCGCGCGACCGCTCCTCTTCGGCCCGCCGCGCGAGGCTGAGATCATGGATCGTCGCCATCAGCCGGCGCTCGCTGTCGACCAGCTTCTCCTGGTGCAGCTTGATCTGGGTGATGTCGGAGCCGACCGAGACGATGCCACCATCCCTTGTCTTGAGTTCATTGACCTGCAGCCAGCGGCCGTCGGACAGCTGCCGCTCGAAAGTGGCGCCGCCTTGCGGACCATTGGTGTTGGCAAGCCGGCGTTCGGACGCAAAGGCCAGCATCCGCCCTTCCAGCGAAGCGCGTGTCATACCCGGCATCACGTCGCGATCCGACAGCCCGTTGTCCTGCTGGTATTTAGAGTTGCACATGATCAGCCGCTGCGCCGAATCCCACAGCACGAAGGATTCGTTGATGTTCTCGATCGCCGTCCTGAGGCGAAGGTCGGCAGCCTCGGACCGCAGCGCCAGATGGCGCTGCTCGGTGACGTCGACGGCGATGCCGATCAGCTGGATTTCCGGCGCCTCCGGATCCATGACCTGCGCGCGAGCACGCATCCACACCCATTGGCCATCGGCATGCCGCATCCGGAACACCTGGTCGATGTGGTCGATTTCGCGGGCGACAATTCTGTTGGCGAGCTCGAACAGGTCGCCGTCTTCGGGATGGATGATCTCGTCGACCTCGCCGAAGGACAGCATCGTATCGCAGGGCTCGTAGCCCAGCATATCGTACATGGAACGCGACCAGTACATCTTGCCGCGCACCATATCCCAGTCCCACAGGCCGCAGCGGCCGCGCACCAGCGCCATATCGATGCGCTGATGCGCCTCGAGGTAGATGCGGTCGGCGGCCTGGGCGCGCGCCGCCTGTCCGAAATAGGCGTAGAGGATGATGATCAGCACGCCCGCCGTCAGCACGAACAGGGTGACGTTGAGCGAGACAGTCTTGCGCCACGTGTCGAACACTGCCTCCTGCGGCACCAGCGCCGCCGCGGCTCCCTTCCGATCCCTGGCCACGCTGACCGCGGCGTACCAGTCCCGGCCGCCGATGTTGACCTCCATGACGCCGGCGCGGTCGCCGAACATGAACAGCGGCTGGCCGCCCTGGACGAGGCCGTCGAGCGAATGGCCTTGCCAGGGCATCGAGCGCGGCGTCACCGCGGTGATCCTGAAAGCGCTGTCGGTGATGACGAGCACATGGCTGCGGCCCATCGCGCCCTGGCGGCTGGTGGTCTCCAGCAGGTCCTGGACGGCGCCGGGCACGGTGTCCGAGGTGGTGGCCAACGAACTGGCCAGTTGACCCGCCGCCAGCGTCAGGATCGCCTTGGCGTCGCGTTCGACATCGTCACGCTCATTCATGAGCGACAGCACGCGCAGCGCCGCGATGACGAGCAGGAAGATGATGATCAGGGCCGGTATCGACCGGCGCAGCAGCGGTTCGGCGGCCAGAAGCCGCTTGTAGGCCGGTTCGGCAATGAGCTGCGTATTCCCGGCAAGGCCGTCGCTGCGCGCCTCGCGACGCGCAAAAACCATCCCACCGGGCGCGCCCCACGCGTCCGCCTTTGCCATAAATGGCACTCCCCGAATTTGCCTATGCTGCTTTGTGATCCGGCAAACGCCGCACTTCCGAATCGTCAGTAAAGAATCAAACGTGATTCGCCTTGTCCAGTGGCCCGGCGAAAAAAGATTAAAAATCGACTAAAATAATGCGCGTCTGGAGGTGCGGCGGCTGTACCTTCTCCCACACGGGAGAAGGTAAGGCGCGTTTAGGCCAGCGTACGCTCGACAATATCGCGCAGGTCCGCCGACAGGTTTTCGGCATTGGCGATCGAAAGCAGCGCTTCCCTGGCCTTGGCCTGCCGGCCCGGTTCGAGCGAACGCCACGACCGCAATGCCGTCGCCAGCCTTGCCGCCACTTGCGGATTGCGCTTCTCGACCTCGAGCACCGTCTGCGCGAAGAACCTATAACCCTTGCCGTCGGCGCGGTGGAAGCCGGTCTGGTTGGCGCTGGAGAATGTGCCGATCAGCGAACGCACCCGGTTCGGATTGGCCATCGAGAAGGCAGGATGGGCGGTTAGCGCGCGGACCGTGTCCACAGCCTGCGGCCCTGGCACGCTGGCCTGGATCTGGAACCATTTGTCCATGACCAGCGGGTCGGACGCATAGGTCTTTTCAAAAGCCGCCAGCGCCTTGTTTGCCTCCGGCGAAGCATGGTGGCGATGCGCGAGCACGGCAAGGGCGGCCGCGCGGTCGGTCATGTTGGTCGCGGACTGGAAATGCCTGGCCGCCAACGCCGCTCCGCCTTGCAGCAGCGAGAGATAGTCCAGCAAAATGTTGCGCAGGGCGCGTCGTCCCGCGCTCGCCGCGTCGGGACTGAAGGCCGCCTTGTCGGCGAGCCTGTGGTAGAGGCTGGAAAACGCCTCGGCATTGGTCGTGGCGATCGCCAGCGCAAAGCCCTGCCGGGCTGCATGAATGGCATCGGGGTCGATGTTCTTGCCGATGTCGCGGGCGATGTCGGCATCGCCCGGCAGTGCCAGCGCAAGCGCCCGGTAGGCAGGCTCCAGCGTCTCGTCGCCGGCGATGCTGCCGGCGAGTTCGGTCAGCCGTGTGGCGAAGACCGGCTGCCTGCCGCCAAGGAACTCGCGGAAGGCAGCGATCAGCGCATCGGTGAGCAGCGTGTTGAAGGCTTGCCAGCGCGAGAAGGCATCGCTGTCATGGCGGGCAAGGAAGAACTGGTCGTCGGCCTTCTGCTCGACCGACAGCGTCACCGGCGCCGAAAAGCCGCGGTTGAGCGACACCGCCGGACGCTCAATCACACCCGAAAAGCGCACCATATGGCGGCGCTTGCGCAGATGGATGACGCCGTCCTCGACGCTGGCGCCCTCGACGCCGCTATAAGCGACAGGCTTGCCGCCGGCGCCGATCAGCCCGAAGGCGAGCGGAATATGCATCAGCCGCTTGCGGCTTTCGGAGGGTGTCGGCGGCACCGACTGCTCGATTTCGAGCGTGAATTCCTGCGCAGAATGATTGTGCGTCGAACTGACCGTCAGATTGGGCGTGCCAGCCTGATGATACCAGAGCGCGAACTGCGACAGGTCGCGGCCCGAGGCATCCTCGAACACTTTGATGAAATCCTCGATGGTCGCCGCTTCGCCGTCATGCCGTTCGAAATAGAGGTCCATGCCGGCGCGGAAGGCATCTGCCCCCAGGATGGTGCGGATCATGCGCACCACTTCGGAGCCCTTTTCGTAGACCGTCGCCGTGTAGAAATTGTTGATCTCGCGGTAGCGGCGCGGCCGCACCGGATGCGCCAGCGGACCCTGGTCCTCGGGAAACTGGTGGGCGCGCAGCGTGCGCACCTCGGCAATGCGCTTGACCGCGCGCGAGCGTTGGTCGGCGGAGAATTCATGGTCGCGGAACACAGTCAGGCCTTCCTTCAGGCAAAGCTGGAACCAGTCGCGGCAAGTGATTCTGTTGCCTGTCCAATTGTGGAAATACTCATGCGCGATGATCGCCTCGATATTGGCGAAATCGGCGTCCGTCGCCGTCTCCTCGTCGGCCAGCACATATTTGTCGTTGAAGATGTTGAGGCCCTTGTTCTCCATCGCGCCCATGTTGAAGTCGGACACGGCGACGATGTTGAAGACGTCGAGGTCGTATTCGCGGCCAAACGCCTCCTCGTCCCATCGCATCGACCGCTTCAGCGCGTCCATGGCGTAGCCGGCCAGCTTCTCCTTGCCGCGCTCGACATAGATGCCGAGTTCGACCTTGCGGCCGGACATTGTGACGAAACTGTCGGCGACCCGACCGAGATTGCCGGCCACCAGCGCGAACAGGTAGGATGGCTTGGGGAAGGGGTCATGCCAGACGGCATAGTGCCAGCCGTCCCCGATATTGCCTTTGTCCCCCGGATTGCCATTGGACAGGAGCAGCGGCGCCTCGTCGCGCAGCGCCTCGATCCGCACGGTGTAGACGGACAGGATGTCCGGGCGATCGAGGAAATAGGTGATGCGGCGGAAGCCCTCGGCCTCGCATTGCGTGCAATAGACATTGTTCGAGCGATAGAGACCCATCAGGGCCTCGTTGCCCGCCGGGGCCAGTTCGGTCTCGATCAGCAGTTGGAAGCGGCGCGCGGGCGGCTTGAGAATGGTGAGCTGGTCAGGTGTCACCAGCAGGTCCGCCGGTTTTGCCTTCTTGCCGTCGATCTCGACGCGCTTGAGCGTCAGCCCGTCGCCGTCGAGCACCAATGGCGCCGCCGCGGCTACGCCGTCGCGACGCTCGACAGTCAGTGTCGCGGTGACGATCGTGGCCTCGGGCGAAAGGCGGAAGGTGAGGTTGGTCCGCGGAATGAGATAATCGTTGGGGCGATAGTCTTCGAGCTTGAAGACCTGGCCGGTGTCCGTGCGCATTCCGTTGTTTTTCCTGTCGATTGCGTTGGACGCGGAGTTCCCGCTGGTCCAAGAAATTTGAAGTCCGCGCTCTTTACACGAAATGGTCCCTCGACAAAACTCGGCCGATGCCTATTTCAGGCATTCGTTCTCCATATCCCGCGAGGCAGCCATGACCGTCGTCACACCGAAATTCGGCATGGGCGCTTCCGTGCTGCGGGGCGAGGATACCGCCTTCATCCAGGGCCAGGGCCGCTACACCGACGATATCCAGCCAGACGGCGTCCTGCACGGCTATGTCCTGCGCTCGCCGATCGCCAAGGCGAGCTTCACCATTGGTTCGACCGCGGCGGCGAAGGCGGCACCTGGCGTCCATCTGGTGCTGACCGGCAAGGATCTCACCCATCTGCGCGATCTAAAGTCCGGCGTCATGCAGGCACAACCGGACGGCACCAAAGCGCCGACGCGCGACATTCCGATCCTGTGCCGGGATCGAGTCAATTATGTCGGCGATGCGGTTGCCTTTGTCGTCGCCGACAGCCACGCCTTGGCGCAGGATGCCGCCGAACTGATCGAGGTCGATTATGACGGCGAGGACGCTGCCTCCGGCACCGCGACGGCGCTTGCCGAGGGCACGCCGCTGGTCTGGCCGGAACTCGGCTCCAACCGTGCCTTCACCTATCATATCGGCGACAAGAAGAAGACGGACGCGGCTTTCGCGGGGGCCGCTCACGTCACGCGCATCGAATTCGTCAACAATCGGCTGGTCTGCAACTACATGGAGCCGCGCTCGGCGATCGGCGAATGGAATGTCGGGGAAAACCGCTTCGTGCTGACCACAGGGTCGCAGGGCGTGCATTCCATGCAGTACATCCTGGCCAGCGTGTTCAAGATCAAAAAGGACCAGCTGCGCGTCATCACGCCCGATGTTGGCGGCGGTTTCGGGCCGAAGAGCTTCGTCTACCGCGAATATCCGCTGGTGCTCGAGGCGGCGAAGCGGCTCGGCCGTCCGGTGAAATGGGCCGGCGACCGCACGGAACATTTCCTCACCGACGCCCAAGGCCGCGACAATGCGGTGACGGCCGAGATGGCGCTCGACAAGGATGGCCGCTTCCTCGGCATGCGGGTCGACCTGCTTGCCAATATCGGCGCCTATGTCTCGCAATATGGCCCCTTCATCCCGTATATCGGCGTCACCATGTCGACCGGCGTCTATGATATCAGGGCGCTCGATGTCTCGGTGACCGGCCTCTACACCAACACCTGCCCGGTCGACGCCTATCGCGGCGCCGGGCGACCCGAGGCTGCGTTCCTGTTGGAAAAGCTGGTCGATGCCTGCGCGCATGATCTTGGCCGGCCCGTCGAAGAGATCCGCCGCCGCAATTTCATCCGGCCCGAGCAGTTTCCTTATCGCACGCAGACAGGCCGGCTCTACGACAATGGCGAATTCGAAGGGCATATGGACCGCGCCATCGAACGGTCGCAGTGGAAGGCGTTTCCGCAGCGGCTGGAACAGTCCAAAGCCGGTGGCAAGATCCGCGGCATCGGCATGGCGACCTATATCGAGGCCTGCGCCTTTCCGGGCTCCGAACCGGCCTTTGTCGAGCTCAATGGCGACGGCACGGTGACGCTGAAGATCGGCACCCAGACCAACGGCCAGGGGCATGCTACCGCCTATGCGCAGTTCCTGTCGGAAAAACTCAATCTCGACATCGACAAGATCCATGTCCGCCAGGGCGACACCGACGAATTGAAGGCGGGCGGCGGCACCGGCGGCTCGCGGTCCATTCCGCTGGGAGGTGTGTCAGCTTCCCGCGCGGGCGAGGATCTGGCCAACAAGATCAAGCGCATCGCCGCCGACGAGCTTGAGGCCTCGGCCGGCGATATCGAATTGTCCGATGGCGTTGCGCGCATCGTCGGCACAGACCGGAGCATCGATTTCTCGAGCATCGCCAAGGCCGCGAAGACGCCGGATGACCTTAAGGGGTTCGGCGAGTTCGTGCAGGACGAGTGCACCTATCCGAACGGCACCCACATCTGCGAGGTCGAGATCGATCCCGACACCGGCGCGACCGAGATCGTCCGCTACACCATCGTCGACGATTTCGGCGTCACCGTTAATCCGATCCTGCTCGCCGGCCAGGTCCATGGCGGCGTCGTGCAAGGCATCGGCCAGGCGCTGACTGAGAACACCATCCATGGCGAGGATGGGCAGCTCTTGACGGCGAGCTTCATGGACTACGCAATGCCGCGCGCCGACAATTTTCCGTTCTTTCATTTCGAGACCCGCAACGTGCCTTCGACCACCAATGCGCTGGGCATCAAGGGCGCGGGCGAGGCCGGCACGATCGGCTCGACACCGGCGGCGCTCAATGCCGTCACCGATGCGCTGTGGCGCGCCTATGGCATCAGGCATATCGAGATGCCGGCGACGCCGGCGCGGATCTGGGCCGCGATCAGGGGCGCATCGCCGACGTGACATCAGGGGCGGAACCAGGAACGACGGCAGGCCACGGCACGCTGAGGGGCATCGCGCTGAAGATCGTGTCCGTCGCGGTCTTTGTCGGCATGCAAACCTGCATCAAGGCGGCCGGCGACGTGCCGGCAGGGCAGATCGTCTTCTTCCGCTCCTTCTTCGCCATCTTCCCGATCATCGCCTTCCTGGCGGTGAAGGGACAGCTGCCGACGGCATTCGTCACCAAACGCCCCTTCAACCACGTCGCGCGCGGCGTCGTCGGCGTTGGCGCCATGGGGCTGGGCTTCTTCGCGCTCACCAGGCTGCCGTTGCCGGAGGCGATCACCCTGAACTATGCGCAGCCGCTGCTGGTCGTGGTGTTCTCCTCGGTCTTCCTTGGCGAGTCGATCCGCGTCTATCGCTGGAGCGCGGTCGCCGTTGGTCTTGTCGGCGTGCTCATCATTTCCTGGCCGGAGCTGACGCTGCTCAACTCGGATGAAGGGCTCGACGACCAGGAGGTCCTGGGCGTCATGGCCGCGCTGGTGGCCGCGGCGATCTCGGCGGTCGCCATGCTGCTCGTGCGCAATCTCGTGCAGACGGAGAAGACGGCGACCATCGTCCTGTGGTTCTCGTCGACCGCCAGCGTGCTCTCGCTGCTGACACTGCCTTTCGGCTGGCAAGCTCTGACGCCGACGCAAGCCGCGCTGCTCGTCATGGCCGGCTTCTGCGGCGGCCTCGGCCAGATCCTGATGACCTCCGCCTATCGCCATGCCGAGGCCTCGGTGGTTGCGCCCTTCGAATACACCTCGATGATCCTCGGCGTCGTCGTCGGCTATTTCATTTTCGGCGACGTGACCTCGCTCAACACGCTGGTCGGCGGCGTGATCGTGGTCGCCGCCGGCATCTTCATCATCTGGCGCGAGCGGCAGCTCGGTCTGGAGCGCACGCGCACCAGAACGGCCGCACCGCCGCAGGGGTGATCAGGACCGTTCCGACCGCTCCCTCGCCAGCCGCACCAGTACCGCACGAGTCTGCTCGTCGGCGGGGAAGAAGGACTCGATCGCCAGTTCCGATAAGGTCACGTCGAGCGGCGTGCCGAAAACGGTGATTGTGCTGATGAACGACAGCACCTGATCGCCATGCGCGAGGCGCAGCGGATGCACGATGGCATTCGGCTCGACGGGCGTTGGCCTGCTGCCCTTCAGCCCGGACGGATAGGCGCGTAGCTCGCGCTCCAGTTCGACCAGCACCGGATCGCCGCTGGCATCGTTCTGGTGCTTGAGACGCTCAAGCAGGTGCGTGCGCCATTCCGCGAGATTGACGATGCGCGGTGCGATGCCGCCGGGATGCAGGGAAAGGCGAAGGACGTTGACCGGTGGCGCCAGCAGCGAAGCCTCGGTGACATCGACGAGGAAGGGAGCAATCGCGGCATTCGCCGAAACCAGGTTCCAGTGCCGGTCCACGGCCAGCGCAGGGAAGGGCTCATGCCCCTTGAGCACGATCTCGACCGCCGCCATCGCTGGCGCCAGCGTCGTGTCGCCGAGCGGCCGTTCGCTGAAGCTCGGTGCAAAGCCAGCAGCGAGCAGCAGCTGGTTGCGCTGCCTTAGGGGGATCGAAAGCTGCTCTGCAAGATGCAGCACCATGTCGCGCGAGGGCGCGGCGCGGCCGCTCTCGACAAAACTCAGATGCCGCTGGGAGATTTCGGCCTCCATGGCGAGATCGAGCTGGCTCATGCGGCGGCGCGTGCGCCATTCGCGGATCAGACTGCCGGCGGAGGTTTGGGCTGATGTCATGGCAGGATGGTTAGGCTGACAGGGGCGGCATTTCAATTACCTGCGGGGTTATGGCGATCTACGAGAGTGCCCGCAGCTTCGCCTTCACCTCGAGAAAATCCCGCCATGCCAGCTTCTTGTGCGCCGGCGTGCGCAGGAGATAGGCCGGATGCAGCGTCGGCATGGCCGGGATGGCGATGCCGGAGGCCGTGGTGTGGACGCGCCAGTTGCCGCGCAGCCGCAAAATGCCTTCCGAGGTGTTGAGCAAGGTCTTGGCCGACGGGCCGCCGAGGTTGACCAGCACCTTGGGATTGACCAGTTCGATCTGCCGCTCGATGAACGGCCGGCAGATCTCGGTCTCGTGCGGCGTCGGCGTGCGGTTGCCCGGCGGCCGCCACGGGATGACATTGGCAATGTAGACCGAAGTGCGGTCGAGCCCGATTGCGGCCAGCATGCGGTCGAGCAGCCGGCCCGAGCGGCCGACGAAGGGCAGCCCCTCGATGTCCTCGTCGCGGCCCGGCGCTTCGCCCACCAGCATCACCTCGGCGTCCGGGTTTCCGTCGGCGAAGACCAGGTTCTTGGCGGTGGCCTTGAGATTGCAGCCGTCGAAGGCAGCCATGTGCTGGCGCAACTCCTCCAGGGTCGTTGCCGTTGTCGCCAACTGGCGCGCAAGCGCCGCCTGGGCTTCGTCTGGCACCGCGGCGACCGATGAACGCGCCGGGGGCGCATCAGGCACCTTGCTTGCATCCAGTCCGGGCGGTGCCGCTGGCCGCTCCGGCGCCTTCTCTTCGGGAGGTGGCGCCACCAGCGCCGGCGCGCGCTCGACAGGTCTCGGCGCCGCCTCGGCGAAGCGATTTACCGGGGCGTCTTCCAGCGCCTCGTCGACGCCGGCGCTGGCATAGAAGGCCAGGATGTCGGCAATATCGGTCGGGCTGTTGGGGGACGCGGCAGTCATGGCGCGCACATTCGTCCGCATGACTGCATTTTGCAAGACCGGCCGCTTGCCCTATCCGGTCGGGATGCGCGGATCCTGCACCAGATAGAAGGTCCATCGCGGCGTGTAATCGGTCATCAGGAACTCGAAGCTGACGGTCTTCAGCGGGTCGACCTTGCCGTCCTTGAACAGCAGCCGGTCGTAAGGCTCGAACTCCCGGTCGAAATCGGCGAAATTGCTCGACCAGATATTGTCCGGCGTCTTGTTGCGTTGGTCGAAGGAAAGCCCGTCTCCAAACACGCTCGGCTGATCCAATACCTCCTGGAGCTCGAACTGGAATTCGATCCAGGCCTGGCCGCTGTTGTTGAGCACGTTGATGCGCATATACATGATGCCATTGGCGAATTCGCCCGCCTTGCCGAATGTCTGGATCGGCTTTGTCGTGCGGATGGTCAGCGTCACCGGTGTTGCCGAATTCAGCTCTTCGGTGATGACCAGCGGATCGTCCTTGGTTCCGATGCCGGAAGCTCCGGTGATGCGGAAGCCGCCGAGCTCGTCGGAGAAGGAATAGGCGCCTGTCGCCCAGACCTTCACCTCGTTCGCGGCGGCGTGACCCGGTGCCGCCACCAGAAGGGCCAGAAGAATCGCCCGGCGGACCCGGCCGGGCGGGAAAAGAAAGCGCGTCGAAGAAAAGCCCGCTGGCCCAGGAATGCGCATGGCCGGAAGTATGGCCGATAAGCAAGCCGCCGAACAATCAAAAAACGCAGGCGTGGCCGGTCTTGCCGGGCGCAAATGGCTGCCCTGCCGCAAGATGCGCGACTTTTTGGCCAAATCCGCATTGTCACGTCTGCGCCGGTTTCCTGTCGCCAATTGATGCGCTATGCAGCGCAAGAGCCAGCAAGATACGCGACAGCGGCAAGCCAGTGCGGAGGGGTTGATGAGCGATATCGAACGCGAAAGCATGGAATTCGACGTGGTCATCGTCGGTGCCGGTCCGGCCGGCCTTGCCGCGGCCATCCGCCTCAAGCAGGTCAATCCCGAGCTTTCCGTCGTCGTGCTGGAAAAGGGCGGCGAGGTCGGCGCCCATATCCTCTCCGGCGCCGTCGTCGATCCGATCGGCATCGACCGGCTGCTGCCCGGTTGGCGCGAGGAAGAAGGTCACCCGTTCAAGACGCCGGTCACTGCGGATCATTTCCTGGTGCTCGGCCCTGCCGGCTCGTTCCGCCTGCCCAACATATTGATGCCGCCGCTGATGAACAATCACGGCAACTACATCGTCTCGCTCGGCAATGTCTGCCGCTGGCTGGCTGGCAAGGCCGAGGCGCTCGGCGTCGAGATCTATCCGGGCTTTGCCGCTGCCGGCCTGCTCTACAATGAGGAGGGCGCCGTCACCGGCGTCGTCACCGGCGACATGGGCGTCGAGAAGGACGGCACGCATGGCCCGGGCTTCGCGCCGGGCATGGCGCTGATGGGCAAGTATGTGCTGATCGGCGAAGGCGCGCGCGGCTCGCTCGCCAAGCAGTTGATCGCCAAGTACAAGCTTTCCGACGGCCGCGAGCCAGGCAAATACGGCATCGGTCTCAAGGAACTCTGGCAGGTCAAGCCGGAGAACCATCGGCCGGGCCTGGTCCAGCATTCCTTCGGCTGGCCGCTCGACATGAAGACCGGCGGTGGCTCCTTCCTCTACCATCTCGAGGACAACCAGGTGGCGGTCGGCTTCGTCCTCCACCTCAACTACAAGAACCCGTATCTGTCGCCGTTCGAGGAATTCCAGCGTTTCAAGACCCATCCGGCGATCGCGGGCACGTTCGAGGGCGCCAAGCGGATCGGCTATGGCGCGCGCGCCATCACCGAGGGCGGCTGGCAGTCGGTGCCGAAACTGTCCTTCCCGGGCGGCGCGCTGATGGGTTGCGCTGCCGGTTTCGTCAACGTGCCGCGCATCAAGGGCTCCCACAATGCAGTCCTGTCGGGCATGCTGGCGGCCGATCATGTCGCCGAGGCGATCGGCGCCGGCCGTGCCAATGACGAGCTCACTTCCTACGAGCAAGCCTGGCGCGCGACCGATATCGGCAAGGATTTGAAGAAGGTTCGCAACGTCAAGCCGCTGTGGTCGCGCTTCGGCACCATCGTCGGCGTCGGTCTTGGCGGCCTCGACATGTGGCTGAACACGCTGTTCGGCATCTCGCCCTTCGGCACGCTGAAGCACGGCAAGGCCGACTATGCCACGCTCGAGCCCGCCGCCCAGCACAAGAAGATCGCCTATCCGAAGCCCGACGGCGTGCTGACCTTCGACCGCTTGTCCTCGGTGTTCCTGTCCAACACCAACCACGAAGAGAACGAGCCGGTCCATCTGCTGGTCGGCGATATGGAACTGCAGAAGCGGTCCGAGCACGATGTCTTCGCCGGGCCTTCGACACGCTATTGCCCGGCCGGCGTCTATGAATGGGTCGACAAGGACGGCAACGCCGCCGCCGATCCGGCGGCGAAAGACGTCCGCTTCGTCATCAACGCGCAGAACTGCGTCCACTGCAAGACTTGCGATATCAAGGATCCGAACCAGAACATCAACTGGGTGCCGCCGCAAGGCGGCGAGGGTCCGGTCTACCAGGGCATGTGACGTCGCGCGGCCGGCGGTTTCGGCCTCGGCGGCAGAAAATGTGGGTGGGGGCCGGCTGCGAGGGCATGCAGGTCAGCAGAACCGTTGAAACGGCCGCCGGTCTATGGTTCCCTTCTCCGGGGATAGGGAGAAGGCCGATGCGCCGCATAGTTCTGACATGCCTCGTCGCCATTGGGACGCTGTGTGCGCCTCAGGCCTCGGCCGGCACCAGGGCAGTCATCCAGACGCGGACCTACGACGTCACGGGAGGCTCGGGCGCCGCCCTCATCGACGCGATGGACAGACAAGGCCCCCGGCACGGCTTCATGACGCACGCCATCGCCACAACCTCCTATACCGTCGACTGGGATCTCGACGCCGGCCAGGGCAACGGCTTCTGTCGGATGCGAGGGGGCAATGGCACGCTGAATCTTTCCTACACCTTCCCGCGCCTTGCCTCGCCCGCGACGCCGGCCCTGAGGAGGCGCTGGAACAGGTTTTTCGCAGGTGTTCGCGCCCATGAGGAAACACATGGGCGCATCGCCAGGGAGATGATGCGCGCTACGGAAAGGTCGATAACCGGCCTGCGGGTCGCCAACGACCCGTCCTGCCACAAGACGCGCCGCGAGGCGCGGCTGCGCATCCAGGCGATCTATGCCGAATATGAGGCCAAACAAAACGCCTTCGATCGGCGTGAACACCGCAATGGCGGCCATGTCGAGCATCTGATCGCTGCCTTGACCGGAAAACCTTGAACCAGGGCAATTCCAGGAAAAGTGTAAAGCGGTTTTCCCGGGAAAGCGCCGCAGCGGTTTCCCTTCGGAATTGCGTTGGAACAAGGGACCAGAGCCCTCGCCATCGCGGGACCTTGCCGCCAGCCCCGCTCGATTGGCGTGTCAGCTTTGCGGCTTCACCGACAAGTCGCTCGCCGCGAGCGCGGTGGCGTGGTCATTCTCAGGCTGCTTGTCGTCTGGCCTTAGCGTGAACTCGACAAGCACCGGCAGATGATCGGAGCCGGTGTCCTCCAGCCGCTTCGAAGACAGGATCGTCAAGCCGCCCTTGCTGAACACCTGGTCGATCGGCAGGCCCGCATAGCGGCGCAGGACGTCGGGCAGTGTCCGGTGGATCCAGGTCGGCCCGGCCGAAGGCATAAGAGTCAGCCCGCCGAAAGCCGCGACCCGCCGCACCGCCGCACTCCACGGCACGGCGTTGCAATCGCCGGCCATGATCGCGGTCTCGCCCAACCCGGCCAATGTCTGCGCCAGTTCGCCGATCTGCCAGTATTGCTCCTTCGGCCACGGCCAGCTCAAATGGATCGCGGCGACATCGACGTCGATCCCGCCGAAGTCGATGGTGGCGGTTGCCATCGCGCCGCGCGGCTCGCAGCGCGGTGCGGTGCCGGCCACGAACGGCCGGCGCGACAGCAACGCCACCCCGAACATGCCGTTCGGGTAGGGGCACAGGATACGGTAGGGATAGGCGCTGGCGATGTAGCCAAGCTCGGTCGTCCACATCTGCGACACCTCATCGAGGGTGATCACGTCCGGGTTGGCGCGGCCGATCAGGGAGAGCACTTTCTTCGGCGTCGGGTTGTTGAAGCGCAAATTCATCTGCAGCAGACTGTAGACAGCCTGATCGGCGGGCTTGGCAACCGCCGGCTGCGGCCAGAGCCTCGGCAGGGCGCTTGCCGTCGTGGCCAGGCAGGCGATGGCAAACAGCAGCCCCGCTGCCGCTTGCAGCCGAAACGAGCTGGCAAGCAGCGGCAGTGCCAGAAGCGCCATGAGCACGCTGAAGTGAATTCGGAAATGCGAGAAGGAATCGAAGGCCGGATGCAGCGAGCCGAAGAATCCGGCCAACAGCGCGGCCGATAGCGCGGTCATCGCCAGGAATGCCAACCCAGCCATCATTTTCAAGCGCGCGCCTGTCATCATCGAGGTCGTGTCTGCCGAATGCCGCCTGACGATCCGTTCCATCTGCTTATCGACCCAATTGTCGCCCGGGCAAGACGACGAAATGCATCGCCCAGGCGCTGCGGCGGCCTATTGGAACGCTGTCTCCGAAAAGCTCCGGAGCTTGCGCGAATGCAGCCGCTCCATTGGCATCTCGGCCAGCTTCTCCATCGCCCTGATGCCGATGGTAAGGTGCTGCGCCACCTGGCGCTTGTAGAACTCGGTCGCCATGCCAGGCAGCTTCAACTCGCCATGCAGTGGTTTGTCGGAAACGCACAGCAGCGTGCCATAGGGGACGCGGAAGCGGAAGCCATTGGCGGCGATCGTCGCCGATTCCATGTCGAGCGCGATGGCGCGCGACTGCGACAGGCGCTGCACCGGTCCGCGCTGGTCGCGCAGTTCCCAGTTGCGGTTGTCGATGGTGGCGACCGTGCCGGTGCGCATGATGCGCTTCAGATCGTAGCCGGACAGGCCGGTGACTTCGGCGACCGCTTCCTGCAGGGCAACCTGGATTTCCGCCAGCGGCGGGATCGGCACCCAGACCGGAAGGTCGTCGTCCAGCACGTGATCTTCGCGCACATAGGCATGCGCCAGCACATAATCGCCGAGCGCCTGGGTGTTGCGCAGCCCGGCGCAATGGCCAAGCATCACCCAGGCGTGCGGCCTCAGCACGGCGATATGATCGGTGATCGTCTTGGCGTTGGAAGGGCCGACGCCGATGTTGACCATTGTGATGCCGCCATGGTTCGGCTTTTTCAGGTGATAGGCCGGCATTTGCGGCAGGCGCTGCGGTCCAACGCCTTCGCTGGGCGCGTTCTGTCCGGCTTTGGTCACGACATTGCCCGGCTCGACGAATTCCGCGTAACCGCCGCCGCCCTTCTCCATCAGGTCGCGGGCGCGGGCGACGAATTCGTCGATGTAGAACTGGTAGTTGGTGAACAGCACGAAGTTTTGGAAATGCTGCGGGCTGGTGGCCGTATAATGGGTCATGCGGTGCAGCGAATAGTCGATGCGCTGCGCCGTGAACGGCGCCAGCGGCCTTGGTTCGCCGAAGGCCACTTCGAACGTGCCGTTGGCGATCTGGTCGTCGGTGCCGTCGAGATCCGGCACGTCGAACAGGTCGCGGATCGGCCGCTCGATGCGTTCGGCGGCGGCTCCGTCGACGTAAGTTCCCTCCAGGAAGGCGAAATGCAGCGGAATGGGCGTGGTCGATTCCGAAACAGTGACCGAGACACCGTGGTTGCGCATGATCAGGCGCAACTGTTCGACCAGATAGCTCTCGAACAGGTGCGGCTGCGTGATCGTGGTGGCGAAATGGCCGGGTGTCGGCATATGGCCGTAGGCTTGGCGCGAGTCGACCTGGGTGAACGAACTCGTGGTGACGCCGATCTCGGGATAGAAGGCGCGGTAGCGCTTGCTGCTGTCGCCGCCGGCGGCCGCCAGGGCCGCGAAGGCGTCGCGCAGGAACTTGGTGTTGCGGTCGTAAAGCAGCTGCAGTGCTGCAACGGCTTTTTCGGCGCTGTCGAAGCTTTGCCGGCCAAAAGGCTCTGGCATGACGACAGATTCGATGGCTTGGGGGTAGATTCGCTTTTCCATGGCTCAATATAGAGACTTGGACGAGCGGTTGGGAGGGGTGTCGCTGCCGAAGGCGCTCAGAGCGCGATTTTTCTTTATCCCCGCTGCAGGCTGACCAGCAGAACGAAACCCACGCCGGACTTCCTCAGGGCCGGTGCCTCGATCGTCGAGCCGGTATCGGTACGCATCATCGGTACCGCCAGGACGGGCGCGGCCAAGAGCACCAGGATAAGCGCCGCCCGCGGCAGGAGCCGAAGGGTCTTGAGAGTGTTGGCGGCGATGCGGGTCATGATGTCTGAGCTTTTCTTTTCGAGGTCCGGGTTTCTTTGTTTCAGTGGCGAAGGTTGGTCGGGCAGGCGAGGCGGCATAGTCTGGTGGCTTCGTCCCAGGAGCGGGGAGAACGGCCCGCTTCGGCGACGAGGATGGCGAAGAACATTCCAAACAGGCTCATCAGCAGGCAGACGATGGTGAAGCGGCGAGCAAGCATTGGGTCGTGTCTCCTTCAACGCGCTGGAGAATGCCCCAACGCCTCTGAACCGGCTCTGATGCCGGTGTTCATCTGCGGTTCAAATTGATTGACGGGATCTGGGCTGGTCGTCGCCGGCGTGCGCGGCTACCTGCAGCGGGGGGCAAGAGCCCCAAGGCTTGACGTGCCGGTGAAACGAAAACGGGGCCCGTCGGGCCCCGTCAGGATGTCACAAGGATAGGCTGATCAGAGCCTGTGCCAGGTCTGGCTCTTGCAGATCAGTCCGCCAAGCACGCAACCGCTCATCTTGAGCGCGGTGCCCGACAATGTCGCCTTGCCCGAATAGGTCTTGTCGTTTGCAGGATCGGTGATGCTGCCGGCATATTTGTTGTCGCCCGCCGCCTTGAGCGAGCCGATCGTCTTGCCGGCATATTTGCCCGATTTGAGCGTGATGGAAAACGAGTCGCTGCCTGAAATGGCAGCGGTATCCCCGGCTTGCGTCTTCCAATTGCCCTCGATCGGATCGGCCGACGCCGCACCCGCCATGATCAATGTGGCTGCAAGAGCCAGGCTCACTTTTCGAAACATATCTTGCTCCCTTGGATAGCCGGCCGAATTCTCCGCCTCGCCGGTCTGCCGCTTACGCAAACGTAAGCTAATCCAGCTCATGGCAAAACAAAAGCGGTGCCGCTGCGGAAGATCTTGGCATTTCAAAGCCCCCTGAATTGACGCCGTCGGCGAGGAAATGAAAACGACCGGCGCGTCCTGTTTGTTTCCCGTGGTTAGCGGAGTGTTGATCGAGGCTCGGAAAATTTTCGTCGAATTTGACGAAAATCGGCTGAATTGCTGGCTTCGTATCCTTAACGAATTTCCACGTTTACCTATTGTTTTAGCTTTGTTTTCCTCAAATTAAGCACGCCATTTAACGGCGGATTCAAGCCTGATCGGCATTCTCGAAAGCATCGAAAGAGCGGCCCGGACAAGACGAACGGAGGCAGCTCTCGGGAGCCAGACAGGGGACTAAAATGGCACGTTTTGAAATGCTTGAAGCAGGTTTCGGCGCCATGGGGGCAACTGCCCAGGCCGACATTCTTTTCGAACTGGGCATGATGTATGCGACCGGTCGCGATTGCGAAACCGACGTCGTTGCCGCCCACAAATGGTTCAACATCGCCGCCATCAAGGGCTCGGCCCGTGCCGCGGAACTGCGCTCGGAACTGTCGGCCGCCATGTCGAAGGTCGAGATCGCCAAGGCGCTGCGCGAAGCCCGCGAATGGATGACCATGCACTAGATTTCCGGCAGGCGGGGACGCTCCGGCCAAGACCGCTCCAAGACGGTCGGGCCAAAACAGGGACAAGGCTGCGCAGACAGCCAGACCACAGGCCATGAACGACAAGAATGCGGCAGCCGGACAGGCCCAAGCCGTGCGACGGACCATGATCCCGAAAAGAATCCGTTTCTTCGGATCATGGCAGGGACGACAGGGAAGGCCACGTTGGGGTTCGCGGCGCGGGGGCGCTGGGGAAACAGCCCGATAGGCAAACAGCCACGACCAGCCGGAACAAGGCTGGCGTGGCTTTTTGCGTCGATGAGGGTCCGCAGGCCCAATCGAGTGGCGCCAATGCGCCTAGACAGGCCCAATGAAGGATGAAATTGTCCCGCCTCTCTGGAAGAAGCGCGGCCGGGGCGGCCGCGCGTGAGTGGAGGAGTTCTATTGCCATGAAAAAAATGAGTATTTTGAGCGCGGCCATTTTCGGCCTGATGATGAGTGCGCCGGTGGCATTCGCCGACGACATCACCGTTTCGGTGGTCGGCCCGATGACCGGACAGCTCGCCACCATCGGCGACCAGTTCAAGCAGGGCGCACAGGCCGCCGCCGACGCCATCAACGCCGCCGGCGGCGTCAACGGCTCGATGATCAAGCTCGACATCGAGGACGACCAGTGCGATCCCAAGCAGGCCGTGTCGGTCGCCAACCGCATCGTCGCCAACGGCGTCAAGTTCATCGACGGCCATGCCTGCTCGGGCTCGAGCATTCCCGCTTCGGCCGTCTATGCCGAGGCCGGTGCGCTGATGATGAGCCCGGCTTCCTCGAACCCGGTGCTGACCGACGCGGCCGCCAAGGCCGGCTGGCCGACCATCATGCGCCTCTATACGCGTGACGATGCACAGGGCGCCTTCATCGGCCCGTGGATCGCCAAGAAATATGCCGGCAAGAATGTCGTCATCCTGCACGACAAGAGCGCTTACGGTCAGGGCGTGGCCGATGCCGTCAGGGCGACCATGAACACTGGCGGCCTCAAGGAAGTCTATTATGACGCCATCAATCCCGGCGAGAAGGACTATTCGGCGCTCGTCACCAAGCTGAAGGATCTCAAGGCCGACGTCGTCTATTTCGGCGGCTACCATCCGGAAGCCGGCCTGATCCTGCGTCAGTCGGCCGAACAAAACCTGAAGTTCCAGCTGATCATGCCGGACTCCATCGCCTCGCCGGAATTCTGGCAGGTTGCCGGCCCGGCTGGGGAAGGCACCATGTTCGTCTTCCCGTCGGACCCGCAGGCAAAGCCGGAAGCCAAGGCCGCTGTCGAGAAGATCAAGGCCGGCGGCTTCGTGCCGGAAGGCTTCACGCTGTTCTCCTACGCCGTGGTCCAGGCTTTCGCCGAAGGCATCAAGCGTGCCGGCAGCGACGATCCGGCCAAGGTTGCCGAGGCGTTGAAGAACGGCACGCCGATCAGCACCGTTGTCGGCGACGTCACCTTCGACGAGAAGGGCGACCTCAAGAACGCCAGCTACGACATCAACCAGTGGCATGACGGCAAGTACGCGCCGATCGCGCAGTAATCTCGGGTAGTGATGTAATTCAAGGAAATGGCCGGGATTTTCACCCCGGCCATTTTGTTTGCCGTTTCGCGAAGCGTTCCGCTCATCGGCCCGCGGCAGCGGTCTGGGCGCTCTGTTCCTCTACGAACCGCACCAGCACAGTCCCGTCGGTGACCTGCGCCCCTTCCGCGGCGATCTCGGCAACCACCGCGTCATGCGGGGCGGCAATGGTGTGCTCCATCTTCATCGCCTCGAGGATCAGCAACGGTTGCCCCTTGATCACCGCGTCGCCCTTAGCCACGCGCACCAGCTTGACCAGCCCGGGCATCGGCGCGCGCAGGCTGCCGGAAGCGGCGGCCGCGTCATCGCTCCGTGCCAACGGGTCCGTCACCGCGAATGTATAGCCGACGGCGCCTTCGAACACCGTGATGTGGCCAGGCCAGCGGGCAAGGCGCGGAGCGGCGCGAAAATCATGCGAATTGGTGCTGTCATAGGGCGCATCGAGCGCCACCTGGAAGCGCCCGTCCGGCCGCACTGAAACCTTTGCCAGTATATCGGCCTCGCCGAACTTCAGCCGCGTGCGCCGCGCCACGCCGTGGAAATGCGCGTAGCCGGAAAGCGACGACCATGGGTCGTTCGATGGCGGCAAGGCTGCTGCGCCGGAGGCGGCAAGGGCTGCTGCCGAGACGATTTCGCCGGTCGGCGGCGCGACGCCGGTCAGTGCGGCCTGATGTCTGCCGATCAGGCCGGTGTCGACGTCACCAGCACAAAAGTCGGGATCGGCGGCAAGGGCGGCAAGGAAGCCGGTGTTGACGGTGGAACCGGCGATTTCGGTCCGCGACAGCGCCGCGCCGAGCGCTTCCAACGCTGCTTGCCTGTCCTTTGCATGAACCACCAGCTTGGCGATCATCGGATCGTAATAGGGGGAGATGGCATCGCCGGCCCGCACGCCGGTTTCGACGCGCATCGTGGCGCCCTCGCAGGCCGCCTCAGGGAACTTCAGATGATGCAGCGTGCCCGTTGCGGGCAGGAAGCCCTTTGCCGCATCCTCGGCATAGATGCGCGCCTCCAGGGCATGGCCGGTCAGTGCGATCTCGCTCTGCGTCTTCGGCAGCTTTTCGCCGCTGGCAACCCGCAACTGCCACTCGACCAGATCGGTGCCGGTGACCATTTCGGTGACGGGGTGCTCGACCTGCAGGCGGGTGTTCATCTCCATGAACCAGAAGCGGTCGGGCTTGAGGCCTTGCGAGGCATCGACGATGAACTCGATGGTGCCGGCGCCGGAATAATTGATCGCCTTGGCGGCCTTCACGGCGGCTTCCGTCATCGCCTTGCGCAGCGCCGGCGTCATGCCGGGGGCAGGGGCTTCCTCGATCACCTTCTGATGGCGGCGCTGCGCCGAGCAGTCGCGTTCGTAGAGATGCACCGCGTTGCCGAAATTGTCGCCGAACACCTGCACTTCTATGTGCCGTGGCTTGTCGACATATTTTTCGACAAGCACGCGGTCGTCGCCGAAAGCAGCCTTTGCCTCGCGCCGGGCGCTGGACAGCGCCTCGGAGAAATCATCGGGATGTTCGACGCGCCGCATGCCCTTGCCGCCGCCGCCGGCGCGCGCCTTGATCAGCACGGGATAGCCGATCTCGCGTGCCTTGGAGGCGAGCAGCACGATCTCCTGCGCTTCGCCATGATAGCCTGGAACGACGGGAACGCCGGCTTTCTCCATCAGCCGCTTGGCGGCGTCCTTCAGCCCCATGGCGCGGATCGAGGCCGCCGATGGGCCGATGAAGGTGAGCCCCGCCGCCACCACCTGGTCGACGAAATCAGGGTTTTCCGACAGGAAGCCGTAACCGGGGTGGATGGCCTGCGCCCCCGTCGAAAGCGCAGCCGCGACAATCCGGTCCCCGCGCAAGTAACTCTCACCGACCGGCGAGGGGCCGATGTGAACGGCCTCGTCGGCCATCTCGACATGCAGGGATTTCGCGTCGGCGTCAGAATAGACGGCGACGGTGTGCACTCCCATCTTGCGGGCCGTGCGGATGACACGGCAGGCGATTTCGCCCCGATTGGCGATCAGGATCTTGCTGAACATGGAGCCTCCGTAGCCAGGCCTTGCTGAAAGCGACGCAGGCGTTCCTTCGCGCCCCCTCTGGGTCGCAAACCTATATGGATAGGCTTTCCGTTTGCCGGATGCTGCCTTGCAGTTCGGCACTTGATATAGAGCGCCCCCTTACCAAGGGAGCGCTCTACGAGCGAAGCGCATGTGCCTATTTCGATGCCGAGATCGCGCAGCCGCCACTTGCGGTCTTTAGCTTCCAACGCGTCAATCCAGCCTGGCAGTTGCGCAGCGCCATCTCCTCCGCGGCCTTCTGGGAAGATGCGTTGAGCTTCGTCCCGCAGATGATGTAGAGGTCGACGACTCGCGAATAAAAGGTCGTGGCGTAGGCCGAATGACCGCTCGCCGCAACGTAGCCCTTGTAGGCAACGTTGCATTCGCCCGAGCCCACGGTCGGCGGAAAATGCACGTCTCCCTTGCTTCCTGCGAGTGATCCGGCCTGGCCGGCGCCAGCTGTGGTGAATATTAGTATGGATGCAAGTATCGAGGCAGCCATCCCCCGGCAATATTTCAGTTCCATTCCCACCCTGTCCCCATTGCATTGCACGGGACAAGCAGTAGCGAATATTTTGTCTCGACGCCAGTTCGCCAGCGGAGATTCGACGCTGCCTATGCTGATGAATCGATTGGTCCATACAGTTCAACCCTTCCGGAGCGCAGCAACGGTTCGCCGGTATAGTTCCGCCGTATGCTCGTCGAAGCAGCAGAAGATGACGGTTTCGGGCATGGGTTTCTCTTCAATGATCATGCTGACAGTGCCGACGGCGATTTCGGTCGCCTCAGCCCTGGGGTAGCGGTAAACACCGGTCGAGATCGCGGGAAACGCCACCGAACGGCAATCATTGGCAGTCGCGAGTTCCAGCGACCTGCGATAGCAAGAGGCCAGCAGTTCGGCTTCGCCCTTGCCGCCGCCCTGCCAGATCGGCCCGACAGTGTGGATGATATGTCGAGCCGGCAGCTTGTAACCCTTGGTGATCTTGGCGTCGCCGACCCTGCATCCGTTCAACATCCGGCATTCGACCTCGAGCTCACGACCCGCCGCGCGGTGGATGGCGCCATCGACTCCACCGCCGCCGAGAAGCGAGGTGTTGGCGGCATTGACGATGGCGTCGACATCCAGCTTCGTGATGTCCCCGGTGTGAATGCGGATCCTGTTCAACGCCTTGCTCATCTCACATCCTGAACACGCCGAAACGCGTGTCCTCGATCTCGGCGTTGAGCGACGCGGAAAGGCTGAGCGCCAGCACGTCGCGCGTCTTCGCCGGATCGATGATGCCGTCGTCCCAGAGGCGGGCCGACGAGTAGAGCGGATGGCCCTCATGCTCGTATTTCATCAGGATCGGCTTCTTGAATTTCGCTTCCTCCTCGGCGCTCCACTCGCCGCCCTTGCGCTCGATGCCTTCGCGCTTGACCATGGCGAGCACGGTTGCCGCCTGTTCGCCGCCCATCACCGAGATGCGCGCATTCGGCCACATCCACAGGAAGCGCGGCGAGTAAGCGCGGCCGCACATGCCGTAATTGCCGGCGCCGAACGAGCCGCCGATGATCACGGTCACCTTCGGCACCCTGGCGGTGGCAACCGCCATCACCAGCTTGGCGCCATCCTTGGCAATGCCGCCGGCCTCGTATTTCCGGCCGACCATGAAGCCGGTGATGTTCTGCAGAAAGACCAGCGGGATCCCGCGCTGGCAGCACAGCTCGATGAAATGCGCGCCCTTCAGCGCGCTTTCGGAAAACAGCACGCCATTGTTGGCGATGATGCCGACCGGCATGCCGTGGAGATGGGCAAAACCGGTGATCAGCGTCGTGCCGTAATTCTGCTTGAACTCGTCGAACTCGGACCCGTCGACGAGGCGCGCGATCACCTCGCGCACGTCATAGGGCTGGCGCAAATCGGTCGGCACGACGCCGTAGAGTTCATCCGCCGGATGAAGCGGCGGAATCGATCTCTGTAAGTTTAGGCTTACGGTCTTGTTCCGATTCAGGTTTTTGACTATGCGCCGGCAGATGGCGAGCGCATGTTCGTCGTCCATCGCATAGTGGTCGGCAACGCCAGAGAGCCGCGTATGCACATCCGCGCCCCCCAGATCCTCGGCGCTGACGTCCTCGCCGGTGGCCGCCTTCACCAGCGGTGGGCCGCCGAGAAAAATGGTTGCCTGGTTGCGCACCATGATCGTCTCGTCCGACATCGCCGGCACATAGGCGCCTCCGGCCGTGCAGGACCCCATGACACAGGCGATCTGCGGGATGCCGGCAGCGGACATGTTGGCCTGGTTGTAGAAGATGCGGCCGAAATGCTCGCGGTCGGGAAACACCTCGTCCTGGTTGGGCAGATTGGCGCCGCCGCTGTCGACCAGATAGATGCAGGGCAGATTGTTCTGCAGCGCGATTTCCTGCGCGCGCAGATGCTTTTTCACCGTCAATGGATAGTAGGTGCCGCCCTTCACCGTGGCATCGTTGACGACGACCATCACCTCGGTGCCCTCGACCCGGCCGACGCCGGCGATCATGCCGGCCGAGGAAATCTCCTCGCCATACATCGACCACGCCGCGAACTGGCCGATCTCGAGGAAGGGCGAACCAGTGTCGAGCAATTGTGCCAGGCGTTCGCGCGGCAGCAGCTTGCCACGCGAAATATGGCGCTCGCGCGCCTCCTCCGAGCCGCCGCGCTCGACGGTCGCGGCCTTTTCGGCGATGTCGGCGACCAGCGCGCGCATGCGATCGGCATTGGCGCGGAAGATGTCGGAGGAGGGGGAGATCTGAGTCTGCAGGACGGCCATGCTCACACCCCCTCCGCCATGATCTCGCGGCCGATGAGCCAGCGCCGGATTTCGCTGGTGCCGGCGCCGATCTCGTAAAGCTTGGCGTCGCGCAGCAGCCGGCCGGTCGGATAATCGTTGATGTAGCCGTTGCCGCCCAGCAGTTGGATGGCGTCCAACGCCATCTGCGTCGCCTTTTCGGCGGCGAACAAAACACAGCCGGCGGCGTCCTTGCGGGTGGTCTGGCCGCGGTCGCAGGCGGCCGCGACGGCGTAGACGTAGGCGCGCGCGGCGTTCATCACCGTGTACATGTCGGCAAGCTTGCCTTGCACCAGTTGAAACTCGCCGATCGGCTGGCCGAACTGCTTACGTTCGTGCACATAGGGAATCACCACGTCGAGGCAGGCTGCCATCAGGCCGATCGGGCCGCCGGCGAGCACCGTGCGCTCATAGTCTAGGCCCGACATCAGCACCTCGACGCCGCGTCCTTCCTCATGCAGCAAATTGTCGAACGGTACCTCGACATTTTCAAACACCAGTTCGCCGGTGCTGGAGCCGCGCATGCCGAGTTTGTCGAGTTTCTGCGCCACGGAGAATCCCGTCATGGCCTTCTCGACGATGAAGGCGGTGATGCCGCGCGATTTCCGCTCCGGGTCGGTCTTGGCATAGACGACAAGCGTATCGGCGTCCGGGCCGTTGGTGATCCACATCTTGGTGCCGTTGAGCACATAGCGGTCATTGCGCTTTTCGGCGCGCAGCTTGAGCGAGACGACGTCCGAGCCGGCGCCGGATTCAGACATCGCCAGCGCGCCGACACGCTCGCCCGAACACAGCGGCGGCAGGAACTTTTCCTTCTGCGCCGGCGTCGCCCAGCGGTTGATCTGGTTGACGCAGAGGTTGGAGTGGGCGCCGTAGGAAAGACCGACCGAAGCCGACGCGCGGGAGATTTCCTCCACCGCAATCACATGGGCGAGATAACCCATGCCGCTGCCGCCGAACTCGGGATCGGCGGTGATGCCGAGCAGGCCGAGTTCGCCGAGCTCGCGCCACAGATGCGCCGGAAATTCGTTCTGGCGGTCGATATCGCCGGCGATCGGGGCGATCCTGTCCTGGGCGAAGCGCCGCACCATATCGCGCAGCGCCTCGATGTCCTCGTCATACCCGAAGCTGAGCGTGTTGGTGTACATGGCGTTCCTCCCGCCGCATGACCCCGAAAATCGACTTCGATTTTCGGAAAGGATCATGCGCAAAATTCAAGTGCTACAGCGTCCTTTGCACGTCCGAGGGACGTGCGGCGCTGCAGGTATCCATCCTCGCGCCAACCAGGCGCATTGTCATCGAAAGATATGTCGCCGTCACTTCAGAGACCGACAGCCGCTCGCCCGGGCGAAACCAGACGATGACGCCGGTCATCATCTGGATCAGCGCCATGGCCGTCAGACCGGTGTCCTCGATGCTGAAGTCGCCGGCCTCGGCGCCTTCGCGCAAGATGCTGCGCAGTTCCTTTTCGTAGGCTGTGCGCATGCGCAGGATCTGGGTCAGCCTGTCGGGCGACAGGCTGCGCAGTTCCATGTTCGACACATGCGTGGCATGCCGGCGCTCGATGTGGAAAGCGATGTGGTTGCGCACATAGGCCGCAAGCTGCTCCGCCGGATCTGCATCGGTTGGCCTCGTGTGTTCCCAGGCCTGGCGAAGCCCCTCCATGTGCTCGCGCATCAGAGTGAACAGCAGGTCTTCCTTGGTCGGGAAATAGCGATAGAGCGCGGCCGCCTGCACGCCGACCTCGGCCGCCAGCCGGCGCATCGACATCGCCTCGTAGCCATAGCGTGCGATCAGGTTGACCGCCGCTTCGCGGACTGCCGCCTCGGTTCGCTCGCCGTCGGATCCCGTGGTGCGCGCCATGATCGCCTCGTTAGGCTGACAAAAATAAAACGAACGTTCAATTAATTCAAGAGTGCCAGTCTAGTCAAATGATGCGCATGCGCCTATGCGACGATTCTGAAATCTCCAGGCGCGGTCCAGGTCTCGATCTCCTCGACATCGACTCGGGAGACTGAAGCGCCCGCCGGGCCCTGCCGAAGCCGTTCGATCATGGACGAAACAGCCGTTTCGGCGCCGGCGAGCCATGCCGTTACCGTGCCGTCTCTTTCGTTGCGCACCCAGCCCACCAGCCCAAGCCCTGCCGCTTCGCCCTTCGCCCAGATCCTGTAGCCGACGCCTTGCACCCTGCCGTGTACGCGGGCCTGCACGGCCCTTTGCCGATCGTTCATCGTGCGCTCCCTTGCATAGAGTCTGGCGCAGGATCGAGCGAAGGCAACTGGCTTGAGGGGGACTATCGAACAGAAGCCGAGGCTTGCTCGTAAGATGGATGACTTGATCCAATAAAAAGTTGACTTGATCAACTTTTACGCAATGATCCACCGATGTGGAATCTCAGGGAAGGCGCATGACATGCCAGCCGATCGGAGTGCCTTGGTCCGCGATCTCAGATGCTTCAACCGGTTCTATACCGGCCTGGTCGGGCTGCTCGACGAAACCTTGACGCACAGCGCCTTTACGCTGACCGAGGCGCGGGTGCTGTTCGAACTGGGCCGTCGACCTGGCCGTATTGCTGCCGCCCCTGGCGGCAAGGCAGGCTTTCTGGCACGAACGTTTCAAACCGATTTCGGGCCAGCAGCGTCCGGCATTGCCAGGGAACTCCAACTGGATCCGGCCTATGTCACGAGAATCCTTAGAAAACTCTTTGCCGCGGGCTTGACCGAAATGCGCACCGGCCCTGGGGCTCTGCGCGGTCGCGTCCTCTCGCTCACCGTTCGCGGCCAGGCCGCGCTTGCCACACTCCAGGCAGCCGCGGATCGCGATCTCACCCGCCTGACCGTGGACCTGGGCGACGAGGAAGCGGCCGAGTTGTCGGATATATTGGCACGCGTCAGGCATCTGCTAAGCGCAGCGCCAGCATCCGAACGCAGCTGAATTGCCTAGTTCCCCCGCGCCGCCGCCAGCGCGCCCGGCAATTCCTCGGCAAAGATATCCAGTTCGTGGTCGAGGCCGACGCTGACGCGAATGCAGCGGTCGAGTCCTGGCGCCATCGGCTTGCGGATGAACACATCACGTGACAGCAGACCTTGCAGCACTTTCAGCGCGAAGGGGCCGTCATGGCCGCAGTCGATGGTGACGAAATTGGTCGCCGAGGCCAGCGGCTTCAACCCGTTCTGCTCGGCGATATCAGCGATGCGCCGGCGCCCGGCAGCCACCCGCGCCACCACCGTCTCGAGATAGGGCTGGTCGGCGAGTGCCTCGACGCCGGCGATCTGCGCCATGCGGCTGACGCCGTAATGGTTGCGGATCTTCTCGAAGTCGCGGATCACCTGCGCCTCCGCAATCGCATAGCCGCAGCGTATCCCGGCAAGCCCATAAGCCTTTGAAAAGGTTCGCATGCGGATGACATTTGGTCGCGAGATGTCGATCGGCGGCAGGGCCGAGGCCGGCCCCAATTCGCCGTAGGCCTCGTCGAGCACCAGCATGGTGGTCTCAGGCAATGCCTCGATGAAGCGGATCACCTCGTCCGCTTCCCACCAACTGCCCATCGGATTGTCCGGGTTGGACAGATAGACCAGCGGGGCCTTCTCCTTGACGACCGCCTTAAGCAAACCATCCAGGCTTTCGCGGTCGTTCTCGTAAGGGACTGTCACCAGCCGCCCGCCGACGCCGGCAATATGGAAGTTGAAGGTTGGATAAGCGCCGAGCGAGGTGACCACGGCATCGCCAGCCGCCACATACATGCGCGCCACCAGGCTGAGCAGCCCGTCGATGCCTTCGCCGACAACGACGTTCTCGATCGCCACGTCATGATGCGCGGCAGCCGCGACCTTCAGCTCGTAATTGTCGGGATCGCAATACATCCACTGGTCGCGCGCCACGCGCTCCATGCGGGCGATGACCCGTGGCGATGGGCCAAAACTGCTCTCATTGGCGCCGATGCGGGCACGAAAAGCCCGCCCGCGTTCACGCTCCTGCGCTTCCGGGCCGACAAAAGGCACGGTCGAGGGAAGTGCTGCGATAAGCGGCGAAAGGGCAGGGCGCAGACGCATGGGGGAAGCTCGCTTGGAAAGGGCCTCCTTGCTAGCGTGACCAGCCTGGCCGTGCAAGCACCCTGCGATCTGCAGCCGTAACGCCGGATTCCGTCGCCTCTTTTTGCTAGCGAAGGACCATGAACAATCGTCTGCCGCCCGCCTGGTCGAAGCATCAGAAAATTTCGTCCGGACCGAAATCACCCATCCGAAAGCAAGCCCACTACCCCGTGCACAGGCTGATGATGCATTGCTCAGGCAGGCTGTCAATTGCATCGGGCAAATCGGTTGCTGGATGCGGAGGCACTTTGTCAGCGCGTATTGGCTCATAAACTGGACATCCTTTGCGCTCGGCCTAGACCAAATGGCCATTCGGTTTGTTGAGCGAGTGGTAAAAGAGGTCCCTCAAAATCTGCACTACCATTTGACACTGGGTGAGACCTATTTGAAGGTCGGCGAGCATGTGCATGCGATGAGGCATTTTGAACGTGCTTGCGAGCTGAATGCCGACTGGGTTGAGGCGCTTTGCGCGCTGGTCGCGCCTACGCCGAATTCGGCAAGGCCGACATCGTGGCGCCGCCTTATGAGAAAGCGCTCAAGATCGACGGCGGCCGTCCCGCTATCCGGATGGGGCTGGCCAATGCGCTTGTGAGTCTCGGCCGGATGGTTGAGGCGACATGGCCTGATTGATGTGATTCGAAGTCTGCAGGGCATAGGGTGGCGGAGAGGATGGGATTCGAACCCACGAGAAGCTTTTGACCTCTACTCCCTTAGCAGGGGAGCGCCTTCGACCACTCGGCCACCTCTCCGTTGCGCCGCTGGATAAAGAAAAGCGCCGGCACAATCAACAAGCCCCGGCCATTATCTCGGAAAAAGAAGTCATTCTGTCGAAAAATAATCGCATGCCGCGCCGTGGCTTTCCCAGCGGCGGCGGTTCTGCGGCGAATCCCTGGCACGTGATTCGTCGCCTCGCCTTGATTCCGTCAGCCGGTTGCCGGATGTGCCCGTGAATATGGGGGTTAGGGCGGCCCTGATGGTTAACGAGTGCTTTCTGAGTTGGGCCAAATCGCGTCATTTGTGCAACAACGCTGGGGGATAGCAGCCGAACAGCCCTTTCGTCCGTAGGCCAGGCTGTTCGCCGCCATCAGGAGCCGAAGCGAGGATGCCTACAGGCTTTCAGTCTTCCTGGTCGACAGCGGCTGCCGTCTCGGCGGGGCGCTCGGACTGATCTTGAACGACATCCAGGAACATCGCGTTTCCTTCTGGATCACCAAATCCGGCCTCAGCCGCGCCATTCCGATGACCGAACGGGGTCAGGCGGGCGCGGCGAAGGCAGCGAAAGCGTCAGGGAAAAGCTCAAAGGCCAAATAGTTCCAAAGGCCTGTATATACTGTCATGGTGACCTCAGGGCCAGATCTGGTCTTAGGGTTTACTTTGTTTGGTGTCTGCGCTCAGCCTGATCAAGGAAGGTCGCTATATCGCCGGGCAAGCTGCCAGTTTCGAGGAAAGGGGCGTGGCCCTGGCCCTCGACCGCGATCGCTTCCATCATCGGATGGCGCTGGCGCATCTGCTCCAGAGTTTCAGGCGACAACAGCCTGGAATTGGCGCCACGGATAGCGAGCAGGGGAATGGCTGCCAACGCCTCGAACTGCGGCCACAGCGCCGGCAATGGCTGTGACAGGTCAAGATTGGCGACCATATCGACCAGTTTCGGATCAAAATCCGGCAACAGCCCTTGATCCGTCTCACGGTTGAGCGCTCCCACCATCCGCGTCCAGTCGGCGTCGGTGAGCTTGGAAAAATCCTTGCCGTGAACGCTGCGCTGGGCATCCATCGCCTCGGTGAAGGTTTTCGGCTTCGACGTGCGTTCGAGATAGGACTGGATGTGGGCGAGGCCGGCCGGCTCGATCACCGGCCCGATGTCGTTGAGCACAATGGCTTTCAGCACGGCCGGGCGCAGCGCGCCAAGCACATGGATGATCAGCCCGCCGCGTGAGGTGCCGATGAAGGCCGCCCCCTCAATGCCAAGCGCGGCCAGCCCGGCAAGGATGTCGCTGGCCTCGACGCCGACATTGTAGTGGCTGACATCGGGATCGTAGGCCGACTGTCCGCGTCCGCGATAGTCGAAGGCAACCACTTGGCGCGGTACCGGCGATCGCGTCGAAAGATAAAGTGCCAGCTCATGAAAATCCCGCGCGTTGCGGGTCAGGCCGGGCAGGCAGATGACCGGCCAATGTCCAGGCTTCGCTTCGCCATAGAGGCGGGCATGAAGTCTCAGCCCGTCTGGCGCTACGTAGAAGAAGTCGGGAAAACCTCCGGTGCTCGACATCTGAAAGGACTCCCTGTCTGGATCGTCTGCGACTGCTACAGACGAGGGCAGGGATGGTCAAATAGAAGGAGCGACGCTCGGTCGCCTCTCAAGCCGTCAGCGTCCTCAGTTGCGCCCGTTCACGAGGTCGCTGACAATGTCGTATTTGCCGGAAATACGCATCTTGTAGACCTCGTAATTCTCCATCACGCGCTGCACGTAGCTTCTTGTTTCCGTGTAGGGAATCCGCTCGATCCAGTCCACCACCGCATCGATGTCCTTGCCGCGCGGGTCGCCGTATTTCGCCACCCACTGGCTGGCCCGGTTGGGGCCGGCATTGTAGCCGGCGAAGGTCAGCACGTAGGAGCCGTTGAAGCGATCGAGCTGCTCGCCGAGGAAGGCCGAGCCGAGTGTGGCGTTGTAGCCGGCGTCGGTGGTCAGCCGTGCCTGCGAAAACTGCAACCCGGCCTTCTTCGCCAGTTGCTTGGCGGTTCCCGGCATCAGCTGCAGCAGCCCGCGCGCGCCGGCGCTGGATACGGCACCGATGTTGAATTCGCTCTCCTGGCGGGCAATCGCATAGGCAAGCGCCTTGCCCGAGCCGGAAATATTGGCCGAATCAGGAATGACGCCGAGCGGATGCGACAGCGCGCCGACATCGATGCTGCGCGCGCCGGCGATCTTGCCGACCTTCAGCGCCATGAAATGGTTGCCCTGCTTCTCGGCAAGGACAGCAAGCAGCGCCAGTTCGCCTGGGCTGGTCAACTGGCCGGCGAGGTCGCGATAGAGCGTTTCGGCATAGCGATCATAGCCTGCCTCCTGCAGCCGCTTGATCGCGCTGACCGCCTCGCGGCCGGCAAAATTCTGCCGGTCGGCGGCACTGGGCGTGGGATAGACGATGTTGAGCGCCTGCCGGCCGACACGTTCGGCGGCAAGCTGCCCGTAAAAGGTCGTGCCATAATTGGCGGCGCGCCCAAAATAATCCTTGGCGCTGCCGGGACCGCCGACTTCCGCGGCACGGCCGAGCCAGTAATAGGCGCGCGACAGGGTCATCGGCCCTTGGGCAAGGTCGGCGATGCGCGAAAAATGCGTCGCGGCAAGCTTGGGGTCGTTGAGGCCACGCAGCGCATACCAGCCGGCATGGAACTCGGCCTCGGCCGCATTGGCTGCACTTTCGGCGGCATGCGTGGCGACAATCGTGTACGCCGTCTTCATGTCGCCTTGGTCAACCAGTTCGCGCGACAGCACCCGGCGCTCGACCCACCAGGCGTCCGGGTCGACCAGAGCCTCGCGGTCCGTCGGCGCCTTCATCACCACGGCGGCGGCGCCAGCAAAATCCTCCTGCTTGCGCAGATACTCGGCCTGCGCGAAGAAATAGCCGGCAGAACGCTGGGATGCCGGGACCGCCTTCAACAGCTTCAACGCATTCCTGTCGCCTCTGTCGGCCGCGGCCCAGGCCTCGGCAAACTGCTGGGCGCCGGCAAGACCGGCAATGCGCAGCGCGGAATTCACCCGGTCGGCATAAAACATACGGTCCATGCGAAAACGGTGGTCGGCGGCAGGGATAAGACCGCCGAATTCCTTGATCAGCGACGTCTCGTCCTTGGCTTCCAGGACCGTGGTGCGCCAAAACGGCGACAGCACCGAGCGTGCCGCCTTGAGATTGCCCGTCGCCACATAGGCGCGGGCGAGAACCATGACGCCTTCGAATGTCTGCGGCTGGCTGCCATCGAACGCCGCAATGACGATGTCGGGAGCGGGGTTTTCTCGATAGAGCGCCCGCTCGCTGTTCTTGCGCAAGGCAATGGTGCCCGGCCAGTTGGGCAGCATCTTCGCGGCGGCGGCGATGTCGCCGCTCGGAACCTTGTCGCCGCCGTAAAGTGCGATCGCCCAGGCCAGTATGTGCTGGTCGAGCGATTGGGCGGGAAGCCCATCGCGCACACGACGAGCGCCGGGAATATCACCGGCCGCCAGCGCGTCCAGCCCGCTCTTCAGCAGCAAGACGCCGGTCGAGGGGGCCTGCGGCGCGCTGTCCTGCGGGCTCGGCATCGGGATCGCCGCGGTGGCCCGCGCATCCACGCTGCCGCTGATCGCCACACCGGGCATCAGCGCGGCGATGGCGCCAAGCAGCGCGAAGAGGTGAGGCCGACGGGTCGGCATGGTCTCGTGTCTTCCTTGGTTCAGCATTCTACCAGCAGGCGAAGATACCTCGAAGCCTAGACTTAGGTCGTGAAGGGCTCGTAAACAAAGAGTTATCAAGGCTGTTCGAATTGCGCTTGCTGGCACCATGGCAATGCTTGCCGCGCAACCATGTCGAGACTATGGTGCGCCGCTTCGCTTTCGGTTAGAAGGCGCGCACGACAAACTGATCGACAAACACCGATGCATGTCGCCCAAAAGTGGATACCGGTTTTGGGACAGCGACATGCATCGACAAACAAGTCCCAAGGAGTTGGACGACATGCTGAGAGGCTCGCTTACTGCGCTCGTGACACCGTTCGAAAAGAGCGGGCGTTTCGACGAGAAAGCCTTTCGCGCCTTTGTCGAATGGCAGCTCGCGGAAGGCACGACCGGTCTGGTTCCCGTTGGCACCACTGGCGAGTCGCCGACACTGTCGCACGATGAGCATCGCCATGTCGTCAAGGTCTGCATCGAGGTGGCCAAGGGCCGCGCTCCGGTCGTCGCCGGCGCCGGTTCCAACAACACGGCGGAAGCCGTCGGCCTCGTGCAGTATGCCGAAAAGGTTGGCGCCGATGCCGCCCTGGTCGTCACGCCCTATTACAACAAGCCGACGCAGCGCGGCCTCTACGAGCATTTCGCCGCCGTCGCCAGGGCGACCAAGCTGCCGATCATCATCTACAACATCCCGCCGCGTTCGGTGATCGACATGATGCCGGAGACGATGGGGCGGCTGGCTCACGACTTCAAGAACATCGTCGGCGTCAAGGACGCGACCGGCAAGGTCGAGCGTGTGTCCGAGCAGCGCATGACCTGCGGCAAGGATTTCATCCAGCTTTCCGGCGAGGACGCCTCGGCGCTCGGCTTCAACGCCCATGGCGGTGTCGGCTGCATTTCGGTGACTTCGAACGTCGCGCCGCGGCTGTGCGCCGAATTCCAGGAGGCGACGCTTTCCGGCGACAGCGCCAAGGCGCTGGAATTGCAGGATCGTCTCTTGCCCCTGCACAAGGCGATCTTCCTGGAGCCCGGCGTGTCCGGCGCCAAATACGCGCTGTCGAAGCTGGGCAAGGTCGAGAATGTGCTGCGGTCGCCGCTGGTCACGGTCGAGGAATCGACCGCGGCGAAGATCGATGCGGCCATGAAGCACGCCGGCTTGATTAATTGAGGATGAGGCGCCACCTCTCCACATCATGAATCAAGTCAGAAAAGCCGATCCCAACAACAAGACCGTTGCGGAAAACCGCAAGGCACGGTTTTCCTATGAGGTGCTCGACACGATCGAGGCCGGCTTGGTGCTGACCGGCACCGAGGTCAAGTCCCTGCGCCAAGGCCAGGCCAATATCCAGGACAGCTATGCCTCGGTCGAAGGCGGCGAGATCTGGCTGATCAATTCCTATCTGCCCGAATATCTGCAGGCCAACCGCTTCAACCACGAGCCCAGGCGGCGGCGCAAACTCCTGCTCAACAAGCGCGAGATGGCCAAGCTGTCGCAGAGCGTCGACCGCGAAGGCATGACGCTGGTGCCGCTGAAAATCTATTTCAACGACCAGGGCCGCGCCAAGCTGCTGCTCGCCGTCGGCCGCGGCAAGAAATTGCACGACAAGCGCGAGACCGAGAAACAGCGCGACTGGTCGCGTGAGAAGGGCCGGCTCTTGAAGGAGCGTGGGTGAGAGACATCAGGCGGTAGCCCTCGAAAAGCCAGTTTGGCTTCCAAATTTCGGGCAAGCGCAATCGGCAGATGCCAGAGGGGATCGCTTTGAAGAACCGGATCATCCTCTGGGGATTGATGAGCCTGGCGTTTGCAGCGATGGCGGTGGCCGGCGGCTTCTTCTACTTCCACACCTATTCTCCCGACCGTAGCAAATATCCGGTCAGAGGCATCGACGTCTCGCATCATCAAGGCCAGATCGACTGGCGGCGCGTTGCCGCCGACGATGTCGCCTTCGCCGTCATCAAGGCGACCGAGGGCGGCGATCATGTCGATCGTGCTTTTGCCACCAATCTACGTGAGGCCCGCGCGGCCGGCCTTGCCGTAGGCGCCTATCATTTCTTCACCTTCTGCCGGCCCGGCGCCGACCAGGCGAAGAATTTCATCTCGGTGGTACCGCACGATCAGCCCTTGCTGCCGCCGGTCGTCGATGTCGAGTTCGGCGGCAACTGTCCGCAGCGCCCATCGCCCGAGCAACTGAATGCTGAACTCCAGGCTTTCCTCGGACCTGTCGAGCAGGCATTCGGCAAGACGGCGATCGTCTATCTGACCGATGAGGCCGAGGCTGCCTATGCCGGGCAGATCGCCGCTCGCCCGCTCTGGCTTCGCTCGCTGCTGGTGGAACCTGACCGCCACGACTGGATCTACTGGCAGTACCACAATCGCGGGCGCATAGACGGTATCGAGGGTGACGTCGACCTGAACGTTCTGCAGGGCGGGCTGGAGAAATTGGCGGCGCTGCTTGCGCCGGCGCATTGAGGAGTGAATCTATATCTTCAGGAACGCCGCGATCTCGCTGAAAACGCTGACGAACATCGCCTCGGTCAGCACGCCCGTATTGGTGTTGTAGCGTGAGCAGTGATAGCTGGAAAACAGCGTGATGCCACCGGCCGGCAACTGCCCGCCATGCCTGAATGGATAGGCGGCGACGCGCTCGCCGAGCGCCCGCACGGTCGACTGGTGCGCGATCGATCCGAGCGCCAGCACCGCGCGTAGCTTGGGAAAGCGTGCAATCGTCGGCACCAGGAAGCTGCGGCAGGTCGAGATTTCGGCGCCGACAGGCTTGTTCTCCGGCGGCACGCAGCGCACGGCATTGGTGATCGCCGTGCCGACAAGCTCCAGCCCGTCATCGGGCCGCGCCTTGAACTCACCGCGTGCAAAGCCGTGCGCGATCAGCGTCGAGTAGAGCAGGTCGCCGGCATAGTCGCCGGTGAAGGGGCGGCCGGTGCGGTTGGCGCCGCGCAGACCGGGCGCCAGCCCGACGATCAGAAGCTGGACGGTGTCCTCACCCTGCGGCGGCAGGAAGGTCGGCACCGGCGCGTTGAACCATGACGGCTCGCGTTGCCGCCACTCGGCGACGAAGTCATGCAGCCGCGGGCAGAGCGGGCAGTCGCGGCTGGGTTCGGAAGCGGGGAGGGCGGTCAAGGTGCCCGCCCTCAGTAGTCGTCCTCGTCGACTTCAGCCGGCTCGGGCCGGCGCACGGGCCGCTCGGAAGGATCGCGGCCGACTTCGTTCTTCAGCGTCGTCAGGTCGATGAAATGGTCGGCCTGGCGGCGCAGATCATCCGAGATCATCGGCGGTTGCGAGGCCATGGTCGAGACGATCGACACCTTGCGGCCGCGCCGCTGCAGCGCCTCGACCAGCGTGCGGAAGTCGCCGTCGCCGGAGAAAATGACATAGTGGTCGACGACATCGGCGAGCTCCAGCGCATCGACCGTCAGTTCGATGTCCATATTGCCCTTGATCTTGCGGCGGCCGGTCGAGTCGGTGAACTCCTTGGCCGGCTTGGTCACCACCTTGAAGCCGTTATAGTCGAGCCAGTCGATCAGCGGGCGGATCGAGGAGTATTCCTGATCCTCGACCAGCGCCGTGTAATAATAGGCGCGCAAGAGATAGCCGCGCTTCTGGAAACTCGACAACAGCTTGCGATAGTCGATGTCGAAGCCGAGCGCCCGCGACGTAGCGTAGAGATTGGCACCGTCGATGAACAAGGCGATTTTTTCACGTGGGTCGAACATGGAAAATATTCCTTTTCGAAAAATGCGGCCGTCTAAACGAAATGCGGTAGCGACTATCGGTCGGGCTCATAATAAACCGGCTGACCTTGTCCATCCGAGATAACGCCAGTTTGGTGGCAATCCAAGGCGTGATGGGGCAATGCAAGCAATTGTGATCGCGGCGTCGAGCGAACGACGCGGGCGGTTTGCCAAATCCAGTGTTTAGGCAGGGATTGGGCGCCAACAGTCCCGCCAATGCCATGATGCTTGTATTTTGGCGGCGTTCGGGTTATGGACCGCGCCTGTTTTCCATCAAATCCAGGCATGAAAGGGGCAGTCCATGGCCCGCGTAACCGTTGAAGATTGCATCGACAAGGTCGACAACCGCTTCGAGCTGGTGCTTTTGGCCGGCCATCGTGCTCGCCAGATCAGCCAGGGCGCGCAGATCACCGTTCCTCGCGACAACGACAAGAACCCGGTCATTGCCTTGCGCGAGATCGCCGACGAGACACTGTCGCCCGACGACCTCAAGGAAGATCTGATCCATTCGCTGCAGAAGCATGTCGAGGTCGACGAGCCCGAGGCCGATGGCGAGGTGATCGCCGACCAGACCGGCGGCGCTGTCGCGGCCACCGAAACCGACGAAGCCGAGGACAACATCACCTTCGATCGCATGACCGAGGAAGACCTGCTGGCCGGCATCGAAGGTCTGGTACCGCCGGAAAAGAGCGACGACTACTAAGAGAGTTTCTGGACCTGCCCGGAACACGTTTCCGGCACTTCCGTCCCGGCAGTTTCGTGGCTATCTATGACATGCGCCGTACAGCAGTGCGGCGCATGATTCATTTCATCGCTGAGAGATTCCGCCCATGATGCGTCAGTATGAGCTTGTCGAGCGCGTCCAGCGCTACAAGCCTGACGTCAACGAGGCGTTGCTCAACAAGGCCTATGTCTATGCCATGCAGAAGCATGGCCACCAGAAGCGCGCTTCTGGCGATCCCTATTTCTCGCATCCGCTCGAAGTCGCCGCCATCCTCACCGAAATGCACATGGACGAGGCGACGATCGCCGTCGCTTTGCTGCACGACACGATCGAGGACACCACGGCGACGCGGGCCGAGATCGACGATCTGTTCGGCCCCGAAATGGGCAAGCTGGTCGAGGGCCTGACCAAGCTGAAGAAGCTTGATCTCGTTTCCAAGAAGGCAGAGCAGGCTGAGAACCTGCGCAAGCTGCTGCTGGCGATCTCGGAAGACGTCCGCGTGCTGCTGGTCAAGCTCGCCGACCGGCTGCACAACATGCGCACCCTCGACCACGTGCCGGAAGCCAAGCGCCTGCGCATCGCCGAGGAGACGATGGACATCTATGCGCCGCTGGCCGGGCGCATGGGCATGCAAGGCATGCGCGAGGAACTGGAGGAGATCGCCTTCCGCTACATCAATCCGGAAGCCTACCGTGCCGTGACCGCGCGGCTCGCCGAGATCTTCGAGCGCAACAAGGGCGTGCTGACCGATATTGAAAAGGCACTGTCGGCGCTGTTTGAAAAGCATGCCATCAACGCCGGCGTGAAGAGCCGCCAGAAGAAGCCCTGGTCGGTGTTCCGCAAGATGGAAGCCAAGGCGCTGTCCTTCGAGCAGCTGTCCGACATTTTCGGCTTCCGCGTCGTCGTCGATACGGTCGAGGACTGCTACCGCGCGCTCGGTGCCATCCATACCACATGGTCGATGGTGCCCGGCCGCTTCAAGGACTACATCTCGACGCCGAAGCAGAACGACTACCGCTCGATCCACACCACCATCGTCGGCCCCTCGCGCCAGCGCGTCGAGCTGCAGATCCGCACCCGCGAAATGAACAAGATCGCCGAATACGGCGTCGCGGCGCACTCGATCTACAAGGACACCGGCGGCAAGACGAACGGCGCCGGCCATGCGATCTCGAAGGAGACCAATGCCTATGCCTGGCTGCGGCGCACCATCGAACAGCTTGCGGAAGGTGACAATCCCGAGGACTTCCTCGAAAACACCAAGCTGGAACTGTTCCAGGACCAGGTGTTCTGCTTCACGCCCAAAGGCATGCTGATTGCCTTGCCGCGCGGCGCCACGCCCATCGATTTCGCCTATGCGGTGCACACCGATGTCGGCGACACCTGCGTCGGCGCCAAGGTCAATGGCCGCATCATGCCGCTGATGACGGAACTGAAGAATGGCGACGAGGTCGAGATCATCCGCTCCAAGGCGCAGGTGCCGCCGGCGGCGTGGGAATCGGTCGTCGTCACCGGCAAGGCGCGCGCCGCCATCCGCCGGGCCACCAAGAACGCCATCCGCAAGCAGTATTCCGGTCTCGGCGCGCGCATTCTCGAACGCGCCTTCGAACGGGCCGGCAAGAATTTCACCAAGGAAAGCCTGAAGCCGGTCCTGCACCGGCTGGCACGCAAGGACATCGAGGACGTGCTGGCGTCCGTCGGCCGTGGCGAACTGGCTTCCACCGACGTCATGAAGGCGGTCTTCCCCGACTATAAGGACGAGCGTGTCACGCCGGCAGCGCCCAAGCAGCGCGAGGAGGGCTGGTCGAAGATCCGCAACGCCGCCGGCATGCTGTTCCAGATTCCGGGCCGGGCCGCGCGCAAGGACAAGGACCAGCCGCGCGACGGCGCCGTGCCGATCCGCGGCGTGCGCGGCGACCTGCCAGTGCGCTTCGCGCCGGAAGGCGCGGTGCCGGGCGATCGCATCGTTGGCATCGTCCAGCCGGGCACCGGCATCACCATCTATCCGATCCAGTCGCCGGCGCTGCAGGCTTTCGATGACCAGCCCGAGCGCTGGATCGACGTGCGCTGGGACATTGACGAGCGCACCAAGGAGCGCTTCCCCGCGCGTGTCTCGGTCACCGCCATCAATGCGCCGGGCTCGCTCGCCGATATCGCCCAGGTCGTTGCGTCCAACGACGCCAACATCCATACGCTGTCGATGGTGCGCACCGCGCCCGACTTCACCGAAATGCTGATCGATCTAGAAGTCTGGGATCTGAAGCATCTCAACCGGCTGCTGTCGCAGCTCAAGGACAATTCGAGCGTCAGCGACGCACGGCGTGTGAATGGCTGACATGGCTGATCTATCTGGGGGCAGGCGCAGATGAAGACCGATGAAGTGCTGGGCATTTTCCGCGAGGCGGGTGCTGTTCTAGAGGGGCATTTCATCCTGACGTCGGGCCTGCGCAGTCCAGTCTTCCTGCAGAAGGCGCGGGTGTTCATGCATGCCGACAAGACCGAGCGGCTTTGCAAGGCGCTGGCCGAAAAGATCCGGACAGCGGTGCCAGGCAAGATCGACTATGTCGTCGGCCCGGCGATCGGCGGCCTGATCCCGGCCTACGAAACCTCGCGCCATCTCGGCGTGCCGGCGATCTGGGTCGAGCGGGAAGGGGGCGAGTTCCGCCTGCGTCGCTTCGAGATCGTCAGGGGCGCGCGCGTCGTCATCGTCGAGGACATCGTCACCACCGGCCTGTCGATCCGCGAAACCATCGAGTGCCTGCGCGAGCTTGGCGCCGAGGTGGTGGCTGCCGCCTGCATCATCGACCGTTCAGCTGGCAAGACCCATGTCGGCGTGCCGTTGATCGCGCTCGCCGAATACGAGGTTCCGGCCTATCCGCCCGACCGGCTGCCGCCGGAGCTTGCGGCGATACCGGCGGTCAAGCCCGGCAGCCGCAATATCTGACCGTTCATGTCGCCCAAAAGTGCGCGGCGGTTTTGGGAGTGACGACATGCGTGAAGGCAAATTCGAAATGATCGTCGGGATCGATCATTTCGTGCTGACGGTGGCGTCGCTCGAAGCGACCTGCGCCTTTTACCAGCGCGTGCTGGGTTTCGAGCGCATCGACACGCCGGGCCGGCCGACGGCGCTGGCTTTTGGCGGCCAGAAGATCAATGTCCACGAGATCAGCCGCACCTTCGAGCCCAAGGCGAAGGCGCCGACGCCAGGGTCAGGCGATTTCTGCCTGATCACCGAACGACCGCTCGACGAAATCCGCGCCGGTCTCGAAGCCAATGGCGTTGTGCTCGAACTGGGGCCGGTCGAACGCATCGGGGCGCGCGGTCCGATGATGTCTGTCTATTTCCGCGATCCGGACGGCAATCTTGTCGAAGTCAGCCGGTACTTGCGGTGATGTCTCAGGCATCCGGCTGCGACCATAGGCCGAAGCCATTCTCAAATTCGCCGCGATTGTCAGGTGTTGAAGACGTGGACCTTACCAAAGATCATGGCGGCGCGGCCGCTGTACAGGTACCGTTCGGTTGTTGTCGGGCTTGCGGATCGCTATATCAAAGTCGCGATTGCCTTCGGGTGACCGTAAAGCGCAAGATGTGGCGGTTGAAGCCCGGCTGAAGATGGCCGGCACGCAAGCTGTAAAGTATCGGGAATAGGAAGAGAGTGCTTTTTCGTCGCCGCAAGCCTGATGGCCTTTTGGAGCGGGTGCGCACCTATCTGTGGCCGCGCCGGTCGTTCACGCGCTCGCTGCAGTATTTCTCCAAGCGCATCCTGCGGCTGAAGGCCACGCCGCACGCGGTGGCAGCCGGTGTGGCGGCTGGTGTCTTCGCTTCGTTCTTTCCCGTGGGCTTCCATTTCATCATTGCCGCCGTTCTGTGTTGGGTGATCGCCGGCAATCTGGTGGCGGCGGCACTCGGTGCTGTTTTCTTCGGCAATCCGCTGACTTTTCCCATTCTGTGGGGCGCATCCTGGGAAACCGGCAAGCTCATCCTGCACGATCGCCTGCCGGCGCATGGTCCGCCGGCGCATCTGGGCGAGATGCTGCACACGCTTTCCTTTGCGAAACTATGGCATCCCGTGCTGGAACCCATGCTGATCGGCGCGGTGCCGCTCGGGCTGGTGTTTGGCCTCCTGTTCTACGGCGTCACGCGCTGGGGCATGAATGTCTTTCGCGAGCAGAGGCGCAAGCGGCTGGCCGAGCGCGCAAGCCGCCGCGAGCAACCGCCTCATCCCGGAGCAAGCATCGGTTCCGCTACGCGATGATCATCGGCATCGGCAGCGATCTGATCGATATCAGGCGCATTGAGAAATCGCTGGAGCGTCACGGTCGGCGTTTCATCGAGAGAATCTACACCGAGGTCGAACAGGCGCGTTCGGAGAACCGCCGTGCCCGCGCCGCTTCCTACGCCAAGCGCTTCGCCGCCAAGGAGGCCTGCGCCAAGGCCCTCGGCACGGGTCTGGCGCAAGGTGTGTTCTGGCGCGACATGGGCGTCGTCAACCTGCCCAGCGGCGCGCCGACCATGGCACTGACCGGCGGGGCGCTGGCACGGCTCGAAAAAATCCTGCCCCCGGCGCACAAGGCGGCGATCCACCTCACCATCACCGATGATTTCCCGCTCGCTCAAGCCTTTGTGATCATCGAGGCGCTGCCCGTCGAACAAGCGCCACATTGATTGCATCTGACGGACCGGCATTGACGTTGCCCAGCGCGCGCCGAGACTCTATACATCCAACGCACAATCGAGGACGACATGAGCGTGGCTGAAAAATCCCAGAAGAAATCCGGCGGGCTTGGCGAAACCGTCAGCGTCATCGTCCAGGCGCTTTTGCTCGCGCTGGTCATCCGCACGCTGCTGTTTCAGCCCTTTTCGATCCCGTCGGGATCGATGCGGCCGACACTCCTGGAAGGCGACTATCTGTTCGTCACCAAATGGTCCTACGGCTATTCGCGCTATTCGCTGCCGTTCGGGCCCGATCTCTTCTCGGGCCGCATCTGGGGCTCCGAGCCCAAGCGCGGCGACGTTGTGGTGTTCAAGTTCCCGCCGGATCCGTCCGTCGACTACATCAAGCGCGTGGTCGGCCTGCCCGGCGACAAGATCCAGATGAAGAATGGCCAGCTGTTCATCAACGGCGTCGGCGTGCCGCGCGTGAAGACCGGCCAGATCGACAATCCCGATATCACTGAAATGCCTCAGCCGATCGACGTCTACCGGGAAACCCTGCCCAACGGCGTCAGCTACGACACGCTCGACCTCAATCCGAATTCGATCGGCGACAACACGCGCGAATTCGACGTGCCGCCCGGTCACTATTTCATGATGGGCGACAACAGGGACAATTCCGCCGACAGCCGGTTCACCGTCGGCTACGTTCCGGCCGAAAACCTGGTTGGCCGCGCCAACCTTGTCTTCTTCTCGATCGCCGGCAAGGCCAGCCCTCTCGAAATCTGGAAATGGCCGTCGCTGATGCGCGTTTCGCGCCTGTTCCATTTCGTCAACTAGGGTCATGGCGGCAACAAAACGGTTGACCGCCGATGCGCTCGCGCAAGCGCTGGTGGAACGCACGGGCCATGCTTTTGCCGACCGCCAACGCTTGCAGCGCGCGCTGACCCACGCCAGCGCCCGCGGCGCCAATGCCGGCACCGATTACGAGCGTTTCGAATTTCTCGGCGACCGGGTTCTCGGCCTGGTCGTTGCCGATATGCTGCTGGCGGCGTTTCCCGACGCGGCGGAAGGCGAATTGTCGCTGCGGCTCAATGCGCTGGTCAATGCCGAGGCGCTTTCCGAGATCGCCGAACATATCGGGCTGCCGGATCTGATCCGCGCCGGATCGGATGTGCGCGGGCTCGAGGGGCGCAAGCGCGTCAATCTGCGCGCCGATGCCTTGGAATCGCTGATCGCCGTGCTCTACCTCGACGGAGGGCTGGAGGCGGCGCGCGCCTTCATTCACAAATACTGGCAGCCGCGTTCGCAGGCTTCCGGTGCGGCGCGCCGCGACGCCAAGACCGAATTGCAGGAATGGGCGCATCAGGCGGCAAGTGCGGTTCCCGCCTACCAGATCGACAGCCGCGAGGGGCCGGACCACGATCCATTGTTCACCGTCAGCGTCAGGGTCGGTGCATTTCAACCGGCGATCGGCAGTGGCCGTTCCAAACGTGAAGCGGAGCAGGCAGCCGCGGCTGCCCTTCTGCTGCGCGAAGGTGTATGGAACGCGGCATGACCGATATTGAAACTGCCGAAACCCCCACCACGCATTCCGGCTTCGTCGCGCTGATCGGCGCGCCGAATGCCGGCAAGTCGACCCTGGTCAACCAGTTGGTCGGCGCCAAGGTGTCGATCGTCACCCACAAGGTGCAGACGACGCGTGCCATCGTGCGTGGCATCGCCACCCATGACAATGCGCAGATCGTCTTCGTCGACACGCCCGGCATCTTCAAACCCAAGCGGCGCCTCGACACCGCGATGGTGACCACCGCCTGGGGCGGCGCCAAGGATGCCGATATCGTGCTTTTGCTGATCGATGCCGAGCGCGGCATCCGGGGCGACGCCGATGCCATCCTCGAACGGCTGAAGGATGTGCGCCAGCCGATGGCGCTGATCCTCAACAAGGTCGACCGGGTCAAGCATGAGACGCTTCTGGCTCTGTCCGCGGCGGCGAACGAGAAAGTGCCGTTCAAGCGCACCTTCATGGTCTCGGCGCTGACCGGCTCTGGCTGCAAGGACCTGCTCGATTATCTGGCGCAGGCGCTGCCGGCCGGCCCCTGGTACTATCCGGAGGACCAGATTTCCGACCTGCCGATGCGGCAACTGGCGGCCGAGATCACCCGCGAAAAACTCTATCTCAGGCTGCATCAGGAACTGCCCTATTCCTCGCATATCGAGACCGAGAAATGGGAAGAGAAGCCGGACGGCTCGGTGCGCATCGACCAGACCATCTATGTCGAGCGCGACAGCCAGAAGAAGATCGTGCTCGGCCACAAGGGCGAGACCATCCGCGCCATCGGCCAGGCGGCGCGCATGGAGATAGCGGGCATCCTCGAGCAGAAGGTGCACCTCTTCCTTTTCGTCAAGGTGCGCGAGAACTGGGGCGATGACCCCGAACGCTACCGCGAGATGGGGCTCGAATTCCCGCAGTAGCGCCCTGGCGTGTCATCGACGCGGCGCTGGCCGACCGCAGGCGCTGGACATGACGTGATTCCTCGACCGTCTTTGTTCTCGTTCGCGCACCTGTCGCACTGGGCTCCCTAAAGCCTGTCCGGTGGCACGCACCGGCATGTGATTGTCATGCAGCGAGAGCGCTACCACCACAAATCGGGAAAGCGACAGCGCGCGCCGGTGCGTTTCGATTGCTTTGGCAGATATGGCCAACCCAGCGACCAGCATGGCTATCCGTCGCAACCTCGGAGTGGATTGGATCCCAGTCCACGATAGATGGAACGAAAAATAACCACCGAGTGTTGTCGGAAATAGTCCAAAAATTCCCATTTAACGGGGTCTTTGTGGAATGGTAACCTGCTTAAAACATAGTTAGTCGAGAAATTATCGGGATATATATTGATTTTATGACGTTGTACCGATTGTGCCATTTGCTATACGGCGAGTGTTATTTGTGCAACACAGAATAAAACTGTTCTTTGAATCGCTGTTATTTCAAAAACCGTCATTGAAGGCGGAAGTTTGATGGGTATGTTCGCCGCGAAAAGGGGACGCGGTGCGCGCCTTTTTCGTTGTGGGGGTGAGGCGGGAAAACATATCCGCCAGCCACAAATCCGAAGCCATTTTAAACTTGACTGGAGAGGTCATAAAATGAACATCAAGAGCCTCCTTCTCGGCTCAGCCGCGGCACTGATCGCGGTCAGCGGCGCACGCGCCGCCGACGCTGTCGTCGTCGCCGAACCGGAACCAGCCGAATACGTCAAGATCTGCGACGTCTACGGCGCCGGCTACTTCTACATCCCGGGCACCGAAACCTGCCTGCGCATCGGTGGCTATGTCCGTTATGACATCGGCGTCGGTGACTCCGGCTCGTTGGATGGTGTCAACCATGTCCCGGACCATCAGGACGGCGACACTCATTCGACCTACTACAAGAACACCCGCTTCACGCTGAAGACCTGGACCGGTCAGGAGACCGAACTCGGCACCCTGAAGACCTACACCGAAACCCGCTTCAATTTCGGCAACAGCAGCGGCGACTATACTTCGGGCTCCACTGACTGGCAGGGCCGCAACAAGTCTACGTCGCTGCGGTTCGCCTACATCCAGCTCGGCGGCCTGCGTGTCGGCAAGGACGATACGGCTTTCGATACGTTCATCGGCTATGCCGGCGCCGTCATCCAGGATACGCTGGTTCCTTATGGTGGGCAGGAGAGCAACGTCGTTCAATACTACTTCGACGCGGGCAACGGCATCACCGCGGTGGTCTCGCTCGAAGAAGGCGCCGGCGCCAACACGATCGACAGCTACGTTCCGCATGTCGTCGGCGGCTTGAAGTACAAGGCCGACTGGGGTGCGCTCACCGGTGTTGTCGCCTATGACAGCAACTACGAGGAAGTGGCCGGCAAGGTTCGTTTGGACGTCAACGTCACCAAGGAACTGTCATTGTTCGTCATGGGTGGCTACGGCACCGATGACAACCTGACCGACCCGACCAACGCTGTCAACGCGAAGGGCCGTGGCTTCTACAAGCAGTGGGGCGGCAACTGGGCAGTCTGGGGCGGCGGCACCTACAAGTTCAACGACAAGACTTCGTTCAACGCCCAGGTCTCCTATGACGACTGGAAGAACCTCGGCATCGCCGCCAACGTTGCCTATACAGTTGTGCCCGGCATGACGGTCACGGCCGAAGTCGACTACCTGAATGCTGGAAAGTTCGACGACGCCGACTTCAGCAACTGGACCAAGGCCAACAAGAAGAGCAGCGTCGGCGGCATTCTCCGCTTCCAGCGCTCGTTCTAAAGCATCGACTGACCCTACCAGACCGCCCGCAGCGTATCGCTGCGGGCGTTTTTTTGCTCGCCGTCCCAGTGCCCGGTCTGTCAGGTACCCAAACCCCATACCTTGATTTCGCTGTCCAACGGGTGAAAAGCTCTAGGCATGGAATGGCGCGACGAGGGAATCATTCTCGGCACCCGCAAGCATGGCGAAACCAGCGCCATCCTCGAGGTGATGACCCGCGCGCATGGCCGCCATCTCGGTCTCGTGCGCGGCGGCCGCTCGCGCAAGCAGCAACCCGTTCTCCAGCCCGGCAATCGCGTCGACCTCTTGTGGCGGGCCCGCCTTGACGAGCATCTCGGCACATTCCAGGCCGAGGCGATCGAGATGAACGCTGCCAGGCTGATGGACAGCGCCGTTGCCGTCTACGGCCTGCAGACCATGGCCGCGCATCTGCGCCTCTTGCCCGAGCGTGACGCTCATGGCGGCCTTTACGAGGCGCTTTCCGTGATGATCGTCCATCTCGATGATGCCGACGCCGCCGGCGAACTGGTGGCGCGCTTCGAGCTTCTGATCCTTGATGAACTCGGTTTCGGCCTCGACCTCAGCCAATGCGCCGCCACCGGAACGAAGCAGGATCTGGCCTATGTCTCGCCGAAGTCAGGTCGTGCGGTGTCGCGCGAAGCCGGCGCGCCATGGCGCGACAAGATGCTGGCGCTGCCGGCCTTTCTGCAACGCGGCTCCGGCCTGCGCGGAGATCCTGCGGCGGTCGAGGACGCCTTCCGGCTGACCGGGTTTTTCTTCACGCGCCACGTCTATGAGCCGCGTGCCATCGAACAGCCCGATGCCCGCGCCGGCTTTCTCGCCGCCTTGCGCAAGCATCATGCGACGCGCAAGGCCATTGCCGGAGACAATGCCGCATGATGGAGGTCGACCTTTATCCAGACCGGTTCGTCGCTCGGCGGCAAGTCCTTGGTTTTCGGTACCGAGACATGTTCCAGCCGCCGATCTGGCGGCGCGTTGAGTTTTTCAGCCGTGTAGCCGCCGTATTTGGATGTCAGTGAGATGAAACGTCAGTGAAAACTGGCCTGGTTTGGGGGAACCGCCATGTTTGAAAGTCTGATCGGCCTTGTCGCCATCATCGCCTTGTTCGTTATCATTTCGCGCCAGCAGAGCCGCATCGGTCTGATCGAACGCGAGCTTGGCGCGCTGCGCAGTCTCGTCCTTTCAGGTGCCGTGCCGCCGGTGGCCAAACCGGCAGAACAGATAGCTGCCGAGGGCAAGGCTGACGCGGCGCCGATGGCTGCGGCAGCGGCCGATATCGCCTCGCCGGCGGTGAGTGAACCGATCGTACAGGCGCCGGCTACAGAAACGGAAGCTCCAGCTGGCGAGGCTGTGTCCGGCCCCTGGTCCGCGGGCGAGGCTCCGAAGGCAGCAGAACCTGTCGAGCCGGTTGCAGCGCCCAAGGCTCCCGGCAAGCCGGATATCGAGACGGCACTCGGCACGCGCTGGGCGGTCTGGGTCGGCGGCATCGCGCTGGCGCTGGGTGGCCTGTTCCTGATCCGCTACACAATCGAGGCCGGTATTTTCGGCCCCGGCGTGCGGCTCACCATGGCAGCGGTGCTCGGGCTGGTGCTGGTTGCCGGCGGCGAGTTCATCCGCCGCACCGGCTTCAAGGTGCCGGTGCAAGGCGTTGCCGGCGCCTATATTCCGGCGATCCTGACGGCGGCCGGTGCCTTCATCCTGTTCGGCACCGTCTATGCCGCCCACGGCATTTACGGCTTCATCGGCCCGGCGCTTGCCTTCACGCTGCTTGGTGCCATCGGTGTGGCGACGATCGCGGCGGCCCTGGTCCATGGCCAGGCACTGGCCGGCATCGGTCTTGTCGGCGCCATGGTGACGCCGGTGCTGATCGCCTCGCAGGCGCCTAATCCCTGGGCATTGTTCGGCTACCTCGCCATCGTGCTTGCCACCACCGCTGTCATCGCCCGCATGCGTGACTGGACAGCGCTGATGGCCGCCGCCTTTTTCGGCACCGGCATCTGGACCATTCTTTACATGACCGACGCGCCGGGCGCGAACCTCTCCGCCATCCTGTTCATCGACGCCGTCACCCTGGCCGTGCTCGCTTTTGTCTGGCTCGGCCGCCATCGCGACGAAACCGCCAGGGCCTTCGACTGGCCGTCCATCGTGCCTGGCCTGTTCGTTGCCTTCTCGGCGCTGGGCCTGTCGATCGACCCGGCCTTCGCCGCAGCCGGCTACGCCTTGCCAGGCGCCGTGATCCTCGCGGCGATGGTGGCCGTCGCGCTTTATCGCCCGCTGGCGCTGCCACTGCTTTACGCCGCCGGACTGGCAACGGTCATGATCTATCTTGGCATCATCCCGCCAACCTCGATCGCATCCGACTTTTCGGTCGGCGCTCTCGGTGTCGATGGTTTGCCCGCGGCGACGTCCAATGCACTGACCTTGCGCATCGGCCTTGCGCTGGGCCTGGTCTTCATCGGCTCGGGCATGTGGGCCGCCCGCAAATTCGCGGCATCTGCCTCGTTTCGATCCGCCTCATGGGCGGCATCGGGTGTCATCGTGCCGTTGGTCATCCTGCTGGCACTCTGGTTCACCTTCGGCAATCTGGACCGCGATTTTGTCTACGCCGCCGTCGCCGCACTGCTGGTCGCGGTTTTCGCCGGAGGCGGCGAATGGATCGCGCGCGCCGAAGAGCCTTCACTCAAGGGCGGGTTGGCCGTGTCGTTTGCTCTGGTCGGTGCGGCGCTCGCCAGCCTCTTGATGCTGCACATGGCTTTCAATTCCGGCTGGACCACTATTCTGCTTGGTGCAGCAGCTATCGTGCCGGCGCTGGCTACGCGTTGGCGCTCCTACCCGGTGCTCGGCTGGATTCCGGTTGGCGCCGTGATCGCCGTACTTGGGCGTGTCGGCTTCGATCCGACCATCGTCGGCGCCGAGTTCCTGTCGACGACACCGGTGTTCAACTGGCTGCTGCCGGGCTATGGCGTCCCGGCGCTCGCCTTCGGCTTCGCCGCCTGGCAACTCGCCCGCACCACCAACGGCCGGCCGCGCCTCGCCATGGAAGCGGCGGCGGCGCTGTTTGCGCTGCTTGCCGTTGCCATGCTGGTGCGTCACGCCATGCATGGCGGCGTCATCGACACAGGTCCGATGACGCTCGCCGAACAGGCGATCTACACGCTGATTGCCATCGGCGCCGGCGCCATCCTGGTCGCCATCGACATGCGCTCGCCAAGTTCGGTGCTGCGCTATGGCTCAATGGCGGCGGGCGTGGTTTCTGTCGCCCTGATCGTCATCCGGCACTTCGTGGTGCTCAATCCGCTGTTTACGGACGAATCGACCGGCCGGATTCCGGTCTTCAACCTGTTGTTCCTCGCCTATCTCCTGCCGGCCGTCGCCGCCGGCGGACTGGCGCTCTATGTCAGGGACAAGCGGCCGAAATGGTATGCGCAGATGTTGGCGGTGGTGGCGGCCATGCTTGCGCTGGCTTATGCCACCCTGTCGGTCAGACGGCTGTTCAAGGGTGAGTTCATCGGCCTGTGGAGCGGGCTCGGCCAGCTGGAAACCTACACCTATTCGGCGCTCTGGCTGGCGATCGGCGTGGCGCTGCTCACCGCCGGCGTCTGGCTGAAGTCGCAGGTGCTGCGCATTGCTTCGGCCGCGTTGATCGCGATCGCCGTGCTGAAGGTCTTCCTCTTCGACATGTCGGAGCTGGAGGGCGTACTCAGGGCGCTTTCCTTCATCGGCCTCGGCGCCGTGCTGATCGGCATCGGCCTGTTCTACCAGCGACTTTTGACGCAGGCGGCGAGGGAGAAGATACCGGTCGTCGAACAATGACGGCAGGCGTTCAATCGAGCCGGGAATAAACCGGCTCCCGCCAGCGTTATCTCATTGCTTGGGTGACCGGGGCGGCGGACCGCTTCGCGCTGGCCGCTTGCGTCGCGCCGGGAAGGCGCGTTGAATCGGGATCAACAAGGGCGATTTCAGAACCAGCGGTCATGGACGAAAAGAAGGCAGCAATCCTTGGCGAAATACCGCGCCTGCGCCGCTACGCACGCTCGCTATTGCGCGACCGGGATTCTGCCGACGACCTCGTCCAGGATTGCCTCGAGCGCGCACTCGTGCGGCTCGACAACTGGCAGACGGGAGAAAGCCCCAGGAGGTGGCTGTTTACGATCATGCATCATTTGTTCATCGACCAGATGCGCAAGGTGAACCGTCGCGGTGAAGCGGCGATGCTGCCCCTGGAAGCGGGCGAGGCGGTTGCCCAGCCGGCCGAGCAGTTGGACGGCATAGCCTCACGCGAGATCATCGACGCGCTGCAGGCGATCAGCCCCGATCGCCGCGCGGCCCTTGTGATGGTCGCCATCGAGGGTTTTTCCTATGCCGAGGCCGCCAACATGCTGGGCGTGCCCGCCGGCACGCTGATGTCGCGCATTGCGCGCGGGCGTGAGGAACTGCGCGGTTTGCTGGATGACACGGCGCGTCGCCGCGCGATAAGGATCGTCGAGAAATGATCCGCCGCGATTTTTCAGAACGTGACATCCATATGGCGCTCGACGGCGAACTGCCGGCCGACGAGCGCGCCGCCTATGATGCCTGGCTCGACGCCAATCCCGAGATGAAGGCCAGGAGCGCCCGCTTCACAGCCGACCGGGAGGCACTGCGCTCGGCCTTTGCCGGCGTGCTGGATGAACCTGTTCCCGCGCGCTTGCGCAAGGTGGTGCTCGGCGAAGCGCCGGTTAAGGCTGCGATGCCGCGCTCGCGCTGGTGGCTTGCGGCTGCCGCCGCGGTGCTTTTGGCCACGGGTGGATTTGGCGGCTACTTTGCCGGCATGGACGCCATCCGACAGGAGGATCCGGCGGAAGATCGGCTCGCCGAACAGGCGATTGCCGCCCATGTCATATACGCCGCCGAGAAGCGGCATGCCGTGGAAGTGCCGGCCAGCGACAAGGATCATTTGCAGACCTGGCTGTCCAACCGGGTCGGGCTGAAGCTGGTGGCGCCGGACCTGACCGCGAACGGCTTCCAACTGGTTGGCGGCCGCTTGCTGCCGGCCGGCGACAGCAAGGCCGCGATGCTGCTCTACGAGGACGACAAGGGCGAACGCATATCCCTCTTCGTCACCGCGGAATCGGTGGAGAATGCCAAGGGCACCTATGCTTCGGTGCAGGACGGCCCGCAGGCCGTCTACTGGCTGGACAAGGGCTATGGCTGCGCCGTCGTCGGCTCGCTGCCGCGCGAGCAATTGGCGGTCGTGGCCAAGAATGCCTATGGCCAGCTTCTGGCAGGCCTCGCAAGCTGAGTTGGCCGCAATTGTTCGCAGCCGGTGGCCTGTCAAAACAGCGATCCTGTTCAAAGCCCGCGAGCTTCCTTGCCGCGGCGGAAACTGTCACAATTCGGCCCTAATCAAGGAGCGATAGCGCTTGATGAATACCGGCGCTTCGGCTGGTGTTTGCGACGCTTTTGACCGGGGCCGTTTCCGCAACGCAATCGAGGTTTTCCCAAGTCGCATGCCTGCCGAGATCCGCACGGCCCGCGCGTCTGACGTCGATGATCTCGCCGCCATCGAGAAAGCCGTTTTTTCGAGCGATCGCATTTCCCGTCGCTCCTTTCGCCTGTTCATCGAGCGCGAGACCGCCGAGACGCTGGTCGCCGAGCTCGACGGCCGCGTCGCGGGCTACGCGATCGTGCTGTTTCGCAAGGGCAGTGGGGTGGCGCGGCTCTATTCCATAGCCGTCGGCCCATTTTTCGGCGCGCTCGGCATCGGGCGCCAGCTTTTGACCGCGGCGGAGGAGGCGGCCTTCGGGCACGACCGCATGATGCTGCGTCTCGAAGTGCGCGAGGACAACGGCCGCGCCATCGGCATCTACGAGCAGGCCGGCTACCGCAAGATTGGCCGCGAGCCTGGCTATTACGAGGACGGCGCGACCGCGCTTCGTTATGAGAAAACCCTGCGCGGCGACCTTCCGGTCGCCACAAGGGTGCCGTTCTACCAGCAGACCTGCGAGTTCACCTGCGGCCCATGCTGCCTGATGATGGCGATGGCCAATTTCGATCGCGGCTTCGTGCCCGATCCGGTGATGGAAATCCGCCTCTGGCGCGAAGCCACGACCGTCTTCATGATGTCGGGGCCGGGCGGCTGCGAACCATTCGGCCTGGCTGTCTCGGGTTATGAAAGCGGACTCGCGGCGGAGATCTTCGTTTCCTTCTACGGCGCGCTGTTCCTGCAATCGGTGCGCAGCGAGGACAAGCGCCGCGTGATGGAACTGGCCCAGGTCGACTTTCGCCGCCGCGCGGAACTTTACGGCATCCCGGTGAATTACCGCCCGTTCACCCTAGATGACATCAGAACCGCGATCGCCGCGGGAAAACTGGTGCTGGTGCTGATCAGCGGCTTCCTTATGTTCGGCAAGAAGGTGCCGCACTGGGTGCTGGCCATCGGCGACGACGGCGATCATATTCTGATCCACGACCCCTGGGTCGAGGACGAAAGGCAGGAAACCATCCTTGATGCCGCCAACATTCCCGTGCCCTACGGCATCTTCATGAACATGGCGCAGTTCGGCCGCGACGGACTGCGTGCCGCCATCACTCTGGGGAAGCGCGACACACAATGACCTGGGTCATCCTTACCGGCCGGCAGAGCGATCTCGACCAGGTGGCGACACCGCACAAGATCATCACCAATCGCGACTATCTCGCGCATCCGTCGCTGTTCCGCGGCCAGCGGCCGAAGGTCATCAACCTGTCGAACAATTACGGCTACCAGAGCCGCGGCTACTATGCCTCGCTGCTGGCGAGTTCACGCGGCCACAAGGTCATTCCGACCGTCGAGACGATGATCGACCTGTCCGAACGCAAGCTCTACGAACATGCGCTGCCGGAACTGGAACTGGCGCTCAACAAATGCCGCAAGGACCTCGGCGGCGCCTTTCCGGCCAAGGTGTGCATCTTCTTCGGTATCGGCCCGTCGAAAGTCTGGGACCGCTTCTCCAAGCTCCTTTTCGACTGGTTCCGGGCGCCGGCACTCGAGGTCCACATCAAGGACAGCGCCGAATGGGCCTCGATCCGCAAGATCGGCTTCCATCCGCTGGCGCGCATGACCGAGGATGAGGAAAAAAGCTTCATCCAGTGCCTGGAGACCTACACCAACCGCGAATGGCGCGACACCAAGGGGCGCACGCCGGCGCGCTACACCTTCGCCACGCTGGTCGATCCGCACGAGGAACTGCCGCCGTCGGAAATCTCGTCGCTGCGCTACTGGGCCAAGATCGCCGAAAAGATGGGCGTCGAAATCGAGCCCATCACCAGGAAGGACCTTGCCAAGCTCGCGAACTATGATGCACTGTTCATCCGCGAGACCACCTCGATCTCCAACCACACCTATCGTTTCGCCCGCCGCGCCCAGCAGGAAGGCATGCCCGTCATCGACGATCCACTGTCGATGATCCGCTGCACCAACAAGGTCTATCTCAACGAGCTGATGGCCTACAACAAGGTGCCGGTGCCGCCGACCGTGATGATCGCCGGCACCTCCGACTTCGAACTGGCCGCACAGACGCTGGGCTTCCCGCTGGTGCTGAAGATCCCGGATTCGTCCTTCTCGCGCGGCGTCAAGAAATGCGAGAATCTCGAGGAACTGACACGGCTTGCGACCGAGTGGCTGGAGGATTCCGACCTTCTCATCGCGCAGAAATTCATTCCGACCGAATATGACTGGCGCGTCGGCGTGCTCGGCGGCCAGCCGCTGTTTGCCGTGCACTATCTGATGGCCAAGAAGCACTGGCAGATCGTCAATCACAAGGCCAATGGCAAGCCCGACCAGGGCGGCATCAAGACCTTCACGCTGAAAGAGACGCCGCCCCATGTCGTCGAGACGGCGGTCAAGGCGGCGCGCTGCATCGGCGACGGCCTCTACGGCGTCGACCTCAAGGAGACCAAGGACGGCGTCTTCGTCATCGAGGTCAACGACAACCCAAATCTCGACCATGGCTGGGAGGATTCCGGCGAGAAGGACGAGGTTTGGGTGCGGCTGACGCAGTGGTTCCTGGAGCGCCTCGACCGGCCGGGGCGGTAACGGTCAACCAAGGGGAAGACATGCAGTTCATCGTGATCGAGGATTTCACCGGCTGCGACCGCAAGGATATCTACCGCCGCTTCCGCGATCGGGGCCGCCTGAAGCCGGAGGAGCTTGTCGTGCACCACAGCTGGATCGCCGCGGATATGAGCCGCTGCTTCCTGCTGGTGGAGACGGACGACGTCACACTGCTGCAGCGCTGGGTGATCGAATGGGCTGATCTGGTCGAGTTCGAGATTGTTCCGGTGGCGACGAACAAGGACATGGTGGCGGCCTTGAGCGGGCACCTCTGACTAAAGGACGGGTCAGCGGAGCGCCGGCGAGCCCACAGCGCGCCGGCATTCCTCTATCAGCCAATCGCGGAACGCCGCCACGACATCGCGCCTGGCGCTGCGCTCCGGAATGGTCAGGCAATAGGGCTGGCGCAGCGCGATCGCCCTTGCGGCGGGTCGGACCAGCCTGCCGTCCTCCACCGCTTCGGCACAATAGACCCCTTGCGCCAGTGCCACGCCCAGCCCCGAAATGGCGAGGTCGAGGGCGGCGCGCGACGAGTTGGCCGACAGGCCCCGCTGCGCCGCCCGTCCGGGCTGGGCACCTTCAGCCTCGAACCAGTTGCGCCAGGACGGAAACGAGGCGCCGGTCGGTCCCCAGTCGGTGTGGATCAGCGGCAACCCGGCGAGTGCCTCCGCCTTGATCGTGCTGGCAAGCCCCGGTGTGCAGACCGGATAGACGGCGTCCCGGGTGATGTCCTCGGTCGGGTGCTCGCGATAGTGCAGACCGTAGGAGAGCCTGATGTCGATCAGTTCACGGTCGAACGGCACCGGGTCGTCGTCGCCACGCAGCGAGATGTCGGCGGCACCGTGGCTGGCGACGAAGCCCGCCAGACGCTGGGAAAGCCAACCCATGGCCATCGAAGGCGGCACCGATACCACCAGGCGCGGGCGGAAGGCATCGCCGCCCAATTCGCGCGAGACACTGCCGATTTCCTGGAAGGCCATGGTCAACCGTGGCAGCATTTCCACGCCGGCCTCGGTGAGCACAACCTTGCGGTTGACCCGATGAAACAGCTTGCGCCCCATCTGTTCCTCGACGGTGCGGATAAGCTGGCTGACGGCGGCGGCCGAGACCGAAAGCTCTTCCGCTGCCGCGGCGAAGCTGCCCGTGCGCGCCGCGGCCTCGAAAGCCTGAAGTCCTTTGAGCGATGGAGATGTGACCATGATCGCCAGATAGATAAGGTGAGCTTATCCAAATCGCAGGAATCGTCGTTTTTGGAAAGCTTTTTCACCGCCTAGAGTGGGCCTTGTCAAATCGCCAGCCTGGATCGAAACCGATGGACCATCGCGACATCATCGCGTCACTAACCCCGGAAGAGCGCGGTCGCCTGACCGCCAAGTCCAACGCTGCGGGTCTCGTTCAGCTCGGCGCCCATTGGGGGGCGATTGCGATCATTGGATCGCTGATCGCCGCGAAAGTACCATTCTGGCCGCTGCTGATACTGCCGCAAGGCATCCTGATCGTCTTCCTGTTCACGCTGCTGCATGAGACGGTTCATCGCACGGCCTTCGCGACGCAGTGGCTGAACGATGCCGTGGCGCGCGTATGCAGCCTGGCGCTGGCGCTGCCGGCCGACTGGTTCCGCTATTTCCATTTCGCCCACCACCGCTTCACCCAGGACCCCGAAAACGATCCGGAGCTGGCCTTTCCCAAGCCGGAAACGCTAAGACAGTATCTCGTGCATGTTTCCGGCATCCCGCTGTGGTGGGGCCATCTCAAGACGCTCTACGCCAATGCGGTTGGCAGCAGCCAGGAAAGCTATGTCCCGCCGAAAGGCCGGCCCAAGGTGCGGGCCGAAGCGCGCGCCATGATTGCTTTCTACGCGGTCGTCCTTTTGCTTGCCGTCTATTTCCGGCTCTCCGTGCTTTTCTATGTCTGGATCATTCCCGCTCTGCTGGGGCAGCCGTTTCTGCGCCTCTATCTGCTGGCCGAGCACGGCCGCTGTCCGTTCGTGGCCAACATGCTGGAGAATACGAGAACCACGCTGACCAACTGGGTGGTGCGCAAGCTCGCCTGGAACATGCCGTTCCATGCCGAGCATCACGCCTATCCCGGCGTGCCGTTTCACCAATTGCCGCTGTTTCACGCGCTGATCGAGCGGCATCTGAAGGTGGTCGAGCCGGGCTATGTCAGCTTCCACGAGAAATATATCGAAACGCTGAATTGACCGATGCCATCAGCCGGTCTGGCTGTGTAGCGCACGCGCCTTCAACAGACGCTGGATGTCCGCTGCCTTCGACGGCACGCCGATCAGATAGCCTTGCGCCTCTTCACAGCCATTGTCGCGCAGCATGTCGAGTTGTACCTCGGTCTCGACGCCCTCGGCGGTGACGACAATACCAAGCTCGTTGCCGAGGCCGATAATGGTGCGGACGATCGCCGCCGTGTCGCGATTGCCCATATCGCGGATGAAGGAGCGGTCGATCTTGATCTTGTCGACCGGGAAACGCCTGAGATAGCCGAGCGAGGAATAGCCGGTGCCGAAATCATCCAGCGCGATGCGGATGCCGAGATCGCGCAACTGCCGCAGCGTCTTCAGCACGGCCTTGCTCTCGTCCATCAGCACGGTTTCGGTGATTTCCAGCTCCAGCTGTCCGGCCGGCACCCCGGAAAAGGCCAGGGCCGAGATGACGCTGCGGGCAAACCCGCCGCTTTTGAGCTGCACGGCCGAGACATTGACCGCGATGCGCAGGCCGGGAGGCCAGCTGGCCGCCGCTGCGCAGGCCTTCCTCAGCGCCCACTCGCCGAGCGGCACGATCAGTCCGGTCTCTTCGGCGACGGGAATGAACGCGTCTGGCGCGACCGTGCCGCGCGTCGGGGAATGCCAGCGCATCAAGGCCTCCGCGCCGATGATCTCGCCGGAGGCGATGTTCATGATGGGCTGGAAATCGAGATCGAACTCCTGGCGCGGCAGCGCCGCGTCGAGGTCGACCTCGAGCGCCCGCCGGGCCTGCACGATGGCATCCATCGCGGGCTCGAAGAAGCGATAGAGGTTTCTCCCTTCGCTCTTGGCCCGATAGAGCGCCGTATCGGCGTTTTTCAGCAGCGTATCGGCGTCCTTGCCATCTTCAGGGAAAACGGCGATGCCGAGGCTGATGCCGATATGCATATCCCGGCTCTTGTCGCGAAACGGTTTTGCGATGGCCTCGACGATGCGCTTCGCCAGTTTTTCAGCATCGGCGATGCCCCTCGAGTTGAACTGCATGACGACGAACTCGTCGCCGCCGAAGCGGGCGACCACGTCTGTTTCATTGCGCAGGCAACGCTGCAGCCTCTCGGCGACGCTTTTCAGGAGCCAGTCGCCGGCGGGATGTCCCCAGGTGTCGTTGATCGCCTTGAAGCGGTCGAGATCGAGCGAGAAGATTGCCAACGGCGGTGCCGCCGCATCCTCCAACGCCACGTCGAGCCGTTCGCGGAACATCGAGCGATTGGGCAGTCCGGTCAGCGTGTCGTGATGCGCAAGATGGATCATGCGCTCTTCGGTGCGTCGACGTTCGGTGACGTCGTCGAAGGTCACCACCCAGCCGCCGCCACTCATCGGCTGGCGCGTGACCAGGATCGTCCTGCCGTCGGTTAGATAACGATAGGCCTCGTGCATTTTTGCCGCTTTCAGGCAGGCTTCGGTTTTGGCGACTTCGCTGTCGACGTCGATCTTCTGGTAGATGCCGAGCTCCAGCAGTTTTTCGAGCGCGTCGCGATGCGTCGTCCCAAGCGGAAAGTCCGCCGCGGTGGCTTTGTAGAGCTCTAGAAAGCGCCGGTTGCGTACGATCATCTTGCCGTCGGCGTCGTACATCAGCAGGCCTTGCGACATGTTGGCGAGTGCCGCGTCGAAACGGCGATGCTGCTCCTTGAGATCCTGCTCGGCGCGCCGCTGTTCGGTGATGTCCTCGTAGATCGAGACCCAACCGCCGAGGGCCAGCGGGCGGTGCGAGATGTTGATGATGCGACCGTCCGACAGCGTTTCTTCGTAGGTCGAGGGTTTCGCCTGGTCGATATAGGGTTTGCGGATGGCATAGAGCTCGTCGGCGCTTTGCGAGGCGATGCCGATGTCGACACTGTGCCGCAGGATGTCGATGAAGCGGATGCCCGGTCGTACCAGCTTGGCGTCGAGGCAGAAGATGTCGATGTAGTTGCCGTTGCAGATGATCATGCGTTCGTCGGCATCGAACATGCACAAACCGTGCGACATGTTCTCGACAGCGGCGGAAAAGCGCTCGTTCTGTTCGCGCAATTCGTCTTCCATGTGGCGAGAGCGCTCCACGCCTTCGGCTGCCCGCTCCGGGACGATCGAACCATCCTTGACATCCACGACGGGCATGAGGCGCGCCTGCGGTGCGTGATCGAACACCACACTGTTGCCGTTTCCGGTTAATTTAGCGTTCTCTACCCTACCGCCGATGTCGCAACTGGATGCCGCGACTTCTCAAGCGCCGAAAACCGCTTCAGGAAGGCATCCTGCGCCCAAGTCACCGAGCGTGGTGTGAAATCGAAGCGCTCGGCGGAGAAACCGCGCGGACGGCCGAAGAATTCGGTCGCTTCGGCGGTCGAGAAGCCCGCAAGCAGCGTTGCCTCGAAATAGGCGGCGATCTGGTCGGCGCGCTTGATGTCCCTGCGCACCGCCGCGGCCGGTTCGGGAGGCAGCGAGAAGCGCTGATGGATGGCGCGCTGCAGGCGCAATTCGCAGTCCTTGTAGCTGCCGCCCATCACCGACTTGAACGGCGAGATCATGTCACCGATGACATATTCAGGTGCGTCGTGCAGCAGCGCGGCGAGCCGGTCGGTGGCAGAAGCCTGAGGCACCAGATTATTGAACAGGGCTTCGACCAGCAGCGAGTGCTGGGCGACCGAAAACGCATGCTCGCCGCTGGTCTGGCCGTTCCAGCGGGCGACGCGGGCGAGCCCATGGGCAATGTCGGAAATCTCGATGTCGAGCGGCGAGGGGTCGAGCAGGTCGAGCCGGCGGCCGGACAGCATGCGCTGCCAGGCGCGTGGCGGCGCCCCGGTGCGGTCCGCCGCCATCAGGCTTCCTCCGCGCTGACGGTTTCCTGCGGAAAACTGAATTTGGCCCAAGTGGGAATGGCCATCGTCACCGGCACATCGCCAGCCAGGATCGGCTGGCCGGCGTCGAGCGCCGCCTTGACCCTGTCGATGCGGGCAATGGCAAGCCCGATGTCGCCGGCGCTCGAGCCGAGCGTGCCGACCGGCCGGCCCTCGACGGTGAGTTCGGTGCCGGAGGCGGGCAGGGCAAGCCCAGCTTGCACGATCAGCACACGTCGCCTGGCGGTGCCGCGATGCTGCATGCGCGAGACCACTTCCTGGCCGACATAGCAGCCTTTCTTGAAGCCGACGCCGCCGGTCTGGTCGAGCAGCACGTCATGCGGGAAGGCGTCGCCCAACGCATAATCGGCACCGCTCTCCGCGATGCCATGGGCGATGCGGAAGGCCTGCCATGCAGCGATGTCGCCGGCGTCCGCAATGCCGGCATAGGTGCGTGTGACGCTTTCCTTGGCAAAGCGCTTGTCGGCAAACGCGGTTGAATCATTTTCTGAGGCGATTGACTCCTTTCCCCACGCAACTGCGACAAGGGACTGTTCCGACTTGGCAATCTCGACCTTGGCGCGAAGCTTGTAGAGCATCAGCCGGCGAATGAAATCGTCTGAAATGTCGGCCCGGCATTCCAACCGGAAGGCGTTTTCGCCGGCACGCGAGATCAGGAAGTCGAACAGGATCTTGCCTTGCGGCGTCAACAGCGCGCCCGGCTTGGCTTCGCCGGCGCCGAGCGTATCGAGATCGGTGGTCAGGATGTTTTGCAGAAAGTGCTCGGCATCCGGGCCGGAGACGGAGATGAGCGCGCGGTCTTTCAGCAGGGCAAAGGGCATGGGAAGGATAAAAGCCTGATCTTGCAAAACGGTTGGCCATTACGTAAGCCGCTGACACTCCCCCCGCAAGAGAGCATGGCCATGACCTACGACCTCATCCTGACAGGCGGCACAGTGGTCAACCATGATGGCGAGGGGGCACGTGATATCGGCGTGAAGAATGGACGCATCGCCACAATAGGCGATCTCCGCCAGGCCTCGGCCGGCGAGACGATCGACTGTGGCGGCCTGCATATCCTGCCGGGCGTCATCGACAGCCAGGTGCATTTTCGCGAGCCTGGACTGGAGCACAAGGAAGATCTGGAAACCGGCTCGCGGGCGGCGGTGCTTGGCGGCGTCACCGCGGTGTTCGAGATGCCCAACACCAACCCGTTGACCACCAGCGAGGCAACGCTGGCCGACAAGGTGCGGCGTGGCAGCAGGCGCATGCATTGCGACTTCGCGTTCTGGGTCGGCGGTACCCGCGACAACGCCAGGGATGTCGGCGAGCTCGAGCGGCTGCCGGGCGCCGCGGGCATAAAGGTTTTCATGGGTTCGTCCACCGGCGACCTGCTGGTCGAGGATGACGAAGGCGTCGCCTCGATCCTGCGGAACACCCGCCGCCGTGCCGCCTTTCATTCGGAGGATGAGTTCCGCCTGCGCGAGCGCCTTGGCGAACGCATCGAGGGTGAGCCGTCATCGCATCCGGTCTGGCGCGACGAGATCGCCGCCTTGCGTTGCACCGAACGGCTGGTGCGCATCGCGCGCGACGTTCGCGCCCGCATACATGTCCTGCACATCTCGACCGCCGAGGAGATCTCATTCCTCGAACAGCACAAGGACGTCGCGACCTGCGAAGCGACGCCGCACCATCTGACGCTCAGCGCCGACGACTATCCCAGACTCGGCACGCTGATCCAGATGAACCCGCCGGTGCGTGCCTCCCGCCACCGCGATGGCGTCTGGCACGGCATCGCGCAAGGCATTGTCGACGTGCTCGGCTCCGATCATGCACCGCACACGCTGGCCGAAAAGGCAAAACCCTATCCGGCCTCGCCCTCGGGCATGACCGGTGTGCAGACGCTGGTGCCGATCATGCTCGATCACGTCAACGCAGGCCGGCTGACATTGCAGCGTTTCGTCGATCTCTCGAGCCACGGCCCGCAGCGCATTTTCGGCATGGCCAGAAAAGGCCGCATCGCCGCCGGCTACGACGCCGACTTCACGGTTGTCGACATGAAGCGGCGTGAGACCATCACCAATGCGCAGGCTGGTTCGAAGGCGGGCTGGACGCCTTATGACGGCAGGGAAGTCACCGGCTGGCCGGTCGGCACCGTCATTCGCGGCCGCCGCGTCATGTGGGAAGGCGAAATCGTGACGCCCGGGCAGGGCACGGCGGTGGAGTTTTCCGAGGCCTTGTCGTCTGAGCCTCCTTTCCCCTTCTGATCAGGGGCAAGCCCTCAGTCTCCGGCGACGAAAAATGTCCACTGGCCTCCAGGCGTGATGCCGACGCGATAGAAAATATAGGCGCCGAACTGCTTCATATCGTCGAAATCGCCGGCGGTGACGATCTTGAACAGTTCGACCCGCTGCTTGGCGTCGAGCTTGTCCAGCGGCAGCGCGAAGAAATACGGCCAGACATAGAGTTCCTGCGCTGTTCCGGCGTCGACATGGACATAGCCGGCGCTGAGCACTTCCTCCAGTATGGCCAGGATCTCCTGGCCATCAGGGTCGCCGGACAGGCCCTTGAGGAAAGCGATGGCGTCGCCGTCGATGTCGGCCAGCGACAGCTGGGTCATGCTGTCGCCCTTGCCGATCAGGGGCCGCAGCTTTTCAATGTCGCCGCTCTTGCAGGCCTCGATGATCAGATCATGCATGCGCCGCACGGGCTCTGGCAGCTTGCTAAGGTCGTAGACGACCTCGGGCAAGGGTGCTTCGGGATCGACACGCGGCCTGTTGGTGCCGCCATCCGATGGACTGTCGGGCTCCGCGGCGTCCGGAGCGGCCGGCTGCTGGCCGGTCGAAGGTGGCGTTCCCACCGGGTCGGGCATGGGAATCGCGCCGCCGGGCGACGAAACGTCGTCATCCGCTGACGGTGTCACAGGCGAGGGAAGCTCTTCGCGTTGGATCTCGCTCAGCGCATGAGCAGGGCTGCTTGCCAGGCACGTCACAAAGGCAATCGCGGCACAGCACGCGGCGAGACGGATGTGGAGGACCAAGCCCTTAGGCCGGCCTGACATCGGAAAATTCACTGCCCGTATCTCCTTGGCCCCGGGCATGATGCCCAAACGGCACTCGATCGTCAAAGAACCGGATGTCGGTTCAGTGCCGCAGCCGCTCGGGTTCGAAGGCGCCAGCAATCACCTTTTCACGCATGCGGTCGAGCAGGGCAAGGGCCGATGTCTCGCCGTTGGCGCGCAGCATTTCACCAAACGCGGTCTCAAGCGCCGCCTCGGCAATGATCTCGGGCTCGATGCCGGCCGAAAGGCCCTCGGCCCAGGCTTCGCTGTGGCTTTCCACCGCCGTCAGGCGCTTTTCTTCCCTGACCAGCGCGTCGATGTCGTTGACACCATGTTCCATAAGCGATGTCCACCCTTTCAAGCTGCGATCCCTCAGAGCGGATCAGGCTTGATCTGTTCCGTTTACACGCAGCCTTGAGTAAGTATCTGTAAATACGACATTTTTTTGATCGTCTTTTACAGCAGACGGCTGTGTTTGGCGAAGCTGCGTTTCAACCCGGATCAAACTTAGCCGATTAGGCCGGCCTGCGGGGTGAAAACCTTCAGTTTGAGTTAATTTCGCATTCTTGCGGTAACGTTTGATTAACGTTGTTGCAGAAGTGCAACATCAGGATTGCACCAAGACACAGACCGCTACAAGCCGGATTTGTCTGATAGGACCAGCGACGGCGCGGATATCTGTTGATGGCCGCCTAATTGCCGTAGCGCGAGGCGATGTCGCGCGACAGCGTCTCGCCTTCCTTCATGTAACGGCTGATGGCTTCCGTGGCTGAAGCCGTGCACTTCGTATAGGTGCCGCCGAAGGAACGATAGCCGCGATTGAAGCTGGCGATGAAGCGGGCGCGACGCTCCGGATCCGGATTTTCCGATTCGAGCAGTTTTTCCATTTGGCCACGCCACTGGTCGCCCTTCTCGCCGCACAGATTGCGCAGGAAATGCAGCGACCCCAGCACCTCCGCCAGCCGCATCAGTCCCGGCTCGAACGGTGACTCGGCGCTGAACGCCGGCCGCGCGGCCGCGGCCGTACTGACGGCAAGGCACAAAGCGACAAGGAAAGGAGCGCGGCTCATAAGTCTATGTGGCCAAACAATTTGTCGCCTGCAAGGCGTTTCCGGCGCGGCGGTTGGGGAATTCAGCGGCTTTCGGGGGAACCAGCTGGTCGGCCAAGCAGATCCTCCGCCACCGCGAACACCGAGCCGGCAAGCGGCAGCGCCGCCATCTCGCGGAGCGTGTAGAAGGCTGCTGTCTCGGCATCGTCGCTGGCCACGGCCTCGCCGCCGGCATAGGCGGCACCAAAGACCGTGAGGCGGTAATCGACAGGGTGGGAATCGTCCCTGCCGTCGATATGGATTTCCCGAAGCGGGCGAAAACCGGTGGCACGCAAGCCGGTCTCTTCCAGCAGCTCGCGCCTGACAGCATCCTCCAGCGTCTCGCCGGCCTCGACCTTGCCGCCAGGAAAGGCGTAGAGACCCTGTGAAGGTTGCCGTGCCCGCTTGACCAACAGCACGGTGTCGCCGCGCACCACGGCTACCGAGACCGCCGGCAGTATCTTTCGTGTATTGTTCATGGCTCCCACCGTTCGGCCGCCGCAGCCCGCTGTGGACGGCCGCCGCCTGACAGCTTTAGCGGTTGCAGTGCGGCTGTTCCATTGTCACTTTCCGGCGGCGCCATTCGAAGGCAGGAGCAATCGATCATGTGCGGACGTTTCGCCTTGACCGCCACACCGGATCAGACCGCTGCCTTTCTCGGCCTGGCGGAGCTCGAGGATTTCCCGGCCCGCTACAACATCGCGCCGACGCAACCGGTGCTGATGGCGACCGCCGGTGCGCCGCGGGCACCGGGTTCCAATTTGCCCGATCGGCAACCGATGCTAGTGCGCTGGGGGCTCATTCCCACCTGGGTCAAGGACACAAGGGAGTTTCCGCTGCTGTTCAACGCGCGCTCGGAAGGCGCAACCGAAAAGGCCTCCTTCAAGGCCGCCATGCGCCATCGCCGCACGCTGGTGCCGGCGTCAGGCTTCTACGAATGGCGGCAGAGCGGGGGCAAGAAGGGGCAACCCTACTGGATCCGGCCCAGGCAAGGCGGCCTGGTCGCCTTTGCCGGCCTGATGGAGACCTATGCCGAGCCCGGCGGTTCGGAAATGGACACCGGCGCCATCCTGACGGTCAACGCCAATGCCGCCATCGCCCACATCCACGATCGAATGCCTGTGGTCATCGATCCCGGGGATTTCGCCCGCTGGCTGGATTGCCGCACGTTGGAGCCGCGCGATGTCGCCGACCTGCTGCGGCCGGCGCAACCGGATTTATTCGAAGCTATCCCCGTCTCCGACCTCGTCAACAAGGTCGCCAACACCGGCCCGGAGATTCAGCAGAGGGGCGAGGTCGGGCCGGAGCCCGAGAAGACCAGGCGCCAGAAGCCCGACGCGGACGACAGTCAGATGACGTTGTTCTAGCTGAAGTTTCTGTCTGGAGGCTTATACGCCTCATGCCCGGCGCCTTTGGCGCCGGCCGCACTCTGCTTCAGGCAGCGCGGGGCGATATGATCTTCGGCGCCGGCTTCTTTTTCTTCGCGGTGTGAAGAAGGGCGGCGACGATCGCGGCCGGGCCGATGGCGCGATAGTGGCTGGCCAGCGCCGGTTGCTTGGCGCGGGTGGCTTCCTGCTTGCTTCGAGGCATGTTTCTCTTCCCAGGTAACGTTTTCGTGTTCGCGTTTGACCGTCGAATCCGACCAAATCGTGACGTTTGGTGATCTAGCCGGCCAATGTTTCATGACTGTGCCGACATGTTTAATAAAATGTTTCACTGCCTGATTCCGCGTGATCGAGCGACGCGTTTGCCAATCTTTACGGCGTTTTTCTCGGAAGCAGCGACTTGACGGCAACACTGACCAAGGCGATAAAGCCGCCCATGAAAACGTCTTTCGCCATTTGTGGCATTTGCATTATTGGCTAGCCTCGCGCTGGTCGGGACGTTTTCGCCTCATCTTTCCCCAGAGTGGACAAACGCCCCGGCCAGCAGGCTGGAGTCTGATTTGCGCCTCGGCGCGGGACCGGCTCCATCCGGATAAAAAGTTCTGAACCGGGAAGGCATGGAATGTCCGACGCACCGCAGGGGCTGCGCCTCTACAACACGCTGACGCGCACGAAAGAGAATTTCGTTCCGATCGATGCGCTCAATGTGCGCATGTATGTCTGCGGCCCGACCGTCTACGACTTCGCCCATATCGGCAATGCCAGGCCGGTTATCGTCTTCGACGTGCTGTTTCGCCTGCTGCGCCATCTCTATGGGCAGGCGCATGTCACCTATGTGCGCAACATCACCGACGTCGACGACAAGATCAACGCGCGTGCGCTGCGCGATTTCGGTGACGAGATATCGGCCGGAAAGCTGTCGCTCAACGAAGCGATCCGGCGGGTGACCGAAAAGACCGCCGACCAGTTCCGCAGGGATGTCGCCACGCTCGGCTGCCTTGAGCCGACGGTCGAGCCGCGCGCCACCGAATTCGTCGAGCCCCGCGCCGACGGCAAGGCCGACATGATCACCTTGATTCAAAGCCTGATCCAACGCGGCCATGCCTATGTCGCGGCGGGCGAAGTTCTGTTCGACACCGCGTCGATGCCGGACTACGGCCAATTGTCGAAGCGCAATCTCGACGAACAGCAGGCCGGCGCCCGCGTCGCCGTCGATGCGCACAAGAAGAACCCTGGCGATTTCGTGCTGTGGAAGCTGTCATCGCCGGAAGAGCCGGGCTGGCAGAGCCCGTGGGGCAGGGGCCGGCCGGGCTGGCACATCGAATGCTCGGCGATGTCGGCAGCCTATCTCGGCGAGGTGTTCGACATCCATGGCGGCGGCCTCGATCTCATCTTCCCGCATCATGAGAACGAGATCGCCCAGTCGCGCTGCGCCCACGGCACATCAGTCATGGCCAATGTCTGGATGCACAACGGCTTCCTGCAGGTCGAAGGGCAGAAGATGTCGAAGAGCCTCGGCAATTTTTACTCGATCCACGAACTGCTGGAGACCGAGACCTTCGGCGGCCGCAACTGGCCGGGCGAGGTGCTGCGGCTGGCGATGCTGATGACGCACTACCGCGAGCCGATCGACTTTTCCGTGCGCAAGCTGGAGGAGGCGGAGAACACGCTGCGCAAGTGGAAACGCGCCGCCGATCTGGCGCCTGCGGCAGGGCGGTTGCCGGTGGAGGTCATCAATGCCTTGTCGGACGATCTCGCCACCTATGCTGCCTTCCAGGTCCTGACGCAGTTGGCTGGCGAGGCCGCGGAAGGCAACGAAGCCGCCGCCGCGCTGAAGGCGTCACTGCTGTTCCTCGGCTTCGATGTTGCCTCGGCAAAGGTCGACCAAGACAAGATCGCCAAGGCAATCGCCAATCGCCTCGCTCTCATCGCCGCCAAGAACTGGGCCGAAGCCGACCACATCCGCGACGAGCTTTTGGCGCAAGGCGTACGGTTGAAGGACGGCAAGGATCCCGCCACAGGCGAGCGCATCACCACTTGGGAGGTAAAGAGATGATCGACCATCTCGGCATCGACGTTGCAGATTTCGACGCTTCGAAGGCTTTCTATGACAAGGCGATGGCGCCGCTTGGTGCTTCCCTGCTCTATATGGTGCCGCTGGAATACACCGGCGGCGAAAAGGTCGGAGGCTATGGCCGTGATCGGCCGGTGTTCTGGTTGCAGGAAGGCAAGCAGGGACAAAAGGCCCATCAGCATGTCGCTTTCACCGCGCGCAGCCGCGCCGAGGTCGATGCCTTCCATGCCGCGGCCCTTGCCGCCGGCGGCAAGGACAATGGCGCGCCGGGCCTGCGCCCGCACTATCATCCGAACTATTATGGCGCGTTCGTCTTCGATCCCGACGGCAACAATGTCGAGGCCGTCTGCCATGATCCGGAGTGAGCCATGAGCCTTGACAACCGGCCGGTCTACACAGGCGGCTGCCAATGCGGGGCGGTGCGCTTCCGCGTCGAAGGCGCGCTTGGCGATGCCTCGATCTGCCACTGCCGGATGTGCCAGAAGGCGAGCGGCAATTTCTACCTGCCGTTGGTCTCGGTGCGCGGCGCCAGGGTTGACTGGACACGCGGCGAGCCTAAGCGCTTCCGTTCCTCCAATGCCGCCCGGCGCGGCTTCTGCGCCGAATGCGGCACGCCGCTGACCTTCGAGGCGCCCGACGGCATGGCGCTGGCGATCGCCGCCTTCGACGATCCGGCTGGTATCGCACCGACCATCCAGTGGGGTACGGAGGCAAAACTGCCTTATGTCGACACCATTCCGCAACTGCCGGGCGAGGACACGATGGCGGACATGGGTTCGGCTCCCTATCTCGCCGAGCTTGTGTCCTACCAGCATCCCGACCACGACACCGACCAATGGCCGCCGGAGGAAAGACCATGATCGAACCTGTCCGAACCGGCGGTTGCCAGTGCGGCGCCGTGCGCTTCCGCATCAAGGGCGCGCTCGGGCGCTCGTCCATCTGCCATTGCCCCATGTGCCACAAACAGTTCGGCTCGTTCTTCGGTGCGCTGGTGACGGCACCCAGGGACGGTGTCGAATGGACGCGTGAGGAACCAAGCTATTTCCAGTCTTCGGTCAACATCGATCGCGGTTTTTGCGCCCGCTGCGGCACACCGTTGACCTACCGCCAGCCCGGCGGGCTCGAGATCGCGATCGGCGCCTTCGACGATCGCTCGGATCTGGCGCCGCAAATTCAGGTCAACTATGCGGCGAGGCTGCCCTGGGTGGAAAAAATCTTCGAGGCGCCGGTCCATGACGATCCCGACTTTTATGCAAGGCAGGAGCAGATCATCTCCTTCCAGCACCCCGATCGCGAAACGGCCAACTGGCCGCAACAGGGCCTGAAACTATGAGCTTGCGTACCCTCTACCCGGAGATCGAACCGTTCGACAGCGGCATGCTCGATGTCGGCGATGGCCATCAGGTCTACTGGGAGCGTTCCGGCACCAAGGGCGCCAAACCGGCCGTGTTCCTGCATGGCGGGCCGGGCGGCACAATCTCGCCCAAACACCGGCGGCTGTTCGACCCAAAACTTTACGACGTCATCCTGTTCGATCAGCGCGGCTGCGGAAAATCGACGCCGAACGCCTCGCTGGAGGCCAACACGACCTGGCATCTCGTCGCCGACATCGAGCGCCTGCGCGAAATGGCCGGCTTCGACACATGGCTGGTGTTCGGCGGCTCCTGGGGCTCGACGCTGGCGCTCGCCTATGCCGAGACGCACCCCGATCGCGTCAGCGAGCTGGTTGTGCGCGGCATCTACACGCTGACCCGCGCCGAGCTCGAATGGTACTATCAGTTCGGCGTCTCCGAGATGTTTCCCGACAAGTGGGAGCGTTTCGTGGCGCCGATCCCCGAGGTCGAGCGCGGTGACATGATGGCCGCCTACCGCAAGCGGCTGGTCGGCTCGGACCGCAAGGCGCAGCTGGAAGCAGCCCGCGCGTGGAGCCTGTGGGAAGGCGAAACCATCACGCTGCTGCCGGAACCGGAAACCAGCGGCAAGTTTGGCGAGGACGACTATGCCGTCGCCTTCGCTCGCATCGAGAACCATTATTTCGTCCATGCCGGCTGGCTCGACGAGGGGCAGCTTCTGCGCGATGCCTGGAAGCTCATGGATATCCCCGGTACCATCGTCCATGGCCGCTACGACATGCCGTGTCCGGCACGCTATGCCTGGGCGCTCCACAAGGCCTGGCCGAAAGCCGATTTCCATCTGATCGAGGGCGCCGGCCATGCTTATTCGGAGCCCGGCATCCTCGACCGGCTGATCCGTGCGACGGACAAATTTGCAGGCAAATGACCATGACCCGCGAACGCCTCTATCTCTTCGACACCACATTGCGCGATGGCCAGCAGACGCCGGGCATCGACTTTTCCGTCGAGGACAAGATCGCGATTGCAAAACTGCTCGACGATTTCGGCATGGACTATGTCGAGGGCGGCTATCCCGGCGCCAATCCGACCGACACGGCGTTCTTCCAGCAGAAACGCACGGCACGCGCCAAATTCGTCGCCTTCGGCATGACCAAGCGGGCAGGGGTCTCGGCCTCGAATGATCCCGGCCTTGCGGCGCTTGTGCAGTCGAAATCCGACGCCATCTGCTTCGTCGCCAAGAGCTGGGACTATCACGTCCGCGTCGCGCTCGGCTGCACCAATGAAGAGAATCTGGAGTCGATCAAGACTTCGGTCGAAACCGCTGTCACCTCGGGCAAGGAGGCGATGGTCGATTGCGAGCACTTTTTCGACGGCTTCAAGGCCAATCCGGACTATGCGCTGGCCTGCGCCAGGACGGCATATGACGCCGGCGCGCGCTGGGTGGTGTTGTGCGACACCAATGGCGGCACGCAGCCATCGGAAGCGCGCACCATCGTCGCCAAGGTCATTGCATCAGGCATTCCCGGCGATCATCTTGGTATCCACGCCCATGACGACACGGGCCAGGCGGTTGCGAATTCCCTGGCCGCGGTCGAGGCCGGCGTGCGGCAGATCCAGGGCACGCTGAACGGCATAGGCGAGCGCTGCGGCAACGCCAACCTGATCACGATCGTGCCGACTCTGGCGCTGAAGCCGGCATTCGCGGATCGCTTCGAGACGGGCATTTCGGCCGAGGCGCTGACCGGCATTTCGCGTCTGTCGCGCGCATTCGATGAATTGCTGAACCGCGCGCCGGAAGCGCAGGCGCCCTATGTCGGCGCCTCGGCTTTCGCCACCAAGGCCGGCATCCATGCCTCCGCACTGGCCAAGGAGCCGGCGACCTATGAGCATGTGCCGCCGGAATCCGTCGGCAACCGCCGTCGCGTCATGGTCTCGGACCAGGGCGGCAAGGCCAATTTCCTCGCCGAGCTGAAGCGGCGCGGCATCGAGGTGCCCAGGGACGATCACCGGCTCGATGCGCTGATCGCGGTCGTCAAGGAGCGGGAGGCCGAGGGCTATGCCTATGAGGGCGCCGATGCGTCTTTCGAGCTGCTCGCCCGCAAGATGCTGCACGGCTTGCCGGAATTCTTCAACGTCACCTCGTTCCGCTGCATGGTCGAGCGCCGCTTCGACGCCAATGGCCAGCTGAAGACGGTGTCCGAAGCGATCGTCAAAGTGCTGGTCGACGGCGAGGAAAAAATGTCGGTGGCGGAAGGGCACGGCCCGGTCAACGCGCTCGACATCGCGCTGCGCAAGGATCTCGGCAAATACCAGAGCGAGATCGTCGATCTCGAGCTCGCCGACTTCAAGGTGCGTATCCTCAATGGCGGCACCGAGGCCATCACCCGCGTCCTGATCGAATCGCATGACGGCACCGGTGCGCGCTGGTGGACGGTCGGGGTTTCCGAAAACATCATCGACGCCTCTTTCCAGGCGCTGATGGATTCGATCATCTACAAGCTGATGAAGAACCGTGAGATGGCCGGGCTTGTTGCCGCCGAATAAGGTTGAACCATCAGCGAAAGTCCATTGATCCATCAGAACTTTGCGATGGTCTTGCCAAGGTTACTGGGCCATAGCGTTGGGCCATGGTCACTGAAGCAATTACCCTGGACGCGGGATCAAAGGCCCGTCGCGGCTTCCTGCTGGCGCTGGGCGCCTATCTCTTGTGGGGGTTGCTGCCTTTCTACATGAAGGCCGTGGCGCACCTGCCGCTTGCCGAGGTGATCGCCCACCGCATCGTCTGGTCCGTGCCGATCGCCGCTGCGGTCCTGGTCTGGGCCGGCCGCACGGCGGACTTCAAGGCGGCAATTCGGTCGCCCCGCACCATTGCCATGGCGGCGCTGACGGCGGCGTTGATTTCGGTCAACTGGGGCATCTATGTCTGGGCGATCGCGGTCGACCGCACCGTCGAGACCGCGCTTGGCTATTACATCAACCCGCTGGTCAGCGTCGTCGTCGGTGCGCTGCTGCTTGGCGAGCGGCTCGACCGTCTGCAGATCGCGGCGGTGGTGCTGGCGACGGTCGCCGTCACGGTGCTGACAATCGAGGGCGGCAAGCTGCCCTGGGTGTCGCTGGCGCTGGCGTTTTCCTTCGCCGCCTACGGCTTCTTCCGCAAGACGCTGCCGATCGGGCCAAGCCAGGGCTTTCTGCTCGAAGTGCTTTTGCTGTCCGTACCGGCTCTCGGCTATATCGTCTACCTGATCGCGACGGGACAGGACCACATCGTGTCGAGCACCGGCACCGACACGGCGTTGCTGATGGGCTGCGGTCCGGTCACGTCGGTGCCGCTGCTTTTGTTTGCGTTCGGCGCCAAGCTTTTGCGCCTCTCGACCATCGGCATCATGCAATACATCGCGCCGACCATGGTTTTCCTGATCGCGGTTCTGATCTTCGACGAGCCGTTCGGCACGGCACAAGCCATTGCCTTTGCCCTGATCTGGACGGCGCTGGCGATGTATTCCTGGTCGATGCTGGTCACGGCGCGACGGGCGGCGGCTACATCTGTCCGAGCCGTCTGACGAACAGGTACGTCACGCCGGCGATCAGCAGCGAAACCGCCGTCACCACCCAGAAGCCCATCGGCGTGTCGACCAGGGGTAAACCGCCGACATTCATGCCGAACAGGCCTGAGATGATGGTCATCGGCAACAGCACCGCCGTCATGACGGAGAGAATGTAGAGAAGCTGGTTCGACTGCATGGTCAGTTTCGCCATCAGCTCGTCCTGCAACAACCTTGTGCGTGCCTGCAACTGCTCGCCGTCATTATAGAGGGTGAGGGCCTGGTGCGAGAGTCTGGCCGCCATATCATTGATCAGATCAGGCAGCTCGTCGCGATGCGAATGGTCGAGATGCCGGAACAGGTTGGTGAGCGTCGCCATCTGGCGGTGGATCACCACCAGTTGCCGGCGCGCCTCGACCAGCGCCTGGCGTTCATTGTGCCATGCATCGCGCACGACGCGATCCTCTATGCCGTCGAGCGCATCGCCAAGCTTGCCGAGCTCGCCCGACATGCCGTCGAGCGACTGGCCCATGACCGCCTCGATCAGGTCCGATGGCGAGCGGAATTTCCGCGATCCGTTCTCCACCGCCTTGCGGACGGCGTCGACCGACTCCAGCGGCTGTTTGCGGGCGCCGATCAACATCGTGTCGTTGAAGGCGAAGCGGAAATGGACGAGCCCGCGCGCCTCCGAGAAGTCATGCTTGAGGTCCGGCAGATCGCCATAGAGCCAGCCATCCTCATAATCGATGTGGCAGCCATGGCTGGGGGCGAGGAATGCGTCGCGCGCCGGGGCCGGCAGGGCCAACTCGGCGCCGATTTCCTGGCGTGCGTGGAGGTCGGTGATCTGGTAGCTGCGCCAGGTCCAGTGGGCTTGCGCCGGATCCTTGGTGCGCACGCCTTCAGCGGTGAAATGGTAGATGAAGAACAACCCGTGTTCATCAGGCAAATAGGGTGAAAGATCGGTGCCTTCGGCGGGGAGGGCGATGTTCACTGTCGCTTCTCCAGATCGTCCAAGCAACGAACCGCGCAAGCGGCTCACTGCAAGGTCTTAGCATGCGGGAAGCCGGTTTCGTGTGACAGTTTCTTGACATCCGCCGATCTCGGTGTGTCGAGCAGGAGCGCGGCGACGGCGCCTTCACCGCCACCGCATCGCGATCGGGGTAACTCAGCGCTTCGGCCCAAACCCGGGGTAGGGGTTAAGCGGCACGATGGCGGCGATCTCCATCATGCCGGCCTTGATCGGCGGCAAGGTGGCGAGGTGGCCGCGCACTTCGGCGTCGTCCGCCGCCTCGAACATCATGCCGCTGCCGGGGATGTCGCCGCGGTTCCAGACCTGGCGCACCGCGCCTTCGGCGTAGAGCGTGCGGCGCTGCTCGGCCTCGCCGGGCAGAAGCGGTACAAAGTCGGCGTCGCCAAACTTTGCGGTGTTACGGGTGAGAAGGGCAAAGAACTGCATGTCGGTCTCCTTCGGTTGGGATGACCGACTATTCCTTTGACTAGTCAGACTGTCCAAGACTGATTAGGATAAAGTTGAGACCTTTGAGGTCGTAAAGCTCGGAGAAAAAGTGTTCGACCTGCGCCAGCTCCGCTACTTCATCACCGTCGCCGAAACCGGCAATGTCGGTCGCGCCGCCGAAATCCTGCACATCTCGCAATCGCCACTCAGCAGGCAGATCATTCAGCTCGAGGAGCAACTGGGCGTCACTCTGTTCGAACGGGCAAAGCAGCGGGTTCATCTCAATGCGGAGGGCCGCGCCTTCCTGACCGAGGCCCGCGCTCTGATTGCCAATGCGCGGCGCGTGGAGGAGTTCGGCCGCAGCCTCGCCAGCGGCGCGGTCGGCCGTCTCGCCATCGGCTATGTCGAGGGCGCCGTGCATGCAGGCCTGGTCGCCGGCATGCTCAGGCAATTCCGCCGCGAGCGACCGCAATTGCATCTCAGCCTGATGAGCCTGCGCTCTGCCGCGCAGTTGGAAGGTCTGCGCCAGCGTACGCTCGATCTCGGCCTGGTCTATTCGCCGCCGTCGGCCGACTATCCCGAAATTGCCTCGATGCTGGTCCGCCGCGAGCCGCTGGTGCTGGCGATACCCGATGGCGATGCGCTTACGGCTGTCGCCGACATCGGCCCGCATCATCTCGACGGCCGCCCGTGGATCACCGTGGTGCGCCAGCCCGCCGACACTAACCGCGGTCAGTTCCTGGCCGCTTGCATCGAGGCTGGCTTCGTACCCGACATCGCCTATGAGACCGCCGATCCCCTTGACCTCACTCGGCTTGGTCAGCGCCGGGCTGGGCCTGGCGACGGTGCAGGAAAGCCTGCGAAGCGCCGCGCCGCCGGGAATAGTCTTCCGCGACCTGCCCTGGTTCAAGCGCAGCGTGGCGATTTATCTCGCCTGGCGCCGGCAGGACGAGCGCGCGGTGATTGGGGATTTGCGGAAGGCAGTAGGCAGTAGGCGGTAGGCGGTAGGCGGTAGGCGGTAGGCAGGCCCAATTTCCCACTGCCTATTCCCTACATCTTGTCGATCACCGACTGCACGCCCTCGGTCGGGGCGTCGACGGAGGAGCCTGCCACCATGATGGCGGGGACGATGGCCTCCGGGTCGTTGACGACCAGCGGCTTGACCCGTTGCGCGGTGTGGATGAAGCCCTCTGCCGTCATGTGTTCAAGCAACGCCGTCATCGGGTCCCAGAATCCGTTGATATTGCCGAAGACGATCGGCTTGCGGTGATGGCCGAGTTGCGCCCAGGTCATGATCTCGACGATTTCCTCGACTGTGCCGATGCCGCCCGGCAGCGCCACAAAGGCGTCGGATTTCTCGAACATCTTGTGCTTGCGCTCGTGCATGTTGTCGGTGATCAGCAACTCGTCGAGCCGGTCTAGCGCGGTTTCGGTTGCTTCCCTGTTGATCAGGAAGCGGGGAATGATGCCGGTCACCTTGCCACCGGCCTTGAGCGCGCCTTCGGCGACGGCGCCCATAATGCCTTTGGTGCCGCCGCCATAGACCAGCCGCAGGCCCGTTTTGGCAATCGAGCGTCCAAGTAGGTGCCCGGCCTTGGCATAGATTTCATCGCGGCCGGGAGACGAGCCGCAATAGACGCAGACGGATCGAATCGTGTTCATGCGGATGATTGGTGATTGGGTCTGAATGCGTGGTCAAGCCCCAAGGGTTGACAAGCCGAGGTTTTTCTTGACGGCCCGTTTTTCTTGTCGGCATTGGCAAAACACGCTAGACCGGCATTAGGTGGCTAAGGGGTAGGGAAATATGGCAATTAATCCACTGAAGGCATTCCTGTTCGCGGCGGGTGGGACCGTCGCGGCCGCGGGAACCGCCTATGTATCGGGCGCACTCGACCCGTATCTTCATCCAACGCCGCCGGCGAAGGTCGCGGCCTTGGCGCCGCCCGAGGCGCCGAAACCGGCTGATCCCGGCACGGAAGGGCGACTGCCGGCGCCGGCGGTGCCGGCTGCTCCCGCCGCAGCACCACAGGCGACTGCTCCAGCCGCACCCGCGACAGAGGCCACGGCTCCGGCAGCGCCTGCACCGGCCGCACCCGTGGCAGCCGGCCCGATCTCGCCGACTTTCGATGTCGTGCGCGTCGAGGGCAACGGCTCGATCGTCATTGCCGGCAATGCAGCGCCCAATTCAAAGGTCGAGATCCTGAGCGGCACGACGGTGCTTGGCTCGACCGTGGCGGGTCCCGATGGCGCCTTTGTCATCGTGCTCGACGACCCGCTGAAGCCTGGTGACTATACGATTGCCTTGCATTCGACCGTCGGCACCGTCGTGACCGTCTCGGTGCAGACCGCTGTCGTTTCGGTTCCCAAGGAAGCCGCCGGCCAGGTGCTGGCCATGGTCGAAGAGCCGGGCAAGCCGGCCGAACTGCTGACGGTCCCGGCGCCAGGGACCAAACCGGCAGCACCTGCCACCGGCGACCAGGCTGCTGCTCCGGCGCCGGCCGCTCAAGCGCCCGCAACTGCTGCTCCGGCGCCCGCCGCACCGGCCCCGGCCGTCGCCGGTGCCGCGCCGGCAACACCGCCCGCCGGCGTGGCCGAACCCAAGATCGTCGTCGAGGCGGTCGAGATCGACGGCAACAAGATCTTCGTCGCCGGCCTCGCCGACCCAGGCCGCAAGGTGCGCGCCTACGCCAACGACATCCTGCTCGGTGACGCGCTGACATCGCCGGACGGTCATTTCCTTGTCGAAGCGACGCGCGACATTCCGGTCGGCAGCTACACCATCCATGTCGACGGCCTCGATGCCGACGGCGTGAAGGTCGTGGCCCGCGCCGCGGTGCCGTTCGAGCGCGAGCCGGGCGAAGCGGTTGCCGCCGTGGCGCCTGCCGGGACCAAGCCGGCGGATGCCAAGCCAGCTGAGACCAAGCCTGCCGCATCGGCAGCCGCCGAAGCACCCGCCGCTCCGGCTCCTGCCGCACCGGCAGCGCCGGCTGCGGAGGCTCCGGCCGTTGTCGCTGCCACCACGCCGCCAAGCGACGTGCCGGAGGCCGTGGCGCCAAAGCTCGAACATGCCGACGGCGCCGTGATTATCCGCCGCAACGACACGCTGTGGCGGATTTCGCGACGCGTCTACGGCCACGGCGTGCGCTATTCCACCATCTACCTCGCCAATCAGGACCAGATCAGGGATCCCGACCACATCTGGCCCGGCCAGGTGTTCAAGGTCCCGGAAAAGTCCAAGGAAGGCGAAGCCGCCGACCTCAAGGCAATGGGCGAGCAGGCGACGACGGCGCCGACCAAGGCGCAGTAGAAGCCTACATCGATCAACTGGCATCGCCTGCTTGGTTGGAGTGAAGGGCGAAACCGTTTGCCCCGGGATCGCCCAGCTCAGGGCGGAGATTCATGCTCGGAATGAGATAATCTCCGCCATTTTGCCGACGGTATGGGATGGGTGTCGTCGTCGGTAGCGTCCGCATCCTCTCACGCAGCTGTTCAGCCACCGGTTGGAAGCCGGTCTCGTCGAGACGATCGACCTTGTAGACCACGAACGGCGGAAGCACGTCGTATCCGGGGTAATAGAGGATCCCGTGATTGATCGGGAACAGCAGGTCGTCGATGGGGCCGTTGATCCCGCGTGGCGTGTAGTGTTCCTCCCAGCCCCCGGCGGTCACGATCAACATAGCGCGTTTCCCGACAAGGGTGCCCTCGCCATAGCGATCGCCCCTATGCTCACCAACGCCATAGGCGAATCCGTAGGCGAACACACGGTCGACCCAGCCCTTGAGGATTGCCGGCATGGCGAACCACCAGAGCGGGAACTGCAGGATCAAGGTGTCGGCCCACAGCAGCTTCTCGATCTCGGCCTGCACATCTGCGGCTAGCGTGTTGGCCTCGAAACTCTTCTTGGAAGCCGCGACCGGGATGAGCCGCGCATCGGGTTCAAGCGACGGGAAGTCGGCGCGATCGACTTCGGATTTCCAGCCATCGGCGTACAGGTCCGATACGCGCACCTCATGCCCCTGAGCCTCGAGTTCCCTTGTGGCGACGTCACGAAGGGCGCCGCTCAGCGAACGTGATTCAGGGTGAGCGAAGACGAGCAGAACTTTCATGGGTCAGATCCAATATTGAGGAAACTGACGGCAAGGTAGCCAATGGCCGTTCAATCCACTATATGCAGGTAATGCATAATATTGTGCCGGATAATGGATAAGTCAGACATTACATTCGAGCGCATGCGTACCTTCATTCGCGTGGCCGAGCGTGGCAGCCTGTCGGCCGTATCGCGGGAATTTGGTGTCGGGCAGTCAGCGATCACGCGGCATGTGCGGGAACTGGAAGAAGCTGTCGGCGTGCCTTTGCTCAGCAGGACGACCCGGCGGGTCACGATGACCGCCGAAGGCAGCCGCTATTATGCCAATAGCGTTCAGATCCTGCGCCTCGTCGAACAGGCCAGCGATGAGGCCCGGGCACGCGTGGCGCGCCCGCCGGCACGATCCGGATAAGCTGCACGGCAGCTTTCGGTGTCTTGCACGTCAGCCGCCTGATTTTCGCTTTTCAGGACCGTCATCCAGACATCGGGATTGACCTCAGCCTCACGGATGAGCGGGTGGACCTCGTCCGCGAGGGTGTCGATATCGCCGTCCGGCTGGGGCCGCTCACGGACAGCTCGTTGAAGCTGCAGGCCCTCGGCCAGTCGCGGCGTCTGCTCGTGGCGTCTCCGGATTATCTGGCGGCGCGGGGACGGCCCGTCATCCCTTCGGATCTGTCCCGGCATGAGGGCATCCGGATGTCGAACGTGGCGGGCAGCGAAACGCTCGCTTTGCAGGGCGCCGGCGGCGAACGCCACACGGTGCCTTTCGCGGGGCGGTTGCGGATCGATCATGGACTTGCCGCGCGGCAGGCCATGATCGCTGCTCGCGGGATCGCGCCGGCGCATCGATGGCTTGTGGACGATCTCCTGGCGGCGGGCTTGCTCGAGACGATACTGGCGGATTATTCGCTGCCATCCGTCCCGCTGAACATGTTGATTGTCCCGGAGCGCGCAGGCGTCGCAAGGGTCCGCCTGCTGGTCGAATTTCTGGCTGAAGAGATCGCCGCTATTCCAGGGATCGAGAAATCCATCTCGGAGCATTGATGCATGCTGCCCAAGAGTGACCTCGGTTTTTGGGGGGACGACATGCATGGAAACAAAGACCTAAAGCGCGTCGCATGAATCCGGTTCTGCGCTTTTGCCGCCGTTCGATCTGCCCGGAAGAGTAGCTTGCGGCGGTGCCGTCCATCGTCTATCGCCGATGAACGATGACCGAATCCGCCCTTGAAACAGATCGCGCTGCCGGCGCTCCACCCAACCGCAGCTTGGATAGCCACGCTGTCGCGGCGCAATTTGCGGCGTTGTCGCATCCGGCGCGCATTGAGATACTGAAGCACCTCTCGGCCAGCAATTCCTGCTGCTGTCGCGAGGTCGTCGACCGTTTCGATCTGGCGCAGTCCACCGTGTCGCAGCATCTGAAAATACTGGTCGAGGCCGGTCTGGTCCGCTTCGAGCCCGACCGCCAGCGCTCGCGCTATGCCGTTGATCGCGTAGCCCTTGCCGATGTATCGGCATCGCTGAACGCCCTCGTCAATTCCTGCTGCTCCGGCCGCTGACCCTCTCACCCAAAAGGCAAGAAAAGTGGTCGAAAAAACCGTCTCCGCCGACACCTCAACGCTCACGACATTGCGCAATTTGTGGCCCTATATGTGGCCGGCCGACCGCGCCGATCTCAGGGCGCGTGTCACCTGGGCTACGCTGCTGCTGGTAGTCGCCAAGCTAACGCTGGTGGCCGGTCCCTATTTCTTCAAATGGGCAACCGATGCGCTGGCTGGCGGCTTCAAGACGCCGCCGCCGCTGCCGTCTTTCATGCTCGCCCCGGTGATGCTGGTCGTCGCCTACAATGTGCTGAGGCTGGTTCAACTCGGCTTCAACCAGTTGCGCGACGCGTTGTTTGCCCGCGTTGGCCAGCATGCCGTGCGCCAGCTTGCGTTCCGCACCTTCGTCCACATGCACCAGCTGTCGCTGCGCTTCCACCTGGAGCGCCGCACCGGCGGTCTGTCGCGCATCATCGAGCGCGGCACCAAGGGTATCGAGACGATCGTGCGCTTCATCATGCTCAACACGGCGCCGACCATCCTCGAATTCGCGCTGACCGCCGGCATATTCGGTTTTACCTATGGCTGGAAATATGTGGCCGTGGTGGCGATCACCGTCTGGCTCTATGTCTGGTTCACAGTCAAGGCGAGCGACTGGCGCATCTCGATCCGTCGCGACATGAACGACAGCGACACCGACGCCAACACCAAGGCGATCGACTCGCTGCTCAATTTCGAGACGGTCAAATACTTCACCAATGAGCGCATGGAAGCCGACCGCTTCGACCGTTCGATGGCGCGCTACGAGGTCGCCGCCACCAAGACCTGGACCTCGCTCGGCTGGCTGAATTTTGGCCAGGGCGTCATCTTCGGCCTCGGCACGGTCGTCGTCATGTGCATGTCGGCGCTGGAGGTGCAGGCCCACACGCAGACCGTCGGCGATTTCGTCTTCATCAACGCCATGCTGGTGCAGCTTTCCGTGCCGCTCAACTTCATCGGCTTCATCTACCGTGAAATTCGCCAGGGCCTTACCGATATTGAGCACATGTTCGACCTGCTCGACGTGCCGCAGGAGATTGTCGACAAGCCGGACGCCAAGCCGCTCACCGTCGGCGCGGGCAAGGTCGAGTTCCGCGACGTGCATTTCTCCTATGATCCCAATCGCAAGATACTGAAGGGTGTTTCCTTCGACGTGCCGGCCGGCAAGACGGTCGCCATTGTCGGGCCGTCGGGCGCCGGCAAGTCGACCATCTCGCGGCTGCTGTTCCGCTTCTATGACGTGCAGGCCGGCCAGGTGCTGATCGACGGCCAGGACATCCGGGATGTCACCCAGGACAGCCTGCGCGCGATGCTCGGCATGGTGCCGCAGGACACGGTGCTGTTCAACGACACCATCGCCTACAACATCCGCTACGGCCGCGTCGGCGCGAGCGAGGAGGAAGTCCGCAAGGCCGCCGAACTCGCCCAGATCGGGCCGTTCATCGAAAAGCTGCCAGACGGCTACAAGTCGATGGTTGGCGAGCGCGGGCTGAAGCTTTCCGGCGGCGAAAAGCAGCGCGTCGCGATTGCCCGCACCATCCTGAAGGCGCCGCCGATCCTGATGCTCGACGAAGCGACTTCGGCGCTGGACAGCCACACCGAGCAGGAGATCCAGGCCGCGCTCGATCTCGTCAGCAAGGGCCGCACCACCATTGTGATTGCCCACCGTCTGTCGACGGTGATTTCCGCCGATGAGATCATCGTGCTCAAGGACGGCCAGATCGCCGAACGCGGCACCCATGTCGAGCTGATGCGCAAGCACGGCCTCTATGCCTCGATGTGGGACCGCCAGCGCGAGGCGACCGAAGCCGAGGAGCGCCTGCGCCTTGCCCGCGAGGGCGACGAGTTCGGCGTCATCGTTCGCCGGCGGACGTCGGAGGTAAATTGATTTTTCCGCTTGACCTCAACTTAAGTTGAGATTGTACGCCGCTCCTGGAGCCCCGAAAACACCATCATCCAGGAACGGAACAATCGAAATGAACGACATAAATCAGAACGTTAACGGCGGCAGCGTGTTCAGGGTGGACAAGTTCGTCGTGCCGGCCGCCGCCCGCGAGGAGATCCTCGTCAAGGTCAGGACGACGCACGAATTGCTGCGCCAGCAGCAGGGTTTCGTGCAGGATTTCCTGCTCGAACAATTTTCGGGGCCGGGCGAATTCAACCTGGTGACGATCGTCGAATGGGAGAGCCAGGCCGCCGTCGACAAGGTCGTTCCGATCGTCAAGGCCGCGCACGAGCGCATCGCCTTCAATCCGCAGGAGACGATCGCTCGGCTTGGGGTGCGCGCCGACATTGCCAACTATCAGCGGATTCCCGAGGCATAGAGCAACGTGAACTGCTCCAGGCTTACGGCCAGCCGACGCCGGGTGCCGGCGCTTCCACGCTGAGCACCTGGCCGGTGCGTGCGTCGCTGACCATGTGCTCGAAGCCGCGCCACTCGGCAGCGACGACGAACAGCATCCTCCTGTCCGCACCGCCCAGCATGCAGGCGAAGCAGCCGCGATCGACGGTGACGGTCTGCAGCACCTCGCCGCCCTCGCGCATCCGCACGCAGTGCTTGTTGGGGACATCCGCGTACCAGATCGCGCCTTCGGCATCGAGGCAGATACCGTCGGGATAACCGTCGAGGTCGGCCCAGACGCGCCGGTTGGACAGGCTGCCGTCGGCGGCGATGTCGAAGGCGGTCAGCCGGTTGCCATGGGATTCGGCAAGGATCAGGGTCTTGTTGTCCGGGGTCACCGCCATGCCGTTGGCGAAGGCGATGTCGTCAGCCACTTGGCGGAGCGCGCCATCCGGCGTGATTAGCACGATGGTGCCTGGGCCGAAATGCTCACAGGCAGCCGGCGCGGGGCCGCCGCCATTGACATAGATGTTGCCGCGCCCGTCGACGACGATCTCGTTCCACGGGCTCTTCGACAGACCGCGCAGATCGGCATGGGTGACGAGCCTGCCATCAGCCTCCTGCCGCAACAGCAAGCCTTCGCGGCCCGAGACGACAAGCAGGCGTCCATCCGGCAGCCAGTCGATTGAATAGGGCAGGACGGCCGGCACGGTGAGCATGATTTCGCGATTGCCGTGCGCATCCATCGCGATGATCTCGCCGGTACCCCAGTTGCAGACCCAAAGGCGTCCGTCATGCCAGCGTGGGGATTCGCCGAAGGCAAGGCCGGCGGTGACGAGACGCGCCGGTGCGGCCGATTGTATCTGCATTACGGACCTCCTTGTTGCGCGTCATCATGGCTGAAAAGGCTTTGGAAGGACGCTGTCACACCCAAGGACGGGCGAGGGGCCTTCTTTCCGACAGCCGCCTTGTTATTCCGTTCAGGGAACATTGCCGGTAGGGCGTTGGCACCGCATGACGGCGGCTTGTCGGTTGTCGTCGGTATCGACCCGCGGGTCTTGACCGCACCGCCAATATCGCACGGGCTGTAGCCCGTCGTCGCGCCCGCCAGCCGCAGCCAATGTGGCGTCGCCGATTGTCGCGTTGCGGGCAGGGGGTGTTTCGGCTATTGAGGCCGGACCTGAAACAGGGACCGCCCCCACCCCATGAGCCTTGTCGACACGGTCAAGAACGCGTTCGTACCGATCCATCGTGAAGGCTACCCCTTCATCGCGGCCTTTGGCGCGGGCGCACTTTTCCTTGGCTATTTCTCCTCGATACTGTTCTGGATCGGCCTGATCCTGACCGCCTGGTGCGTCTATTTCTTCCGCGATCCCGAGCGCGTCACGCCGGTCGACGACCGCCTGGTCGTCAGCCCCGCCGACGGCATCATTTCTGCGGTCGGCCCGGCCGTGCCGCCGCGCGAGCTTGGCCTCGGCAATGTCGAGATGACCCGCATCTCGGTGTTCATGAACGTCTTTTCCTGCCACGTGAACCGCGCGCCCGTGCGCGGCCGCATAACCAAGATCGAGCATCGGCCCGGAAAATTCCTCAACGCCGAACTCGACAAGGCCAGCACCGAGAACGAGCGCAACGGCCTGGTCATCGAGAGCCCCAACGGCACGGTGGCCGCCGTCCAGATCGCCGGCCTGGTGGCGCGCCGCATCGTCTGCTGGGCCGAGGCCGGAGGCTCGATCGGCACCGGCGAGCGTTTCGGCCTGATCCGCTTCGGTTCGCGCGTCGACGTCTTCCTGCCTTTGGCCGCGACGCCGCGTGTCGCCGTTGGCCAGACGGCGGTCGGCGGTGAAACCGTGCTCGCCGAATTCGGCGGTGTCGCCGGCACCCCGCTCGTCAGGATTTCCTGAGCCTTGGGCGCGCCGTTCAAGAAGTTCGAGGCCCATGCCAGCGGCGGTCCGCGCATCCGCGAGATCCCGATGCGCATGGTGCTGCCCAATCTGGTCACCGTGCTTGCCATCTGCGCCGGCCTGTCCGGCATCCGCTTTGCCTTCGAAGACCGCTTCGAGACAGCGGTGGTGATGGTGCTGCTGGCTGCCTTTCTCGATGGCATCGACGGCCGGCTCGCACGCATGCTGAAGGCGACTTCGAAATTCGGCGCGCAGATGGATTCGCTCGCCGACATCGTCAATTTCGGTGTCGCGCCGTCTCTGGTGCTGTATGCCTTCCTGCTCGATCGCGCCGGCTCGCCGGGTTGGATAGCCGCCCTTCTGTTCGCCATCGCCTGCGGGCTCAGGCTCGCCCGCTTCAACGTGCTCGACGACGAGAAGGCCGAGCGGCCCCTGTGGCAGTCGGAATATTTCGTCGGCGTGCCGGCGCCGGCGGGCGCGGTGCTGGTGATGCTGCCGCTCTATCTGTTCTTCCTGAGGCTCGGGCTGGAGCCAAGCCGCCCAGCCGCCTTCGTCGCCACCGGCTTCACCATCCTTGTCGCCTTCCTTCTGGTCAGCCGGCTGCCGGTCTATTCCGGCAAGAGCATCAAGATCCCGGGCGACAGGGTGCTGCCGGTCATTCTGGCCGTGGTGCTCTACATCCTCTTGCTGATGACCTATCCCTGGTACACGCTGACGGCATCGGTCGCGGGCTATCTGATCTTCCTGCCGTTTTCCGTGCGCGCCTATTCCAAGCGCGCCAAGCTCGAAGGCGAGAAGGTACCGCCTTCGGACATAGGCTGATCGCTAGACTGGTCTAGGTCGCAAGCCGCCAAGCAACAGATCGCCCCAGGCGGAGGCAAAGCGTTCATCGCTGATCTCGATTGCACGTTCACCCCAGATCGCTTCGAAGACCCGGAACATGGCGACGCTGCCGACGATCACGGCGGCGATCGCCTCGCTGTCGTGCGGGCGCAATTCGCCCTGACGCTGGCGCTCCCGCAGCCATTCCGCGACGGCAAGATAAGTGCTTTGCATGATCTCGCCACGTGCGGAGGCTTTCAGCGCGGGGAAATGCTCCAGGTCGCGCCACAAGATCCGAAGCACGTCGCGGTTGGCGCTGAGCTTTTCAAGCATGCGCTCCACAAGGCGCCGCGAACTTTCGTCGATGGAAAGCGTTGTCTCGCCAAGTTCGGCACGGCCTTCCCGTGACGTATCGACAAACTGATCGATCGCGGTGGCAAGCAGGTCCTCTTTTGAAGGGAAGTGCTTATAGAGTGCGCCGGAGCCGCGCGACAGGCCTGCCGCCTCCTGAATGTCGGGAACGCTCGTCCGGTCGTAGCCTCGCTCGGCAAACAGTCGGATGGCTTCACGCAGAATGCGTTCCCGTCCAGTTGATGGCGGTTTCATAGCGGATCCCAGCTCCATGACTAGGGTAGGGGATTCTCAGAGGACAATAACACCACGCGCACAATCACAAACGGCGCTAGCCGGCGGCCTGGCGATGCGAATCGACTGCCGCGTGCTTGTGTCGTTCGCAAAGCCACGCCCTCCAGTTCCTTTGACCAAGCCGCTCATTGGTTTCGACCAAACCCATTTTGAAGCTCATCTTGCGGCTGACCGGCAGTGGCAGGACGAGCCGCCTGAGCCCGAGCGCATCGTAGTATTGCCGTGCGAAACTTGAGAAGGGCATCAGATCCGGGCCGCCGATCGCAGGGCGTACCCCGCGCTTCCCGTCATTCACCGCCTCCGCCAGATAGCGGGCTACATCTCGCGTATCGACGGGATTTGAGAGCGAATTTGGCAACGGCCAGACAGGCAGCCATTTCAGCCCACCCAGCATCTGCTCCAAGAGGTAGTAGAATGGCGTTGCGCGAATGACTGACCACGCAAGCGGGCACTCCCGCACAAGCTGTTCGCCCGCCAACTTTGCTCGGGCATAGGGCAGGCTGCTGAATTCGAGGCCGACGATCGACACGAAGATGAAGTGGCCGATACCGGCGCGACGCGATGCTGCAAGCAAGCGCCGCGTGCCTTCGACATCGACGCTTGTCGGGCTGAAGAAGAAGTCAATCGGCCTCATGCCGCGCCTGGCGATGGGCGAGAGGGTCGCGGCATGGATCACGGTGTCGATGCCGCCAAGCGCGTCATCGATGCCTTCGCCGGTTGCCAAGTCGCCCAAGGCCCATTGCAGGGAGGGATCATTCATCGGCTTCCTGGCGAGCAATCTGACGACGTGACCGGCCTGGGACAGCGCCGGCACAAGATCGCGACCGAGATGTCCGGTCCCTCCCGTGACAAGGATTTTTGCCATGTGCAGCTTTCCTCCAGGTTGGAAATCTTGCTCCGATGGAGAGTGAATGGTCACTCACCACTTTGGCGATTCTTTGGCGAGGGGCCATCTTCAGGGGTGTCGAGGCATGGAAGAAGCGTGAATCCTACCGGATCTCGCCGATCATCCCGGCTTGCCTGAGGTGAAACGATTGGTTGGATCTGGCGGCGTTACGCCGCGATGCCCCGCCCCAGCCTGTCGATCGCCAGCTTTCTGGTCGAGACATAATCGGTCTTGCCGGAACCGAGCACCGGGATTTCCTCCACCTTGACGATGTCGTTCGGCACCATCAGTTCGGCGGCCCCGGCCTTCTTGCCGAACTGGCGCAGCTCTTCAGGATTGGCATCGTCGGCGGTGGTGACCAGCACGATGCGTTCGCCGCGTCTCTTGTCGGGCACCGCCACCGCCGCATGGCGTTCTTCCGGCCACAGCGACTGCACCAGCATCTCGACCGCGCCCAGCGACACCATCTCGCCGGCGATCTTGGCGAAGCGCTTGGCGCGGCCGCGAATGGTGATGAAGCCTTCGCGGTCGACGGCGACGATGTCGCCGGTGTCGTGCCAGCCGCTCAGCGGCTGCAACTCTCCGGGGCGGTCTGATGTCATGTAACCCATCATCAGATTCGGTCCGTCGAGCCACAACTGGCCGGCATCCGATATGCCCTCGACCGGCTCCAACTTCATGCGCATGGCCGGCAGCAGCCGCCCGACCGTACCGTCGCGCCCATGGAGGGCGGTGTTGACGGCAACCACCGGCGCGGCCTCGGTCAGCCCAAACCCTTCGATGATCTCGGCCTGGAAGCGCTCGCGGTAGACGCGGCGGGTTTCCGGCTTCACAGCCTCGGCGCCGGCAACGACGAATCGCAGGCTGGAGAAGTCGCCGTCCTTGGCGGTGCGCGCATAGTTGGCGAGGAAGGTGTCGGTGCCGAACATGATGGTCGGCTTCACCTTGCGGGCGATCTCGGGGATGATCTTGTAATGGAGCGGCGAGGGATAGAGGAACAGCTTTACCCCGGTGACCAGCGGCAGGATGGTGCCGCCCGTCAGGCCGAAGGAATGGAACACCGGCAGCACGTTGAGCAGGATGTCGGCCGGCGAGATAGTGATGCGCGCCTCGGCCTGCATGGCATTGGCGAGAAGGTTCTTTTGCGACAGGACAACCGCCTTCGGCGTGCCCTCGGAGCCGGAGGTGAACAGGATCACGCCCGGCTTGGCCGCATCCTGGCGCTGCAGCGGCAAACGCCACAGCAAGGCGGCGGCAAGCTTGTCCAGCGCGGTGACGCTGGTCCGAACATCTTCCAGCCACAGCAGCCTGGCACCGCCCTTTTCGACCGCGGCGACGATATCGGCGAGATCGGCCTTCTCGACGAAGGCCCGCGATGAGATGACGGTGCGGATGACGGCCGTGCGCACGGCGGCGGTGACGCTCGCCGGCCCGGCCGTGTAGTTGATCATCGCCGCCACCCGGCCCGCTGACAGAAGTCCGACGAATGACAGCACGACGCCATTGGCGTTGGGCAGCATTATCCCCACCGCTTCGCCTGGCGCCGTCACCGCCTCGAAGCGCCTGCCCAACACGCGGGCACCGATGAACATCTTGCGGTAGCTCAGTGCGCCCGAGATGACGTCCTCGATGATCGGATGCGAGGCGCCGACCCTGGCTGCCGCATCGCGCATGGCCAGGAACAGGCCGCGGTCGAGGTCGTTGCCGAAAAGCCGGGCCTCGGCGACGCGGTCGAACAGCGAATTGGTGTTCGAGGCCTGGTCCGGATTGCGTGCCACCAGTTCGGCGATGGTCGTCGGCTCCAGTACGCTGATCGAGAGCCGCGGAAACCAGTGCCGCGGGGCCTTGGCCGCCGGCGTCAGGGAAACAGGCAGGCTACGGGCACCGGCGACAAAGATCGGCACGATGCGGGCGTCAGCCTGCATGGCAATGCGGGTGACGGCGCGAAACAGCCGAAACGTCTTGACGTCAGGCTCGACTGCGTCCGGCAGATAGACGGCGAGCCGGCCCTTGCCCTTCAGCACACGCACCAGCCGGCGGCTGACGAAAAGATGTTCGGCATTGAAGGCGATCGTTCGGCCAAGCTCACGCCAGGGTTCCAGCCACGGCGAGCGTGCCGAGACCTCGTCCAGAATGTGCAGCGTGTCATCCGGCAGCAGCGACAGCATCAGCGCTGGTTCGAAGCGCGACTGGTGCGAGATGACGTAGATAACGGGAGCCTGCGCCTTGCGCGCGATCCTGATGCGGCTGTCGTTGATCCGGTAGGCGAGCTTGAACGGCACGTAGAGCATCGCCTTGCTGAAACGCAGGTCGAGGCGGAATTTCTCCACCACGCCGATCAGCAGCCAGGCCAGAACGAGACCCGCAAGCAGCGCCAGTGTCAGGATCATGCCGCTTCTCTCCCAACGACTTTTGTCATCGCGGCTCTTCCGCGGCCGCCTCGGCGCAGAGGGTAGCGCAAGTGGGCGCTAGGTCAATGTGGGAAGAGACGGTGTTGCTTCTCCCCCGGAGGGAGAAAGAACGACCCTTACGCTGCCTTCAACCGCCCGCTGATGAAACGGAACTCCTGCGTCTTGCCGCCATAGCCATAGGCGGCTGCCGGAACTTCATGCACGAAGGCATAGCTTTCCTCGTGCACACTGCCCAACAGGCGGCCGAAGGCATCGAAGAGAGCCTTGAGATAGGCTTCCAGCTCGAGCTTGGTGTTGGTGCCGTCGACCACCTTGATATCCAGCCAGAACGTGTTGGTGCCATGCTCGGCCAGCGACTTGCCGCCGGCGAACCAGTGCTGCGGATCGACATAGGACATGGCAACGGCGGTGATCGTGGGATCCTTGCGCAATTGCGTGGCGGTGATCTCGGTTATTTCCCTGGCGATGCTGGCGGACAAGGCGGCGTCCGGCTTGCCGGTGACGCTGATATTGATGATAGGCATTGTTCGTCTCCTTGGTTTCCAGCGGCGTCTGATTGCCGTTGGAGAGACCATGCCACCATCATTGAGTCAAAAAAATCGAATTGTTTTCAACAGAAGATTCGATATTATCGAATTATGGAAGCACTCGATCCGGATCTGCTCAAAACCTTCCTCGCTTTCGTCGACAGCGGTTCGCTGGCGCGGGCGGCTATCAGCGTTGGCCGTTCGCCTTCGGCGGTGACCGCCCAGATGCAGCGGCTGGAGGAGATCGTCGGCGAGCCGCTGCTGGCGCCGCAGGGCAGGGGCCGCGGCCTGACGCCGGCCGGGGAGGACCTTGTCGGCCACGCAAGGCGCATTCTTGCCGCGCACCGCGAGGCATGGCTGGCGCTGAAGGGGGCGCGGGCAGCCGGGCGTGTCGCCATCGGCACGACGCAGGATTTCGCCGACAGCGGCCTGCCGGATCTGCTGCGTGCCTTCGCCACCAGCCACCCGCGCGTCAGGATCGAATTGCGGGTTGGCCGCTCCGCCGAATTGGCGCAGGCGCTGCAGGCCGGCAGCCTCGATCTGGCGATTGTCATGCGCCAGGCGGCCGCGCCGGACGAGGTCGGCGTGCTGCGTGAGCCGATGATGTGGCTGTGTTCTGGGAAAGGGCTGGCCTGGCGGCAGGAAGAGTTGCCGCTGGCGCTGCTCGATCCCCATTGCGGGTTTCGCGAGGCCGCACTGGCGGCGCTCGATGCGGCCGGCCGCCGCTACCGCATCGCCGCCGGCAGCGCCAGCCTGGCCGGCCTGCGCACCGCGGTGAATGCCGGCGTTGCGCTGACCTTGCGAACCCCGCGCTTTGCCCATTCCGGCATTGTCGAAGCGCCGCGCGAGCTGGGCCTGCCGCCGGTTCCGATGGCCGAATTCGCGATCCGGCTACGTGCCGATGCTGATGCTTCCGCGGGAGATCTGGCGGCGCTGCTCAGCGGCAACCTGGCCCTGTCCCAGCCGCCCGGCTGATTTGGCGCCAGTCTATCGCAAGAAAACGCCGACCTGCGGTCGGGCCTGTTTAGAAAGAAAAAGCCGACCTTGCGGTCGGCTTGGAGTAAGAC